>NZ_JBHUBS010000001.1:509659-636040 GCF_042788835.1 Streptomyces sp. NPDC056883 | reverse complement strand
GTGCGGCCGCACACGCGTAGTTGGGAGAAGAAAAGGGGGGGGGGGGGGGTGGGATTTTTGGGGGGGGTGCGGGGGGATCGATTAAGGAGACGTTCCCCCCCGCCCCCCAACGCCCCCGGTTCGGGGCGGTGGTGCGGTGTCATCAGATTCCTCGGCGCTTCCAGGACTGCCACCAGAGCCATTCGCGTCCCCGGTCGGCGACGGCCGAGAGCACGAGCGGCTGGAGGTACGGCATCACACGGGCCCCGATCCGCCGGCGCCGGCGCAGCGCCCCGTACTCCGCGAGCGCGGTGTACCGGGGCAGGCACTCGGCGGCGAAGGCCTCCAGCTCCTCGACCGGGACCACCGCGGTGCGTCCGCGGTCGTAGGCCCGGTAGGCGCGCCGCAGGGCGTACCGGGCGAGCCGGGTGCGGGCCGCGGTCGACAGCCGGCCCGCCTCCGGGAGCAGGTCGCCGCACTTCTCCAGCACCGAGTCGAAGGCGACGAGGCGCTGGCGCAGGTCGTCGAGCTGCCCACCGAAGTCCGTGGTGGACATGTTGTTGCCGTGGACCCGGTAGAAGGCCTGGTCGGCGCCGCGGACGTAGCCCACGTCGGCGTGGGCCGCGAGCCGCATCCACATCTCGATGTCACCGGCGTGCGGAAGCTCCGGGTCGTAGCCCCCGACCTTGCGCTGGAGGCTGGTGCGCACGACCACCTCGGGTGAGGTGATGCACCCGGTGCCCTCCCGGAAGCGCCGCTCCAGCCACCACCGCCCGGGATAGACCACCGAACCGGTGGACCGGGTGCGGGCCGCCGGCAGCGGCCCGCCGTGCTGGAACCGCAGCGGCCTGCCGTAGGCGAAGCCGGCTTCCGGATGGGCGTCGAGCAGGGCCGCGGCGCGCACCAGGGCGCCGGGGACCAGCCGGTCGTCGGCGGAGAGCAGGGCGACGTAGTCCCCGTCCGCCCACTCGAGCAGGCCCTCGTTGTAGGTGGCGATGTGGCCCTGGTTCTTCTCGTGGACCCGGACCTCGATCCGCGGGTCGGCCGCCGCGAGGGCGCGTGCGACCTCCGCGGAGTCGTCGGGGGAGGCGTCGTCGATGATCAGTACCCGTACGTCGACGCCTTCCTGTTCGTCCAGGACGCTCTTGACGCAGTCGGCCAGGAAGTGGCCGTACTTGTAGCAGGGGATCACCACGCTGACGGTGCTCACTGGCCGGACACCTCCGTGGATCCCTCCGTGAGCGGGGCGGGGGCCGTGGTGGTGAAGACCGGGCCGACCCAGTAGTTCACCGATCCGAAGGTGTTGTTCGGGAAGACCGTGGCCGCCCCGTACTTGTAGAGGCCGTTGCCGGTACCCGCGCCGCCGCCGTCGGCCGGGGCCACGAGCGGGTAGGAGCGGTGCGCGGCGCCGAAGTAGCCGCCGTCCACGGAGTACTTGCCGTTCGGGGCGTGGTACGAGGCCACGTACGAGGTGTTCGCGGTGATGGCCACCGGGGTCGCGAAGTGCAGCTGTTGCCAGCCGGACAGGGTTTCGCTGCCGAAGGTTCCGGTGGCCAGGAGGGTGCCATCGGCGGACCAGAGGCTGCCGGTGTGCGTGCCGGTGTTCCCGGGGCCCTTGTAGAAGGTGACGCCGGTGACGTAGCCGCCCACCGTGGACTGGAAACGGGTGCCCAGTTCCACGGAGTTGGTGTCGTCGTTGACGTTGGCGGTGGTCGGGGTGGCGTTCGGGCCCCACAGGGTGCAGGGGCAGTTCACCGCCGGCGGGCTCGTGCTGGTGGTGAAGGTCCAGGTGACCGGGGCGGCCATGGCGTTGCCCCAGAGGTCGGCGACCTGGACCGAGGCCGTGTAGGTGGTGTTCAGCGCCAGTTCGGTGGACGGGGTGAAGGTTGCGCTGTTGGAGACGTCGAGCACCTTGCTGCCGGGGACGGTGGCGCCGCCGGGGTCCTTGACGGTGAACACCAGGGTGTCGGCGTCCACGGCCGAGTTGAAGGTGGCCTTCACCGTGGCGGTGATCGCGGTGCCGGTCGCCGCGGACTGCGGGGTGGTCGAGGTGACGGTCGGGGGCGTCGTGCTCGCGGTGGCGGTGTCCAGGACCGCGTCCACCCAGTAGTTGCTGCCGGAGGCGGCGGTGGACGGGAACCCGCCCGTGCCGCTGTAGCGGTAGACGCCGTTGCCGCCGTCGGTGCCGCTCTTCAGTGCGGTGAGGGGGGCCAGCCCGGCGTCGGACGAGGCGAAGGTGGTGTCGAAGGAATACCCGCCGTTGGGGGCGAAGTAGGAGGCGACGTAGGTGGTGTTGGCCTTGACCGGGATCGGCGAGGAGAAGTTGAGCTGCTGCCAGCCCGACGCCGTCTCGTTGGTGAAGGTGCCCGTGGCCAGGCGCTGGCCGGTGCTGCTCCAGAGGCTGCCCGTGTGGGTGCCGGTGTTGGCCGGGGACTTGTAGAAGCGGACGCCCGTGATCGAACCGGGCACGGAGGAGCGGATCTTCACGCCGAGTTCCACGGCGCTGCCGTCACCGGCGTTGACGGTGCCCGGCACGGCCGCGGCGGGCCAGACGGTGCAGGGGCACTGCTGCGGTCCCACGGTCAGCGGCACGGTGGTGGTGGCGCCGATGTTGACGCTGTCGTCCACCGCGCGGACCTTGATCTGCGCGGAACCCGGGGTGGTCGGGGTCCACTTGTAGCTCCAGGACGCGACGCCGGTGGTGGCCTTCCAGGTGGTTCCGCCGTCGGTGGAGACCTCCACGCGGGCCACGACTCCGCCGCCGCTGTCGGAGGCGGTGCCCGTGATGGTCACGGGCCGCAGGGCGGGCACGGTGGCGTTCGCAGCGGGGCTGGTCACGGTGATGACCGGGCCGGTGTGGTCGGCGGAGGCGGTGGCCACGACCAGGTTGCTCTGCAGGGACTTGGGCTGGACCCCCATGTCGGCGAAGACGTTCACCGTCGCCTGCTGCATCCGCTTGTCCTCGGTGACCACCGCGTCGTCCGGATTGCCGGTCGGCATGTTGGTCAGGCCCCAGGACCACTGCACGGTGCCGGAGCCGAAGACCAGGGCGCCCGAGGTCTGGTCCCGGAAGGCGACCAGGCTGTGCGTCGCGGTCCCGTTGCCGTACGTGTTCCCGTAGTCGAGGCGGTACTTGCCGTCGTTGATGTCCACCGTGGTGGACGACATCGCGATCTGCCCGGCCGGGCGCGCCGCGTCCTCCACGTCGCTGTCCCACTCGTAGCCGAGCGTGCCGACGGGGAAGGTGGCGGTCTGGGAGGGGGTCAGGTTCGCGACGGTGGTGTTGCGCCACAGCCGCATCTTGGCGTACGCGCCGGGGACGGTGATCGCGTCGCTGCGGTAGCCGTTCACGGTGAACAGCGAGCCGGTGAGCTGGTTCTGCGGCTGGTAGGGACGGCCGTTCGTGGCGCTGGCCGGGTCCATGAAGGTGCCCGTCCAGACCCCGCTCGGGTCCGGGATGCCGTTGGGCTGCGGGAAGGAGAGCTTGGTCTCCTTGTAGCAGACCAGGGTCCGGTTGGCCGTGTTGGCCCCGTCGATGCTGGGGGCCAGGCGGGTCTTCCAGAAGATCTCGTTGCCTGCGAAGTAGGTCTGGTGCTGGCCCGCGCGGCGGGCGTTCAGGGCGTTGGTGAACTGCTCCTGGGTCCAGTACTCGTCGTGGCCCGAGGACATGAAGACCTTGTGGTTCTGCAGCTGGGCCGCGCCCCTGGTCGACATGTCGATGCCGGACATGTAGCTGACGTCGTACCCGTTGCGCTCCAGCCAGGCGACCATCTGGTACTCGGATCCGTAGATCCCGTTCTCGCCGCCGATGTCCATCGGACGGTTGTAACTGACCTCGTAGGCGCGGCCGTCGGGGGCGGGGCCGCCGCCGTCGTAGAGGTCCTGGCCGCCGTAGTTGTTGTACGCCTGCCAGGTCTGGTCGCTGGTCTGCACGACGATGTCGGAGTGACTGGCGTCGTTGCGGACCACGAACGGGTAGGGCATGACCCCGTTGCCGTCCGCCTGGTCGAAGTTGGCTATGTAGAGGCCGGAGACGGCGTCGGAGGGCACCGTCCAGGTCGAGGTGACCGGCCAGTTGCCGCAGTCGACGAGGCCGGTGGAGGCCTTCTTGGTGCAGGCCGCCGGGTTGCCGCCCTGGGGGAAGTTGGCCGGGTACGTCTGGGCGGCCTGGGCCGCGGTGGACATCAGGCGGGCCCCGTCACCCCCGTAGTGGCCGAGCCGGTAGACCGACACCTTGTAGGCCGTCGGCGACTGGACCTTGAACTGCAGGGTCTCGCCCGCCTGCACGCTCTCCTTGGCCGGGAAGCCCTTGATGTCGCCGTAGGCGCTGGGTGCGAACCAGTCGGACATCGGTGTGCCCGCCTTCGAGTTCTCACACACGATCGCGTTGGAGCCGGGGCCGCACGGGTCCGCCGCGACCGCCACCGATGGCGGCAGCGCCGCCGCCATCAGGGCTGCCACCACGGTGAAGAGCCCGTACCGCAGCAGCCTTGTCCGTCTGTTCATCCGAACCTCATTTGGGAGTGCCTGGGGTGATGCGACGCCTGGCGTCAGCGCAGCGCTGCTGAGAGCGCGTCCACGACCCGCTGCTGTTGGGCGGCGGTGATCTGGGGGAAGAGCGGCAGGGAGAGCATCCGGTCGGCGGCCAGCTCTGCGTGCGGGAAGGCCCCGCGGCCGTGGCCGAGGTGGGCGAAGGCCGGGGTGAGGTGGACCGGGGCCGGATAGTGCACGCCGGCGCCGATGCCCTCCGCGTTGAGCTTGCCGACGACCGCGTCGCGGTCCGCGCCGCTGACCCGGATGACGTACAGGTGCCATACGTGGACGTTGCCCGGGGCCGTGACCGGCAGGGTGAGGCGTCCCGTGGCCGCCAGGTCTCCCAGCAGCCCGTCGTAGCGGGCGGCGGCGGCCCGGCGGGCCTCGTTCCCCTCGGCGAGCCGGGCCAGCTTGGCCCGCAGCACGACGGCCTGCAGACCGTCGAGCCTGCTGTTGAAACCGGCCACGTCGTGCCGGTACTTGGCGACGCCGCCGTGGTTGGCCAGCGCCCGGACCAGGTCGGCGGCCTCCTCGTCGTCGGTCACCACCGCGCCGGCGTCCCCGTAGGCGCCGAGGTTCTTGCCCGGGTAGAAGCTGGTCGCGGCGATCCCCCCGCTGCCGGGGGTACGGCCCTCCCGGGAGGCCCCCTGGCTCTGCGCGGCGTCCTCGACGAGCTTGGCGTACGAGGGCAGGCCCGCGGCGAGCGCGGAGGTGTCGGCACACTGCCCGTACAGGTGGACCGGGACCACCGCGCGGGTGGCCTTGGTGACCGCGTCCAGCGCGGCCTGCGGGTCGAGCAGCAGGGTGTCGGGGAGGCAGTCGGCCAGGACCGGCCGGGCGCCGATCCGGGCGACCGCGCCGGCGGTGGCGATGAACGTGTTCGCCGGGAGCACGACCTCGTCGCCGACGCCCACTCCGCTCGCCCGCAGGGCCAGTTCCAGGGCGTCGGTGCCGTTGGCCACGCCGACGCAGTGTCCGACCCCGGCGAAGTCCGCGTACTCGCGCTCGAAGGCCCGTACCTCCTCGCCGCCGATGAAGGCGGTGTCGGCCAGCACGCGGTCGAATCCCGCACGTAAGGCGTCCGCGACCTCGGCGTGCGCGGCCTTCAGGTCGACGAGCGGTATCTGGTTCATGCGGCTGTGCTCCCCATCCGTGTCTCCGGCCTCCGGCCGGTCTCCGACTCATCGGCCCGGAGCTCTTCGAGCGCCGGGCCCCCCGCCTCGCGCAACCGGCGGGCGGGGCTTCCGGCCCACACCTCGCCGGCCGGCACGTCGGCCAGGACCGTGCTTCCCATCCCGGTCAGCGACCAGGCGCCGACCTTCGTGTACTCCCTGACCAGTGCGCCGGCGCCCACATAGGCGCCGCGCCCCAGCCGTACCCCGCCGCCGAGGCGGACCCCGGAGGCCAGGGTCGCGAAGTCCCCGACCTCGTCGTCGTGGGTGAGGACCACGTGCGGCATGACCGCCACGTGGGCCCCGACCCGTACCGCGGCCGTCAGCACGCAGTGCGCGAGCAGGACCGTGCCCGGCCCGAGGACCGAGGAGCCGGAGAGCGCCGCGGTGGGGTGGACCACGACGGCGTACCGGCTCTCGGGCAGCGCGAGCCGCCGCACCAGGCGGGCCCGTACCCCGTAGTCGCGGGGGCTGCCGACGCAGACCACCACGCGGGCGTCCGGGCGTTCGTGCACCAGGGCGCTGCCGCCCAGGACGGGGACGCCGTCGACGTCCCGGCCGTGCAGGGCGGGGTCGTCGTCCAGGTGCCCGTCGAGCCGCCAGCGCGGGGCCCGGCCGGCCGCCAGGTCGGCGGCGGCCGCGTCCCTGACGGCCTGGGCCGTCTCCCGGGCGAACCCGCCCGCGCCGACGATCAGGAGGCTCTCCGTCGCCGCGGCCTCGGTGACGGGACCGTGCGGCCCGCTCATCCGCCGCCCGCCTGTTCGCGCAGCGCCGCCACCACCCGGTCCTGCTGCTCCTCGGTCATGGTGTGGAACAGCGGCAGGATCAGGGAGTCGCGGGTGATCCGTTCGGTCACGGGCAGCTCCACCGCACCGTGACCGGCGTACGCGGGCTCCAGGTGGGAGGCCATGATCCCGCGGCGGGCCGAGATTCCGGCCTCGGCCAGTGCCGCGAGCAGCTCGTCGCGGCCGACGGGGAAGTCCTCGGCCAGGAGCACCCAGTAGGACTGGAAGTTCCCCTCGCCGTGGGCGGGGTCCCGGATCGGGGTCAGGCCCGGGACCCCGGCGAGGAGCTGCTCGTACCGGGCGGCGAGGAACCGCCTGCGGGCCACGATCTCGTCCAGCTTGCCCAGTTGCACCAGGCCGACCGCGGCCTGGATGTCGGTCATCCGGTAGTTGTAGCCGACCTCGAGGTAGCTCTCGGCGATCGGCTTGCTGCTCGCGTGCCGCTGCGCCGCGGACACGTTCATGCCGTGCTCGCGCAGCCGGCGCAGCCGCTCCGCCCAGGCGGCGTCGTCCGTGGTCACCATGCCGCCCTCGCCGGTGGTGATCACCTTGCGGGGGTGGAAGGACCAGGCGGCCAGGAGGGCCCCCTGCCCGACCGGCTTCCCGCCGACGGTGGCGCCGATGCCGCAGGCGGCGTCCTCCACCAGGGCGAGGCCCCGGTCGGCGCAGGCGGCGCGCAGGGCGTGCACATCGGCCGGGACCCCGCCCTGGTGGACCGCGATCACGGCCTTGGTGCGCGGGGTGCGGACGGCGTCCACGGTGGCCGGGGTCAGGTTCCCGGTGGCTTCCTCGACGTCCGCGAACACCGGCTGCGCGCCGACGTAGCGGACCGCGTTGGCGGTGGCGATGAAGGACAGCGAGGGGACGACGACCTCGTCGCCCGGACCGAGGTCCAAGGCGATGAGCGAGAGGTGCAGGGCGGTGGTGCACGAGCTCACCGCGATGCCGTGCTCCGCACCCACCCGCTCGGCGAAGGCCCGTTCGAACTCCGCGACCCTGGGTCCCTGGGCCACCCAGCCCGACAGGACCGCGTCGGCGGCGGCCCGCGCCTCGTCCTCACCGAGCCACGGGACCATGACGGGGATGCGGGCGGGGGCGGCGGCGCCGGTGTCCTGGCTGTTCATCGGCCGGCCTCCGCAGACGCAGCGCCCTCGGCCTGCGCGGCCTCCGCGCGCTCGGCCCGCCACCAGTCGACCAGGTCCCGCAGCCCGCTGCGCAGGTCGATCTCGGCCGTGAAGCCGAGGCGCTCGGCGGCCTGCGAGGTGTCCGCGAGCCGGCGGGTGACCCCGTTCACGGCGCGGGCCGGTCCGTGCTCCGGCGTCAGGCCCTCGGCGCCCATGGCCTCCAGGAGGCCGTTCGCCAGCTCCAGCAGACTGGTCTCGGAGCCGCTCGCGACGTTGAACACCTCGTCGGTCAGGTCCGATTCGGCGGCCAGCAGGTTGGCCCTGGCGATGTCCCGGACGTCGACGAAGTCCATGGTCTGGGTTCCGTCGCCGAGGATCAGGGGCGGTTCGCCCGCGGCGATCCGCTCCATCCAGCGGATCAGCACCTCGGTGTAGAGCCCGTGGATGTCCATCCGGGGGCCGTACACGTTGAAGTAGCGCAGCGCGACGTAGTCCAGCCCGTACATGGCGTGGAAGCTGCGCAGCACGCCTTCGTTGAAGGCCTTCGCGGCCCCGTAGAAGGTGTCGTTGTTGTACGCGTGGTGGCGCTCGGTGGTCGGGAAGGATTCGGCCATCCCGTAGACCGAGGCCGAGGACGAGGCGATGACCTTGCCCACGCCGGCGGCCGCGGCGGCCTCCAGCACGTTGAAGGTCCCGTCGACCATCACCTCGTTGGCCAGCCGCGGTTCCTCGGCGCACTGGGTGATCCGGATCGCCGCCAGGTGGAAGACCAGGTCGGCGCCCTCGGTCGCCTTGCGCACGGCGGCTATGTCCCGGATGTCGCCCTCGACCAGGTCCACGACCCCGCTCGGCAGGGCGCGGGCCAGGTTGGCTGTGCGTCCCCGTACGAAGTTGTCGAGCACGACGATCTCGCGCGCCCCGTTGTCCACCAGCAGGTCCACCAGGTGCGAGCCGATCGTGCCCGCTCCGCCGGTGACCAGAATCCTCTTGCCTCGTACGCTGCTCAACGCCCTGCCCCTACTGAGTCGGTCATGGTTCTTTCCTGCCGGGCCCGGAGCGCCGTACGCGGCTGCACTCCGGGCTGCGTCGTCAACGCTCAACGTCCGGTGCGCAGTCCGACGACGGCGCCCTTGAACTCCAGGCTGCGGGAGGCCGCTTCGAGGATGTCGAGTACCTGGAGTCCCGCCCGGCCGTCGGTGAGCGGAGGCCGCCCCGTCCTGATCGACGCGGCGAACTCCTCGACCATGCTGCGCAGGGCCTCCTTCTCGCCGAGTGCGGGGGCCACCATGTCGCCGGTCCGGTAGGAGACGAGCATGTCGCGGCGCTCGTCCGCGCCGATCTCCTGCGGGGCCGTCAGGTCGACGCCCCGGTCGAAGACCGCCACCCGCTGCGTGGGGTTGAGGTCGTCCCACACCAGGGTGCGCTTGGAGCCGCCGACCATGGTGGTGCGGACCTTCACCGGGGACAGCCAGTTGACGTGGACGTGCGCGATGGCGCCGGTGTTGAGCTGGAGCGTCAGATAGGCCACGCAGGACTGGCCGGCGCCTATCGGGTCGGCCCCGTGCGCGGCGACGGCGACCGGGTGGACGTTCTCCGGGAGGATGAAGTCGAGCACCGAGAGGTCGTGCGGGGCCAGGTCCCACAGGACGTCGATGTCCTTCTGGACCAGCCCGAGGTTGATCCTGACCGAGTCCACGAACTGGATGTCGCCGAGTTCGCCGGAGCGGACCATGTCCCGGATGCGGGCCACCGCCGGGGTGTAGCAGTAGGTGTGGTCGCACATCAGGGTGAGGCCGCGTTCCTCGGCCTCCTTCACCAGCCGCAGCCCGTCCTCGTAGGTGGCGGCGAGCGGCTTCTCCACGAGGACGTGCTTGCCGGCGCGCAGGGCGGCCAGGGCGACGTCGAGGTGGGTGCCGGCCGGTGTGGCCACGGCGACGGCCTCGACCTCGGGGTCGGCCAGGACCGCCGCGTAGTCCGCGGTCGCCTGGACCGTGGAGTAGCCGCCGAGCACCTGCCGGGCCCGGTCGACGTTCAGATCACAGAGCCAGCGGAGCCTGAACTCCGGGCTGGACTGGAAGTTGCGGACGAGATTGGGGCCCCAGTAGCCCGCTCCGACGACGGCGACCCCTAACGGCTCGGTCCGTCCGGCACCCGCACCTGCGCCCGCGGCGTCCCGCCCGGCGTTCTTCGCGGTGTCCTTCACAGCGTTCCCTTTCCTTCCACGCACGCCCGCGGGCGTGTCGACGACCCAAGGCCGGGACGCGTGCGGAGGAAGGGGGTGCCGTCGAGGGCATGCCGGGCGCCTGTGCGACCCGCGCGTGACCCGCCGACGGTGATGGCCCCCACGACCGATGCCGTACGTGTTGCACGTACTTCCGCCCCCCGGCCGTCCGGCACCCCCGTGCCGGCCGGCCACGGACAGGCGGCCTGTTCCCCCAAGCCGCCGAACCCGTAAACCTGCCCCAACTACCCTGCGCCGACAGGATTGCAGCATGGACCTCGGCGTTGCCGAAGCACGCCGAATCCGGTCGGCTGCGTTCAATCTAGACCACGGGGAGTACCCCCGGGGAGAGTTGGAGGAAACGGTCGGTACGGGCGTTCGACCATGCATACTTCCGGGGTGACCAGCATCGTGATCCCGGCCCACAACGAGGGCCGGGTCATCGGCCGGCTCCTCGACGCGCTCCTGGACGGGCCCCCGGCCACCGGGCCCGACATCGTCGTGGTGTGCAACGGCTGTACGGACGACACCGCGGAGGTGGCCGCCGCGCGGGGCCCCCGCGTACGGGTGGTCGAGACGCCGATCCCCTCCAAACATCAGGCACTTCGGTTGGGCGACGAGCACGCGCACGGCTTCCCCCGGTTCTACGTGGATGCGGACGTGGTGGTCGGCGCAGCCGACGTACGGGCCCTGGCCGACGTCCTCGCCACCGACCCGGCCCTGCTCGCCGCGGCCCCCGGCCGGGACATTCCGCTCACCGGCTGCGCCTGGCCCGTCCGGGCGTACTACCGGGTCTGGCAGTTGCTGCCCGCGGTCCGCGAGGGGCTGTTCGGGCGCGGGGTCATCGCGGTGACCGAGCCGGGGCACGCCCGGCTCGCCGCCCTGCCGCCCCTGATGGCCGACGACCTGGCCGCCTCGCTGGCCTTCGCCCCGGGAGAGCGGCGGGTGGTGGAGACGGCCCGGGTCGTGGTCCTGCCGCCGCGCACCTGGGGGGATCTGATCAAACGCCGGGTCCGGGCGGCGACTTCATCCGCCGAGCTGGAGCGGTTCCAGGCCGCGCGGGCCTCCGGGCCGGCGGGGCCCCAGCCGTCCGCACGCACCGGTACGGGAGACCTGCGGGCACTGCTCCGGGCCCAGCCGCGGCTGCTCCCCGGGGTGTTGGTGTTCGTCGTCGCAGCCCTCGCGGCCCGCCGCGGTTCCCGCAAGGCCATCCGGAGCGGGGACTTCTCCACCTGGCTGCGCGACGAGAGCAGCCGGCAGGGCTGAGCGGCCGGCAGCGCCGATCGACCGAATAGCGCCGCACCCCGCCCAGTTGGCCCGTACAACCATTAGGGTGCCATTCGCACGTACGACTGGCTCACCGCTCAGCCGCCCGACCGGGAGTTCGAAAGACATGTACCTCGCGGACCGCTCCGCGCCCGAGGACGCGAAGACCACCGCCGACGGATCCCCCGTCCGCGGACCCGCGGTCGCCTCGGCCGTCCTCGCACTGGGCTCGGTCAGCCTGATCACCGACGTCTCCTCCGAGATGGTCACCGCGGTCCTGCCGCTCTACCTCGTCGCCGGACTGGGCCTGAGCCCGCTCGGCTTCGGCGCCCTCGACGGCCTGTACAACGGGGTCAGCGCGCTGGTGCAGCTGACCGGCGGCCACCTCGCCGACCGGATCCGCAACCACAAGCTGATCGCCGGCATCGGCTACGGCCTGTCCGCGGCGTGCAAACCACTGCTGCTGCTCGCCCACAGCCTCGGCCCGGTGGCGCTGATCCTGGCCCTGGAACGGACCGGCAAGGGGCTGCGCACCGCCCCGCGCGACGCGCTCATCTCCCTGTCCACACCACCCGAGTTGCAGGGCCGGGCCTTCGGCGTGCACCGCGCCATGGACACCACGGGGGCCCTGCTCGGGCCGCTCGCCGCGTTCTTCATCCTGAGCCTCACGGTCGACGGGTACGACGCCGTCTTCGGTGTCAGCACCTGCGTGGCCGCCCTGGGCGTCGTGGTGCTCATGCTGTTCGTCCCGTCCGGGGCGCAGCCGCGGCCCGGACGCCCGAAAGCAGCCGCTCCCCCGGTCCCGGCTCCGCGGAAGCCCTCCGCCCCCGGGGCCGCCTCCCCGAAGCCGGACGCGGTGAACCTGCGCGACGCGCTGGGCCTGCTGCGGCTGCCCCGGCTGCGCGCGCTGGCGGGCTGCGCCGCCCTGCTCGGGTTCACCACCGTCAGCGACGCCTTCCTGTACCTGCTGCTCCAGGACCGCACCGGCATCGGCGAGCGGTGGTTCCCACTGCTCCCCCTGGGCACCGCGGCCGTGTTCCTGCTGCTGGCCGTCCCGGCGGGCGCCCTCGCCGACCGCATCGGACGCCGCACCGTGTTCCTCACCGGGCACGCCCTCCTGCTGGCCGGTTACGGACTGCTCCTGTGGGCCCCCGGCCTGCCCGCGCTCCCCTACCTGGTCCTCGCCCTGCACGGCATGTTCTACGCCGCCACCGACGGGGTGCTGCCCGCGGCCGTCGCCGCGACCGTCCCCGCGAAGCTGCGGGCCACCGGCATCGCGCTCGTGGGCACCGGCCAGGCCCTGTCCCGCTTCGGCTGCTCGCTGGCCTTCGGCGCCGCGTGGACGGTCCTGGGCTCCGGCCCGGCGCTCGCCGCCGCCGCGGCCGGCCTGTGCTGCTGCGCGGCCGTCGCCGGCTTCGTACTCCGCCCCACGGCCCCGGACGGCGCCACCGCCCGGGCCCCGCACCCCCGACGCCCCCGAGGAACCCGATGACCCGCTCACGCCGGCTGCTCGTACTCGCCCTGGCCGTGCTGCTCCTCGGAGGCGTGGCCGGCGTACTGGTGGTGCGCGCCGCCTCCCGCTCCGAGCAGACCCGCGCGGGCGACCCGACGGCCGCCCCGGGCAAGGTCACGCTCGACCGGCGCGGCGGCCTGGCCTTCCTCAACGGCGCACAGGGCCCGCACCGCGGAGCCCTCGTCTCCGTACCGGACCGCTCACCGCAGGACGCACGGACCGCCTCGGGCCTCACCTGCCTGCGGTTCCACGCCGCGGCCGGCACCGGCGTGTGCCTGAGTTCCTCCCCGGGCGCCCTCGCCCAGGACAACCGGGCGCTGATCGTCGGCTCCGAACTGCGCACGCAGCGCGAGTTCCCGCTCGCGGGCACCCCCTCGCGAGCCCGGGTCTCCCCGAGCGGCCGGTTCGCCGCCTGGACGGTCTTCGTCTCCGGGGAGTCCTACGGCTCTGCGTTCTTCTCCACCCGGACCTCGATCGTGGACACCCGTACGGGGGCGCTCGAACCGGACCTGGAGAAGTTCGCCATCGAGCGGGACGGCCGCCCCTACAGCGCGAGCGACATCAACTTCTGGGGCGTCACCTTCTCCAAGGACGACGACACCTTCTACGCCACCCTCAACACGGACAACCAGACGTACCTGGTGAAGGGTTCCATCGCGCGGCGCAGCGTCACCACCCTCGCCTCGAACGTCGAATGCCCGTCCCTGTCCCCCGACGAGACCCGGGTCGCGTACAAGAAGCGGGTGCAGCGCGGAGCGTCCCTGTGGCGCGAACACGTGCTGGATCTGCGGACGTTGCGGGAGCAGCCGCTTGCGGAGAAGCGCAGCGTGGACGATCAGGCGCTCTGGCTCGACGACCGGACCCTGGCCTACGCCCTGCCCGCCGAGGGCTCCGTGGACACCACGGACCTCTGGACCGTCCCGGCGGACGGCACCGGGACCCCCCGCGTCCTGGCCCCGGCCGCCTCTTCGCCCACCCGGCTGGGCTGACGGGCTCCCCGCCCCCGCCCCGCGCTCCATCCCGCCGGTCCCGGAGGCGTGCCCGGGAGCCCGCAGAATCGTTGGGGCGGGCATGGGCACTCCACACGCCGCTCCACGCGCCGTCTCCCCGTCCCCGGCCCGGCACCGGGCACCCGACCGCGTCCCCGCCGCGTTGGCACGGGGCATTCCCCGGCAGCAGTCGGGCAGTCCCGCCCCCTCGGGCGGGGCGGTCGTCTTCGAGCAGCTCGCCCGCGAGTGGGAAGCCCGCGGAGCCACCGTTCCGGGCCGTCCCGACCCGCTGTGGGAGCGGCTGATCACCTACGCGCACTTCCAGCGCGAAACGGACGCCACGCTGCGCAGCCTGCGCCTGGACGGAGCCGAACCCCCGCCGGCCCCCGCCGCGGCGGGCCCGCGCTGGACCCGGGCGTGAGCCGGGCGTGAGCCGGGCCTGCCCCGGGCTGAGGCGGCGTGGCAGGGAAAGGCCCAGGGCCCCGGTCGGCTGTGGCCGGCCGGGGCCCTGGGCTCCGTACGCACTGTTCCTGCGGCCCCGCTACACGCCCGAGGGGGCGCCGAGCATGGCCGACGCCTGCTGGAGCGGCGTCAGGGCCGCAGCGGGCGCCGGGACTTCGAGCGGGCGGCAGGTGAAGCCCAGCGCCGTCAGGGCCCTGATCACCTCGGCGGCGGTGAAGTCGCGGCGGTCCTGGCGGGTGACCACGGCGCCCACCTGCTTCACGGGGTAGGAACGACGGCCTATGACCACGGAGTCACCGGTGATCGGTTCGGGCTTGACGCCCTTCATCGATTCGAGGACCCCGGCCTTGGTCAGTTCGAACGGAAAGCGGGCGATGACGAAGCGCATGCTGCCTCACAGGTAGAAGAGAACCGTCCGTGCCCGGTCCGGCAGGATCCGGGCGAGGTCGCCTAGGCCGCCGAGGTGGCCGGGGACTGGCGCTGCGGCCCCCGGGCGGTGGCGGAGGTCCTGCTGCGCCGGTCCTGTGCCGGCCGGCTGCGACGGCCGCGGGAGGCGCCGCCGGCGCCGCCCCTGGGCCGCTCGGTGACGGGGGCGGTGATGACGACCGGGACGCCGGACGGCGCCTGGGCGCCGGTGATCCGGCTCAGCTCTGCCTCGCCGGAGCGGACCTGCGCGGTCTGCGGGGTGATGCCCGCCGCCTGCATCAGACGGACCATGTCGCGGCGCTGGTTGGGCAGGACCAGGGTGACGACGCTGCCGGACTCACCGGCGCGGGCCGTACGGCCGCCGCGGTGCAGGTAGTCCTTGGGGTCGGTCGGCGGGTCCACGTTGACGACGAGGTCGAGGTTGTCGACGTGGATGCCGCGGGCCGCGACGTTCGTCGCCACGAGCACGCTGACGTGCCCGGACTTGAACTGCGTGAGCGTACGGGTGCGCTGGGGCTGCGACTTTCCGCCGTGCAGCGCCGCGGCGCGCACCCCGCTGCTCAGCAGGTGCTCGGTGAGCCTGTCCACGCCGTGCTTGGTGTCCAGGAACATGATCACGCGGCCCTCGCGGGCGGCGATCTCGGTCGTGGCGGCCTGCTTGTCGAAGTTCTGCACGTGCAGGACGTGGTGTTCCATCGTGGTGACGGCGCCCTGCGAGGGGTCGACGGAGTGCACCACGGGGTCGGTCAGGTAGCGGCGGACCAGCAGGTCGACGTTGCGGTCGAGGGTGGCGGAGAAGAGCATCCGCTGGCCCTCGGGGCGCACCTGGTCGAGCAGCGCGGTGACCTGGGGCATGAAGCCCATGTCCGCCATCTGGTCGGCCTCGTCCAGGACGGTGATCCCGACCTGGTTCAGCCGGCAGTCGCCCCGCTGGATGAGGTCCTTCAGACGGCCCGGAGTGGCGACGACCACTTCGGCACCGCCGCGCAGCGCGCCGGCCTGCCGGTGGATCGGCATACCGCCGACGACGGTGGCGATCCGCAGCTTCAGCGCACGGGCGTAGGGCGTGAGGGCCGCCGTGACCTGCTGGGCGAGTTCACGGGTGGGTACGAGGACCAGTGCGAGCGGCTGGCCCGGCTCGGCCTGCTGGCCGGCGGTGCGGGCCAGCAGGGCGAGCCCGAAGGCCAGGGTCTTGCCGGAGCCGGTACGGCCGCGCCCCAGGACGTCCCGGCCCGCGAGGCCGTTGGGCAGCGTGGCCGCCTGGATCGGGAACGGGGTGGTCATGCCCTCGCGGGTGAGCGTGGCGAGCAGCTGCGAGGGCATCGCCAGATCGGCGAACGCCTCGACGGCGGGCAGCGCGGGGACCACGGTGACCGGCAGGGCGAACTCGCCCTGCGGTGCGGCGGGACGGCGCCCGTAGCCGCCGCCACCCGAGCGCTTGGGAGCACCGGAGCGGCTGGGGGCGGAGGAGCCGAAGCGACTGCCGGAGCGGCTGCCGGAGCCGGAGGAGCCGCCGTAGGAGCCGTAGGAGCTGTTGGATCCACCCGTACGGGAGGACGAAGACCGGTCATTCATGCGGGTCGTGCGGTTCATGCAGAACCTTCCTCGATTCGGCGCACATCGAGGAGTTCTCGGCAGCGAAAATCTGGCCGCACGAGGATTCACAAGAATGAGCCGGAGCATAAAAAGATATGGACGGAGTCGAATCGAACTTCGCTCGATCAACCGGCCATGAAAGGATTATCACCCTATGTGTCGGCGAGATATGTGCCGCATGCGGGTGGGGAGCCGAGGAGTGCATCCATCGGCCGAACGGTGGGGCGCTGGGGGGTTTCCCCGCCGCGCCGCGCACGCGGGCCCAGACGGCCCGCAGATCCAAAAAACGCAACGAGCTGGGGCCCGCACCCAAGGTGCGGGCCCCAGCTACGCGGTTACGCGTGAACGTCAGGCGGTGACGATGTTCTCGGCGGTCGGGCCCTTCTGGCCCTGCGCGATGTCAAAGCTGACCTTCTGGCCTTCCTGAAGCTCACGGAAGCCCTGCGAGGCGATGTTCGAGTAGTGGGCGAACACGTCAGGACCGCCACCCTCCTGCTCGATGAAGCCAAAGCCCTTTTCCGCGTTGAACCACTTCACGGTGCCATTTGCCATGTTTTTTTACTCCTTCGGGGCACAGCCCAGAGATCCGCACTGTGCGAACCTCAAGTCGCCGATGATTGCCCAGCCCGGAAAACGCCGGAAATACAAGAGCACTCGCCCTGCTCCTGCGAGGGAGTGGGCGGAGCTGCTCAAAATTTTTGGGAACCACAACTGCAACTAAAACCACAGTAGCACGCCGGGGTCGGATCGGCGGGAAAATAAAATCCGCTCCTTCCGGCTGCGCGGAAAATTCTTGCCCGCCCGTACGGGTTTCTCCGCCCGGCCCGCCCGGATTTTCGGCGGTGGTCGGAGGCCCGCCCGGGATCCCGTACAGTGATGTTCACAACGACGCGGGGTGGAGCAGCTCGGTAGCTCGCTGGGCTCATAACCCAGAGGTCGCAGGTTCAAATCCTGTCCCCGCTACCAAAGGTTCGGCCCCCTTGACGCCCAGGCGTCAAGGGGGCCGAAGCCGTTTCCGGGCCGGTTCGCCCTACGGCGGGACCGGTTCTCGCGGCCGTCAGGCGGCGGCGCCGCCGTCGATCACCAGGTCGGTGCCGATCACGGAGGCGGCGTCCGGCGATGCCAGGTAGAGCACGGCCGCCGCGACCTCGGCGGTGGAGGACACCCGGCCCAGCGGTGATTCGTCCTGCATCCGGGCGGCACGGTCCGCTTCGTTCTCCCCCGGCCGGAGCGACATCGTGGTGGCGGTGGCTCCGGGGCTGACCGCGTTGATGCGGACCCCTTCGGCGATGTGGTCCAGGGCGGCGGCCCGGGTCAGGGCGGAGACGGCCGCCTTGGTGGTGAGGTAGCCGGCGACCCCGGGGATGCGGGTGTGTGCGCCGAGGTTCGAGGAGATGTTGACGATCGCCCCGCCGGCGGGCTGGTCGCGCATGGCGGCGACCTCGGCCTGGAGGCTGAGCAGGACGCCGGTGACGTTGATCTCCAGCATGGTGCGCCAGTCCTCCTCCGGGAGGTCCGCGACGGGACCGACGCCCCGCAGGACGCCCGCGTTGTTGACCGCGACGTCGAGGCTGCCGAAGTGTTCCACGGTACGGCGCACCATGGCCCGTACGTCCTCGGCGCGGGTCACGTCCGCGGTCACCGCGACGGCCCGGCCGCCCTCCTTCTCGATCAGCTCGACCGTCGCGTCGAGCGGAGCCCCGGTGCGGCCGGCCACGGCCACTGCGGCCCCCTCGGCGGCGAAGGCGAGGGCGATGGCCCGGCCGATGCCCGAGCCGGCACCCGTGACGAGGACGCTCTTGCCGGTGAAACGTGCGGACATGGTGGTGATTCCCCTACTCGGTTGTCTGTCGGTTGCTTGGTGCGGGTGTTGTCGGTTACTTGATGCGGGTGTTGAGGAAGGCTGCTGCGGCGAAGGCGACCGCGGTGGCGGCGAGGGAGACCGTGTCGGAGCCCAGGGAGAGCACGGCGGCGAAGACGACCGTCGGGCCGAGCTCCATCGCGGTGTTCATGACCCCGCCGGCGAGTCCCGCCTGGTGGGGCGCCACCCCGTCGGTGGCGAGGACCGCGGCCCCGGCGAAGGCGGCCGCCGCTCCGACGGGCAGCAGGAGCAGGCCGGGAAGGATGCCGTAGGCGTACGGGATCTGCGCGGCCAGGCCGGTGAGTGCGAGGAGCGCCAGTCCGGCCGCGGCAACCACGAGGCCTGCGGTGGTGACGCGGGGCGCCCCGTACCGGCCCACGAGGGGACCGGCCACCCGGCCCGCCACCAGGAGCGCCACCGCGAAGGGGAGGAACGCGGCCGAGGTCCGCAGCGCGGACCAGCCGAGTTCCTGCTGGAGGTGGAGCGAGAGGAGGACGAAGGTCAGCGCGGTGCCGGCGGCGGTGAGGCCGATGGCCGCGAGGGCGAGGCCCCGGCGCCGGTCACGGAGGAATCCGAGCGGGAGCAGGGGGTCACGGACCCGGCGCTCGACGAACGGGAAGGCCAGCAGGAGCGCGGCCGCGGCGACCAGGACGACCAGGACGTTCGTCGAGCCCCAGGACCGGACGTCGGTGAGGACGAATCCGTAGCTGGCGAGGCTGATCCCGGCGGTGGCCAGCAGGGCGCCCGGCAGGTCCAGGGACCGGCCCTCACCCTCCGGGGTGGCGGGCAGCAGCCGGGGAGCGAGGAGCAGTGCGGCGGCGGCCACGGCTACCGGGACGGCGAAGGACAACCGCCAGCTGCTCAGGGCCGAGATGACCCCGGAGAGCAGGTTCCCGGCGGTCGCACCGAGCACCGACAGCCCGCCCCAGGTGGCCATCGCCCGCCCGAACGCGGCGGGTTCGGGGAAGACCGCCCGCAGGACGGCCATGGCGGCCGGTGCGGTGAGCGCGGCGCCCACTCCCTGGGCGAAGCGGGCGGCGAGCAGGGTCCCGGCCCCCTGGGCGAAGGGTGCGGCGAGGGAGGCCACGGCGAAGAGGAGCAGTCCGGCGGTGAGCACCCGGCGCCCGCCGAACCGGTCGGTGAGGCGGCCTCCGAAGAGCAGCAGGCCGGCGAAGCTCAGTCCGTAGGCGGCGCTGAGGAGCAGCAAGTCATCGCGCCCCAGGGTGAATTCGCGGCCGATGGCGGGCAGCGGCACGATGAGCGAGGTGAGCGCGAAGATCAGTGTCATCTGCACGGTGCCGAGCAGCGCGAAGGCCGGGCCGGGCGCCGGGCGGGCCGCCCTGGATCCGGACGCGGTGAGCGTCTGCGTGGTGCGTGCGGTCTGCGTGACGGCCATTACTCCCCCTCATGATGTGAACTGGATCGTACATTCCAGAATGAAGCCTTAAAAGAACCTCCCCGAAGGGAGGTGCCAAACAGTCGTGCGTCCGGTCAGTCGAGCAGTGCCAGGGCCTGCTCCGCGGCGGCCAGCACCCGGGCCGGGTCCTGCGAGGCCTTGCCCACGACGCGCATGCCCTGCATGAGCACCAGCAGCATGCTGGCGAGCGTGCGCGGATCGCGGTCCGCCGGCAGCTCGCCCTGGGCCTGGGCCCGGGTCAGCGCCGACTGCAGCAGGGTCTCGATGTGGCTCCAGCTCGCTTCCACCCTGCGGGCAGCATCCGGGTCGTGCGCACCGAGCTCCGTGGCCGTGTTGGTCACGAAGCAGCCGTTCCGCCGCAGGTCACCGGTGCTCGACTCGGCGGCGAAGCGACGTACCACCGTGCGCACGGCCGGCAGCGCGGGCCCCGGCTGGGACAGTTCGCGCAGCAGGCTGGGGTCGCGGTACTCGCCGTAGCGGTCCAGCGCCTTCAGGTAGAGCTCGCGCTTGTTCCCGAAGGTGGCGTACATGCTGGCCCGCCCGATGCCGAGCTCCTCCACGAGGTCCGCCATCGACGTCGCCTCGTAGCCGCGCCGCCAGAACAGCTCCAGAGCCGACTGCAGCGCGGCGTCGGGATCGAATTCCTTGGTCCTGGCCACATCCCTTACCCTACGGATACTGGAACGGTCAGTCAAGTAATCCGTGCGGTTCGTTCAGATGACCCGGGTCTCCGCCGCCGGGTGGGCGCTCAGCTCCACCACTTCGACGCACCGCCGGAGCTTGGCCTGGGCGCGCGGCGAGTCCGCTGCGGGCACCACGATCTCGCACACGGCGAGCCCGCCGCCCTCGGCGGCCCTGAAGGACAGCGTCCTGACGGAGAGGTTGTTCAGGAGCGCGGAGATGCGGGTGAGGGCGTGGCCGCCGTCCCGGACGGTGATGGTCAGCGCGTGGCAGGCGGTGTCGCCGGTGCGCACGGCGTCGTCGACGGCGGGGAGAACATCGCTGCGGGTCATGAGAGGTGGGCTCCTGTCCTGGGGCGGAGGTGCGTGGTCCCGGAAAACAAGAAGACCCCTCGCGGATGCGAGAGGTCTGCGTGCGGGCGGTGGGCTGCTGGGGTGGTCTCAGTTCAGCTCCGGGCCGGCACGCCGGCGCTAATCTTCTGCTGGCGCATGCGGAAGAGTCTGGCACGCCGCCGCCGACATGTGACACCGCATCTCACGATGCGGATGGCCCGCGCCGCGACCGTCCGCGGGAAGCGCCCGCCGGCACGACACCCTTCGACACGGCACCCGCCCAATGGCGCACCCCGGTCGCGACCCGCCGTGGGGGGTGGTGGCCTGGGTGGGTGACCGTACGGCCGACCGGGGCCCGTGCGGCCAGGGCGAGGAGACACATCGTGGCCAAGGCCTATCTGGTGGGTGCCGGCATCGCTTCCCTGTCGGCAGCGGCGCTGCTGATCAGGGAGGGCGGGTTCGCGGGCTCGGACATCACGATCCTGGAGGCCCAGGGCCGCACCGGCGGGAGCCTGGACGCCGCGGGAGATCCCGAGAACGGCTACACCATGCGCGGCGGCCGGATGTTCGAGCTGCACTTCGAGTGCACCTACGACCTGCTGCGCTCCATCCCCTCACTGGACGCGCCGGGCACCTCGGTCACCGAGGACACCTTCGCCTTCCACGAGGACTTCGCCTGGAACGACAAGGCCCGCCTGGTCGACTCCGCCGGCCTGCGGGTCGACACCCGTTCCATGGGGTTCTCCGAGCGCGACCGGCTGGACCTGGTGGCGTGCGTGGCCTCCCCCGAGTCCCGGCTCGACGGCAAGCGCATCTCCGACTGCTTCACCCCCGCGTTCTTCACCACCAACTTCTGGTACATGTGGTGCACGACCTTCGCCTTCGAGCCCTGGCACTCGGCGATCGAGTTCCGGCGCTACCTCAACCGGTTCGTGCACCTCTTCAAGACCTTCGACACCATGTCGGGCATCTACCGCACCCGCTTCAACCAGTACGACTCGATCGTGCGCCCGCTCCAGAGCTGGCTGCGGAGCAAGGGCGTCGTGTTCACGATGAACACCACCGTGACCGACGTGGAGCTGGCCGACGGAGAGGCCACCACCGTCACCGCCCTGGCCTGTACGCGGGAGGGCTCGGCCGAGCGGATTCCCGTCGCCGCCGAGGACCTGGTGTTCGTCACCAACGGCTCGATGACCGCGAACTCGACCCTGGGTTCCACCGACACCCCCGCCGTCCTGGACACCTCCGCTCCGGACGCTTCGTGGCGCCTGTGGCAGACCCTGGCGGCCAAGCGCCCCCACCTGGGCGACCCTTCGGTGTTCGACTCCTCCGTCGCGGACTCCACCTGGGGCTCCTTCACCGTCACCACCCAGGACCCCACCTTCTTCAAGGCCATGGAGGAGTTCTCCGGCAGCGAGGCCGGCAAGGGCGGTCTGATCACCTTCAAGGACTCCGGCTGGCTGCTGACCATCGTCCTCAACCACCAGCCGCACTTCCACGAGCAGCCCGAGGGCACCTACGTCTGGTGGGGGTACGCCCTGTTCCCGGACAAGGCCGGCGACCACGTGGGCAAGACGATGGCGGAGTGCACGGGCCGCGAGATCCTCACCGAGGTGCTCGGACACCTGCGCCTGGAGCAGAGCGAGCAGATCCTGGAGTCCTCGGTCGTCGTTCCGGCCCTGATGCCCTACATCACCAGCCAGTTCCTGGTGCGCAAGGCCGGCGACCGGCCCGAGGTCGTCCCGGAGGGCTCCACCAACCTGGCCTTCATCGGCCAGTACGCCGAGGTCCCCGACGACGTCGTGTTCACCGTCGAGTACTCGGTGCGCACCGCGTGGACCGCCGTGGCCCGGCTGCTGCACCTGGACCGGCAGCCGCCGCCCGTCTACAAGGGCGGCCACGATCCCAAGGTGCTCCTCGAAGCCCTGCACACGATGCACCGCCGCTGAGCCGCGGTCGGGTACCGTACGCCCCTCGACAACAGAGAGGTGCGGCCATCGTGACCCGAATCCCGGACGTGGGCGATGTGGTGGGCGATTTCTCGCTCCCCGGCGGCCGGCTCAGCGAGGACGTGTTCGTCCGCGGGCAGTACGCGCTCGGCGAGCAGCGCGGGAACCCGGTCGTTCTCGCCTTCTACCCCGGCGACAACACCCCCGTCTGCACGACGCAGTTGTGCTCCTACTCCGACGGGCTGGAGGCGCTCTCCGCGTGCGGTGCCCAGGTGTGGGGCATCAGCCCGCAGGGCGTCGACAGCCACGAGGCCTTCGCCCGGGCCCGCGGCCTGCGGATGCCCCTGCTGGCCGACACCGACCGCGAGGTGGCCCGTGCCTTCGGCATCGCGGCTCCGGTGATCGGTCTGCGCCGGGCCGTCTTCGTCATCGCACCGGACGGCACCCTGCACTGGAAGCACGTCGGGACCCTGGGCATGGGGTTCCCTTCCGCGGACACCATCGCGGAGCAGCTCGTCGGCGTGGCCACCGGCTGACGCGCCGGGTCCCCGGCCGTCCGGCGGAGCGCCGGACGAGCGGGGACCCCTGAGCCAGTGCTCAGTTGTTGGATCCCACCGTGTTGTTGAGGCCCGCGTTGAACACGTCGTCGGCGGCGAACTGCAGCCAGTCGCCGAAGACGATGGTGTACGACTTCTCGGACGGGGCGTTGACGGTCACATCGGCAGCGGCGGCGGAGGCGCAGCCGAGGACGATGACACCGGCGGCGACGACGGCGAGAGCGGAGCGGACGGAACGCATGGATCCACCTTTCGAGGGGGGCTGTGGGCACCCTCGAACCTAAAGAGGCTCCGCCCGTCTGTCCCGTCACACCGCCGGGCGGGGCCGAGAGCAAGCCGATCGGCCGAACGTCCCGAACGCCGGTGGAGAAGGTACTGGGCGGCCTCGGCCCAGGGGTTGGCCGAGGCCGCAGAGGCGCTGCGGGATCCGAAAGCCGGACAGGAACACCTGACGTCACGTGAGGAGGAGAAACGTCACGTCGGGTGTCGGTTCTAGGACGGTGTGGGGACACCCTCCTTGGCATCTCGACGGATGACCGCGCCGCCATCAGTAAACATATATACCGCCGAGTAAGCAAGGGTATGAAAATATTCATGTGTAAGGGTGGTGTGAATATGGCACCTCAGACCCTTTTCGCAGCCCTTGCCGGTAGCCCTCAGAGGAAGAAGCCGTGCTGGTCCGCGGCCTGCTCGTAGCTTTCGAGCCGGGCCTGCGTCCGCTCCGGGTCCGCGTCCGCCATCGCCTGGAGCAGCGCCGCGGACAGGACCCCCGGCGCCGCGTAGGAGTCGAAGACCAGCCGCGAACCGGTACCGGCCGTCAGCGCCACGTCGGCCTCGTCCACCAGCGGTCCCAGCGTCCGGTCCGTGATCAGCGCGATCCGCAGCCCCGCCCCGCGGGCCACCCGCAGCGCCGCGAGGGTCTCCTTGGCGTGCCGGGGCATCGCGAAGGCCAGGACCCAGCTGCCACCCGCCGCCCGGGCCTGCAGCAGCGCGTCGGAGGCGACGCTGCCGCCACCGGTGACCAGGCGCACGTCGGGGTGGATCCGGCGGGCCGCGTACGCGAAGTACTCCGCCAGCGAGACGGAGATCCGCAGGCCCAGGACCGTGAGCGGCACCGACCGGGCCAGCTCGCGGCCGATGTCGAGCACCTGGTCGGTGTCGGCCAGCAGCTGGCGGACGGTGCGCAGGTTCTCGATCTCGGCGTCGACGGCCGCCTGCAGTTCGTTGCGCCGGGTCTGCTCGGGGCTGTCCGGGGTGCCGGCCACCGCGCTGAGCGCGATCGGCTGGAGCACGTCGCGCAGGGCCGGGTACCCGCTGAAACCGAGGGCCGCGGCGAAGCGGGTCACGGAGGGCTGACTCACCCCGGCCCGTTCCGCGAGCTCGGTGATCGAGAGGAACGCCGCCTCGGTGAGGTGGTCGACGAGGTACTGGGCGATCCGGCGCTGCCCCGGCGAGAGGGGATGCCCGTCGAACAGGGCCCGGACCCGGTCGGCCGGGGCCCGCTCGTGGTCGACCGCCTGCCCGCTCGGCGTGATCGCTGCCGCCTGTGCGCGCGCCTGCTGCCCCGATGACACCGGCGGTCCTCTCTTTCGTGCCGCTCCGTGATCCCAACATAGCTCACGGCATCCGGCTGACCAGCGCGCTTCCCCCCGCAGCCGGGCGTGCGCACGTCACCGGCGCCCACGGATGCGCGGCACCGGCCGTCACTGACGGAACATCAGCACCTCTGCACGGGCTGCCCTGTTGTGATCCGGTGCGGGGCCCGGCCGTCGAGGAGGAGCACCACGAGGGCCCGCAGGGGCCGGCTCAGCGGGACGAACGCACCACCACCGTCGGCGGGTACGGCCCGTACGCCGTGCAGGGCCAGGCGGTCGCCGGTCCCGGCGTACTGGGCCGGGGTGAGCCGGTAGCCGCAGGGCGGGTCGGCGAGGATCTCGCCGGCGGTCGCGGGGGCGTTGTCCGCACCGGCCAGCATGACCGGCCCCGGCACGCTCCCGGCGGCCCGGCGGCCCGCGTCCGAGGCGGCCGCGAGGGGGCCCGTACGCGTGGAGACGTAGGCGAACAGGCCGCGCAGGGCCGCGCGTTGGGAGTCGACCCGGCGGCGGTGGTTGAGGGACGCGTCGGCCCTCTCCGCGTCACCGGCCGCGCCCGCGGATGGTTCGATGCGGCTTTCGATCAGCAGCGCGACCGCGTGCTTCACGCCTGCCGTGTTGCGCAGGATCCGCTCCTGGCCGTCGCCCGCGGACTGCCCGACCGGGGCGCCGGTCACGGGGTCGGTGCGGATGCCGTAGGTCCCGGTGGAGTGGCCGGCCGCGCGGGCGGCCCCGCGTACGTACGCGGCGGACAGGAGGCGGGACTCCGCGTACACCGCCGGGTCGGTGTTGGAATTGCGCGGCCAGAGGTCGAAGAGGTCCTTGTCGTAGGTCCCCGGAGTCGACCGGTACTCGTGCAGGTCGTACACGAGGTGCGGCCGGTGGTCGCGCAGCACGGCGGCCATCGCCCGCGCCTCGGGCGAGGTCAGGGCCATGTGGTCGCGGTTGATGTCGGTGCCCGCGGCGTTGGTGCGGGTGCCGGCCGCCCGTCCGTCCGGGTTGGCCGTCGGGATCACGAGCAGGGTGACGGTCTCCAGGAGGCGCCGGGCCGCCGCGTCCCGGGCCTGGGCGAGGTCCCGTACGGTGCTCAGGCACGCCTCGCGCCCCGCCGGTTCGTCTCCGTGCTGGCTGCACACCAGCAGGACGGTGACCGGGCCCCGCCCCAGGCTCACCAGGCGCAGCGGACGGCCCCGCACGGTCGTCCCGATGGTCCGGACGGTCGTCCGGACGGCGGCGCCCTCGCCGTGCCGGGCGACCGCGTGGAGCAGGTCCCGCTCCTGGGACTCGGTGGTCCAGTGCGCTCCGTGCGTGGCCTCGAAGCCGGTAGGGGGCGCCCCTTCGGCCGCGCGCACCGGGCCGGGGGCCAGGGCCGTCGCGAGCACGGCCGTCAGGGTCGCGGCGAGCGCGGAGAGACCGCGTGCCGTCATCTTCTCGATCACTCCCCGGTTCTAGCGGGACCCGGACCCCGGCGGCAGGGATCCGCTCCCGAACTCACCCGGGTGGCCGGGCGAGTTCCTCCCGTACGAGACACCGCGCCTCTGCCGAACGGCACTACGGCGGCACTCGTGCGGGTGGCGTTCGGGCGCTGCGGGCGCCGCGGGCGCGGGACGGACGGGCCGGGCACGAGGATCACGGACACGGGCATCGCGGGAGCGCGACGCGGCCGGAGGGAGATCGTGGTGGGATACGTGACGGGTCCGCCCGGTGCCGCGGGCGGGGAGGCCGCGCCTCCCGGGGATGCGGCGCGGGAGGCCGGGCCGTGACCGTCACCCTCCTCGTCGCCCTCCTCGCACTGGCCGCGGGGGTCGCCGCGAACCGGTTCCTGCGGCCCCGGCTGATGGGCGGCGACGACGCCGAGGGCATGGGCGTGCGCGATCTCATCGGGCCCTTGATGACCCTGACGATCCTGATCCTCGCCTTCATGCTCGTCACCGCTTCCAGCTCCAACGGGCGGGCCGACGACGCCGCGCGGGCCGAGGCCCACGCACTGGACCACCTCGCGGAGGTGGCGGACTACGCTCCCCCGGCGTTGCGCCAGCGGCTGCGCGGTGACGCGGTCTGCTACGCGCGCGCCGTCGAGCAGAAGGAATGGCCCGCCATGGCCGAGGGAAGGGGTTCGTCGGCCCCCAGCGTGTGGAGCAGGGACTTCCGCGCGACCTTCAAGGAACTGGGCACGGACAGTCCCACCTTCGGCATGCTGGTCGCCGCGGACGACCAGCGGTCCCTGGGCCGGCAGGCCAGGATGGCCGAATCCACTCCGACCATCCCGCCCCTGATCTACTGGTTCATGCTGCTGAACCTCGCCGTGACCGTGGTCGGCCTCGGTCTGTGCCTGCCCCGCAAGGACAACAAGGGGCCGCTCGCCGCCCTGGTCGTCGTCACCGTGCTGCTGACCGCGACCCTGCTCATCATCCGGGACGTGGACCGTCCCTTCGCCGGCGTGATCGTGGTGAAACCCGTGCAGATGACGGACGTCGAGCAGGAGTCGGTCCGGGACTTCCTGGCCGACTACCCGGCGGACCGGCTGCCATGCGACGAGCAGGGCCTGCCCAGGGCGCCGAAGGGCGGCTCGTAGGGGCAGCCCCTGGACGGCCCGGTCCGCGGACCCCTGCCCGTCTGCTTACGGCTGTTCGTCCAGGCCCTCCGGCAGTCGGCCGGTGTGGAGCACCCCGAGGGTCTGGGTCGCGCGCGTCAGGGCGACGTAGAGGTCGCTGGGCTCGTGGTCCGCCGGTTCCACAACGATCACCGTGTCGAACTCCAGGCCCTTGGCCTGCCGCGGTGCGAGCAGGACCACCGGGCGGGTGAGGTCGGGCTCCTCCCCCGCCCGTACGCCGGGCAGCGCGGCCGCCAGCTCCTCGTGCAGCGGGCGCGGGGCGATCACCGCGAGGCGTCCTTCGGCCGGCGCGCCCTCCCGTACCGCGTCGGCCACCGCCGCCGCCAGGTCGTCGGTCCGCGCCACCCGGGGCCGCCGCCCCGTGGAACGGACCGAGCTCGGCGGCTCGAAGCCCGGGTGGCGGGCCCGGAGCACGGCTGCCGCCAGCTCCATGATCTCGGCGGGCGTGCGGTAGTTGACGGCGAGGCGCACGAGCTCCCAGCGGTCTTCCACGTAGGGCGCCAGGATCTGCTGCCAGGAGCCGCACCCGGCCTCGTCGCCGGTCTGGGCGGGGTCGCCCACCAGCGTCATGGAACGGGTCGGGCAGCGCCGCATGAGCAGGCGCCAGGCCATGGCGGACAGTTCCTGCGCCTCGTCCACGATGACGTGCCCGAAGGCCCAGGTGCGGTCGGCGGCGGCCCGTTCGGCAGCGCTGCGGTGGTCGGCCTCCTCCTGCCGCTCCGCCATCCGCTCGGCGTCGATGATGTCGTGGGCCGCGAGGAACTCGTTCTCCGCGTCCTCGAACTCGTACGACTCCGACCCGGCCGACAGGTCCAGGACGCCCTGTGCGTACGCGACGCGTTCGAGGCGCTCGCGCTCCTCGGCGGCGCGCAGCGCGGTGTCGTCGACTCCGAGCAGTTCGGCGGCCTCGTCGAGCAGCGGGACGTCGGCCGGGGTCCAGTCCGCCTCGCCCGTCGTCGTACGCCGGATCAGCCCGGCCTCCCGCTCGGGGAGGTACGTGGGCTCGGCGAGGTAGTCGGCGATCAGCTGCCGGGGCGTGAGCGGGGGCCACAGCGTGTCGATGGCCGCGTGCACGTCGGCGCTGGTCGCGATCTCCTTGCCCAGTTGGGCGATGTCGTCGGGGCCGAGCAGGTTGGGGCCGCCGTAGGGGTCGGCGCCGAGCCGGTCGGCGAGCTGTTCGGTCAGCGCGTCGATGATCCGGAAGGCGAAGTAGGGGCGTGCCAGGTTGTGCGGCAGTCCGGTGGCGCGGGCCCGATCGCGGGCCTCGTGGGCCATGGTCCGGTCGAGCAGCAGCGTCCCGTAGTCGTCGTGGTTGATCTCCAGGGCCGGTTCGGGCACCACGTCGGCGTCCTCGCCGCTGCCCGCGGGCACGGTCTCCGGCAGCGCCTGCCGGTCGCTCACGACGCGGGCGAGGATCCCGGCCATCTCCGCGCGCCCCTTCACGGCGGCGGCGCCGGGGCGGTCGGCGGCGGTGGCGCGCACGCCGGGGAACAGCTCGCCCGAGGTGGCGAGCAGGACCCCGGTCTCACCGAGGGCCGGCAGGACCTGGCCGATGTAGCCGAGGAAGGCCGGGTTCGGCCCGACGATCAGCACGCCGCGCTTGGCGAGCAGCTCGCGGTGGGCGTAGAGCAGGTAGGCCGCCCGGTGCAGGGCCACGGCGGTCTTGCCGGTGCCCGGGCCGCCCTCCACGACGAGGACGCCGCGGTGGGTGGAGCGGATGATGCGGTCCTGCTCGGCCTGGATGGTCTGCACGATGTCGTGCATCCGGCCGGTCCGGGCGGCATCGAGTGCGGAGAGCAGCACGGCGTCCGCGTCGGCCCCCTCGTGACCGGTGCGTTCGGTGTCGGCGAGGTCGAGGATCTCATCGTGCAGGGCGGTGACCTCGCGGCCCCGGGTGGTGATGTGGCGGCGCCGGCGCAGCCCCATGGGGGAATGCCCGGTCGCGAGATAGAACGGGCGTGCGACATCGGCCCGCCAATCGAGTACGAGAGGGGTGCGCTCCCGGTCGTCCTGCCTGATCCCAATGCGGCCGATGTGGTGATCCGATCCGTCGGAGAACTCCAGGCGGCCGAAACACAGGCCGCTTTCGCCCGAGTTCAGAGCGGAAAGCAGACCGGACTGTTCAGCGACCACGATGTCCCGCTCCAGACGCGCCTGGAACCCGCCACCGGCCTCGCCGAGTGCACCCTGCACGGCACGTTCGGCCTGCTCCCGCAGGTCGTCGAGGCGTGCGTAGAGATCCGTGATGAATTGCTGTTCATTCCGGAATTCTTCGGTTGACAATTCCACTCCTGACGCGGTACGGTGTCCCCATAAGCTTTTTCACGTCTAGGCCCTGCCTCGATGTGAAACATCAAATATACGCAGAGAAACACCCCGGCCGTCAATCGGTCCGGGGTGTTTTTGCGTGGTGTTTATATACGGGCGGTATTTACTCGGTACGCGGGGTCTCGGTACGCAGCGTCTCGGTGCGCAGCATCCGGACCTTCTGGTCGTCCAGGTCGTAGCGGGCGACCGCGACGGCGAGCCGGCCGGCGGCTATCCGGTCGGCCAGGTCCGGCTCCGCCGCCAGCAGGTCCCGGGTCCGGCGCGCATGGGCGTCGATGGTGGCGGCGACCCGGGCCTCGCCGTGCTGGCTACGGTCGATGGAGGGCCGGATCTGCTCCGCCAGGTACTGGATGTGCGCGGGCAGCCGGGTACCCGTCTCATCGGCGTGCACCGCTGCGCCGACGGCCCCGCACGACTGGTGGGCGAGGACCAGGACCAGGGGGACGTCGAGTTCCAGGACCCCGTACGCGATGCTGCCGAGCACCGCCTCGTCCAGCACCTCCCCCGCCGCGCGCACGGTCAGCAGGTCGCCGAGCCCCTGGTCGAAGACCAGCTCCGGCGGCACCCGGGAGTCGACGCAGCCCAGCACGATCGCGAACGGGTGCTGTTCCCGCGCCACTTGGAGGCGTATGGAACGGGACTCGTGCGGATGCTGCTGGCGGTACGCCGCCCAGCGCCGGTTGCCCGCCGCCAGGCGGCGCAGCGCCTCCTCCGGACTCCGGGGACGGACCCCGTCCACGGCTTCGGCGGAGGCCTCGGAGGCGGAGGCCGGGAAAACGGAACCGAGTCCGAGGGCGGACCCGGCGGCCGCGGTGCCGGCCAGGGCGGTGCGCAGGAGGACGCGACGGCTGGGCGAACTGGCGGAAGACGCCTGTGTGTTCGAGGACATTCGGGGACGTTAACCCCGCTCCGGCCCGCCGCGGCCGCTCCGGGACGGAAATGGCGGGTTCCTCCCGGAGCCCGGCTCGATCGGGACGACGGAGTCGTGCGGAACGCCGACCTGCCGCCATGCCGACCGGCACTTTGCTCCAAACCCTGCGGTACGGCTCGGCAGGTCGGGCCGGCGGGTCTTCTCGCCTCAGGGCGTAGGTGGTGTGGAGCGGGAGTAGCGGTCCGCGAGTCGGCGCAGGTGGGTCACCAGTTCCGCGGGCTCGGTGACGGAGAAGTCGAAGTCGAGCATGCCCAGATAGACCGCGAGGGTCTGCACCGTATCGGCGCCGGTGGTCAGGACGCAGGTGTCGGCGTCGAGTGCCTCGACCGTGCCGACCGCAGGGTTGATCTGCTCGATCACCGCCTCCGCCGGGGCGTGGACGGTGACCCGTGCGTGGTAGCGCCAGGCCGCGCCCGATACCCGTCGGGAGACGTACGCCGCAGCGTCGCCACCGGGCAGTTCGCGCGGGGTGAAGCGCGGCCCGGTCGGGGTGCGGGGCCGGATTCGGTCGGCCCGGAAGGTCCGCCAGTCCTGGCGCTCGACGTCCCATGCCACCAGGTACCAGCGCCGTCCCCAGTTCACCGCCCGATAGGGCTCCACGATGCGACGGGTGGGCGAGCCGGCGTGGTCCAGGTAGTCGAACCGCAGTCGCTCCTGGTCGCGGCAGGCGGACGCCAGGGTGGTCAGTACCTCCGCGGTGACGGTCGGGGCCGGAGCGTCGGCCGGCACGGCCACGGTGTATGTCATGAGGGTCCGCACCCGGCGGCGCAGCCGGGAGGGCAGCACCTGCTCCAGCTTGGCGAGCGTCCGCAGGGAGATCTCCTCGGTGCCGGGGACGACGCCCTGCGCGGCGGTGCGCAGCGCGACCGTCACCGCGACGGCCTCCTCGTCGTCGAGGAGCAGCGGAGGCATCGCCGCCCCGGCGCCGAGCCGGTAGCCGCCGGTGGTTCCCCGTGTGGCGTCCACGGGGTAGCCGAGCTCGCGCAGTCGGTCGATGTCGTTGCGGACGGTGCGGCCGCTCACCCCGAGGCGCTCGGCCAGTTCGGATCCCGGCCAGGCCCTCGGGGTCTGCAGAAGGGAGAGGAGGCGCAGCAACCGTGCGGATGTATCAAGCATGAGGACAAGCCTGTCGCGCTATTAGGAACGTATCGTGCCTATATTCAGAATACTGTCGTACTCATGGAGAACAAGAGCAACACCGACGCCCGGATCAAGCCGTTCCGCATCGACGTCCCGCAGGAGGAGCTCGACGACCTGCGGGGGCGGCTGGCACGTACCCGCTGGAGCGGCGAGATCCCCGGCGCCGGCTGGAGCCGGGGTGTGCCCACCGACTACCTCAAGGCCCTGGCCGCGTACTGGGCCGACGGTTTCGACTGGCGCAAGGCCGAGGCGGAGCTCAATGAGTTCCCGCAGTTCACCACCGAGATCGACGGCCAGAACATCCACTTCCTGCACGTCCGTTCGCAGAACCCGGCGGCGGTGCCGCTGCTCCTGCTGCACGACTGGCCCTGCTCGTTCGTGCAGTTCGTCGAGGTCATCCGGCCGCTGGCGGAGGACTTCCACGTCGTGGTGACGTCCACGCCCGGCACCGGCTTCTCCGGTCCGCTCGGCGAGGCCGGCTGGAACACCGGTCGCATCGCGGGGGCGTTCGTCGAGCTGATGGGGCGGCTCGGCTACGGCACGTACGGCGTCCAGGGAACAGGCGGTGGAGCCTGGATCGCTGCCGAGATGGGGCGGCAGGCGCCCGACGCGGTCGTCGGCATTCACGTCAACGGCCTGGTCACCTTCCCCTCCGGGGATCCTGCCGAGTTCGAGGGGCTGACCGCGTCCGAGCAGGAGCGGCTGGCGCGGCTGGAGGATTTCCAGCAGGACAAGATGGGCTTCAACGCCATCCAGTCCACCCGTCCGCAGACCCTCGCCTACGGACTGCACGACTCGCCGGTCGGCCAACTCGCTTGGATCACCGAGAAGTTCAAGGAGTGGACGGACCCCGCCGCCGAGCTTCCCGAAGATGCCGTGGGGCGCGACCGCCTGCTGACCAACATCAGTGTCTACTGGTTCAGCGGCACGGCGGGCTCCTCGGCGAACTTGTACTACGAGGCGGGCCACGACCCGAGCGCCTGGGCCCCGAAGGCCCGCGGCACCGTCCCGACCGGCGTCGCCGTCGCCCTGCACACCGACATCGCCATCCGCCGCTTCGCCGAGCGAGACCACAACATCACCCACTGGACCGAGCTCGAACGCGGCGGCAACTTCCTCTCGCTGGAGCAGCCGGAGGCGTTCGTGGCCGACGTCCGCGCCTTCTTCGGCACGCGCGGCGCCTGACACCTCAAGGCCGGGTCGGCTTGGCATGGCGGAGAACCAGACCCGGCTTCGGCGCACACCGGAAGGTGCCACTGGTCACCACGTGGCGGCGACCGTACGATGCGTGTGCCCGGTCGGACCGGGTGACAACTGAATCGCCGTGTGGCCAGGGGGAAGCCGGTGTGAATCCGGCGCTGACCTGCAACCGTGTGGGGCGCATCCGCGCCCCGAGTCGGATAGCCCGCCATACGGCTCGCACCGACTCCCACTGTCACGGACTGCAGCGCGGAGCCTTGAGTCGCCGACTCGCCACAGCCTGCTCCCGCCGCACCGGGGACCGGTGCTGCCGGGCGATGCCGCAGCGGAGGGGCCCTGCTGCGGCCGCTCTGCCCGAAAGGCAACCCATGCGCCCGAACCTCGTCCGTCGCACCCTCGTCACGACGGCCGCCCTGGGACTCGCGCTCGCCACCGCGCCCGCCGTCGCCCACGCCAAGCCGGCACCGAACACGAATGCCCCGGTCAAGGTCAGCCTCACCGTGCAGGGCCCCAACGGCCTGCTGTTCAAGGGGAAGATAAAGACCAAGGGGCACGACGTGACCACCATCGCCGGCGGGACGCACAAGTGCGACGGTACGAACGGTGGTGCCAACCCGAGCGCCGTGCCCACACCGACGGCCGCACTCGACGACGCCGCCAAGAAGAAGCACTTCACGTGGGACGGGACCTGGTACGCCTCGTTCGACGACTTCTCCGTCGACACGATCAAGAGCGTAGGCGGAGGCGGCGCCGCCTACTGGAGCATCTCCGTCAACGGCACTGCGACCCCGGTCGGCGGCTGCCAGTTCAAGCTGAAGGCCGGCGACCAGGTCGCCTACACCTGGACCGCCTTCTAGCAGGCGCAGCAGCGCCGCGAGAAGCGCCTTGCACGGTGGGGGCGCGGCGACACCACTCGCCACACCCCCACCGCCCTCGGGCACCTCCGGCGCACCCTCATGGCCGGAGGCCTGCCGGGCCCCTCAGACCCGGCCGTACGTGTGGAACCCGCGGCCGCTCTTGCGGCCCAGCAGCCTCGCCTGCACCATCCGCCGGAGCAGCGGGGGCGGGGCGTACAGCGGTTCCTTGAACTCCTCGTACAGCGATTCCGCGATGGCCTCGACCGTATCCAGGCGACTACGGTGTCCACTCCGGCGCGGGCGCACACCTCGGCGATTCCGGCTCCCATCCGGCCACCGCCGACGACCCCGACCCGCAGGATCCGCTCCGGCTGTACGGGGGCGCTCACGCGGTCACCTGCGCGGCCAGGGGGCGCGGCGGACGAGGTGGCGGGTGTAGGCCTCGGGGGTGAAGAAGGCGGGGAGCTGCACCGAGAGGGCGGTGTCCACGAAGATCTCCCTGGCTTCGAGGGCGAGGGCCTGTGGGTCCTCGGCCTCCAGAGCCGCGCATTCGGCGTCGAGGAGGTCGGTGACCGTCCCCCGGTCCACCCGGTCGTGGCGGAGCCACTGCCAGATCTGGACACGCGCGATCTCGGCGGTCGCGGCGTCCTCCATCAGGCCGTACAGGGCCACGGCTCCGCTGCCGCGCAGCCAGGCGTCGAAGTACCGCAGTGCCACTGCCACGTTGGAGCGGATGCCCTCCGAGGTCGGCGGGGCGGCGATCCGGCGGACGGACAGGAGGTCGGCGGCCGCCACGTCGACGTCCTCACGCGTCCGGTCCAGTTGGTTCGGCCGGTCCCCCAGGAGGTTGTCGAAGACCTCGTGGCAGACGGGGACGAGTCCGGGGTGGGCGACCCAGGAGCCGTCGAAGCCGTCCTCGGCCTCCCGCTCCTTGTCGAGGCGCACCTTCGCGCACGCGGCGGAGTCCGCTTCGGTGTCCTTGCTCGGGACATGGGCGGCCATGCCGCCGATGGCGTGGGCGCCGCGCCGGTGGCAGGTCCGGACGAGCAGCTCCGTGTAGGCGCGCATGAAGGGGGCCGTCATGGTGACGGCCGCCCGGTCGGGAAGCTGGAAGTCGGTGCGGTGGCCGAAGGTCTTGATGAGGCTGAAGAGGTAGTCCCAGCGGCCCGCGTTCAGTCCCGCGCTGTGCTCGCGCAGTTCGTAGAGGATCTCCTCCATCTCGAAGGCGGCCGTGATCGTCTCGATCAGGACGGTGGCCCGGACGGTGCCGCGCGGAATGCCGAGCAGGTCCTGTGCGAGGACGAAGACGTCGTTCCACAGCCGTGCCTCGTACGCGTTCTCCAGCTTGGGGAGGTAGAAGTAGGGGCCGTGCCCGGCGTCGATCTGCCGCTGTGCGCAGTGGAAGAAGTACAGGCCGAAGTCGACGAGCGACGCCGACACGGGGCGGCCGTCGATCTCCAGGTGCTCCTCGGTGAGGTGCCAGCCGCGCGGGCGGACCATGATCGTGGCGAGGTTCTCGCCGAGGCGGTACTCCTTGCCTTCTGCGGTGGTGAAGTCGATGCGGCGCTCGATGGCGTCGAGCAGGTTCAGCTGGCCGCCTATGACGTTGTCCCAGGTGGGCGCGGTGGCGTCTTCGAAGTCCGCCATCCACACCCGGGCGCCGGAGTTGAGGGCGTTGACCGTCATGCGTCGTTCGGGCGGCCCGGTGATCTCCACCCGGCGGTCGGTGAGCCCGGGGCCCTGAGGTGCGACCCGCCAGTGGGGGTCGTCGCGGACGGGTCGGGTGGCGAGCGGGAAGGCGAGCTGCTTGCCGTCGGCGAGGTGGGCGGAGCGGCGGCGCCGCTCCTTGAGGATGCCCAGGCGGCGCTCGGCGAACGCCGCGTCGAGCCGGCCGATGAACTCCAGGGCCGGGGGCGTCAGGATCTCCTCGTGGCGTTCACCCGGCACACCGAGGATCTGGACGCTGCTGAGCAGGGGCTTGAGTGACATGCGGATCTTCTCCTCGGCGTGGGGCGGCGGGCGCCCGAGGCGGGGAGGAGCCTCGGGCACCGTCGGACGGCAGGTGGCAGGACGCGGGCCGGCCGGGGGCGAGGGGATTCCTAGTGGAACTGCTCTTCCTCGGTGGAGCCGGCGAGTGCGGTGGTGGAGGAGGCCGGGTTGACGGCGGTGGAGACGAGGTCGAAGTAGCCGGTGCCGACCTCGCGTTGGTGCCTGACCGCGGTGAAGCCCTGCGCCTGCGCGGCGAACTCGCGCTCCTGGAGGTCCACGTACGCGGTCATGCCGTGTTCGGCGTAGCCACGGGCCAGGTCGAACATGCCGTGGTTGAGGGAGTGGAAGCCGGCCAGGGTGATGAACTGGAAGCGGTAGCCCATCGCGCCCAGCTCGCGCTGGAACTTGGCGATCTGGTCGTCGTCCAGCGCCGCCTTCCAGTTGAAGGACGGCGAGCAGTTGTAGGCAAGCATCCGGTCGGGGTACTGCGCGTGGATCGCCTCGGCGAACTCGCGGGCCTGGGCGAGGTCCGGGGTGCCGGTCTCGACCCAGATGAGGTCGGCGTACGGGGCGTAGGCGAGACCGCGGGCGATCACCGGGGCCATGCCGTTGCGCACGCGGTGGAAGCCCTCCGCGGTGCGCTCGCCCGTCACGAACCGGGCGTCGCGCTCGTCGACGTCGCTGGTGATCAGGTTCGCTGCCAGGGCATCGGTTCGGGCGATGATCAGGGTCGGTGTGTCGGCGATGTCGGCGGCGAGGCGGGCCGCGTTCAGGGTGCGGATGTGCTGCGAGGTGGGGACGAGGACCTTGCCTCCGAGGTGGCCGCACTTCTTTTCCGAGGCGAGCTGGTCCTCGTAGTGGATGCCCGCGGCGCCGGCCGCGATCATCGCCTTCGTCAGCTCGAAGGCGTTCAGTGGTCCGCCGAAGCCGGCCTCGGCGTCCGCGACGATCGGCGCCAGCCAGTCCGTGGTGTCGGCGCCGCCCTCGGCGGTGGCGATCTGGTCGGCGCGCAGCAGCGCGTTGTTGATCCGACGGACCACCTGGGGAACGGAGTTGACCGGATACAGGCTCTGGTCCGGGTAGGTGTGCCCGGCCTGGTTCGCGTCGGCCGCGACCTGCCAGCCGGACAGGTAGATCGCCTGTAGCCCGGCCCGCACCTGCTGGACCGCCTGGCCGCCGGTCAGGGCGCCCAGCGCGTGGATGTAGTCCTGTTCGTGGAGCTGTCGCCACAGGCGCTCTGCGCCTCGGCGGGCCAGGGTGTGCTCCTCGCGGACGCTGCCGGCCAGCCGGACCACGTCCTGTGCGGTGTACGTCCGCTCGATGCCCGCCCACCGCGGGTCGTTCGCCCACCGCTGCTTCAGCTGCTCGGCCGCCGCCGTCGTGTTCGCCTCTGCCATGACCGTCACCGTTTCCGTCCGTCGCTTGTTCTGCCAATGCGCCGAGTGGAAGCCCGAGCACTGGCACTACGTGCCTGATGAGGAGATGCGGCCGCCGGACCCGCCTGAAGGGGCGGAGCTGAGCAATGCTGCCGATCCGCCGGAAGCGGGCCGATCGAATCGCCGAAATCAGGGCATGAATCGGGGATTTGGGGTCCGTCCCGGCTACCGGTCCGGCTGGCCGCAGGACCGACTCTGGCATTGGCACTGGGTGCCATCAAGGTGGTACGGCTGCCAAGGTTTGCGAATCTTCAAGGCCGGTTTTGCCAAGCTTGCGAAGCCTCGGGGCGGGCTGAGTCCCCCTATGCTGACGGTGCCCGTCCGACGGTGGAGGAGTCCGGTGAGCAAGACGTACGCGGGGGCGCGGCTCCGCAGGCTGCGCGAGGAGCGCCGCATGACCCAGGCGGACCTTGCCCGGGTCCTCGGCATTTCACCGAGTTACCTCAACCAGATGGAGCACGACTCTCGCCCGCTCACCGTCCCGGTGTTGCTGCGGCTGACCGAGGCGTTCGGGGTGGACCCCGGCTTCTTTTCGGAGCGTGACACCAGCCGCATGGTGGCCGACCTGCGCGAGGCCCTCGCCGAGCAGGTGGCCGAGGCCCGTGTGTCCCCGTCCGATCTGGCGGAGCTGGCCACCCGGATGCCGGCGGTGGCCTCGGTGCTGCTGGACCTGGGGCGCCGGAGCCAGCTGCTGGCCGAGCGGCTCGCCGACGCCGCCGACGGCCGCGATGCGGTGGCGGTGGCCCCGCGTTCGCCCCATGAGGAGATCCGCGAGTTCTTCTACCGGCGGCAGAACTACCTCCACGACACCGATCTCGCCGCCGAGGAGCTGGCCCGCGCGATCGGCATCCGCCCCGGGGACGTCGTCCGCGCACTGACCCTGCGACTCGCCGACCGCCACGGGATCCGCATCTCCGCGGACTGCGACCGGCTGCACCACTACGACGGCACCGCCCGGGTCCTGCACCTGTCGAACCGGCTCCGGCCGGGCCAGCAGGCCTTCCGCATGGCCACCCAGCTCGCGCTGATCGAGTACGGGGACGAACTCGACCGGCTGGCCACCGAGGATTTCGCCCCTGGTTCCCCCACGCACGCCCTGGCACGGATCGGCATCGCGAACTACTTCGCCGCCGCCCTGATCCTCCCGTACACGGCGTTCCACACCGCGTCGGAGGAGTTCCGCTACGACATCGAGCGGCTCACGGACCACTTCGGGATCGGTTACGAGACCGTCTGCCACCGCCTCAGCACCCTGCAACGCCCCAGGCTGCGCGGCGTCCCGTTCTCCTTCGTCCGGGTCGATCGGGCCGGGAACATGTCCAAGCGGCAGTCCGCCACCGGATTCCACTTCTCGCGTGCGGGCGGTACCTGCCCGCTGTGGAACGTGTACGAGGCCTTCGCCGCTCCCGGCCGGATCCATGTCCAGGTCGCCTCCATGCCCGACGGACAGCGGTACCTGTGGACGGCCCGCGCCGTCACCCGACACCGCGGCGGCTGGGGCGAGCCCGGCAAGACCTTCGCGATCGGGCTCGGCTGCGAGATCCGGCACGCGTCCCGTCTCGTGTACGCGGATGGCCTGGACCTCGGCAACCGGTCGGCCGCGACCCCCATCGGCATGGGCTGCCGCCTGTGCGAACGCCTCGATTGTCCCCAGCGGGCGGTCCCGCCGCTCGGCCGGGCCCTGGCCGTCGACGAGAACAGCAGCACCTTCGTGCCCTACCCCGTTGCGGGCGCTCCCGCCTCGGCCCGCGACTGACCGGAACCCGGCCGCTCACTCCGTCCGGCGGGCCTCGGCCGTGGTCACGGGCTCGCCCGCCCGGACCCCGTGCAGGACATGGGCGAGCACCTCGGCCCCGCGCACCACTCTCGGGCCGGGGCGGTTGAAGTAGGCGGGCCCGTCCAGTACCCAGACTTCCCCTGCCCGTACGGCGGGGAGCTCGTTCCAGCCGGGGAGGGATGTCAGCAGGTCGCGCTCGCGGAGCGTGCGTTCGGGCGGGAAGCCGCAGGGCAGGAGCAGCACCACGTCCGGGCGGGCGGCGCGGACGGCGTCCCAGGTCATCGGCTTGGTGTGCTCGCCCGGTGCGGCGAGCAGCGGTTCGCCCCCGGCACACGTGATCTGTTCGGGCACCCAGTGCCCGGCGGGCCACAGGGGGTCGAGCCACTCGATGGCCACCACCCGGGGCCCGGGCCGCCCCGCCGTCAGCCTCCGTACCTCGTCGAGCCGGGCGCGCAGCTCCGTCCGCCGGCGCTCCGCCCGCTCGCGTACGCCGAGCAGTTCCCCCACGGTGACCAGGCAGTCCAGTACGTCGTCGAGGGTGCGCGGCTCCAGGCTGAGCACGCGGGCGCCGCCGTCGAGCACCCGCACGGCGCGCGAGACTCCTTCGTAGGACACGGCGCAGACATCGCACAGGTCCTGGGTGAGGACGAGGTCCGGGGCGAGAGCGGCGAGCGCCGCCGTATCCAGGGTGTAGAGCGAAGAACCGGAGTGGGCGGCCCCGCCCACCGCCTCGGAGATCTCCCGGCTGCTGAGCTCCTCGGCGGCGAACTCGGCCCGGGTGACCACGGGTACGGAAGCCACCGCCGCCGGCGGCCAGTCGCATTCATGAGTACGTCCGACCAGGTCGGCGGCGAGGCCCAGCTCCGCCACGATGTCGGTGGCCGCCGGGAGCAGGGAGACGATGCGCATGCACCGACTGTAGGCGCGCTTACGGCGGGACCCGGGGCACGGCACCCGTGGAGATCAAGCGCCCCAGCGCAGGGCGATCGTGTCGCCCACGTTGATCACCTTGTTGCGGGCGGCGCCGGCGAAGGCGGAGCCGTCGACGCTGACCTTCCAGGTGTTGGAGCCGCTGTTGGCCTTGCCGTTGATGTGGGTGATCGTGCCGGTGCCGGACGACGGGGTGATGCTCGTGACACAGCCCGACGGGGTGGCACCGGTGGTCGCGGCGTTGAGGACGTCTCCGAGGGTGGTGGTCGTACCGGTCGGGGTGAAAGCCACCGAGCAGACCTTGAGGCTGCCGGCGCCGTCGTCGACGGTCAGGGCCAGCTTGGTGGCGGTCCCGGCGGTGAAGGCGGACTGGGCGACCCACTGCGGGGCGCCGGGAGTGACCGGTACGGGCGGGGCCGTGGTGAAGCCGCCGCCGGCCACTGCGCGCAGCGCGTCGATCGAGGCGTAGGCGCTCGGGCTCGTGTCGGCGGGCTTGTACTTGAAGCCGCCCGCCGGGTTGTACTGGTTGGCGATCAGGAAGTCGATCGGGGTCTTGCCGTTGGCGGTCAGGAAGTCGCCGGTCTGCGGGCTGATGCCACAGGCGTTCAGGCCCGCCACGCCCCATCCGTTGGAACTGGTGTTGACGCCGTACAGGGAGTTGAAGGCGCCGGTGGTCGCGACCAGCTTGCCCTTGAGGAAGTTCTTGGCCTGGACGACGTCCGCATCGGTGTGGGGCACGCCGGAGACGCAGAGCGCCGCCATCGCGGCGCCGGTCATGTCGACGTCGCTCGCGGAGTTGAGGACGGTGGGGTTGCCCTCGGCCTTGTTGAAGGTCCAGCCGCCGTCCACGTGCTGGTTGGCGCGGATGCGGGTGACCATCGAGTCGGTCAGGGCCTGCGGAATGCGGTGGGCGCCGCCCTGCGTCTTGGCTCCGCGCAGCGAAAGGGCCGCGAAGACGGTGCCGTTGAAGTTACCTGACGGACCGAAGTAGCCGGCCTCTGCCGTCTGCCAGTAGGAATAGACGTTCGCGACGAGGTTGCGCGAGGCGGAGACCCGGGCCGGGTCGATGCCCGCGGCGTACGCGTTCAGGGTTCCGCGCTCGTAGTCGGTGACCACCGGGGAAGCCTGCGGCCAGCCTGCCGTGGAGAGCAGGTTGCGGTAGACCGTGCGGGCGTTCTTCGTCGTGTCGCCGCCGGGGGCGACATCGACGACGGCCGTACCCGCGGCGGCGAAGGCGCTGAACGCCCACTCGTTGGACAGCCCGGACCCGGCGTACGAACCGTCCGCGGCCTGGAGCGACTTGAGGTAGGCGACGCCGTTCGTCTTGGACGTGGCCATCTGCGCAGGGCTGGAGGTCGCGAAGGCGGGCAGTGCGGTGAGGACGAAGGCGCCGAGTGCGGCGGGCACCGCGAGCGCGAGGCGGCGGGAGGTACGGGGACGGGACATGGCCTGCTCCTGGAATCGGCGAACGCCGGCCGCCGCCCGCGCACGCCCACAGGTCACCGCACACGAACACGGCCGGGGCAGGGTGGGAGGGCCGCCGTCCGGAACGCGTGGTACGGCTTCCTGTACTGCATCGCCGTATGGGCATTCGGGCTCGGAACGGCCCCCGCCGTCCCCTACCGCTGCGCGTCAGCTCCGGCTTCTCACCGGATTCCCCCATGTGGCAGCCCAGGACGCTACCGGAGTGATCAAGGGTCCGCCAGCCAGTCAGCCGGCCACCCGGAGGGCGGGCAAGCCCAGGGCCCTCGAGACCCCTTGATGAGACTCACGCCACCTTGACGCGTCACCGACATCCGTGTTGCACTCCGGCTGATAACTGCTCAGTACCAGGGGAAGCCGGTCGAATTCCGGCGCTGACCCGCAACCGTAGGCCCGGGGCGTCCCGGGTGAGCCGGAATGCCTGGGGCTGGGTCACAGTACGAAGAACGCCGTCGCGGACTGCGGTGTGGTCGTCGCAACCTCCCACGGCGCACGAGCCGTGCGGGGGCGCATCGCCACGTACGCAGCCGCCCGGCAGAGACGAGGGCCGCGGTGGGCACCGAACAGCAGGCGAAACGGCAGTCGGGGACGAGGCGGCGGTTCTTCTCCCTCGTGACCGCGTCCTTCCTGACGCTCGGTGCGGGAGTGGCTTTCCTCACGGTCCCCACCTCCGCGAACGCAGACCCGGTCGAGCAGTGCACGGCCACCACCGGTGCCATCGTCGCCGTGGACTTCGGACCCTTCGGCGGCAAGGTCGAGCGCGGCTGCGACACCACCCCCACCACCGGCTACGAGCTGCTGCACACCGGCGGCTTCACCACCGAGGGCACCGTCCACGACGGTGACGGGTTCATCTGCCGGATCGGCAACGGCTCCTTCAACACCGGTACGGAGTACCCCACTCCGGACAAGGAGGACTGCGTCCTCACGCCGCAGGCCACCGCCTACTGGTCGTACTGGACCGCCTCCCCCGGCCAGAAGAACTGGACCTACAGCCCGCTCGGCGCCATGGCGCGCAACCCGAAGGCCGGCGACGTGGACGCCTGGGTCTACGGAGGAACCGACATCGGCGGCACCTCGGGCAAGCCCGTCTTCTCCCCCGACGACGTACGGGCCGGGGGAGGTTCCACCCCCGATCCGACCGTCCCGACGGCCCCTCCCACCGTGCCCGCCGGGTCGGTCGACGTGCCCGCGGCCATCCGCTGGATCAGCGGCAAGCTGACGGACGGGGAGCGCGTCGTCGACGAGGGCTCCACCACCCCGAACCACCTCCTCACCACCGAGGCCGTGTACGCCCTGACGGCTGCCGACCCGAAGAGCCCGGCGGCCAGGAAGGTCGCCGCCTTCCTCGCCGCGCCCGCGCAGACCGACGCGTACGCCTACCCGGCCGGCAAGGACAAGATCCCCGACGCCTCCGCCGCCGCCCGTCTCGCGCTCGTCGCCGAGGCCACCGGCAAGGACCCTCGCGCCTTCGGCGGTCACGACCTGCTCGGCGACCTCGTCAGGTACGTCTGCCCGCGCGACATCGGTGACGGCGAGAACGTCGAAGGCTGCCTGACCAAGGGGGACTTCCGCACCACCGGCCAGTCCGACGCCCAGGCCATGGCCGTCATCGCGCTGCTGAACGGAGGCGTGACGCCCCCGGCCCACGCCGTGAACCGGCTGATCGGACTCCAGTGCGAGGACGGCGGCTTCACCTCCATCCTCATCCGCTCCGGCGAATGGTGCGACAGCGACGCGAACGCCACCGGGCTCATCACGCTGGCCCTCAAGCGGGCCGGCGGCCACGACGCGGCCGTGCAGAAGGCCCGTGGCTACCTCAAGAAGTCCCAACTGGCGACCGGCGCCTGGCCCTCCGCCTCGTACATGACGACCGGCAGCCCGGCCTCCACCGCCTGGGCCGCCCAGGCCCTGCGCGCACTCGGCGACGCGGCCTTCGCGGACGCGGGCGTCTCCTGGCTGTCCAAGCACCAGTTCCCGGGAGCCGGTTTCGGCTTCGAGGAGGACGACACCGAATCGCGGCTGTTCGCCACCGCGCCGGCCGCCGTCGCCGGCGCCAAGAGCGACCTGGTCGCGCTGACGACGACGAAGACCGATCCGCCGACCACCCCGCCGGTCACTCCGCCCGTCACCCCGCCCGTCACTCCCCCGGTCACTCCTCCGGCCGGTGACGGGCCGGACCTGAGGAAGGGCTCGGCGTACCTAGCCGACCACAGCCGTCTGATCCAGGGCCGCTACTACGAGAGCGGCGCGGGCACCGGCTTCGCCGACTACGGCCTGACCATCGACGGCGCCTACGCGCTCGCCGCCACCGGCCGGGACAACACCACGCTGCGGGGCATCGTCGACTTCCTCGACAAGGGCGGCAAGGACGGCAAGGGCCGCAGCATCGACGACTGGACCCTGATCGGCACCAAGTACGCCGCCGGCGGCTCGCTCGGCAAGACGGCCCTGCTCGCCGAGGCCGTAGGCCGTGACCCCCGAAACTTCGGCGGCCGGGACCTGATCGCCGCGCTCGCCAAGGGCATCTGCACGGCGAAGAACGACACCCCCCAGCAGTGCGCGGCGAAGGGCAACTACGCCTACGCCACCTCCGTCTTCTCCCAGTCCCTCGGCGTCATCGCCCAGCTCCGAGCGGGGGAGAGCGCCGCCGCGGCCGAACCCATCGCCTACCTCAAGAGCCTCCAGGACCCCTCGGGCGCCTGGCCCAGCCTGATCGGCGAGCCCAGCCGGGCCGAAGTGGACTCCACCGCGATGGCCGCCATGGCCCTCGACCTGCTTCCCGACGCCGCCTCGCAGGCGGCCGTCGACAAGGCGGTCGCCTGGCTGGCCACCCAGCAGAAGGACGACGGCGGCTTCCCCGGCGCCTCCGGGAATTCCGTCAACTCCGCCGCCCTCGCCGTGCAGGGCATGTCCCTGGACGCCACGAAGTACGCGGACCGCATCGCCAGGGCGCGCACGTTCCTCGTCTCGCAGCAGAACTCCGACGGCGGCTTCACCATCGCCAAGGGCGGCCAGCCCGGTTCCGACGTCCGCGCCTCCGCGCAGGCCGTGGGCGGCGCCACCGGCATCTCCTTCGGCCTGCTGACCCGCGACCTCAGCGGCACCGCCCCGCAGCCCGTCCCCAGCGCCTCGGTCCGGCCGTCTCCCTCCCCCTCCGCCCCCGTCATCGTGACCCCGGGCGAAAACGGGGGCGGCCCGGGCTCCGGTCCACGCGGCGGAGGCCTCGCCGCAACCGGCGCCCAGGTCGGCGGCCTCGCTGGCGCAGCCCTGCTCCTGACCCTCGGCGGCTGGGGCATCACCCGCGCCGCCAAGCGCCGCCGCGAAACCACCGGGGGCGAGGCATGATCCGCAGCCGCGTCCTGCGGACCCTGGCCCGTACGGCCGCCGCGCTCGGGCTGACGGTGGCGGCCCTCGCCGCCACCGCGGCCCCGGCCGGGGCCGGCCCGCTCCCCATGGGACAGTGCACGACCTCCTCCGGGGCCGTCCTCGCCGTGGACTTCAGCCGTTGGGGCGGCCCGGTCTACCGCTCCTGCGGGAGCACGCCCACCACCGGCTACGAGCTCCTCAACCAAGGCGGCTGGGCCACCACCGGCACCGGACACGACGGTCCCGCCTTCATCTGCCGCATCGGATACAGCGGCTTCCAGGGCGGCAAGCAGTTCCCCACCGCGCAGCAGGACGACTGCGTGCTCACGCCCCCCGCTTCCGCCTACTGGTCGTACTGGCACGCCGACCCCGGCCAGAACACCTGGGAGTACAGCCAACTCGGGGCCATGCTCTACAAGCCCAAGCCGGGCAGCGTAGACCTGTGGATCTTCGGCGGCACCGACATCGAGGGCACCGAGGGCAAGCCCACCGTCACTCCCGACCGGCTTCGGGCCAAGAACACCGCGCCGACCGGCGGCCCCGCGCCCCAGGACACCCGCACGGCGGTGCCTCCGCCGCCGAACGTCAACACGGGCCCCACGCCGGAGAACCCGGCCACACCCGACCCGACGCCGCCCGGCCCCACTGCTCCGGAGAGCCCGTCCGCCCCGCCGGGCCCCTCCGAGAGCGTCTCCCCGACTCCTTCCCCTCCGGCGTCGCCGAGCGCACCGGTTGCCGCCGCGCCCGCCCCGGGCCCCCAGGTCGTCGAGGCGGCCCCCGCCGCGGACGCCACCCATGACGCGGGCTCGTACCTGCCCGCCGTCGCCGCCGGGGCCTTGGTGCTCCTGATCGGCGGCGCCGCCGTGTACGCGGCCAGGCGCCGCCGCCGTAGTACGGAGTAGCCGCGTGTCCCGCACCACCACCGTGGCCGCGGCCGAGCCGCCCGTGTCCCGCAACGCGCCGGACACGGGCGGCCGTCGGCTGCCCCGCACCCTGCATCCGGTCGCCTGGTGGATCTGGGCCCTCGCGCTCGCCACCGCCGTCAGCCGCACCAACAACCCGCTGCTGCTGTTCCTCGTCCTCGCCGTCCTCGGTTATGTCATCACCATGCGCCGCACCGAGGCCCCCTGGGCCCGCGGGTTCAAGTACTACCTGTACTTGGCCCTCACCGTGGTCGCGATCCGGGTGCTCTTCCGCGCCGTCTTCGCCACCGGCATCACCCCCCGCGACCACTTCCTCTTCTCCCTGCCGCACATCCCCACACCCGATTGGTACGCGGGGATCCAACTCGGTGGCCCCGTCTCGCTGGAGGCCCTGCTCTCCGCCGCCACCGACGGACTGCGGCTCGCCTGCATGCTGTGCTGCATCGGCGCCGCCAACACCCTCGCCAACCCCAAGCGAGCCCTGCGCGTCCTGCCCGGTGCCCTCTACGAACTGGGCGTCGCCGTCACCGTGTCCATCAGCGTCGCGCCCCAACTCGTCCAGAGCGTGCAGCGGGTGCACCGGGCCAAGCGGCTGCGGGCCGGCCGGTCCAAGGGGCTCCGCGCCCTGCGGGGCATCGTCGTACCGGTCCTCGAAGACGCTCTGGAGCGCTCCCTGCGCCTCGCCGCCGCCATGGACTCCCGCGGCTACGGCCGCGCGGGCACCGCCACCCGCCGCTCCCGCCGACTGACCGGCGCCCTCATGCTGCTCGGCATGTGCGGCCTCTGTGCCGGGGCCTACGGACTCCTCGATGCCACCGCTCCGAAGCTGCTGGGCCTGCCCTCCATGGGCGTCGGCGCCCTGCTGTGCTTCGCGGGACTCCGCCTGGGCGGCCGCCGCATCACCCGGACCACCTACCGGCCCGACCCCTGGCGCGCAGCCGAGTGGGCCGTGGCCGGATGCGGGGTCCTCTCCGCAGTCCTCCTCTTCACGCACGTCGGCTTCAACGCCGCCGAGCTCAACCCTTCGATATACCCGCTCAGTTGGCCCACCCTGCCGCTCGTACCCGCCGCCGCGATCCTGCTCGCGGGTACCGCCGGCTTCCTGGCCCCGCCCCCGGCCCCGCCCGCCCGCGCGGTCGTCCCCGCACAGCGCACCGAGGAACCCAAGTGATCACCTTCGACGAGGTCACCGTCCAGTACGACGACACGGACGAACCGGTCCTGCGCGAGGTGAACCTCACCGTGGAGGAGGGCGAACTCTGCCTGGTCGTCGGCCACACCGGCGTCGGCAAGTCCACCCTCCTCGGCGCCGTCAACGGCCTCGTCCCCCACTTCACCGGCGGCACCCTCTTCGGCCGCGTCGTGGTCGACGGACGGGACACCGCGGCGCACCCCCCACGTGAACTCGCCGACGTGGTCGGTGTGGTGGGACAGGATCCGCTGGACGGGTTCGTCACCGACACGGTCGAGGAGGAACTCGCCTACGCGATGGAGCAGCTGGCCGTCCCCCCGGCCACCATGCGCAAGCGCGTGGAGGAGACCCTCGATCTCCTCGGCCTCGCCGACCTGCGCCACCGCGCCCTGCACGAACTGTCCGGCGGCCAGCAGCAGCGCGTCGCGATCGGCTCCGTCCTGACGGCCCACCCCCGGGTCCTCGTCCTCGACGAGCCCACCTCCGCCCTGGACCCGACGGCGGCCGAGGAGGTCCTCGCCGCCGTCACCCGCCTCGTCCACGACCTCGGCGTCACCGTGCTCCTGGCCGAGCACCGCCTGGAGCGCGTGGTCCAGTACGCCGACCGCGTCATCCACCTTCCGGGCGACGGCCGTGTCGTCTCCGGACCGCCCGCAGAGATCTTCCGGACCGCGTCCATCGCCCCGCCCATCGTGGAACTCGGCCGCACCGCGGGCTGGAGCCCGCTCCCCCTCTCCGTACGCGACGCCCGACGCTCCGCCGCCCCGCTGCGGACGCGGCTGGCCGGCATCACTCCCCGGCCGGTGCGATCGTCGCCTCCGACGGGTAGCCCGGAACTCCTCACCGCCCGCGGTGTCACCGTGACGTACCACGGCGTACCTGCGGTCCGCGAGGTCGGCCTCAGCCTCCGAGGCGGCGAGATCACCGCGCTGATGGGCCGCAACGGCTCCGGAAAGTCCTCCCTCCTGTGGGCCCTTCAAGGCTCCGGCCCCCGCAAGGCCGGCACCGTGGCCGTCGGCACTCCCGACGGTCCGAAGCCGCGGGACCCTCGGAAGCTCCCTGCGGCAGCGGCCCGGCAGCTCGTCGGTCTCGTCCCCCAGACCCCCACCGACCTGCTCTACCTCGAGTCGGTGCAGCAGGAACTCGACCAGGCCGACACCGAGTCCGGGGTCGGGCCGGACGGGGTCCGGGCCCGCGCCGTCCTGGACCGGCTCGCACCCGGCATCCCCGACGCCACCCACCCCCGCGATCTGTCCGAGGGCCAGAAACTGGCCCTGGTCCTGGCCATCCAGTTGACCGCCGCCCCACAGGTGCTGCTCCTGGACGAGCCCACGCGCGGTCTCGACTACCGCGCCAAGAGCGAGCTGATCCGCATCGTCGACGGCCTCGCGGCGGAAGGCCGGGCCGTCGTGATCTCCACCCACGACGTCGAGTTCGTCGCCCGTGCCGCCGACCGCGTCGTGGTCATGGCAGAGGGCGACATCGTCGCCGACGGCCCCACCACCGAGGTCATCGTCGCCTCTCCGGTCTTCGCCCCGCAGACGGCGAAGATCCTGGCCCCGCTGCCCTTCCTCACCGTCGACCAGCTGGCCGCCGTACTCCCCGCCGACGGAACGGACCCGCACGCGTGAACGCGTACACCGAGGCCATCCGCATCCGCCCCCGCGCCGGAATCATCATCGCCATGGCGGCCTTCCTCGGGATCGTCGCGTTCTTCTGGCCCTTCCTCGTCGCACCGGGGAAGTTCGGCTCGCACTACGCCCCGCCCCTGATCTTCGGCGTCCTGCTCGTCATCGTGCTCTGCGTGGTGATCTCCGAGATAGCCGAGGGCGGCATCAACTCCAAGGCCCTGGCCATGCTGGGGGTCCTGTCGGCCGTCAACGCCGCCATCCGCCCCCTCGGCGCGGGCACCGCAGGCATCGAGACGGTCTTCTTCGTCCTCGTCCTCGCCGGGCGCGTCTACGGACCCGGCTTCGGCTTCACCCTCGGCTGCACCTCGCTCTTCGCCTCCGCCCTCATCACGGGCGGAGTCGGGCCCTGGATGCCGTACCAGATGTTCGGCTGCGCCTTCGTGGGCATGCTCGCCGGATTCCTCCCCAAGGCCACCGGCCGCCGCGAGGTCGCCGTGCTCGCGGTCTACGGCTCGGTCTCCGGCTACCTCTTCGGCTTCCTCCTCAACCTCTCCTTCTGGCCCTTCTCCCTCGACCCCGACAGCTCCATCGCCTACCTCCCCGGCCTGCCCTTCACCGAGCAGTTCCACCGTTACCTCGCCTTCGACCTGGCCACCTCCCTCGGCTGGGACACCGGCCGCGCCGTCACCAACTTCGTCTGCATCTGCCTCGCCGGCCCGGCCGTCCTCACGGTCTTCCGCCGCGCCGCCCGCAAGGCCCGCTTCCATGCCCCGATCCGCTTCGCACCCGACGCTCGCCCGGATGCCGGTCCGATAAGGCCCGCCGAGGTGCCGGCCTCGGCGCCAGGAGCGAGGCCGGGTGTACGGCGCCCGTGCCGAAGCGCCGGCCGACCCGGTCGATGACCGGTTCCAGCGCGCGGGCGTTCTCCGTGGGCCGGTCGAAGGTCAGTTGCTCAGCGGCGCCGGCCGCGCCGGTCAGCTCGCCGACCCGGGCGGTCACCGCCCGCACGCGCGCCCGTTGCAGCCCGAGTGCGGAGAACAGTCCGTACAGCGTCTGCTGGAGGGAGCGGGTGTGGGCCGTGGGCTCGGACAGGGTGCGCGAGCGCGTGGTGGTCGACCGGTCGGCGTAGGTGACCTGCAGCTCGACCGTACGGGCGACCTGTCCGGCGAGCCGGAGCCGGGCTCCGAGATCCGTGGCCACACCGAGCAGGGCACGGCGGACCCCGGCCGGGTCGAGGACGTCCCGGTCGAAGCGCTGGGCGCTGGTGATGACGGCGGGAGGTCCGCCCGGGCTGACCGTGCGGCGGTCGATCCCCCGAGCCCGCTCGTGCAGGAGGCGGCCGGCAGAGGCGCCGGCGATCCGCTGCACCGTGGTCAGCGGGAGGGCGGCCAGATCACCGATCGTCCCGATCCCGTACCGGAGCAGCGAGCGCTCCAGGACGGACCCGACCCCGGGCAGTGCCCGTACCCGGCAACTCTGCAGGAAGCGCTCCAGTTCGGCCGGGTCCTCGGGCAGCACCCGTACGGAACCGGGTGGGGCGGTGCCGGCGGCGAGGGTGGCCAGGAGACGGTTCGGGCCGATCCCGCCCGTGCTGACCAGTCCGTACCGGGCTGCGAGCCGGGTCTGGAGCCGGTCCGCGAGCTCTGCGGGAGACTGCGCGAAGTACCGCGTGGCACCGGCCAGGTCCAGTAGCGCGCTGTCCGGAGGGAGCGCCTGGACGACGGGGGTGATGTCGCCGAGGACCGTGAACAATTCGCGGTAGGTCTCGAAGCCGACGCGGTGGAAGCGCAGGTGAACGACCGTCGCCCTGGTACTGGTACTGGTACTGGCACTGGCACTGCTACTGCTACTGGTCATCCGGCGCTCCCCTGACTCGCGTGCCACAGCCGCCCGGCACCGCCGCCGCCCTGCCCGCCGTGAGTCGGCCCGGCTGCCGCAACGGCGTCGCCGTCGGAGCCCGGGGGCTCGCCGGCGAGCAGCGTACGGACGGCGGCGGGGCCGCCGTCCCGGTGGGCGTCGGCGATGTCCTGGAGGTTCCAGGCGTGGGTGCCGATGACGGAGACGGACTTGCCGCGCCGGGAGACGGTGCCGCGCGCCAGGAGCAGGAAGTGGTGGAACAGCGGGTAGGCGGCCTGCTCGTGGGTGTCGTCGAAATAGGTGAGGTCGATCTGGCCGGCCGGGCTGCCGTCGTCGAGGGAGACGAAGATGGTGCGCCGTCCGGAGCGCATCGGCGGGGTCTGGATGGCGACCTTCGCGCCGGCCACCAGCACGGTCCCGCCGGACGGCTGGTCCTTCAGCCGGTGGGAGGGGGTGACGCCGAGCTCGGCCAGCAGCGGGTGCAGGGGTTCCATCAGGTGCCGGGAGGCGTCCATGCCGATGACCTCCAGCTCGGCGTCCAGTTCCTCGCTCGGCGTCATCGCCGGCAGACCGCTCGGCCCGGGGTACGAGCCTGCGCCGGCCGGGGTGAGGGTGAGCTGACCGGCTCCCGGGGAGGTCCGCTGGTGGCGGTGGAGTTCCTCGATCTGCAGGAGCAGGTCACGGCGACCGGCTCCGGGGGCGAGGGTGGCGAAGGCGCCGATCCGCGCGAGGCGATCGGCCACCGGGTGGGCGGGCCGGGCGCGGGCCCAGAAGTCGGCGAGATCCGTGTACGGCCGGCCCCCTTCGATCCGGGCGGCCTGCTCTTCGGTGATGCCCTGGACGTCGGCCAGCGATACCCGCAGGCCCAGCCTGCCGTCCGGGAGCCGCTCGGTGCGGTAGCCGGTGGCGGAGTACTGGACGTCGAGCGGCAGGATCGGCACGCCGCGGCGCCGGGCGTCGGACAGCACCAGCCGCTTCGGGTACATCCCGGGGTCGTGCTCCAGCAGCCCGGCGTAGAACGGCGCCGGGTAGTGCGCCTTCAGCCAGGCCGACTGCAGGGTGGGCAGCGCGAACGCGGTCGCGTGCGCCTTCGCGAAGCCGTAGGCCCCCATGTTCTCCAGCATCCGCCACACCGCGTCGATCACCTCCGGCCGGTAGCCGGCCGCGGTGGCGCTCTGCCGGTACCAGTCCTGGAGCTTCGGCAGGCGCTCCGGCTGGGCCAGGGCGCGGCGTGCTTCCTCACCCATGGCCAGGTCGCTGCGGGTCATGGTGGCGAACAGGCCCGCCACCTGCTCGTTGTAGATGACCACCCCGTAGGTGGAGCGCAGCCAACCCTCCAGGTCCGGGTGGGGATAGGTGACGGGCTTCTTGCCGTGCCGGCCGAGGAGGAACGGGCGGATCATGTCCGCCTGGACCGGGCCCGGGCGGAACAACGAGATCTCGGCGACGAGATCGGCGAAGGTCTCCGGCTGGAGGCGGCCCAGGAGGTCCTTCTGGCCGGGGGATTCCAGCTGGAAGACGCCCAGCGACTCGCCCTCGCGCAGCAACTCGTAGGCGGCCGGGTCGGTCAGCGGCACCTGGGTGCGGTCGTCCAGGTCGATGCGCTCGCCGGTGGTGCGTTCGATCTCGCGGACCGCGTACGCCATCGAGCTCTGCATCCGTACGCCCAGGACGTCGAGCTTCAGCAGGCCGAGGCCGTCCTTTTCGACGTCGTCCTTGTCGAAGACGGTGGCGGGGAAGCCTTCGGTGGCGGTCGGGACGACCGGGGTGCGCCCCAGGAGGGTGGCGTCGGAGAGGATGACGCCGCAGGGGTGCATCGCGGTGCCGCGCGGGAGCGCGTCGAGGCCTTCGACGAGGTCCCACAGCCTCCCGTAGCGGTCGGCGTGGGCGGCGACCTGCCGCAGTTCCGGGAGTTCGCGCAGCGCGGTGCGGGCCGAGCGGGCGGCGATGTGCGGGAACGCCTTGGCCAGGCGTCCGACCTCGTCCGGGGGCAGACCGAGGGCCAGCCCGGCGTCGCGGATCGCCCACCGCACCCGGTAGGTCTCCGGCATGCTGAGGGTGCAGACCCGCTCGGTGCCGAACCGGTCCATGATCCGGCGGTAGACGTCCAGGCGGCGGGCCGACTCCACGTCGATGTCGATGTCCGGCAGCGTGCCGCGGCGCAGGTTGACGAACCGCTCCATCAGCAGCCCGTGCTCCAGGGGATTGGCGAAGGAGATGCCCAGAAGGTGCACCACCAGGGATCCGGCGCCGGACCCCCGGGCCTGCACCCGGATGCCCATCTCCCGGATGTCGTCCACGACTTGGGCGACGGTCAGGGCGTACGAGGGCCAGCCGAGCGTGTTCAGCACCCGGAGCTCCTCCTCCAGACGGGTCCGCATGGTGGCGGAGCGGTCGTAGCCGTGGCGGACCATCGCCGCCTCGCACCGTTCGCGCAGGGTCCGGGCGGAGGTGCCGGGGGCCAGGCCGATGACGTGTTCCTCGGGGAAGTGGACCCGGCCGATCCCGAGGTCGGCGTACGGGTCGAGGCGGCACTCGGAGGCGGTGCGGGTGGTGGTGGCCAGCAGGTGCGCGGCCCCGCCGTTCTCCTGTCCGGCCGCCCGGGCGACCTCCTCGGCGAGCTCGCCCATCTCGGTGGCGCCCTTCAGGGACCGCTCTCCGTTGCAGGTGTGGCCGGGCCGGATGGGGGTGAGCAGGCGGGCCGAGTCCAGTACGTCGGCGACCGGCGCCTGGTCCCGGGTCGCGTAGCGGACCGCGTTGGTCAGGACGGCGAGCAGGTCGAGGTCGGCGGCCAGTCCGAGCGTGCGGGCGGCGAGCCGGAGCGAGCCGGGCCCCGTGCCGGTGCGGCGGTGGTGGACGGCCTCCAGCCGGAGGTACTGCCCGAACACCTCCCGCCACGGCGCGAGCAGCACGGCCGCCCGGTCCGGGCGGCCGTCGGCAAGCGCCCGTACCGGCTCGGAGGCCGGGCCCAGCAGCACGGTCAGCCCTTCGGCGTGCTGCTGGACCGCGGGCCAGGGGACGATCGGCTGTCCGCCGCCGGCCTGTGCGCGGGCTGCCCAGCCGGCAGTGATCAGCGCGCACAGGTTGGCCCAGCCGGTGGCATCGCGGGCCAGCAGGGTGACCCGCGGTGCGGAGTCGGCGACGAAGGCGCCGCCCCGGGCCGGGGCGCGGCCCTTCGACGGTGCCCGGCCGCCGGCCGGACCGAGGACCGGACCGAGGACCGGGACCGCGAGGTCCGCACCGAACAGCGGCCGGATCCCGGCCTTCGCGCAGGCCTGCGCGAACCGGACCGCCCCGGACACCGTGTCCCGGTCGGTCAGCGCCAGCTCCCGCAGGCCCTGCTCCGCCGCCCGCTCGGCCAGCCGTCCGGGCAGCGCCGCGCCGTAGCGCACCGAATAGCCGGAGGCGACGTGCAGGTGCGCAAACATCGCGTCACCACCTCCAGCTCCTGGTCAGCCCCCGATCGTCGACATCCGGCTCCCCATCCGGTCTCTCCAGCGTAGACCGTATTCGATAATCTGTTCGACATGCACGTCAAGCCATTACCCCAGGTGGAGCAGCCACTACGCACCGCTCCCGCCCGTTCCGCTTCCGGCTGCCTTCCGGGTGTGCGCTCTGGTGCTCAGACGCCTGCCGCCTCCGCCGCACCAGCGATACTGCTGGGGCAAGAAGGGCCGGATCCGCCCGTCGCACGGCACGTCGGCCGGAACGCCAAGAGGGAGCAAGAGAGACGTCATGCGGGACATGCCGAAGAAGACGCCGACACGGCGCCACGTGGTGGCGGCCATGGCGGCGCTCGTGATCGCCACCGGATGTACCGCCCAGCCCTCGGCGCCGGGGTCCGCGATGTCACCCGACGCCCGCGCGTACCTCACCTCCGCGCTGGACGTCATGGAGGGGAACTCGCTGTACAAGAGTGACCTCGACTGGACGGCGATACGCCGGAACGCCTTCACCCGCGCAGCGAAAGCACGCACACGGGCCGAGACCTACGGGGCCGTTCGCGAAGCACTCCGGAACTTGGGCGACCAGCACAGCCAGTTCATGACCCCGGAGGAGGCCAAGGCGGCGCTGAGCCCCTCATCGGAGGACTCCCCACTGCCTGAAGGCCGGCTGCTGCCCGGAGGCATCGGCTACCTCGTGCTGCCCTCGGTCACGTCCGACAAGGCCGCCGCGGCATACGTGCGCCAGGCCCGGGCCGTCGTACGGGACGTGGACAAGCAGGGAGCCCGCGGCTGGATCGTCGACCTGCGCAGCAACACGGGTGGCGACATGTGGGGACCACTGGCCTCGGCCGGACGCCTCCTGAACGACGGTGACATCGGCACGTTCGTGGAGTCCGACGGCAAGCGGACAGCCTGGACCCTCCAAGAGGGAACACCGAAGGCGTACTTCGACACCTGGGGCCCCGCCGAACCATTGGCACATCCGGATCCGCCCGTTGCCGTCCTCACCAGCAAGCGCACCGCCAGCGCGGCCGAGGCCGTGACGATCGCCTTCCGCGGACAGCCGCGAACCCGAAGTTTCGGCCAGCCCACACGAGGTGTTCCCACGGCCAACGACTCCCACCGTCTCGCCGACGGCGCGATGATCGTCCTCACCCAGGCCAGAGAAGCGGATCGGACCGGACGGATCTACGACGGCCCGATTCCACCCGACGAAGAGCTCCCGGACGATACCCGAAACCCCGGCAACAGCCAGGACAACACCATGGAAGCTGCGACCCGCTGGCTGAGTGCCCAGTGACGGAAACTGCGTAGCTGCCGGGTTCCCGGCGCCGGTATGGTCCGTTCCCAGACCAGCCGTACCAGCGGCCTCCCGCATGCAGAGAGCGATTCACATGACCAGCCGACGAGCAACGACGACCCTGTGGCGCCCCACCGGCCCCGAGGAGCTCGACCTGGTCCGCGAGCTGAACTGGCGTGCTTGGCCGCCTCGGCTCCCCGAGCAGCCGATCTTCTACCCGGTCCTCAACGAGGACTACGCGATCAAGATCGCGAGGGACTGGAACGTGAAGCACAGCGGTGTCGGCTTCGTCACCCGGTTCGAGGTCGAGTCGGAGTTCTTGAGCCGATACCCCGTCCAGCAGGCCGGGGGGCGGACGATCCTCGAGCTGTGGGTGCCGGCCGAGGAGCTGGACGACTTCAACGCGCACATGGTCGGCGAGATCCAGGTGGTACACGAGTTCCGCTGAGACTGAAGGCCGACGGTCAGCCCCGCAGGGTGGCGATGGCCTTCTCGATGCGCCGTTGGCGCGTCTCGGGCTTCTTCGCGCTCTCGATGGCGCGCACGTGCTCGCGCTTGCGGCTGTACGTCAGGGTGTCGTAGGCGGCGCGGGCGGCCGGGTCTTCGTCCAGAGCCCGGGCGAAGTCCGCAGGCTCGACGACGACGCGCGGCTCGGTGTCGAGCTCGACCTCGACCTCGATCTCCTCGCCGATCTCCACATCCGCGGCCTGCCGGTTGGCATGGCTGAGGCCGATCAAGTGGCGGCCGCGCAGGAGGGCGATCCGGCTCTTCCAGGAATGCTCGTTGATCGTGATCGTCACCGGCGGCCGCGAGCCCTCGCCGAGCGCTGCCACCACCTCGGGCGGAACTTCCAGGCCCCGCATGGGCTCAGGTGGTTCAACGATGGACCGAAACTTCAAGATCTTCCCCTGTGTTGTTCCTGTGTTCCTGGGTTCCCGCACCCGTCTCGCAGCCGTCCCGGACGGCTGCGAGACGAAGACCGCTGCTACTCGGCGTAGGGCTGGTCGGCTCCTTGCTCGCTGTAGCCGAGACTCCAGATGTAGCCCTCCGGGTCGGCGAAGGTGCCGCCGTAACCGCCCCACGGCAGAGCGCCGGCGGGCTTGAGGACCGTGGCGCCAGCCTTCTGGGCCTCCGCCATGATCTCGTCGACCCGTGCCTCGCTGCGGACGACGTAGGTCAGGACCAGTCCGCTGAACCCGCTGCCTTCCTGGTCGGTGCCCACCTGGTCGGCGAGGCCTTCGCGGCTGTAGAAGCCGACGGGCGAGGCGCCGTCCGATGCGAAGAACACCGATATGCCGTAGTCGCTCTGGATCTTCCAGCCGAGCCCCTCGGCGTAGAACTGCTTGGCCCGGTCCATGTCCCGGACGCCAAGAAGGATCGAGCTGACGTGCGCTTTCATGCCTTGCTCCTTGCACGGTGGATGTGTACGCGGCGGAACTCCGGGCCGGCCAGGGCCCGGATGATCAGGCTAAGGGCGTTCCGTGGACCCCGCTTCTTGATTCCTGATCGATCCTGATGCAGAGCCAGGTACCGGTCTCAGCCACCCGCGGCTTCGCTCCAGCGGTGGAGCGTGGCGCTGCTGTCGTCGTAGGTGAGCCAGGTCCCGTCGCCCAGCGGGCGCACGTAACTGTCGACGGGACCCGACGGATACCTGACCGTCCCGCGTGTCTCCAGGGTGCGGGCATCGAGCAGCCAGTGACGGGCCCGCTCCGGGTCCTCGTCGGATTCGACCGTCGAGGCGATGACCGTGTCGGCGTCGACGAAGCCACAGCTGTAGTCCCAGTAGGGCGGTTCCTCGCCGTCAGCCGGTTCGGGCGCCGCCTCGGAGAGGACCGCGCCGTCCAGGGCGTGCAGTTGGAGGTCGGCTCCGTAGTGCTCGACCGTCAGGAAACCCGGGAGCTCCGCGTGGACGTCCGCCAGGATGCGGTCCATGGTGGCGTTGAGGTCCCAGCCGGTCAGCGTCGCGCCGTTCCAGCGCGCCCAGTGGAGCAGGATGCCGTCTTGGCCCATGCCGATGCACAGGCCCATGTGGATGCCGTCGGGGTGGGAAAGGTGGTGTGAACCTGCGGCTGCACTGTCCAGCGGCAGCCGGGCCAGTTCTCGCCCGTCGCGGGCGTCCAGGACGACCCAGCATTCCTGCCCGTCGCCTCCTGCTTCCCCTTCCCTTTCCCGTTCCCTTTCCCGTTCCTCGGGGCCCATCGCGACGTGTGCCCAGACGAGCCGGCCGTCGTCGGAGACCCGGCAGGATCCGTGCTCGAATCCACCGCACACCTCCTGGTCGTCACCCGTGTGTGCGTGGCCGAGCTCGGACGCCCAGCAACCGTGCCGGTACTCCCACAGCGTTGCTCCGCCCACGCCCACGGCCCTTACCGCGCGCTGGCCCGAGAACACCGTGAACGAGCCGTCGGGGCTCACCGAGTGGACACCGTGCTCCCACCCGGGCCAGGGAACGGGGAAGACCGCGGCCGGCGTGCGTTCCCCCGCGAAGAGCTCGTACAGGTCGTAGACCTGCAGTTCCCGCCCCTTCCGGAGGAGAGCACGGCACGACCCGTCCCCACGCCCCTCGAAGGCGAAGCCGTTGACGAGTGCATCCCCACCCGGCAGCTCCACCGAGTCGCGCAGTTGTGCGGTGATCAACATGGGCTGAAGATATCGCCCCGCCGACGTGCTCAGGCCGTGGCGCTGCCGAACCACTTCGGCAGGTGGGCGTCCAGGTCGTGCTGGTCCTCCCCGACCCATGCCACATGGCCGTCCGGGCGCAACAGCACGGCCGGTACGTCCAGTTCCTCACTGACGTCGACGACGTGATCGATGCGGTCGGCCCATCCGGAGACCGAGAGCCGACCGGTCTGGTCGAGCAGGAGTCCGCGGCCGGTGTGCATCAGCTCGTAGAGGCGTCCCCGCTTCAGCTCCACGTCCCGCAGCCTGCGGCCGAGCAGTTCGTGGCCCTCGCCGAGGTCGTAGCGGACCTCGACCGCGGTGATCATCCCCGTCACGTACCGGTTCACCTCCTCGAAGTCCATCAGCTTCGCGAACAGCTTCCGCAGCGCGGTGGGACCCGCGTCGCTCCCCATCAGCGTGATCTGTGCGCGGGTGTTGTCCAGTACGGCGGCGCCCACCGGGTGGCGTTCGGCGTGGTAGCTGTCGAGGAGGTCGTGCGGGGCCCAGCCGTTGACGGCGGCGGCGAGCTTCCAGCCGAGGTTGAAGGCGTCCTGCACGCCGAGGTTGAGTCCCTGGCCGCCGGTCGGCGGGTGGATGTGCGCCGCGTCGCCGGCCAGCAGGACCCGGCCGACCCGGTACTGCTCGGCCTGCCGGGTGGCGTCGCCGAAGCGGGACAGCCAGCGCGGCGAGTGCACACCGAAGTCGGTTCCCCCGAAGGCCCGTAGCTGCTGCTTGAACTCCTCCAGGGTCGGCGCGGTGCGGTCCTCGGACACGCCGTCGGCGGGGACGATGATGCGGCACGACCCGTCCTCGCTCGCGTGGACGCCGAAGCGGAGCTGGGTCTTGTTGACCTCCGCGACGACTGCGGCGATCGTCTCCGGATCCGCGGCCACCTCCATCTGGCCCAACAGGGTCTCGACCGTGGCGGGCTCGCCCGGGAAGCCGACGCCGAGCAGTTTGCGCACCGCGCTGCGGCCGCCGTCGCACCCGACGAGGTAGCGCGAGCGCAGGCGCGTACCGTCCGCCAGCTCCACGGTGACCCCGTCCTCGTCCTGGCTCAGGCCCACCGCTTCGCAGCCGCGCCGGATCTCGGTACCGACTTCGAGGGCGTGCTCGCCCAACAGCCGCTCGGTGACGGGCTGCGGGATGGCGAGGCCGTACGGATGCGCCGTGTCCAGCCGGTCCGGCCACGGCTTCATGACGCCGCCGAACAGGCCGCCGACCTGGAACTTATCGCTGACGGCGAGGAACCGGTCCAGCAGGCCGCGCTGGTCCATCAGCTCTACGCTGCGCGTGTGCAGGCCCTGACCGCGGGACTCTCCGGTCGGACGGGGCAACTTCTCCAGCACGACCACGCGGACACCGTGCAGGCGCAGCTCGGCGGCCAGCATCAGACCGGTCGGTCCCCCGCCGACGACGGTTACGTCGATGACGTCGGTCCCGTCGGTCGTGTTGGTCGCGTCGGTCGCTTCGGTCGTGTTGGGTACTTCGGTCATCACGCAATCACCATTTCCGCAGGTTCCGCCTTCGATCGGTGATTCTGCGTCACGACCGGGGCCTTGCCGCAAGCCCCCCGGTGCGTTATAAGTTGAGAGTGGCAAGGAGTGGGGAAACCTCCTTGCAGTTCTGCGTTCCGGGAGAAATCAGCTCGCGAGCCGGTTCCTTCGTGGACGAGCATGGAACGCATGAGTGATCAAGACGAGCGATGGACCCGGTCGACCATCTACCCCGACATGTGGGTGGACCCGGACGACGACCCCCGCAACAGCGGCGGGAGCAGTGCCGAGGGCGAGCTCGCGACCCTGCAGGACTTCCTCAAGGACTACCGCCTGACCTTGCGGATGAAGTGCGAGGGCCTGGCCCCGGAGCAGCTGGCCCGCCGGTCGGTCCCGCCGTCGACGATGTCGCTGCTCGGCCTCCTGCGGCACCTCGCCGAGGTGGAACGGGACTGGCAGAACTGGATCACCGACGGCGATCCGCTGCCGAAGCTGTACGGCAAGCGCGACGGGGACTTCGAGGGAGCCGTCGCCGAGCAGGCCGTGGTCGACGGCGCGTACGCCGATCTGGAGCGCGAGCAGGGCGCGACCGACGCGGCGCTGGCCCGGCATCCGGATCTGGGCGAGCGGCTGGGCAAGGACCGGATCGCGGTGCGGGAGCTCATGGTGCACCGGATCGAGGAGTACGCGCGTCACTGCGGGCACGCCGACCTGTTGCGCGAATGCGTCGACGGGAGGGTGGGCCAGTGACCGGCGACGGCCCGTCCGGGAGCCGGTCGCGGGTGCCCGACCAGGCTTTCGCCCCATGAGCACGATGGGGCAGCGCACGATGGGGCTGTGGAGACGAGCGCGCCGGAGTGACCACCCCTGCGCGATCGTCGCCGGGGCGGTCAACCTGCTCCTCGGCTGCGTACTGCTCTCGATGGCGATCGGCGGCCCCTTCTTCGAGGCCACGACCCGGGCGCAGGAAACCTCCGCGCAGGAGCTCGCGTTCCGGGTCTTCGGCTGCTGGCTCGTGGGCGGGCTGGTCCTCTTCCTCGCCCTGGGGATGACCCGTACCGCGGTGGTCCACCTGCTCACTCTGTTCCTTCCGCCCGCCCTAATGATCCTGGCCCTTCTGGCCCTCTGAGGGAAGCGGCGGAAGGAGCCCCGGGAGAGCGACAGGGCCGCCTACGGGAACGCGCGCAGCCCGTGTGACCATGGCTTCCTTCGCACAACAGCACCTCATGGGGGGACCATGCGCACCCGTACCACCACCGCCTCGGCCGGCCTTGCCGCCATGCTCGCGGCGGCCCTCGTCCTGTCCGGCTGCTCGGCGTCCGGCGGGAGCACGGCCGGGAAGGGCGCAGGGGCCGGCGCAGGTGCCGGTGCTTCCTCGTCGGCCGTGGCGTCCCCCGCGCCGGTGCCCGCCGGTGGCGCTTTCGAGGGGCCGCGGCCGCAGGACCAGAACCTGCTGGCCTGGACCGGGGATCCGAACGACGCGGGGCACGTCACCGCCCAGTCCGCGGCCGGGGTCGGCGGACGGGTCACCCTGGTCCGGATGGTGCTGCGCGAGCAGCTCACCTGGTCCAACATCTGGCTGGGGCTGGCCGGCATCGACCCGAACGCCCAACTGGCCAACTGCTACCTCGGCGTGTACGACGCCAAGGGCACCCTGGTCGCGTCCACCGCGGACGTCTCCCCGCAGCTGATGACCGAGGCGATAGCCAAGCCGTTCCCCCTCGCCAAGCCCTTCACCGCCGCCCCCGGCACGTACTTCGTCGCCCTCCTCCTCAACGGCACCTGGGCCACGAACGCCCTCACCCTGAAGGCCACGGGCGCCGGGATCTCGGTGAACGCGGGTCTGAACCCGCCGAGCCTCCGCTACAGCACCGTCCTGACCGGTCAGACCTCGCTCCCGGCCACCGTGAACCTCGCCGAGCAGTCGACCAGCACCATCAACACCGGCTGGGCCAGCCAGTGGTACGCGATCTCCTGAGCGTTCCTGACGTCCCCCACGTCCCTGGCGCCCCTGCCGTCCCTGAAGTTCGTGCCGGGCAGGCCCAAAGCTCCTGCGGCGAATGACTGGTAGGAAAGTTTCCTGTTTGCTAGCATCCCGCTTCGGCGGCTCGGCGCGGTGCCCGCATCCGTGGGTATGACGCGCTCAGCGAGAGCTCTGACCCGGCCGCTGTGACCACGCCCACCCCTGCCCGCACCCGGGCAGGGGAGCAGGGTCTCGTACCGGTGCCAGCTCTCGCCACCCACCAGGCCAGGGAGTCAGGAATGCACCTGAGCACCCCCAGCACACTTCGTGTTCATACACCACGCCGCACCATCGGCGTGGTCATCACCGCCGTACTCCTCCTCGTAGGCGGGCTGTTGCTCGCCTATCCCGAACGGGCCGGCGCCGCCGCCGACCCCCTCATCTCGCGCGGCAAGACCGCCACGGCGTCCTCCGTGGAGACTTCGAGCTTCGGTCCGCAGAACGCCTTCGACGGCAGCTCCACCACCCGGTGGGCCAGCGTCGAGGGCAAGGACCCGCAGTGGATCCGCGTCGACCTCGGCGCGAACGCCACCGTCTCGCGGGTCGCGCTGCGTTGGGAGGCCGCGTACGCCAAGACGTACCGGGTCGAGATATCGGCCGACGGCACCACCTGGACCCGGCTCGCCAACGAGACGGCCGGGAACGGCGGCACCGACGACTGGACCGGCCTCTCCGGCACGGGCCGTTACCTGCGCGTGTACGGGACCGCTCGCGGCACCTCCTACGGGTACTCCCTGTACGAGGTGGAGGTGTACGGCACCCTCGACGGGGGGACTCCCCCGCCGACCGGCGCCTTCACCGTGGTCGCCGCCGGTGACATCGCCGCCCAGTGCACCGCCTCGGACAGCTCCTGCGCCCACCCCAAGACCGCGGCACAGGCCCAGAAGATCAACCCGAAGTTCTATCTGACGATGGGTGACAACCAGTACGACGACGCCCGGCTCGTCGACTACAAGGCCTACTACGACAAGTCGTGGGGCGCGTTCAAGGACAAGACCCGCCCCGTGCCCGGCAACCACGAGACCTACGACCCGGCCGGACCGCTCGCCGGCTACAAGGCGTACTTCGGTGCCGTCGCCTACCCGCAGGGCAAGAGCTACTACAGCTTCGACGAGGGCAACTGGCACTTCATCGCCCTCGACTCCAACTCCTTCGACCAGAAGGCCCAGATCGACTGGCTCAAGGCCGACCTCGCCGCGAACTCCAAGGGCTGCATCGCCGCCTACTGGCACCACCCGCTGTACTCCTCCGGCGGTCACGGCAACGACCCGGTGAGCAAGCCGGTCTGGAACATCCTCTACGGCGCCAAGGCCGACCTCGTGCTGAACGGGCACGACCACCACTACGAGCGGTTCGCCCCGCAGGACCCGAACGGGAACGCCACCGCCGACGGGATCACCGAGATCGTCGGGGGCATGGGCGGCGCCGAGCCGTACGACATCGAGACCGTCCAGCCCAACAGCCAGAAGCGGATCAGCGGTACGTACGGGGTCCTGAAGCTGGACTTCACCGACACCGGCTACAGCTACAGCTACGTCGCCACCGACGGGACCACGAAGGACACCAGCCCGAAGTACACCTGTCACTGATGTACCTGGCCACCACCGGCCGCCGGGCCGCTCCGGCCCCGCCCCCCACCACGGGGGCGGGCCGGCGCGTCCCCGCCGCCGTCCTCGCGCTCGGTACGGTCAGCCTCGTCACCGATGTCTCCTCCGAGATGGTCAGCGCGGTGCTGCCGCTCTACCTCGTCCTCGGACTCGGTCTCTCCCCCCTCCAATTCGGCTTCCTGGACGGCCTGATGGGAGGAGCCGGTGCGGTCGTACGGCTCCTCGGCGGGCATCTCGCCGACCGCGGTCACCGCTACAAGCACGTCGCGGGCATCGGCTACGCCGTCTCGGCCTGCTCCCGGCTCGGCCTGCTGCTCGCGGGCGGCGCCACCGGCGGAATCGCGGCCTCCCTGGCCGCCGACCGGGTCGGCAAGGGCATCCGTACGGCCCCCCGCGACGCACTGATCACCCTCAGCAGCCCTCCCGAGGACCTCGGCCGGTCCTTCGGCGTGCACCGGGCCATGGACACCACCGGCGCCCTGCTCGGCCCGCTCGCCGCCTTCGCCCTGCTCTGGGCGACCGCGGGCGCGTACGACGCGGTGTTCGTCGCCAGCTTCTGCGCCGGTCTGCTCGGCGTGCTGCTGCTGGTCCTCTACGTTCCCGGCCACCATCGCCCGGCGGCCGTGCCCGGCCCGGCTCCGTCCCGGGGCAAGGCCTTCGCGGCGCTGCGCGACCCCGCCTTCCGGAGGATCCTGTGGGCCGCCGCCCTGCTCGGCGGCGCCACCATCGGCGACGCCTTCGTCTACCTCCTGCTCCAGCGCCGACTCGGCCTGGATCCCGGCTGGTTCCCGCTGCTGCCGCTCGGGGCGGCCGCGGGCTATCTGCTGCTGGCCGTCCCGGTGGGCCGGATCGCCGACCGGGTCGGGCGCAGGCTGCCGTTCCTGTACGGTCACCTCGCCCTGCTCGGCGCCTACCTCGTCCTGCTCGCCCCGGCGGGCGGACCGGCCCCGCTCCTCCTCGCCGCCGTCCTCGCCCTGCTCGGGGTGTTCTACGCGGCCACCGACGGGGTGCTGATGGCCCTCGCCGGGCCGGTGCTCCCCGCCGGGGGCCGAGGGGGCGGGCTGGCCGTGCTCCAGACCGGCCAGGCCCTGGCCCGGATGCTCGCCGCGGCGGGCTTCGGCGCCGCGTGGACGGTGTGGGGGCCGCGGCCCGCACTGTGGGGAGCCACGGCGGTGCTGCTCGCCGCGCTGGCGGGCGGCTGGGCGCTGCTGCCGCGCGATCCGGGCGCGGCGGACGGTCCCGGCGCCCCGGACACCCCGGACGCCGCCGCAGGATCCGCCGCGGAGTCCGTGCAATCCCCCACCAGCGAGCGGAGCACCTCATGACCACGCAGCTCACCGGGCCGGCTTCCGCACGCCGGCTCGGCACCCGGGCCCGTACCGCCGTCACGGTCGCCGCGGTCGTCCTCCTCGCGGGCTCCACCGCCGGGTACGCCCTGCACGCGGGGAAGCGGCCGGCCGGCCAACAGGCAGACGCCGACGCCTCCTTCGCCCTCGCCGGGCCCGCCCTGTACTTCCGGGACAGCGCCACCGGCCGGGTGGCGCACCAGCCCCTCACCTCGACGGCGGGCGCCGCCGACCGCACAGCGGGCGGTCCCGCCTGCGACCGGTTCCATGCCGCCGGGGGCACCGCCCTCTGTCTGCGCGCCGAGCCGGGGGTGCTGCCGAAGACGTACGCCGTCGTCCTCGACCGGCAGCTGCGCGAGGTGAGCCGGACCGTCGTGCCGGGGGTTCCGACCCGGGCCCGGGTGTCGACGTCGGGGCAGATGCTCGCCTGGACGGTGTTCGCCACCGGGGACTCGTACTCCGCCACCGGCTTCTCCACCCGGACGGCCGTGCTCGACCGGCGCACGGGGTACTTGGTGAAGTCCCTGGAGGAGATACCGCTCACCATGGACGGTGTCCGGTACCACTCCCCCGACGTCAACTACTGGGGCGTGAGCTTCGCCCGGGACGACAGCCGCTTCTACGCGACCGTCTCCACCAAGGGGCGTACGTACCTCGTCGAGGGGAACATGTCCGACTGGTCGGCGAGGACGCTGCGGGAGAACGTCGAATGCCCCTCCCTGTCGCCCGACAACACGCGGGTCGCCTTCAAGAAGAAGGTGTCCGACGACCCGGCGGCGCCCTGGCGGCTCTACGTCCTCGACCTGCGGACGATGGTCGAGACCCCGCTCGCCGAGACGCGCAATGTGGACGACCAGGCGGCCTGGACCGACGACGGGACGGTCGCCTACGCCCTGCCGGGCGCGGACGGTCGTGCGAGCGACGTCTGGACCGTCCCCGCGGACGGCACCGGGGCACCCCGGCTGTCCGTCGCGGGCGGGTCGTCGCCGGTGGCGGTGGCGGACGCGGCCGCCGCGCAGTGATCCGTACGGTCGCCGATGCTCGATGATGCTCATTCGGCCGTCACTTCGAGCATCTCTTGACATAGACCTGACACTGCGTTGCACTGTGGGCCACTCCCTCCGGCAGTCACGGCCGGAGGGAGATGCCGCCGTGAACACCTGGGGACTCGCCATGCGTCTGCTCAGATTCCTGACCGCCTCCGCCCTGGCCCTGGCCGCGCTGTCGCTGCCCGCCCACGCCGGAGCCGAGCCCCTGCGGGCCGGGGCGGCCGCCGCCGCGCCGCCGCAGACCGTGCCGGCCCTGCGGCAGTGGACGGCCGGCAGCGGGTCGTACGGCTTCACGGGCACCAGCCGGATCGTCGTCGACCCCGCCCACACCGCACAGCTCTCCGACGAAGCGGCCACCTTCGCCGAGGACTTGGGGGCACTGGCCGGGCGTACGGTGGCGGTCGTCACCGGGAGCGCCTCCCCCGGCGACATCTCCCTGAGCCTGGGCGACGGTTCGCTGCCGGCCGAGGGGTACCGGATGACCGTCGGCTCGACCCTCGCCATCCAGGCCGGGACCGACGCCGGGGCCTTCAACGGCACCCGCTCCGTGCTGCAGCTGCTGCGCCAGTCGGCCTCCGTGCCGGCCGGAACGGCGGTCGACTGGCCCACCAAGGCCGAACGCGGCCTCATGATCGACCAGGGGCGGAAGTTCTTCACGGTCGACTGGGTCAAGCAGCACATCAAGGAGCTGGCCTACCTCAAGCTCAACTACTTCCACTTCCACCTGTCGGACACCTTCGGCTTCCGCCTGGAGAGTTCGACGCACCCGGAGATCGTCTCCGCCGACCACTACTCCAAGCAGGACATCGCGGACCTGATCGCACTGGGGCAGAAGTACCACGTCACGATCGTGCCCGAGATCGACACCCCGGGGCACATGAACCAGATCCTGGCCGCCCACCCGGAGCTGAAGCTCAAGGACGCTTCGGGTACGGCCAGTTCCGAGTTCATCGACCTGTCGCTGCCCGGTTCGTACACCCTGATCAAGGACCTGATCGAGGAGTACCTGCCGCTGTTCCCGGCCCCGTACTGGCACATCGGCGCCGACGAGTACGTCACCGACTACTCCCGGTACCCGCAGCTGCTCAACTACGCCCGCGCCCACTACGGGGCGAACGCCACCGCCAAGGACACCTACTACGGGTTCGTGAACTGGTCCGACGCCCTGGTCCGCGCGGCCGGCAAGACCACCCGGATGTGGAACGACGGCATCAAGGCCGGGGACGGGACCGTCAGCCCCGACGCCCGCATCCTCGTCGAGTACTGGTACAGCTACGGACTCACCCCCCAGCAGCTGGTCAATGCCGGGTACACGGTGGCCAACGAGTCCTGGACCCCCACCTATTACGTGCTCGGCGGCGCCAAGCCGGACACCAAGTGGATGTACGAGACCTGGACCCCGGACCGGTTCGAGGGCGGCGCCACCATCAGCGACCCCTCGAAGAACCGCGGTTCGCTGATCCACGTGTGGTGCGACAACCCCAACGCCGAGACGGAGACGCAGATCGCCGCCGGCATCATGTACCCGCTGCGCGGGCTCGCCCAGCAGACCTGGGGTTCACCGAAGCCGGTGGCCACCTATGCGGCGTTCACGCCGATCGTGGCAGCCATCGGGCACCATCCCTCCTGGCCGGGGACCGCCCAGCCGGGCAACCTCGCCCGCAACCGCCCCACCACCGCGTCCAGCACCGAGACCGCCAACTTCCCGGCCGCACTGGCGACGGACGGCGATCCGGGCACCCGGTGGTCGAGCGCGTACGCCGACCCGCAGTGGCTGCAGGTGGACCTCGGGTCCGCCCAGGCCGTCAACCGCGTGGTGCTGCGCTGGGAGGCCGCGTACGGGAAGGGCTTCCAGATCCAGGTCTCCGACGACCAGAGCACCTGGCGCACCCTGTACTCCACGACCACCGGTACCGGTGGGGTCCAGGACCTGACCGGCCTGTCCGGCTCCGGCCGCTACATCCGGGTGTACGGCACCCAGCGCGGCACCACCTACGGCTACTCGCTGTACGAGTTCGAGGTGTACGGAGGCCAGTTGAGCGGGACCCGGACCCTCACCTCGGCCGGAAAGGCGCTCGACGACCCGGCGAGCTCCACCGCCTCCGGCACCCAGCTGATCACCTGGACCCCGCACGGCGGCCCCAACCAGCAGTGGCGGCTGACCCTCACCGGTGACGGCAGCTACACCATGGCCAACGGCTCGTCCGGGCTCTGTGCGGACGTGGCGGGCGGTTCCACCGCTCCCGGCGCGGCCGTGGTGCAGACCGCCTGCGGCAGCGGCGACAGCCAGCGCTGGGTGGTCACCCCGGTCGGGTCCGGCGACTACGCGGTGGCCAACAAGAAGAGCGGACTGCTCCTGACCACGGCGTCCGGCGCGGACGGAGCCCTGGCGAGCCAGCAGTCCAACAGCGGTTCGGTCTACCAGCGCTGGCAGATCGGCTGACGGATCAGCCGGTGGGTCAGCCGACGCCGGGCGGCGGTCCGGCTGCCGACACCGAGGCCAGCCGGGCCCCGGGTCCGGTCAGCCGGATCCGCAGTTCCCGCACGGTGAGGGGCTCCACGCGGTGCACGCGGCGGACCCCCACCGTGTGACCGGAGGCGATCAGCCGGCCGTCCGCCCAGACCTCGTGGCCGTCCACGCACTGCCCCCGGGTGAGGTCCTCGCGCAGCTCCACGTGGTCCACGCGGACCGGCCGGCCGAAGTCCGCGAGGACCGCGTCTCCCTCGACCGTGAGGGCGGCGGGGACGGGATCGCCGAGGCGCCGCTCCAACTCTGCCGCGAACGCGAGGAGTCGGGCCCGGTCGGCCTCGTCGATCAGTCCGCGCCGGTCGGGCGGGACGCCCAGGAGCAGGCCGGCGCCCAGCCCCACCGAGGAGTACCAGATCTCCAGCAGCTCCTCCCGGCTCTTGAGGGTGTCGTGGTTCCCGGGTTGCCAGAACCAGTCGCCGCGGAGGGGGACATCGCATTCGGGCGGCAGGTAGGCGGCCGAGTCGAGCTCGGTGTGCCGGTCCTCGTACAGGCTGATGCCCGTGGAGTGCGTGACGTAGTGGCAGGGGTCGGCGGCGAGCCCCTGCTCGTTGCCGACCCAGCGGATCGTGGGGCGGCCCATGTTGAAGACCATGGCGTCCGGCTGGTGCCGGTCGATCACGGCCATGACCGCGTCCCAGTCGTAGGTGCGCCCCTCGGAGCCCGCGCCGTCGAACCACAGCTCGCACAACGGGCCGTAGCGGGTGCAGAGTTCGGTGAGCTGGCGGAGGTAGAAGGAGTCGTAGTCGGCGGGCTCCTCGTAGCAGTCCGCGTTGCGGTCCCAGGGCGAGAGGTAGAGCCCGAGGCCGAGGCCCGCCTCCCCGCAGGCCCCGGCCAGTTCGGCGACCACGTCGCCCGCTCCGTCCTTCCAGGGCGAGGAAGCCACGGAGTAGGCGGTGGTGTCGGTCGGCCAGAGACAGAAGCCGTCGTGGTGCTTGGCGGTCAGCACGACGTACTTCGCTCCGGCCTCGGCGGCGGTACGCACCCACTGGCGCGCGTCGAGCTGCGAGGGCCGGAAGGTGGCCGGGTCCAGGGTCCCGTCGCTCCACTCGGCGCCGTTGAAGGTATTGATGCCGAAGTGCAGGAAGATCCCGAATCCGGCTTCCTGCCAGGCGAGTTGCCCCGGCGTGGGTGCGAGGGGGGTTGCGCCGGGACCGGCGGGCGGTGCGGAGGGGCCGAGGGTCATGGTGGGCTTTCGGGGTTCGGCGGCGGGGCGTTCAGGCCGAGCGGGCCAGGCTCGCCGGATGGACGGCGTAGGCGAAGGGAAGTCCTCGGGCGTACCGCTCCAACTCCTCGGCCGCGCAGGCCGCGAGCCGTCCGAGTTCGTTGCCGAGGGATCCGGCGATGTGCGGGGTGAGCAGCACGTTCGGCAGGTCGTAGAGCGGCGAGACGGCCGGCAGGACGTCGGGGTGGGTGACGTCGAGGACGGCGTGCAGCCGGCCGGAGACCAGCTCCGTGGTGAGCGCCTCGGTGTCGACGAGCGTCCCGCGTGCGGTGTTGACGAGGGTCGCGCCGTCGCGCATGAGGGCGAGGCGGCGGGCGTCGACGAGGTGGCGGGTCTCGGGGGTCTGCGGCGCGTGCACGGTCACCACGTCGCTGCGGCCCATCAGTTCGTCGAGGTCGACGGGTTCGACCCCCAGGGCCCGCGCCTCGTCCCCGTCCAGGTACGGGTCGTGGACCAGCACGTGGGCGTCGTAGGAGCGCAGCAGTTCGATGACGCGGCGGCCGATGCGCGAGGCGCCGATGATGCCGACGGTCCTGCCGTAGTTGCCGATCCCGGGGTACAGGGTGAGCGGGTTCAGCTGGGTGCGGACCTCCCGGTAGGCCCGGGCGGTGGTGAGGACGCGCTTGTTGGCGAAGACGATCGCGGCGACGGTGAACTCGGCGACGGGCCGGGCATTGGCCTCGGCCGCGCTGGTGACGGTCAGCCCTCGCCGCCAGGCCGCTTCCGTCATCATCCCCTTCACGGATCCGGCGGTGTGCACCACCGCGCGCAGGGCCGGGAGGAGGTCGAGGGCCTGCTCGGTGAGGGGCGGGCAGCCCCAGCCGGTGAGCAGGACCTCGGCTTCGCGCAGTCGGGCGGGGTCGGCCGCGGCGAAGTCGGTGACCAGGAGGTCGGGGTCCAGGAGGGCGGTGGCGCCGAGCCGGGCGAGGGCCTGCTCGTCGAGCAGGGCCGCCTTCGTGTCCGGGCCCATGGCGAGGAGGGTGCGGGGTCTGCGGGGCCCGTCGGCCGGGTGGTTCGGGGCGGGGGCCGGGGCGGGGTTCAGGTCGGGGTTCGAGGCGGGGTTCGTCACTTGACCGCTCCCGCCGTGAGGCCGGAGCGCCAGAACCGCTGCAGGCCGATGAAGGCGAGGGCGAGCGGGACGACGGCGACCAGGGACCCGGTGATCGCGAGGGAGTAGAACTCGGGGTACTGGAGCACGACTTGGTTCCAGCTGTAGATGCCGAGCACCGCCGGGTACAGGTGGTGGTCGTTGAGCATGACCAGCGGGCCGAAGAAGTTGTTCCAGCTCGCGGTGAAGGAAAAGAGGAAGAGGGTCATGAAGCCGGGCATGAGCATCGGCAGCGAGATCGACCGGAAGACGCGCAGCTCGCTCGCCCCGTCGATGCGGGCCGCCTCCAGGACTTCACCGGGCACGTAGCCCTCGGAGAAGACCCGGGCCAGGTACACGCCGAAGGGGTTCACGAGCGCGGGGATGAGGATCGCCCAGTAGGTGTTGACGATCCCGGTCTCGGAGGCGAGCAGGTACTGCGGGAGGGTGATGACGACGGTGGGTACGAGGGTGCCGGTCAGGACGAGGCCGAAGAGCGCGCCCTTGCCGCGGAACTCGTACTTGTCGAAGCAGTAGCCGGCGGCGACGCTGATCAGCGAGGACGCCAGTGATCCGACGACGGAGTAGAGGAGGCTGTTGAGCAGCCAGCGGCCGAAGATGCCGTCGTCGTAGGCGAAGACGGCCCGGAGGTTGTCGAAGAGGTGGAACTCCCCGAAGCCGAAGCCGGCCGTTCCGAAGAGGTCGGCGTGGTTCTTGGTGGCGGCGATCAGCAGCCAGGTCAGCGGCATCAGGGTGTAGAGGACCGCCACCAGGAGGACGGCGTTGACCACGGCCTTGGAGGCCATCGCGCCGCTCCGGCGCGGCCTTCCGGCCGTCTTCCGCTTTCCCTGCCGGGCGGACGGGGCTCCGGGGGCGGGCGCCGGCTCGCCGCCGGGGGCGGCCGCGGGCGGGGCCGAGGGGGCAGTCTGGGTGCTCATGCCGAGTCACCTCGCTTTCCGATCCGGGTGACGACGTAGGAGAGGGTGCCGGCGACGAAGGCCACGAGGAGCGAGGCGGAGGAGGCGAGCCCGTAGTCGTGCCGCTCGAAGGCCGCCTTGTAGATGAACATCATCGGGGACCAGTCCGAGCCCATCGAGCCGGCCCGCTTCGAGAGGAGCATCGGCTCGCCGAAGATCTGGACCACGCCGACACAGGTGAACAGGAGCGTGAGGAAGACGGCCGAGCGGATCATCGGGAGTTTGATCCGCAGGGCGATGCGCAGTTCGCCGGCGCCGTCCATGACGCCCGCTTCGATGACCTCGCGGGGCACGGCCTGGAGCGCGGCGAAGAAGATGATCATGTTGTAGCCGATCCACTGCCAGGCCGCGACGTTCACCAGCGAGGGCACGACGCTGCCGGGGGCGAAGAAGTCCCACTGGCCGCCCGCCGCTTCGATCCAGTCCAGGACCGGGCTCAGGCCGGGGGTGTAGAGGTAGGTCCAGATGATCGCGGCGATCAGTCCGGGGACCGCGTGCGGCATGAAGACGGCGAACTGGACGAGCCGCTTGGCCTTGGCCGCGGCCGAATCTACGAGCAGGGCCAGGGCGAGCGCGGCGCCGATCATCACGGGGATGTAGACGGCGCAGTACGCGGCCACGTGCAGGAAGGAGGAGGTGAAGCCGTGGTCGCCGAGCGCCTTGGTGTAGTTCCCGAACCCGCTGAAGACCCGTTCGGTGCCGCCGAATCCGAGACCGGAGGAGCGCTCGGTGAAGAAGCTCATCCAGAGCGCGTACGCGACGGGCAGGATCAGGACCGCGGTGAAGAGCAGGAAGAACGGGCCGAGGAAGACGAGCACCGCCCTGCCCTGGCCTGGCCGGCGCGCGGGCGCGGCGCCGCGCGCTGAACGAATGAGTGGTGCTGCCACCGGATCTCCTTGGTGGTGCGCTGCGGAGGAACGGACGGGGAAAGGGGCGGGGAAGGGACTTCGAGACAGGGCGGGGAGCGGGGCCCGGGTGCCGGGAGGGCTTCGGGCCCCGCGCGGCGCCTACTTCGCGAGGTTGAGCCCTCGGCCCTTGATGGCCGCCTCGGCGGCGGTCTGGCCGGCCGCGAGTCCGTCGGCCAGGGTGCCCTTGAGCGCGGCGTCCTGGATGGCGGTGTTGGTGGCGGTCTGCACCGGGCCCCAGACCCAGCCCGGGACGATGGTGTCGACCTGCGCGCCGGCGATCTCGTAGACCTTGTCGCCGCCGAAGAAGCCCTTGTCGTCGAAGGCCGCGGCGGCGATCGGACGCAGCTCGGGGCTGGCGGGCAGGCTGCTGCTCGGCGCCTTCAGGCTGCTGAGGCGGGCCTTGACGCCTTCGGGGCTGGTGGCCGCCCACGTGGCGAACTCCGCCGCTTCCTTGACGTGCTTGCTGCCCTTGGTGACGGCGTAGCTGGTGCCGCCGAACATGCCGGTGGCCGGGGTGCCCCAGTGCGGCAGCGGGGCGACGCCCCACTTGCCCGAGTCCTTGGCCAGGGCCGTCATCGTGCCGCCCGCGCTCCACGAGGCGCCGATGAAGCTGGCCATGACCCCGTCGGCCTTGGCCTTCGCGAACTCCGGTCCGTTGATCTTCAGGTTCATCACCAGGTCGTCCTTGACCAGGCCCTGCCAGTACGAGGCCACCTTCTGCGAGGAGGCGTCGTTGATGTTGACCTTCCAGCCGTCACCCTCGGTGCCGTACCACTTGGCGCCGGCCTGCCAGGAGAGCGCCGCCAGCAGGGGCGCGTCGTCGTTGCCCCAGCCGCCTATGCGCACGTTCTTGCCGGAGGCCTTGATCTTCTCGGCGGCCGCCTTGTACTCGTCCCAGGTCTTGGGGACTTCGACGCCCGCGTTCTTGAAGAGGTCCTTGCGGTAGTAGAGGAGGTTGGGCGTGGCGTCGTACGGCACGGCCCAGGTCTTGCCGCCGAGGGTCACCCGGTCCTGGACGCCCTGGGGGAACTTCGCCTTCACGGCGGCGCCGGCCGGGGCGGTGATGTCCTCCAGGAATCCCTGGCTGACGAACTCGGGGAGCGTCGGGTACTCGATGCCCGCGACGTCGGGAGCGTTCCCGGCCTTGATCGCGTTGCTGATCTTGGCGTACCCGTCCGGTCCGCCGGTGATGGCCGAGAAGGTGACCTTGATGTTCGGGTGGGACGCGTTGAAGGCGTCCACCACCTGCTGGGCACCGCCGGTCCAGCCCCAGTAGGTCAGGTTGACCGGCTCTTTGGGGGCGTCGGCCTTCGGCGCGGCGCCCTCGCTCCCACCGCAGGCAGTGGCGAACAAGGCCAGCGAGAGGGTGGCGAGGGCGGCGCGGGAGGTACGGGAAGTGAGCTTCACTGCTCTGCTCCTCAGGTGCGAGCCGTCGATGCGGCGAGGTGATGCACATCATTCGGCCAGAGGAGAAGCGAGTCAATAGAAAAGGAAAGTTTGAGAAAGAAAAGCGAAGTAACGGTTAGGCCTCGCTGGACGCGCGCACCCTCAGCTCCGGGAGGATGGCGATCCGTCGCCGCGGACGACCCGGCTCGCGCAGCCTTCGTACGAGCAACTCCACTCCCGTGACCCCGACTTCGTGCTTCGAGGGCGCCACCGCGCTCAGCGGCAGGTCCGCCAGGGAGGCGACCTCGTCGTCGTACGAGACCAGCGCGACATCGCCCGGCACGGACAGCGCGGCACCGCGCAGCCGCTGCATCAGCACCATGGCCTCGTGGTCGGGATGGACCAGGGCGGCGTCGACGCGCCCGTCCCGCACGGCTTCCACGAAGGCGTCCATCACCTCTTCGTAGGCGGCGTCACCCGCACCGAACTGCTCCAGATCGAGGAAGAACGCGTGCTCGGCCGTGCCGGGGCCGGCCTCCTCCATCGCCGCGTCGTAGCCCTTCTTGATCCAGGGCGCGGTGGGGGTCCCACCGCGCATCACGAGGGCGATCCTGCGGCGCCCCGTGTCCAGGAGGTGGCGCACCGCCAGCCTGGCTCCGTACCCGTGGTCCGTACCGACGTGCTCGGCGGCGGAGGCCTGCTGTTCCGGGCGGCGTTCGATCAGCACGACGGGCACGCCGAGCTCCTCGTACCACTGACCTCCCGGCTTGCCCTCGCCGGCGGAGGGCGCCAGCAGCAGCCCGTCGACGCCGTCCTCGACCATCCGCGCGGCCTGCGCCTTCTCCGTGTCCACGTCGTACGTGGACACGGCGAGCGTCAGCCGCACCCCGAGGGCGTCCGCCGCTTCCCGGGCGCCCTTGATCACCTCGGGGTAGTAGTAGGCGGAGGACGGCACGATCAGCCCGAGGACCAGCGGCCGGCCGGATCCGGCGGCGGGGGCGGGGGCGGCCGTGCGGGCCGCCGCCGGGGCGGCGGTCACGGGGGCGGTCTCCGCCCAGTCCTCGGGCAGCATCGCGCCGCCGTGCACCCGGGCCAGCAGGCCGCGTTCCGCGAGGACTTCGACGTCCTTGCGCACCGTCACCACGGACACGCCGAGCTCCGCCGCGAAGTCCGTGACGCGCATCGATCCCGCTTCGCGGACCCGTCGCAGGATCGCCTGCTGTCGTTCCTCTGCGTGCACGGTGGAGCTCCCCTCGACTGCGTCCCTGGTCGAGCTCAGCGTAGCGCGCGAAAGCCGAAACTTACGTTTCCTTTCGAACGAAAGGATTGCATAGCGTCTCCGTGGGCGGTGTCAGCGCACGCCGCCCATCAGTGCCTTGACCTTGTTGCGGTACACGAAGATCGCGATGCCTCCGAGGAGCGCCAGCGCGCCCTGGCTCGCGAACCAGGACGGGGCGTCGGTGGACACGCCGAACTGCTGGAGCAGCGCCACCACCGAGTCGCCGACCGTGACCGCCAGGAACCAGACGCCCATCATCTGGCTGGAGTACTTCTCCGGGGCCAGCTTGGTGGTCAGGGAGAGACCGACCGGGGACAGGGTGAGCTCGCCGACCGTCTGGATCAGGTACACCATCACCAGCCACATCGGGGACACCTTGACCCCGTCGACCGCGATGCCCTGGGCGACCATCATCACGGCGAACGAGAGCCCGATCAGGACCAGGCCGACGGCGAACTTGGCCGGGGTGCCCGGCTCCTTGGCCCGCCGGCTCAGCGCCACCCAGCCCCAGGCGAAGACGGGTGCGAGGGCCATGATGTAGAGCGGGTTGCACGCCTGGAACCAGCTGGCGGGGAAACCCATCCCGAAGAAGGTGCGGGAGGTGCTGTCCTGCGCGAACAGGTTCAGGGTGGAGCCGGTCTGGTCGTAGATCCCCCAGAACAGCGCGGCCGCCGCGAAGAACCACACGTACGCCGACATCCGGGCCCGGTCGGCCCCGCCCAGGCTCTTGTCCCGCCTCATCCGCAGCAGGTACCAGGACGGCAGGACGATGCACAGGACGGTCAGCGGCAGCATCGCCCAGCTCAGCGTGAAGTGCCCGGACAGGCCCACGCCTCCGTACGCGACGGCCGCAACGGCCAGCCAGGTGAGCGACTTGCGGACGACCGCGGTGCGCTCCGCCCGCGAGAGCGGGGTCGGGACGACGTCGCTGCGCTCCGACATGTGCCGGCCGCCGAGGGCGAAGAACGCGAGGCCCAGGGCCATGCCGACGCCGGCCATGGCGAATCCGAGGTGCCAGCTGACGCTCTGGCCGATGGTGCCGATCGTCAGCGGCGCGATGAAGGCGCCGAGGTTGATCCCCATGTAGAAGATCGTGAAGCCGCCGTCGCGGCGCGGGTCGTCCTTGTCCTCGTAGAGGTGGCCGACCATCGTGGAGATGTTGGCCTTGAGCAGGCCGGAGCCGACGGCGATGCACACGAGGCCGACGAAGAACGAGACCCGGGCCGGCACGGCCAGCAGGAAGTGCCCGATCATGATGACGGTGCCGCCGATGGCGACGGTCCTGCGGGCGCCCCAGGCACGGTCGGCGAACCAGCCGCCGGGGAGGGCCAGCAGGTAGACCATCGCGTTGTAGAGGGAGTAGATCGCGGTGGCCATGGCCGCGTTCATCGCGAGCCCGCCCTGGGAAGCCGGGGCGACCAGGTAGAGCACGAGCAGCGCGCGCATGCCGTAGAAGCTGTAGCGCTCCCACATCTCCGTCATGAAGAGGTTGACCAGCCCGCGGGGGTGGCCCATGAAGGTCTTCTCGGGGCCCGGGGAGGAGGGTCTGTGCTCGTACTCGCCCTTGGTCAGGGTGGACGCCATGATCGGTCCTCGCTCGCTCTGGGCGCGCGCGGATCGGCGTGCGGCCGCGCCCGGTGGGAGGGCCGGCACCGGCGCGCGGTCCGTCCTTCCCCACGCCCGAGGGGGTCCGGGCGGGCCTCTGGGGTGAGCCTCGGGGGCTGCCGGACGGGAGCGGAACGCGCCGGGATCCACGCCCTGGTGCTCCATCGCGCCCGGACCCGGCCCACAGGTCATTCACTGTGTTCCCAGCCTGTCCCACGGGACGGCCCGGACACAGGGGCCTTCGGGGCATGCCGTGGAGCCGAATGTCACGGCACGGCCCGCTCCCGGCGCTGACGAACGGCCTATGCGGCGTCGGGACCGGCTCCACCGCAGTCGGGGTGGCCCCAGCGCGAACCGAGCTTGCTGATCTTCTCCCCCGCCGCGTACTGCTTCCCGCAGGGGCAGGTGCCGGGGAACTTGGCCTTGATGGTCACCCCGGCCCGGCCGGCGGTCGCGCTCTTGGTGGCCGTCGCGCCCTTGGCCGAGGCGGCTCCTGCGGGACGGCGGGCGGAGGTGCTGCGGGCCGGGGTGCTGCGGGCCGGCGCCGGGACGGGCATGGAGGCGTGGCCCAGCGCGGTACCGGCCGGCTCCTGGCTCACGGCCGCGTCACTGGCCGCCTGGTCGGCGATCGCGTTCAGGTGGTCGCCGTCCTCGCGGTGCGCGGGGACGTAGCGGAACTCCACGTCGCGGTCGGTCAGCAGGGCGTCGATGCTCTCGACGAGCTCCCGGTTGGCCACCGGCTTGCCCGCGGCCGTCTTCCAGCCGTTGCGCTTCCAGGCCGGGAGCCACTGGGTCACGGCCTTCATGGCGTACTGGGAGTCCATCCGCACCTGCACGGCCGTACCGGGGGCCACGGCCTCCAGCAGCCGCCGCAGAGCGGTGAGTTCGCCCACGTTGTTGGTGGCCCGGCCCAGCGGCCCGGCCTCCCAGCGCTCGGGGTGCCCGTGGACGTCGGCGATGACCCAGGCCCAGGCGGCAGGCCCGGGATTTCCCTTGGCCGCCCCGTCGCAGGCGGCGATGATGCGATCAGACATCCCCCGATCATGCCTCACCGCGAACGTCGCCCGCGCCCACGATTGCGGCCGGGGCCCCGGATCCGGCCGGGCCCGCGGCCTCGCCTCCCGGCTCCGGCGAGGCATCCAGCCGTGCCGCGTCGTCGTCGTCATCGTCGCGCTGCCGCGGCAGGAGCCGGTCCAGGAAGGGCGGCAGCCACCAGTTGGCCCGGCCCATCAGGAACATCGCCGACGGGACCAGCACCAGCCGCACCACGGTCGCGTCGAGGATCACGCTCACCGCCAGGCCCACCGCGAGCATCTTGACCACGACGGTGGGCGAAGCCGCGAAGGACAGGAACACCGCGGTCATGATGAGCGCCGCGCTGGAGATGACCCGGCCGGTGGCCGCCAGCCCCGTACCGACGGCGAGGGTGTTGTCCCCGGTGCGGCGCCAGGACCCGGCGATGGCGGAGAGCAGGAAGATCTCGTAGTCCATCGACAGGCCGAAGACGATCGCGAACATCATCATCGGTACGAACGACTCGATGGGGACGGGCTCCGACACCCCGATCAGCCCGCTCCCCCAGCCCCACTGGAACACCGCGACGAGGACCCCGTAGGAGGCGGCGGTGGTGAACAGGTTCAGGGCGACCGCCTTGAGCGGGACCACCACGCTGCGGAACACGAAGGTCAGCAGGACGAGCGCGGCGGCCAGCACGATGGCGATGATGAGCGGCAGCCGGTCCTTGACGGTGTCGCGGAAGTCCAGCTGGCCGGCGGTGGATCCGGTGAGGTAGCCCTCGGCGCCGGTGCCCTTCAGCGCGGAGGGCAGGGTGGTGCCGGTCAGCGTCGTGAACAGGGTCCCCGTGCCGGCGCTCTGCGGTCCGGTGGCCGGGGTGACGGTGGAGACGAGCAGGCGGCCGTCGGGGCTCGGCGCGAGCGGGGTGAACCCGGCTATGCCGGCGGTGTCCCGCAGCGCGGCGGTGAGTTCGGCGCCGATCCGGTCGGCCGGTACGGCGGCGTCGTGGAGGTCGGCCACCAGGACGAAGGGGCCGTTGGCCCCGGGGCCGAAGCCGGGTCCCTCGCCCTCGGCGATCCAGTCGTAGGCGGTGCGCGTGGTGCTGCCCGCCCGGTCGGCGCCGTCGTCGACATGGCCGAGACGCAGCGAGAACAGCGGTACGGCGCACAGCGCGAGCAGCAGCGTGCCCGCGGTCAGGAACTTCCACGGGTGCCGGGCCACCAGGGCGGCGTAGCGGTGCCAGCCGTCGTGGTCGCCGGAGGTCTCGGCGACCGGGCGGCGCAGCGCGAACCGGTCGATCCGGCGTCCGACCAGGCCCAGGGCGGCCGGTACGAGGGTCAGGGCGGCCGCCCCGGTGACGACCACGACGAGGGTGGCGGCCAGCCCCATGCGGCCGATGAAGGTCAGTCCGCAGGTGTACAGGCTCAGCATGGCCACCGCGACGGTGACGGCGGCCACGACGACGGCGCGCCCGCTGGTGGCGGCGGTACGGGCGGCCGCGTCGACCGGATCGTGCCCGTCGAGGAGGTCCTGCCGGAAGCGGGTGGTGAGGAAGAGGGCGTAGTCGATGCCCACGCCGAGGCCGATCATGGTGGCCAGGGTGGGGGCGGCGGTCGCGAAGCTGACGACGCCCGCCACGATGCCGACGATGCCGAGGCCCACGCCGACGCTGACCATCGCGGTGAGCAGGGGCAGCAGGGCGGCGGCGACGCTGCCGAAGGCGAGCAGGAGGATCAGCAGGGCCACGAGGACGCCCGCCGCCTCCCGGGCCCTGTCGTCGACCGGCGGCCGGACGACCTGGTTCAGGTCCCCGCCGTACGCGACCTCCACGCCGGAGTCGCGGGCCGCGGCGGTGGCCGCGTCGAGGGTGCCGGTGTACTCGTGCCCGAGGGTCTTGACCTGCCGGTCGAAGGACACCGTGGTGTAGGCGGTACGGCCGTCCGCGCTGGTGACGACCGGGGAGGCGGCGGTGACGTGGGGCATCCGCGCGAGCCGGGCCGCGCTCTCGTCGACCGCCTGGCGGTGCCCGGCCAGGGAGCCGGAGTCGACGTGGAAGACCACGCGTCCGTTGGGATCCCCGAGCCCGGGGGCGGACGCGGCCAGCAGATCGGCTCCGGTACGGGACTGCGTGCTGGGGAGGCTGATCTGGTCGCTGTAGACCGGGGCGGCGAGCCGGCTGCCGGTCATCGCGCCGGCCAGCAGCAGGAGCCAGGCCGCGATCACCCAGGCGGGGTGGCGGGCACAGAAGCCGCCGAGGCGGCCGAGGCGGCTCGTTCGGCCGAGGGGGGAATGCACGACGCCTCCAGGAAGTGTCAGGACTGACACGAGCACCTTGGCAGAAAATGTCAGGGGTGACAATTGTCAGCCATGACAATTGACAGGGGTGACGGCATTGCTAGGCTTCGACGGTGAACCAAGATCCGGCCGCGCCCGCCTCTGCCACCGCGCCCATGCCCGAATCCGCGTCGGGGGCCTCGGAGCCGGGGCCCGAGTCGGAGTCCGGCCTGCGCGAGCGGAAGAAGGAGCGCACCCGCACACTGCTGCGCGAGGGCGCCGCCGCGCTGTTCGCGGAGCACGGCTTCGCGGGCACCACGGTCGCGGACATCGCCGCCTGCGCGAACGTCTCCGAGCGGACCTTCTTCCGCTACTTCGAGAGCAAGGAAGCCCTGCTCCTGCCCGACAGCGTCGACCTGTTCGCGTACGTCGAGGCCGAACTGGCCCGGCGCCCGCCGCACGAACCGCCGCTCGACGCGGTCTGCAACGCCCTGATCGCCGCGGTGGCCCCGTTCGCGGCGTCCAGCCTCACCGCCCTGACCCACTCCGTGGCCATCGCGGGTGACGAGCGCGTGGTGGCCGCCCAACTCGTGCAGCTCTTCGCCGATTTCGAGGACCGGCTCACGCTCATCGTCCTGAACCGGCTCCCCGCCGACACCCCCGAGGCCGACCTGCGCGCCGGGGTGATCGCGGGCGCCGCCCTGTCCGCCGTCCGCGCCGTCCTGCGCACCCAGCGCCGGCGCCGCGCGAACGGCACCTTCACCGACACCCCGCCCGCCTCCCTCGTACTGGAGGCCTTCGCCATGCTCAAGCAGATCGGATCCGCAGCGCAATGAAGCTCCGACGCACCCCCGTACTCGTCACCGCCGGCATCACCGCCGCCCTGGCCGGCGTCTTCGTGGCCGACGGCGTGGTCGAACACACCGCCCAGGAGCGCATCGCGCGGGCGGCGGGCTGCCGCCTCCAGGCCCGCGGGCCCGTCACCGCGGAACTCTCCGGCACCTTCGCCGGACTCCGCGCGCTGACCGGCCAAGTGGGTTCCGTACACCTGGCGGCCGAGGGCGTACGCCGCGCCGACACCGACATGGACATCAAGGCCGACCTGTACGACGTCACGCGCGACGGCGGCATGAGCGGCGGCCGGGCGACGGCCACCATCCCCTACGAAGCCCTGCAGAAGCGTTTGGCCGACTCGGGGGACGCCGCCGCGGGTGCGGAGGGGCTGACCGTGGGCGGCGACGCGAAGGGACTCACCCTCACCGGGACCGTGGGCGGCCTGGGCCTCCCCGTCACCGTGCACGCGAGCACCAGCGCCACGCCGACCGGTGTCACGATCACCCCGACGACGGTCACCGTGCTGGGCCGCGAACTGCCGATAGCCACCGTGAGCGGGCTGCCCGGTGCGTCCGGTCTGGCCGAGCGGCTGGCACCCCGGACCGTGGACGTCGGCGAGCTGCCCGAGGGGGTCAGCCTCACCGGCGTCCGGACGACCGGCGACGGCCTCACCCTGGACGCCTCCCTCGCGAAGTCCTCCTCGTCGGACACCGACGGGAAACGCTGCATGTCGGCGTAGCCCGCCACCCACGCCCCTTCCTTCTTTCCGGTTCGCAAACAGCACGAGCCCCCCGAACCCACCCAATCCACGGCCACACAGCAACCCAGAATTGACTTTACGGATTCTTTAAATTTACCCTCCGGCCATGCGCAAATCTCCCTCCACCGTCCTCTCTGCCCTCTCCCTCGCCGGCCTGGCGCTCGCCGCGGCCGGCTGCTCCGCCGCCACGACCGACAAGGCCGTGGAGCAGGTCGACAAGGTCGTGAACGAGACCTACGAGGTCACCTACGAGGTGACCGGCAAGACCGTCGACTCCGTCTCCTTCCACGACGGAGGGGGCACGGCCACCGCGCCGAACCTCGTGACCGCCGAGCAGCCGGGCGCCGCATGGACGAAGACGGTCACCCTGCGCGGCATCATGCCGCCGGCGGTCTCCCCCAGCTCGGTCGAGAACACCGCCGACCTGACCTGCAAGGTCATCTACAAGGGCAAGGTCATCAAGGAGGCCACGGGCGAGGCCGCCATGGCCGGCGGCTGCGTGACGGTGTCTCCGATCGCCGCCCAGTAGGCGGTCCGGCCACCGGGGCACTACGTATCCCAACAGGCTTGACCTCAAGCCTGCTTGAGGTGTGATCGTCATCCTCATGACCACGGAATCACCGTCCCGCGCGGCGGACATCGAAGCGATCAACCGGCTCGTCGCCACGGTCGAGCACTCCCAGCGGACCAAGGACCCCGAGGAGTTCCTCGCCCTCTTCCACCCGGACGCGATCTGGACGACGGCCCACGGCAAGGTCCTCATCGGTCTCGACGCGATCTCGGAGTTCACCCGCAAGGTCCTGCCCGCGGCGAACTGGGACGGCCAGGTCACCTACGAGGTGGTCCACGTGCTCTTCATCCGCCCGGACGTCGCGGCCGTCAAGGTCCGCCAGCGCTACCTGTCCCCGGGCGAGGAGAGCGAGGGCGCTCCCCTGTACGTGATCACGAAGCAGCCCGACGGCCACTGGCTGCTGACGGCCTGCCAGAACACGGGAGTGATCGCGGACGCGCCCTGAGGCGGAGAGGGCGCGGCACGGTCTCACCAGGGAATCGGACCGTCCTCGGCCAGGAAGGCGCCCGTCGGGCCGTCCTCGCCCGCCGTCGCCAGGTCGACCGCCACGGCAGCGCCTTCTTCCGCCGTACGCATCCCGGTGTGGCGGTTGAGGTCGGTCGCGCAGTATCCGGGACTCACCGCGTTGACCAGGATCCCTTCGGCGCGCAGTTCGTTGGCGTAGAGCGCGGTGATCGCGTTCAGCGCGCTCTTCGAGGTGCAGTAGGGGAGGAGGATCGAGGAGTAGGCGGACCACGGGCTGCCCGGGTCGGCCAGGTGGGTGAGGGAGCCGAGTTCGCTGGACATGTTGACGATGCGTGCGGCGGCGGAGCGGCGCAGCAGGGGGAGCATCGCGTGGGTCACCGCGATGACGCCGAACACGTTGGTCTCGTAGACCTGCCGGACGGCAGCGGCCGGGGTTTCACTCGGCTTGTGCGGTCCGGCGGCGATCGCGGCGTTGTTGACGAGGATGTCGAGGCGGCCGAACGTGGCGTCGATGTGCCGGGCCGCGGCCTGGACCGAGGCCTCGTCGGTGACGTCCAGCGGAACGCACCGTACGTCGGCGCCGCCCGCGCGAAGCTCCTCGGCCGCCGCCTCTCCACGCTCGGCGTTGCGGGCGCCGATCAGCACGGTGATGCCGAGGGCTGCGAGCCTGCGCGCCGTTTCCTTGCCGATGCCCTTGTTGGCGCCGGTGATCAGAGCGGTCTTCTGTGAAGTCGAAGTCGTCATGGCACCCAGCCTCCCCTCGCCCATGGGCGCCAGGGAAAGACCGGAAGGCTCTGGATCTATAGTCCACGGATATGAGTGAGCTAGAGGTGCGGGAGCTGAGGTACTTCATCGCGGTCGCCGAGGAACTGAACTTCAGCCGGGCCGCGCAACGTCTGGGGATGGCGCAGCCCCCGCTGTCGAAGGCGATCGCTCTGATGGAGTCCCGGCTCGGGGTACGCCTGCTGGAGCGCACCACCCGGCAGGTGAGCCTGACCAACGCCGGTCAGGTGCTGCTCGACCAGGCCCGGATCGCGGTCGACGCGGTGCACGCGGCGGCCCGGCGAGCACGCCGGGCCGGTCAGCCGACGCCCCGGCTCGTCGTGGCGGTCAAACCGGGAGGCGATGCCGGGCTCCTCGGGGAGATCCTCGCCGCCTACCGGGGAACCGGTGCGCATCTGCCGCCGCCCGAAGTCGTCGTCGGCGGCAGCGGGGAGCCGGTCGCCATGCTGCGGGACGGCCGCGCCGATGTGGCGCTGCTGCGCAGCCCGTTCGACGGTCAGGGGCTGGACTCCCAGACGCTCGTGGTCGAGCCGCGACTGGCCGTCCTCCCCGCCGCGCACCGCCTGGCCGGACGCCGGCGACTGCGGCTGACCGACCTCGCGGGCGAACCGATCCCGCGCTGGAAGGGCGCCGCCCCCTCCACCACCGCCTACTACACCGGATGTGACGGCGCCGAAGCAGGCGACGGCCACACGGACTTGGCGCCGGCCGACACCCCTGAGGGGCCGCTCGTAGCCGGCGTGGAACAGCTCTTGGAGGTGGTCGCACTGGGGCAGGCGGTGGCGTTCCTGGCACGCTCCACGACCGAGCGGCACCAGCGCCCGGACATCGCATACCGGCCGGTCACCGGCCTCAGCCCCAGCGCGGTCATGGTCGCCTGGCCGGAGACCTCGCGATCCACGGCCGTCGCCGCCTTCGTCCGAGCCGCCCACGACGTCGCCGCCCACCACCCCGACCACATGCCCGCACTGGTCTGACCGGCGTACTCCCCACCCCTGGCCACGCCGGCCAAGGCTCCATTGATCCCCGAGGCGGTAATCGGCTCGCGCGCGGCATCCGCGGACGGAGAGGATGGCTGGACCAATCCGCCGATCCGCCAATCCGCCAGTCCCAGTCCGCCGTTCGAAGGAACTCCGATGAACAGCCCGCCGTACGCCCCGGCAGCCCGCACCTCCCTCGACGGGCTGGTGATGGGCGATGCCTTCGGCGACAGCTGGTTCACGCTCTCCGGTGAGGACGTCGAGGAGCAGTGGGCGGCGCGCAGGCTCCGGCCCACCCCGTGGCAGTGGACGGACGACTCCGCCATGGCGTTCGTGCTCTTCGCCCACCTTGCTGCCGGCGGGGAGGTCCGGCCCGATGCTCTGGCGCGGGAGTTCGCCGCCGAGTACGCGCGGGATTCGGGGCGCAAGTACGGGGCCTCCATGCACGAGGTGCTGGAGCGGATCAGCGCAGGCGAAAGCCGGCGTGCTGTCACCGCCGAGCAGTTCGGCGGACAGGGTTCCTACGGCAACGGCGCCGCGATGCGGGTCGCGCCGCTCGGTGCCTGGTTCCGGGGCGACCCGAAGGAGGCCGCCGAGCAGGCCCGGCTGTCCGCGCTGGCCACGCACGCCCATCCCGAGGCGGTCGCGGGCGCCGTCGCGGTGGCGGTGGCCGCCGCGCTGGCGGCGGCGGGCGCGGGCCACGACGCCCCGGTCCGCGCCGAGTTCCTGCGGGAAGTCGCCGCGTACGTACCGGGCAGCGAGGTCGGCTCGGGGCTGCTGGCGGCCGCGGACTTCCCCGCGGGCACCTCGGTGGCCCGGGCCGCGTCCGTGCTGGGCTCGGGGTGGCGGATCTCGGCCCCCGACACCGTGCCGTTCGCCCTGTGGTCCGCCGCGGGGCACTTGGACGACCTGCCGGAGGCCTTGTGGCAGACCGTCGGCGGCTGGGGCGATCGCGACACCACGTGCGCGATCGCGGGCGGGGTCGTCGCGGCGCGCACCGGCACCGGCACCGTTCCGGCCGACTGGCTCGCGGCGCGCGAGGCCATTCCCGCGTGGAGCGGGTGGACGCCCGAGCAGCAAGCTCCCTAAGGCCTTTCCCGGTAGATCATGTGACTACTAGGCTGCCGCGATGGAACATGATCGGGAACGGGAACCGGAGCGGGCTCGGGCGAACCACTACGACGGCTTCGCCGAGGCGTACGCGGCGGAGAACGAGAGCAGCCTCGTGAACGCCCACTACGAGCGGCCCGCGATGCTGGCCCTGGCCGGAGACGTGGCCGGGCGTCGGATCCTGGACGCGGGGTGCGGCTCGGGCCCGCTCACCGCTGCGCTGCGCGACCGGGGTGCGGTCGTCACCGGTGTCGACTCCAGCGCCGGGATGCTGGCGCTGGCCAGGCGGCGGCTGGGTGAGGGCTCGGCCCTGCACGAGGTCGACCTGCGCGACCCCCTGCCCTTCGCCGACGGCGCCTTCGACGATGTGGTCGCCTCGCTGGTGCTGCACTACCTGGAGGACTGGGGGCCGACGCTGGCCGAGGTGCGGCGGGTCCTCAGGCCCGGCGGCCGGCTGATCGCGTCGGTGGACCATCCCTTCGTGGCCTACACGTTCCAGGATCCGCGGCCCGACTACTTCGGGACCGGCAGTTACACCTTCGACTGGACCTTCGGCGGACAGTCCGTCCCGATGAAGTTCTGGCGCAAGTCGCTGCACGCGATGGCCGAGGCCTTCGCCACCGCAGGCTTCCGGCTTTCCGTCATCAGCGAACCGCAGCCCGACCCGGCGGCCCGTGAGCTGTTCCCCGACGGCTTCCGCGACCTTTCGAGCAAGCCCTGCTTCCTGTTCTTCGTCGTCGAGGTACCGCCACGACGTCCGTGACCTCCGTGACGTCCAGTGACGTCCACGGCAGGTATCGCGGGCGTATCGAAAAGCGCATACGCCCTCGCAACGGCCCACCGTCTCCCCTGGGAACATGAACCACAACGCCTCCCCGTCACCACCGCCCCGCCGCACGCTCAGGGTCGTACTCCTCGGCTTGGCGGCCCTCGGCATCGCGAGCGTCCTGTACGTCGTGCGGGGGCCGCTCATGATGTCCGCTCCGAGGTGCATGGCCGGGCAGTGGCACGGGTGCCTCGACACCTTCAACGGCGTGGTGCTCATGACCCTCGTCGCCGTGCCGTTGTCCCTGCTGGTGGTGTGGGCCCTGGCCCGCCGTCGGCGTGCCGCCGGCGTCGGCGTCGCCTCGGCGTGGCAGTTGTCGCTGGCCGAGGTGGGCATGGTGCACGGGACCGTGCCGTGGGTGTGGATGACCATGATGCCGGGCTCCGGGGCCGGGATCGTCCCCGGCCGGTACAGCCTGGTACCGATACGGGACCTGCTCACCATGGGGCCGCTCGGGATCGGCGGGAACCTGCTGGTCTTCGCCGCGCTGGGGTTCTTCGCCCCGATGCGGTGGGCGGCCCTGGCCTCCGTGCCGCGGGTCCTGGCCCTCGGGGCGGGTTGCTCGGTCCTGGTCGAAACGGCGCAGTACGTCCTGCAGCTGGACCGCGTCTCCTCCATCGACGACGTCCTCGTCAACGCCACCGGCGCCGCCCTGGCCGCGCTCGCGTCGCGCCGCTGGTGGCGGACCACGGTGCCGGAGCCGTCGGAGCTGCCCCGCCCGTCCCCGGCACCGGCGCCGACGGGCTGAGCCGCGTACCCGGTGCGCGCCGTGCATACGACGGCGATATGTCCTGGTGCTTAGGCTTCGGACATGCGCGTACTGATCGTCGAGGACGAGCCCTACCTGGCCGAGGCCGTCCGTGACGGTCTGCGGCTGGAGGCCATCGCCGCCGACATCGCCGGCGACGGCGACTCCGCCCTGGAACTGCTCGGCGTCAACTCCTACGACCTCGCGATCCTCGACCGCGACATCCCCGGCCCCTCCGGCGACGAGGTCGCCCGCCGCATCGTCGCCTCCGGCAGCGGCATCCCGATCCTCATGCTCACCGCCGCCGACCGGATCGACGACAAGGCGTCCGGGTTCGGGCTCGGCGCCGACGACTACCTCACCAAGCCGTTCGAACTGCGGGAGCTCGTCCTGCGGCTGCGGGCGCTCGACCGCAGGCGCGCGTACGCCCGGCCCCCGGTCCGCCGGATCGCGGGCCTGCAGCTCGACCCCTTCCGCCGGGAGGTCTTCCGCGACGGCCGCCACGTCGCGCTCACCCGCAAGCAGTTCGCCGTGCTGGACGTCCTCGTCGCCGCCGAGGGCGGGGTCGTCAGCGCCGAGGAACTGCTGGAACGGGCCTGGGACGAGAACGCCGACCCCTTCACCAACGCCGTGCGCATCACCGTCTCGGCGCTGCGCAAACGGCTCGGCGAACCGTGGATCATCGCCACGGTGCCCGGCGTCGGCTACCGCATCGACACCCGGCCGGAGACCGGAGACGAGGGGGCGGACCATGGATAGGGCGACCGGGTTGAGCGTTCGCTCCAAACTCACCCTCAGCTACGCCGGATTCCTCATGGTCGCCGGCGCCCTGCTGCTCGCGGCGGTATGGCTGTTCCTCCTGCGGTACGTCCCCGATCGGGCGTTCCTCGTCTCCGCGGACACGCAGCCCCACGGCGTCTTCCCCGTCCGGTCCAACCTCCTGCGCGTCTTCGCTCCGAGGGCGGCCGCCGTACTCGCGCTCCTGCTGGTGATCGGCCTCGTGGGAGGGTGGATCCTCGCCGGCCGCATGCTCGCGCCCCTGACCCGGATCACGGATGCGGCGCGGACGGCCGGGAACCGGTCGCTGTCCCACCGGATCCGCATGCGGGGCCGGCAGGACGAGTTCCGCGAACTCGCCGACGCGTTCGACTCGATGCTCGAACAGCTGGAGTCCCACGTCGCCGAACAGCAGAGGTTCGCCGCGAACGCCTCCCACGAGCTGCGCACCCCGCTGGCCATCTCCCGGACGCTCCTCGAGGTCGCCCGCAAGGACCCGACGCGGGACCGGGGCGAACTCATCGAACGCCTGCACTCGGTCAATGCGCGGGCGATCGACCTCACCGAGGCCCTCCTGCTCCTCAGCCACGGCGACCGCGCGGACTTCGCCCGCGAGAGCGTCGACCTCTCGCTCCTCGCCGAGGAAGCCGCCGAAACCCTGCTCCCCCTCGCCGAGCAGCGCCGGATCACCCTCGACGTCACCGGAGGGACGGCCCGGACCGACGGCTCCGCCGAGCTCCTGCTGCGGATGGTGACGAACCTCGTCCAGAACGCCGTCGTGCACAACCTCCCCGCCGACGGGACCGTGACGGTCCACACCGAGGAGCACGGCGACACGAGCGTGCTGCGGGTCGAGAACACGGGCCCCCGGCTCGCACCGGACATGGTCCCGACGCTCACCGAACCCTTCCGCCGCGCGACCGACCGCGTACGCACGGACGAGCACGCCGGGGTCGGCCTCGGCCTGGCCATCGTGCACAGCATCGTCCGCGCCCACGCCGGGACCCTCGACCTCGTCCCGCGCCCCACCGGCGGGCTCCTCGTCACGGTCCGGCTCCCCCGTACGCCACGGGCCACGCCCGTACGCGGCGGAGCAGCCGTTTAGGCCGTCTAGCGGAGACGTACGAGTTTCGTGGCGAGGGACGGTGCGGACAGGTCCGTCTGAAGTGCCACGGGAACCGTCGGGGCGCCCGGTCCGGTCCCGATGGTCAGGACCCCGATCTCGGTGCCGGCCGGCGCCTTCGCGGGGAGTCCCTTCTCTCCTACGGCCAGAGTCAGTTCGAGCCGCTGACCCGGCACGGCCACCGCGGCCGTGTCCCGGGTGGCCACCACCGGGGTCCGGGTACCGAGCCCGTCGTCCACGTAGCCGACGACCTGGCCCTTCTTGACCGCGCCCGCCGAGGTCAGTGCCTCGCGGACGGCCTCGATGACCTTCTTGCTGTTCTGCTTCACCAGTTTCAGGCTGTTGGCGCCGTCTGGGTCGGCGCCGGTGACGTGCTGGTCGAGCATCGTGCCGAGGATCAGCGGGGTCTTGTCGCCCACCGTCTTGTACGCCGCCCACATCAGGGCGCCGCCGGCCGCCGAACTGGAGCCGGTCTTGATGCCCTTGATGCTGAGTCCGGCGATGAGCAGGTCGTCGTTGTTGTTGATGAGCGGCTCCTGCAGGCCCGGGACGGTGGCGTTGGGAAGCTGCACGATCGCCCGGAAGGCGTCGAACTTCATGACCTCCTCGGCCAGTTTCAGCTGATCGACGGCGGTGCTCACGGTCTTGGCGTCGAGCCCGCTCGGGTCGGTGTACGTGGTGGAGGTCATGCCGAGCGCCTTGGCCTCGGCGTTCATCTTCTCCACGAAGGCGGCCTCGGAGTCGCTTCCGGTGTCCCAACGGGCCAGCAGGCGGGCGATGTTGTTGCCCGACGGAATCATCAACATCTTCAGCATGTTCTGCTGGGAGAAGCGGGTTCCGGCCGTCAGTCCCTGGACGCGCGATTCGCTCGCCGAGGTGCCGTCCGCGACGGCCTTGGCGTCGACCTCGATCTGCGGTCCGTCCTCCCCCTTCTTCAGCGGGTGGTTCTTGAGGATCACGTAGGCCGTCATGACCTTAGCGACGCTGGCCGTCGGCACGGGCTTCTGCTCCCCGAACGTCCCGACGTCGCCCGCGCCGCCGATCCGTACGGCGGCCTGGCCCTTCTCCGGCCAGGGCACGTCGAAGCGGCCGTCGAGGGCGACGGAGGCCGCGGCGCCCTCGCTGGTGAGGACCGCGTCGGGCAGCGGCCGCAACGCCTGTACGACGGCCAGTACGGCGACCAGCAGGAGCAGCAGCGGCACCCAGATCCGCACCCGCCGGGCCACCGTCCGGCCGGGGGTCTCGGGCGGCGGCGGGGTATTGGTGAGCTGCGCGAGCAGATCGAGCGCGGGCAACGGCTGCTCGGTGGTTCCCTCGGGGGCGACCGCCTCCGAGGGGGCCATACCGGGAGCCCCTCCCGCAGCGGGGGCGGTTCCCGGCGCCGTCACCCGGGCCGGGGCGGCTGCCGGAGTCGGGACGGGCCCGGCTCCCGAAGCCGGGGCGTACGCCGCCGGCGCCGGCGCGGCCGGGGCCGGAGCCGGTCGCACGGGTGCCGGGCGCAGCGCCCATGACGGCACCGGCGCCGCCGAAGCCGAGGGCTCCTCGTCCAGTGGCTTGAGGGCGACGAACTGGCTCGTCCTCTCGGAGTCCGACTCAGGACGGGGGCCGGGGCCGCCATCGGGACCGGCTGCCGACGTCGAGGCGGTCTCCGGCTCGGTCCCGGGCGCGGAAGCGGACCCGGCCACAGGCCGCCCGCCGCCGGACACGGGTACGGAGTCGGCCGACGGCGCGGGCCCCTCCTGGGCCGCGACCGCAGACGGGGATTCGGAAGCGGACACGGCGTCAGGCACGGCCCCGGCCCCGGCCGCGGGCTCGGGCTCGGGCTCGGGCTCGGCAATACTCCCGGCCGCACGCTCCACTCCGGGTATGGATGCGGGATCGGACGCAACCTCAGGGCCGTCGCCGGACCGGGGCCGGGGCACAGCCGCGGACCCGGGCACAGCCCCGGCCGCGGACTCGGACGCGGACTCGAGCTCGGACGCGGACGCGGACGTGGACGCGGGCTCGGACTCGGCCCAAGATCCGGACTCGGACCCGGCCGCAGCCTCGGAAGCAGCCGCGGGCGCAGGCGCAGGCTCAGCAGGCGCAGCCTCAGCAGCCGGTACGGCCGTCGTCCCGGCGGCCGCCCTCGGGGCCGGCACCGTGCGCGGGTCCGGACGCGGAGCGGGCTCCGGATCCGGCCCGAGTGCGGGGCGCTGGGCGGGAGTCGGTGTCTGCGCGTCGTGCGGTCCGGGTGTCCCTCCCGGGTGCTCGTCCTTCGTCGCGCCGGGCGTCTCGCCCTCCACCGGTACCGCCGTCATGCCGTACACCGCCTTGCTCGTGCCGTTCTGGATCAGCCGCCAGTCTCCGTGCCGCATATGCGCAGGTGATGCGCGCTGCATGACCAATTGGTCACAATCCGTCCGGCGGGGCCCTGGCCGGAACCCGTCATCAAACGATCATCGAACGATCACGACCCCATCATGAGCGCCCCGAAGGATCGGCCTTCCCCCCGCGCACCGCACCACCCAGGAACCGGACACCGCTCATGCACCCCACCCACCCCGGCCACGCGGCGCCGTCGAGGCGGCGCCTGCTCGTCGGCGGCGGCGCCCTGTTCGTCACCGCGACAGCCGCTTCCCTGTTGGCCGCCCGGCCCGGCGGTTCCGGACGGAGCGACGACGACCGCGGCCGGGCGGCGGGGCCTTCCGGGGCCTCGCCCACCGCCTCGCCCGCCTCCGGTTGGATGCCCGGGGTGACGAGGGTCCCCCTGGAGCGCAACTTCGTCCACGGCGACCGCGACGCGCAGCGCGGGCTCGTGCTCCATGTCCAGGAGGGCGAGGGGTCGTTGTACGAGCAGTTCAACACCCCCGGGATCAAGACCTCCTCGCACTTCTGGGTCTCCCGGGACGGGGAGACGGAGCAGTACGTGTCCGTCCTGGACCGGGCCTGGGCTCAGGTGGAGGGCAACGGGTCGTGGGCCTCGGTCGAGACCTCCGGTTTCGCCACCCGGCCGCTCACCGAGGCACAGGTCGACGCCGTCGCCCGGATCTACGCCTGGGGCGCAGGCTCGCACGGCTGGCCGGCGGCCGTCAGCGAGCACCCGGACCGGCCGGGGCTGGGCGTCCACGCCATGGGCGGCGCCGCGTGGGGCGGCCACGCGTGCCCCGGTACCCTCCGCTCCGCCCAGCGCGCGGAGATCATCCGCCGGGTGCGCGAGCGCCTGCCCGGCGGACCCCAGGGCGAGCGACCCGGTTCGGGGAACGGTTCGACGCGCCGATAGCCTGCATCACCATGACACGCTCCTGGATCCTGCCCGTGCGGCTCGTTCTCTGCGGCTCGGCCCTCGCGGCAGTGTTGACGTTCACAGGCAGTCACGCCACGGCGGCAGCCCTGCTGTTGATGTTCCTGGTGCTCGCGGGCGTGCACTCGCCCCTCGTCTTCCCAAGGCCGGTCACCGCGCTGGAGGCACAGCGCCGCAGTGCGGCCGACGGCCGGCCGGTCGTCCTGTGGCGGCCAGGCTGCACGTACTGCATACGGCTGCGCGTCCGGCTCGGCCGCAGCGCACGCCAGGTGCACTGGGTCGACATCTGGCGCGATCCGGCAGGAGCCGCGGCGGCGAGGGCGGCCAACCAGGGCAACGAGACCGTACCCACGGTGATCGTGGCCGGCCGGCCCCACACCAACCCCGATCCCGCATGGGTACGCGCGCAGCTCTCCCCACCCGTGTGATCGGGGGAGGACCACCTAAGCGGGTGGGTGCAGGGCCAGCAGGGCCGAGCGGTGGGAGACCCAGCCCAGGAGGTGGAGCCGTTCCTCGTCGAGGACCGGGAGTCCGTCGCCCTCGCTCGCGGAGAGCAGCGGCAGCGCCTCCTGGAGGGACTGGCCGGCCAGCAGGACCGGCGGGTGGTCCCGTACCGTCTCGACGGGCGTGTGCTCGGAGAGGCCTTGGTGCAGGGCCCGGGAGAGGGCGGCAGCGCCGACCGCACCGGCGTAGTGGCCGTGCCGGTCGACGAGCGGGAGGCGGGCGGCGTCCGCCTCGATCATCGCCGTGATCGCCTCGCGCAGGCCGGTGCCGGGTGCGAGCGCGGGCGGCGGTGGCCCCATGGCGGCCCGGACCTCGATCGCCGCCGGGCCGGTCAGGTCCAAGTCGACCCCCCGGCGGCGGAGTTTGGCCGTGTAGACGGTGTCCCGGCTGAGCGCGTGGCTGACTCCGGTGGCGACGGCGACCGCGATCATCAGCGGCAGGATGATGCCGTACTCGCCGGTCAGTTCGTAGATGATGACGACGGCGGTGATCGGTGCGCGGGCCGATCCGGCGAAGACCGCGCCCATCCCGATGACGGAGTAGGTCATGGCCGAGCCGGTCACCCCGGGGGCGAGGCCGTCCATCGTCTGCCCGAAGGCGCTGCCGAGCATGGCGCCGACGAAGAGGCTGGGCGCGAACACGCCTCCCGAGCCGCCGATCCCGATGGTGACGCTGCACGCGACGATCTTGCCGACGAGCAGGACCAGCAGGAATCCGATCGCGTACCCGCCCACCGCGGCCTTGCCGAGCACCGGGTAGCCGACCCCGTACATCTCCGGCAGCGCGAGCAGGATCGCACCGAGCACGAGGCCGCCGACCGCCGGGCGGAGCCATTCCGGCCGGCCGTTCCAGACCGCGTCGCAGAGGTCTTCCACCCCGTAGAGCACCTTCGTGAAGAGCACCCCGACGGCGCCGGCCACCGCGCCGAGCAGTACGTACAGGGCGTACGCGGCCACGTGGCCGGCGCTCACCGGCGCCAGGTCCAGGAACCGTTCGTCGCCGAGGACCGCGCGTCCGATCACGCTGGCGGTGACCGCGGAGACGGCCACCAGGCCGAAGGCGCGAGCCGTGAAATCGCGCAGGATCAGTTCCATCGCGAAGAAGACGCCGGCCAGCGGCGCGTTGAAGGTGGCGGCGATGCCGCCGGCCGCGCCGCAGGCGACCAGCAGCCGCATCCGCTCCTCGCGGACGCGCAGGAGGGATCCGGCGGTGGAGCCGAGGGCGGCCCCGATCTGGACGATGGGCCCTTCGCGGCCCACGGAACCGCCGCCGCCGATGCACAGCGCGGACGCGAGCGATTTCACCACCGCGACCCGGGGCGGGATCCGGCCACCCTGGCGGGCGACGGCGTACATCACCTCGGGAACCCCGTGGCCGCGCGCCTCCTTGGCGTAGCGGTAGACGAGCGGTCCGTAGAGCGCGCCCGCGACCACGGGCGCGAGCAAGACGAAGTACGGGCCGAGCCAGGGCACGTAGGGGTTGGCGGCGTGGCCGGCGGAGGAGTAGTCGTCGTGGCCGGACAGGGCTTTGGTGAACACCTCGATGAGCCAGCGGAAGCCCACCGCGCCCAGTCCCGACCCGGCGCCCACGAGCACGGCGGGCAGCAGCATCGCGGCCTGGGTGCGGTTCAGCGCGTCCCGTGCCGCATCCGCCGAGAACGGACCCATCTCCACTCCTCAGGAACCGATCCACTGCCGATCGCGCGCCCGGCCCCTGACCACGATCCCCCGAACCCCCCATCCAACGGGCCGCATCGCGCCGGGCCCCGGAGGCGGGCCGGAGGTACACCCGCCCGGCGTAGGCCGTCTCGCGGGTCCGTCCGGGAGGGTGCGGTGCCTGGCCGAAGGCCGACCCCCGTCCGTTCCCGGTCCCGTACAGTCCGTGCTGCCGCCGGCCCGGCGCGGGCGGAAGCCGGGCGACGAACGGACGAACAGGGGAACAGCCATGGCCATCGAAGCCGGTCCCGCGGGGCGCCTCGCTCCCCCGGTCCCCGAGCTGGACCCCTCCGTCGTGAAGCAGTGGAGCGCGGGGGGAGGCCAGCTCGTCGAGCTGCTGGCCGAGGTGTGCGGACGGCTCGGCGGGGTCGGCGCGTTCCGGCTCGGGGACGGCGGTCCCGTCGGCCGGCCGACCGTGCTCGTCACCGGTCCCGAGGCGGTCCAGCACGTGCTGGCCCTCCATCCGCAGCGCTACGTCAAACGCTCGCACCGTGCCCGGTTGCTGGTCGGCGAGGGCGTGCTCTCCGCGACCGGCGAGGCGTGGAAGCGTCAACGCAAGCTGCTGCAGTCCCAGTTCACGGGGACCGGGATGCGCCGCTACGAGCAGCGGATCGCCGGGGCCGCCCGGATCGCCGCCGGGCGCTGGGCCGCGTACGCGCGTACCGGGGAGGTCTTCGACGTCGGCGAGGAGATGCGGCGCTTCGCCCTCGACACCATCTGGCGCTCCCTGACCGGGCATCCGCTGGACGCGGACACCGACCGCGAACTGGGCTCCGTGGCGGCCGTGGTGGCGGCGCTGCCGACGCTGCCCGCCGATTCCGCCGACGCCGGGGAGGCGGTCGCCGAGGATCTGGCCAGGATCGACGCCGTGGCCCACCACGCCATCGCCGCCGCCCGCCGGGGGTCCGCGGGCCCCGACGGGCCGGGGCTGCTCCACCTGCTGGTGGAGGCGTCCGCCGAACGGCCCGAGTACACCGATCGGTTGATCCGCGACGAGCTGGTCACGCTGCTGGTCGCCGGGCACGAGACCACGGCCACCACACTGACCTGGCTCTACTTGCTCCTCGACCGCCATCCCGAGGCCCGCGCGTGGACCCTCGCGGCGGGCTCCGAGGGCTCGGCCGAACGCCGGGAGGCGATCCAGGCCCTGGTCAGCGAGACCCTGCGGCTGTACCCGTCCGCCTGGATCCTGCCCCGGCACGCCATCGAGGACGACGTCCTGGCGGGCTACGCCGTCGAGGCGGGCACCGACGTGGTCGTCTGCCCGTACCTCGCACACCGCGACCCGGTGCTGTGGCCCGATCCCGAGCGCTTCGACCCGCTGCGCTTCACCGCACCGGGCGGCCGGCCGACCGTCCCGGGCGCGTACGTCCCCTTCGGCATCGGCCCCCGCGCCTGTCTCGGGCTGCAGTTCGCGTTGCGCGAGTCGACGGTGTTGCTGGAGCACCTGCTGCCGGCCCATGTGCCGACCTTCCGGTCCGTTCCCGAGGGGTCCTCCTACAGCATCACGGTCCGGCCGGACGGTCCGACGCCGGCCACGCTCGCAGCTCACCCCGACCGAGGGCGTTGAGGAATCCCGTCACGGTCACGGGATCCCGAGGCGGCTTCCGCCCCGGGGGACGGCCGGTCGTGACCGGGATCACCGTCGGCGGGCCCGTCCGCGCATTGATCGATCGCGGGTGGGGATGGCGACGGAAGCTGAGGGCGGCAGGGCTTTTCGATCATCGATTGGCAGGACGGAAGGGACCTCCGGCCGTGGACCGGCGCACGGCCCAGGCCGGGCGGCCGACCGCCTCGGGACCAAAGTCCCTGGCCGCCCGCCCGGCCCGAGCCGACCCTTTTGAAGGCGTCCCACGCCGGCGGACGGGCCGGCCGTGGGGCGGGGCCGGGCACGAGCGGTGTGCCGGCCCCGGAGCCGGGTGCCGGACCGTCCCCCGCGGTCCGGCATCCGGCCGCCAGAGCCTCAGGCCCTTCAGGCCCTGCGGGTCCGCCACAGCGTGCCGGCCAGGACACCCGCGATGAGCAGCAGGCCCGCGCCGGTGCCGCCCAGGCCCGCGCGGAGCCCCTCGGGGACGTACGAGCACGCCAGCCGGTCGGCGCCGCCGGATCCCAGGGGGACGCCGAGCAGGCCCTGGTACGAGACCGGGGCGCCGGCCGGGCCGCCGTCGACTGAGCAGCTCCAGCCGGGCGACGCCGTGGTGGCGAGCACCGCCGTGCCGGTGGAGCCCTCGGGGAGCCGGGCCTCGATGGTGTGTCCGCCGACCGTGACTCCGGTGGCCGCGCCCGCCTTCAGCCCGGCCACGGCCGCGTCGAAGGCGGCCTGGTCCAGGCAGCCGAGGGCGTCGGGCGGCAGGACCTGGCCGTCCTTCGGGGTGCGTACGGAGAAGGTGATGCGGCCGTCGGCCGCCGCCGCGCCCAGTTCCCGGACCGGGGCGCTGACCGCGGGCGGCCTGCCGGAGAAGCTCTCGAGCCGGCCGCTGTCCTCGGCCCGGACAAGCGCGTTCAGGTCGGGTGCGTGGAGGAAGGCGCGGGCCCCCGGGGCACACCGCCCCGTGAACGCGGTCCAGGTCTCCGGTCCCCAGCCTTCGCCCCTGGTCAGGGCGAAGCCCGGCCCGGGCCCCGGGGCCGGTGCCGAGGCGCCGGGCCCGTCGGCGCGGGCGAGGGCGGGGACGGTGTAGACCCTGGCGCCGAGGGCGGCCTGGCGCCGGGCCCAGACGGAGCCCACGGGAGCCCCGTAGGCCTGGTCGCTGCCCGGTGCCCGGAGGGTGACCAGGGGCGGGGCGGGCAGGGTGCGGACGGTGACGCCGTTCTCGCCGGCCGGTTCGAGGACGGTGCCGATGCCGAGCAGGGCCCGCAGCACCGGGTCTTCGGCAGGCCACAGGTGACGGCCGCCCATGGCCTGGCCCAGGCCGAGGCCTCGTAGTCCGCGCGCGGTCTCCACGCTCACGTAGCTGCTGTAGTAGGCGCCGCCCTGGCCGCCGACCAGCAGTGCGTCGTTGTTGGTGACGAAGACGCCGGGTCCGGCGTCGGCCCGGGTGGCGGGCCAGTTCTTGTGCGCTTCCAGGGCCTGGCGCGCACCCTTGCCGAGCTCGGTCATGGTCTGCGCGCGTACGGGGCCGCGCCGTCGGGGGTCGTCGGCGACGGAGTTGCCGTACACGGAGTACACGGTGCCGCCGAAGACCGAGACGGCCAGCAGCAGCATGACGCCGATGCGGGCGGGGCGGCGCAGTCCGCGCGCGTAGAACAGCAGCAGGGCGGTGGTGACGGCGCCGCCGACGAGGACGCCGGTGAGGGCTTGTCCGTTGACCGGCGGGAGGTCGTACGTGGCTGCGACGAGCAGGGCCAGCAGGCTCGCACCGCCGAGCAGGGCCCGGGGCCGGGGCATGTGGGCGAGGCAGATCCAGGCGGCCATCGCCAGCATGCCGCTGAGGACGAAGGACTCGCGGAAGGGGGCGCCGTGCGGGAGGGCCCCGCCCTGCCAGAGCTTGGCGGTGGGGGTGAGGACGAAGGAGACCGCGGTCAGCAGCAGGAGCGAGAACCAGGCGAGGCGTTCGCGGCCGCGCACCTTCGACTGGAAGGGCAGGGTCAGGACGAGGAGGAGGACGAGCACCCCCGCATAGACGTTCGGCGCGGGGCGGACGGGGTGGGTCCCGGGTATGAGCATCGAGAGGAAGGTCAGCGGATCGGTGTTCACGCTGACCACGTACAGCTCGGTGGGCTGGGCCCGCCGGTTGGCGAAGGCGCACACCAGGACGGCGGGGGCTGCGAGGAGCAGTCCGGTGCCCGTCATGGTGGCGGCCCGCCACAGGGCCCGGCCGCGGGTGCGCATGTCGGTGTCGGCGAGCAGGAGCCGTACGAGGAAGACGAGCGCGGTGGCCGTGGTGGCCATGGCGGCGGTGTAGAAGTTGGCGAACCAGCACAGGGCGACGAAGAGGCTGCCGAGGACCCAGCGGCGGCCGGTCAGGCACCAGTCGGCGGCTATCCCGAGCAGGGGTATCGCAACCAGGCCCCAAGTCCACATCGGGACGACGGTGCCCTCGGCGACTCCCCAGCCGCAGACGGCGTAGCCGACGGAGAGCAGCGCGCGCAGCCAGGGCGAGCCGGGGCGCAGGCGGCCCAGGTACACGGTCATCAGGGCGGCGGCGAGGCCCATGCTGCAGAGGCTGACGAGGTAGACGGAGAGTTCCGCCTGCTGGCGGGGCAGGAGGCCGGCCAGCAAGGAGAACGGACTGGAGAGGTAGGTGAAGAAGTCACCGAGGAAGCCGACGCCGTACCCGCTCTGCCAGTTGAAGAGCAGGTCTCCCTGGGCACTGCCGTGCTGGAGGTCCCAGAGGTGGGTGTGGAACGGCACGTATTGGTGGCGCAGGTCGTTGTCGGCGCGCGGGACGGGTCCGAAAGGGTAGACCCCGCGCGTGGCGAGACCGGCGCTGTAAGCCGCCATGGATATGAGTGCGGCCACGAGTGCGGAAAGGAATGCGATATTCCGGTTGACCCCGCCCACCTGGGACGCGACCTGTCTGCGGCCTCCCCTGGAGAGGCGTTTTCCGGCAGGCGGGAGCGAAGTGGCGGTCATGTGTGGCAAACCCTCGTGCGTGACTAATCGGCCACGGAGGGGCCGCCTATTCCCGCACCCTATGTACCCCGCCGAAGAATTCATGCACCCGACGCACGAATATGATCGCAATCACGGGAAGGTCCGGTCCAAGCAGCATAAAAAATGGACAATCGGCCACTTTTTACTCACCCCGCCCTCGGCCCGCCCTCTGCCCGCTCTCTCCCCGCCACGGCCCGTCCTCGGGGAGCGGCCGGCCGGGGTGCCGGAACCACCGGATCCCGTAGGCTCGTCGGATGGCAAAGTACTTCGACGTACACCCCGAAAACCCCCAGCCCCGCGCCATCGGCAGCATCGCCGACGGCATCCGCGCCGGAGGACTCGTCGCCTACCCGACGGACTCCTGCTACGCGCTGGGCGCCCAGCTGGGCAACCGTGACGCTTTGGACCGGATCCGGTCCATCCGGCAGCTCGACGACCGCCACCACTTCACCCTGGTGTGCGAGAACTTCGCGCAGCTCGGCCAGTTCGTCATCATCGACAACGACGTCTTCCGTGCGATCAAGGCGTCCACCCCCGGCAGCTACACCTTCATCCTTCCGGCGACGAAGGAAGTGCCGCGCCAGCTCCAGCACCCGAAGAAGAAGACGGTGGGCGTGCGCATCCCCGACCACGTCGTGGTCCAGGCGCTGTTGGCCGAGCTCGGCGAGCCGCTGCTGTCGAGCACGCTGCTCCTGCCCGACGAGGCGGAGCCGATGACGCAGGGCTGGGAGATCAAGGACCGGCTCGACCACGTCGTGGACATGGTGGTCGACTCCGGCGAATGCGGGACGCTGCCGACGACGGTCATCGACTTCTCCAGCGGCGAGGCCGAGATCGTCCGGCGGGGCGCCGGGGACACCGCCCGCTTCGAGTAGCGGAGCCTCCCCGCGAACGGGGAGCGGCGGGAGCGGCGAGCGGGGCGGGAAGACCGGTCCTTCCCGCCGCCCGGACGGCGTGTCAGGTGCGTGGGCGCAGGACGGGCTTGAGGCCGTAGTCGAGCTCGGAGCCGTCCACGAGGAGGGCTTCCACCGTTCGGGTGGTCGGGTCGATGTCCGCCACCATCCCGTCACCCGAATAGCGGGGGTAGCCGGAGGCGCCGTTCTGGCCGGTCGGTGCCACGACGGCCGAGCGGACGGCGTCGTCGGCCGACCCCTCCACCACGTGCTCGGGCACCAGCAGGATCTCGTAGGTACGCGGGGCGTGCGGTTCGGTACTCATCCCCCGACGCTAACCGGCTCCCGCGGATCATGCCGTCCGGCGCCACCGTCGATGAGCCCCTGGAGTCCGGGCGCGTACAGGTCCGCCAGTCGTCCGGGAGGGGTACGGGTACCCGCGCCGTCGGGCCGGTGCAGACTCAGCGTCGCCCCCAGACCCAGCAGCTGGCCCGCGATCAGTTCGGCGCGCAGCTCCCGGTCGGCGCCGGCGAGGCGGGCGGCCAGGCGGGCGGTGACCTGTTCGCGGAAGCGCTCCCGCAGCAGGGTGCGCTCGTCGTCGATGCCCAGGGAGAAGACCACCCGCAGCAGCGGGTCCCCACGGAGCTCGTCGCGCAACCGGACCATGGTCAGGACGAGGTGGCGGCCCAGTACGGCCGGCTCCGCCGCGAACAGGGCGTCGGCGGCCGGCTGGAAGTCGGCGACCGTGTTGAACAGCCCTTCCTTGCTGCCGAACCGCTTCACGATCAGCGACGGGCTGACGCCTGCGTCGGCCGCGATGCCGCGCAGGGTGACTTCGGCGTAGGGACGCAGGGTGAAGGCCCTGCGGGCGGCGCGCACGATGGCGGCGCGGCCCGACTCCTCGGCGGTGCTCATAGGCCCTCCCGGACCGCGGGCGCGGACTTCGTCAGCCCGACCGTACCGGCCTGCGCGGACGCGGCCTGCCGGCCCCGCGGCAGGCAGAGGGCCGCCGCCAGCGCGGCGAGCGCGGCGCCGGCCGCGATCAGGAAGACCAGCAGGTACGCGTGCAGGGTGGGCACGCTGCGCCCGTCCACCAGGAACGTGACCCGGGCGAGCACCGCCGCGACCACGGCGCTGCAGCAGGCCTGGCCGACGGAGCGCATGAGGGTGTTGAGCCCGTTCGCGGCGCCCGTCTCGGTCACGGGGACGGCCCTCATGACGAGCGCGGGCAGCGCCGAGTAGGCGAGGGCAGTACCGCAGGCGACCACCGTGGCGCCGGCCACGATCAGCCAGAGGGCGTGGCTGGTGAAGAACCGGACGAGGTAGCCGAGGGTCATGACCGCCGCGCCGAGGGCCAGCGCGGCCCGGGGGCCGTGGGCGGCGGAGAGCCGCGCCGATACCGGGGACAGCGCGACCATGGCCAGGCCTCCGGGCAGCAGGCACAGGCCGCTCACCACGAGGGAGGCGCCGAGCCCGTACCCGGTGCTCACCGGCTCCTGCACCAGCTGGGCGGTGACCAGGGAGTTCGCGTAGAAGGCGAAGCCGACGAGCAGGGCCGCGAGGTTGGTGAGCAGGACGGCGGGGCGCGCCGAGACGCGGAGGTCGACCACCGGGGAGACGGTGCGCAGCTCGTGGCGCCCCCAGAGGGCTCCGACGGCCAGGGAGGTGGCGAACAGCGCGAGCGTGGGCGGGGAGGTCCAGCCCCAGTCCGCGCCCTGGGTGATCGCGAGGAGCAGGGCAACGAGCGTGGTGGCGAGCCCGAGGGTGCCCGGTACGTCGAACCGGCCCGAGGTGCGCGTCGGGGACTCGGGGACGGTCCACAGGACGAGGAGGACGTCCAGCAGGCCCAGGGCGGCCGAGGCCCAGAACATGGTGTGCCAGTCGAAGTTCTCGACGACGAGGGCCGCGGCCGGGAGGCCGATCGCGGCACCGATACCGAGGGTGGAGCTCATGAGGGCGATGGACGGCAGGACGCGTGCCGGGGGGAGTTCGTCGCGGATGATGCTGATGCCGAGCGGGATGACGGCGAGCGCGGTGCCCTGGAGGGCGCGGCCCGTGATCAGGACGGCGATGTCGGAGGTGACCGCGCACAGCACGGACCCGGCGGTGAGGACGACGAGCGAGCCGAGGAGCACGCGACGTTTGCCGTACATGTCGCCGACCCGGCCGAGTACGGGGGTGCAGACGGCGCCGGTGAGCAGGGTGACGGTGACGAGCCAGCCCGCGGCGGCGCGGCTGCTGCCCGTGAGGTCCGGGACGTGCGGCAGCAGGGGGACGACCAGGGTCTGCATGACCGCCACGATCGCCCCGCAGAACGCGAGGACGGCGACCATCGGGCGGAGGCGGGGGCGGGGCTGCGTCTTGGTGGGCATACGGCTGCTCCCGAACACTGGCCCGATGGAAGGGGTGCACACGCGTTCACCCCCAGGGTAAACGCGCGTGCACCCCCGTGTCCGCCCTTCGGGCCCACCGGCCACCGGCCACCGGCCACCGGCCGCCAGGCAAGATCCGGAAGAGACGGCCTAGGAGCGGCGGGCACCGTTCCCGGGACCGGTCGCCTCGTCCCCGGGCGCCGAAGGGTGGCGCAGCAGACCGCGTGCCCACCGTTCGTTGAGGCCCGCGAGGAAGCCGATCGCCCCCCAGAAGAACCAGGTCTTGACCAGGGCCCCGTGCCCGTCGGCGGAGAGCGGGCCGGGCCCGCACAGTTCGGCCGGGGAGCCCGGCGGGGTGAGCAGGGTGAGGATCCCGCCGGCGACGAGGAGGTAGAGGGCGGTGGCCAGGAACCATCCCACCACCACCCGGTACCAGCCCTCTTGGCGCAGCGCGCGGGACAGCTGGACCGGATCCGCGGCCGGGCCGGCCCCGCCCGGGCCGTCGCCGGCGACCAGACCGTCGCGGACCAGCTGCCGGGGATCGCGCAGCCGGACGATCACGCTGAAGACCGCGCCCATCGCCCCGCCGGCGAAGCAGACCAGCGCCCCTGCCAGGGCGAGGCGCTCCTGGCAGCCGAGGCCCGCGCCGAAGAGCCCGGGCACCCACTCCCCGAGCGCGAAGACCACGAGCAGGATCACCGGACTGATCACGATCCCGCAGGTCAAGCCGGTGTTCAGGCCGCGCGCCCCGGCCGTGGCCGTATCGGCCTCCAGCCGCGTTCCGGCCAGCGCGACGGCCGTCTCCAGCCGGGCCACGTCCGCCCCCTGGGCCACGGCGCGCAGGGCGCGGAGCAGCTCCTCGGTGACCGCGGCGCGCGTCCGCCGTTCGAAGGCCCGCTGCGCGGCCGTGTGCAGGCCGTCGAGGCGGAGCATCAGCTCCGGTTCGGCGCACCACAGTTCCCGCAGCCGCTCCGGATCGATGCCGGGCACCTCTTCGAGTGCCCGTATTTCCCCGTCGGCCGCGCCGTCGAACCACTCGCGCACATCGCGCAGCATCGGCTTCCCCTCTTCGCACAGCAGTTGTATCCGCCTTCGCCGCGCGAGGATAGCCGTCCGCCCGGCGAGCGCCGCCGTCGGCCCGGTGAAGCGCCGCCGTCAGTCCGCGGGTCGGTCCTCGTGCCCGGTCCGGCCCGGCGGCTCTCCGCTGCCGAAGGCGCGGAAGAGGGCGTGGAGCAGGACCGCGGCGAGCGTGCCCGCCACCACCCCGCTGCCGAGGACGGTCCGGGCCCAGGTGGGGAACCCCTGGTAGAGGTCGGGGGCCACCACCGGCAGCAGCCCGGCCGTGAGGGCCAGCGCGATCACGGTGGAGCCCCCGCCGGCGCCGGGCGCGGTCCGCCCGAGCATGTCGACGCCCATCACCGCGATGATCCCGTAGATCACCAGGGCGGATCCGCCCACGACGGGTGCGGGGACCGCGGCGATCAGCCGGGAGACGGGTGCCAGCAGGCCGACGGCGACGAGCAGCACTCCCGCGCCGGCGGTCACGAAGCGGCTGCGGACCCCGGTGAGCCGTCCGATGCCGATGTTCTCGGCGCTCGTGACCATCAGCGAGGTGCCGAACAGTCCGCCGAACACCGAGATCAGCGCGTCGGCCCGGGCCACCCGGGGCACGTCGCGTCCGGGGTCGCTCGCACGCCCCACGGTCTCGCTGTTCAGGACGGTCTGCCCGGTGATCTCCGCCAGGGTGGTCAGGCTGAAGACGAGGAGGGGCAGCGCGGCGAGCACGTCGAAGTGCGGTGCGCCGTACGGGAGGAGGTGCGGGAGGGTCAGGCCCCCGCCGGCTCCGCCCACGGGCGCGAGGTGCCCGAGGCCGGTGGTGAGCGCGATGAGGGTGCCCGCGCCCATGCCGAGGAGCACGGCGGTCTGCCGCCAGATCCCGCGCAGCACCATGAGGAACAGCACGGTGCAGCCGATGGTGGCGCCGGCCAGCAGGACGGCCGAGGGCGCGGCGTACCCGGGACTCCCGGGGCGGCCGGTGACCAGCTGGGCGGCGACCCGGATCATGGCGATCCCGATGAGCAGCACGGTGGTGCCCATGACCAGGGGCGGGAAGAGCCGGACGACCTTCGCGTAGAAGGGCAGTACGGCGAAGAGCAGCGCCGCGGCGAGGAGCACCGAGCCGGTCGCGGTCGCGGGTCCGTGGTCCTTGGCTATCTGGAGGAAGAGCGCGGTGGCCGCCCCGCCGGGGAGCATGACGAACGGCAGCCGGGCCCCGAACCGCCACACCCCGAGGGACTGGAGCAGGGTGCCGGCGCCGCAGAGCACGAGGGTGGCGCTGAGCAGCGAGGCGGTGTGCGCGGCGCCGAGGCCCAGGGCCTGGCCGGTCAGGAACGTGGTGGAGACGGGCGCGGCCACCATGGCCAGGACGTGCTGTGCGGACAGCGGGGCCAGCCGGCGCAGCGGCAGCCGCTCGTCCACCGGGCTGGCGGGGGCTGTGGTCTTGGCGGGCTTCGCGGCCTTCGTGGAGGCGGTGCTCATCGGGCGGCCTCTCTGTTCAGCCAGGGCAGCTCTTCGGCGGTGTACCGGTAGGCGCGGAAGACCGCGTTGGGTTCGGACGGGAACAGGCCGCGGACCTCGGACTCCTGGTAGGCGCCGAAGTGGGGGACGACGTACTCCCAGCAGAGGTAGCCCTCGGGGGTCACCTCGAAGAGGCGGCCGGACGGGGAGTCGGTGACGAGGGTGTTTCCTCCGGCGAGGCGCTGGGCGCTGCCCATGAACGGGGCGAAGAAGGCCTCGCGGGCGGGGTCGTGGTACTCCCAGACGACCTTGCCCGACGAGCGCTCGACCTCGATGACCCGGGAGTAGGGGACGTCCGATCCGGGCCGGAAGACGCCGTTGTCGAACACCAGCACCCTGCCGTCGGCGAGTTCGGTGGGGGCGTGCTGCTGCGAGACGACTCCGGGCTCGGTGCGCCAGAGGATCTCGCCGGTCTCCCGGCTGATGACGACCACGGCGGAGACGCTGCGCAGGCTGGCGAGGACGTTCCCGTCGGCGAGCGGTACGACGCTGTTGATGAGCGGCCAGTGTTCGCGGGCGTAGTCGGGGTGCAGGGCGTACTCGGCCCGGTCGAGGTGTTCGGCCGCGCTCCACGACCAGCGTACGGAGCCGTCGGCGTCGACCTCGGTGATGGTGTCGGCCCACACCGTGCCGTCGGCCGCCTCCGAACCGGGCACTCCCCCGAGCACGCCGGCCGCGTCGGCCCCCCGCAGCGGTTCGAGCGCGGTGTAGAGCACGCGGCCGCCGCCGAGGTGGTGGGCGTCGTGGTGCTGGAGCGGGTCGCGGTGTTCGCGCAGGACGGTGCCGTCCGGGGTGGCTTCGAGCATCACGCCGCCGCGGTACTTGTGCCACATCGGGAAGAGCGCCTCCTCGCCGGGGAGCACGCCGCTGTAGGCGAGGTTGCCGTTGTCGAGGATCCGGGCGTGCCGGCCGGGGCGGTAGGGCAGCCGCCACTCGTGGACCACCTCGCCGTGGATGTCGATCAGGTACACCTCGCCGGTCCCGGTGAGCGGGGCGAAGAGGGTGTACCCGCCTTCCGAGGCGGCGGGGTCGAGGGCGATGAGACCGGTGCCGCGGCGGCGGCGGAAGTTCTGGTCGACCGGGGGCATGCGGGTGTCCTCCTGGAGGGGTGGGGCGGGCGGGGCGCGGCCGAGCCGGCACGCTCCGCGGTGTGAAACTTTCTTTGATGCGAGCAAGCTCCTTTGAAGTTAGCGGCGCATTGTTGCTGCACTGTGAAGGGAGTGCGAAGCCCGCGACGCGGTGCGGGAAGATGATCGTCAGAGGAGCGGAACGAGCGGGGTGGGCGGCCAGATGGAAGACGAGACGTCCGAGCGGAGGATCGGTGCGGGCATCCGCAGGCGGCGCAGGGCGCTAGACCTCACCCTCGCCGAGGTGGCCGCGCGCAGCGGGCTGTCCTCGCCCTTCCTCAGCCAGATCGAGAACGACCGGGCCCGCCCGAGCATGCGTTCGCTCCAGCGGGTGGCCGACGCCCTGGACACCACGGCCGTACAACTGCTGGCCGCCGGTGAGACCCCGCGCCGCGTGGACATCGTGCGGGCCGACGCCGATCCCGGGCTCGATGCCGGGCTAGGATCCGGGGCGGGTGCCGGGGTGGGTGCCGCAGTGGATGCCGGACCGGATCCGACGGCCCGGGTCCGTCCGCTCGTACGCGGCCAGCACCAGATGCACGCGCTGGAGTTCACCGGGGACCACGACTCCGAGCGCGCGTTCCGGCACCGCAACGACGAGTTGATGTACGTCGCCGACGGCGCCGCCGAGGTGGAGGTGGACGGGCGGACCCACCGCCTGGGCCGCGGCGACACGTTGTACCTCACCGGCGGTGTGGAGCACCGCTGGCGGGCGGTGGAGGCGGGCACGCGGGTGCTGCTCGTCGCCGTCGCCGACCACGTCGAGGCCGTCGTGGACCCCCTCGGCTGAGGGGGCTCCGGGCGGGCCACCGTGCCTCAGCCCGTGCGGGCCTCACGGAGGGCCTGGTGGACGGACCAGGCCACCGAGACCAGGGGCACCGCCACCACGGCCCCCACGATCCCGGCGGCGATGGCTCCCGCGACCACGGACAGGGCCACCACCATCGGGTGCAGGCGCACCGCCCAGCTCATCACGAGGGGGTGCAGCAGGTGCCCTTCGATCTGGCCGATGACCACGATGAGCGCGACCACCAGGGCCGCCACGAGCGGCCCCTTGCTGGCGAGGGCGACGACGGCGGCCACGCCGAGGGCGACCGGGGACCCGATGAGCGGGACGAAGGCGGCGACGAACTCCAGCAGGGCGAGCGGGACGGCCAGCGGGACGCCGAGGAGGTAGAGCGCGACGCCCACGAGGACGGCGTTGGTCCCGGCCACGAGCACGATGCCGTGGGTGTAGCCCGTGAAGGTCCGCCACGCGGCCCGTCCGGCCACGGCCACCCGCTCCCGTGCGCCTTCGGGCAGTTGGGCACAGAACCAGTTCCACTGCCGGTCGCCCGAGTAGGTGAAGAAGACCGAGCAGAACAGCCCGAGGGCCGCCACGGTGAACACCACCACGACCCGTCCCGCACCGCTGAGGGCCGTGCTCAGCAGGGTGGAGCGGTGGCTCGAGAGGTAGTCGCCGATCTTCGACTGGGCATCGCTCAGGGCGTGCGCGTCGAGCCGGAACGGCGGCCCCTGGAGCCAGCTCTGGATCCGGCCCAGCCCGTCGCGGAACTCGCGCACCAGCGCCGGCCATTCCCCCGCGACGGCCTCGCCGACCAGCGCGAGGGCGCCGAGCACCAGGATCATGCTGCCGATCAGCGCGCAGGCCACGGCGAGCCCGCGGGGCATCACCCGGGCCAGCAGCCCGGCGGGCGGGCGCAGCATGGCCGCCGCGACCAGGCCGAGGAAGAGGGCCAGGGCGATCTCGTGGAACCGTCCCAGGACGGCGAACACCGCGTACGCCGCCGCGCCGACGACCAGCAAGCGCCAGGCGTACCCGGCCGCCGTCCGCAGGCCCGGGGCCACCGGCGTCGCCGCCCGGGCGGCGGTCGGGGACGCCGAGCGCGCCGGGGTCCGGTCCCGGCCGGGCCGGTCTGCGCCGCGGGGGCGGCCGCCGGGCGGGAGCCGCCGGGCGGGCCGCGTCACGAGTCGCCTGGTCATGTGCGGCCGCACCTCCGGGTGTGTTGGTCCCCTCGGGCTATCACCCCGGCGGCGGCCGCCCCGTGCGCCGCGCAGCGCGTTCGCCCGAAGGCCTCATCACCGTTGGGCCGAAGGAGCCGAAGGAGCCGAAGGAGCGGCCCGGGCGTTGCCCCTGCTCGGGCGAGTGCGCTGGTCACAGGGGGTTTCCCGGACCGGGCGGCCGACGGGCGACGGGAAACCCGTCGACCCCGGTGCCCGCCGGGGACAGGCTCTTGGTGTCAGCACGGAGCAAGACCCGAGGGGACACCATGCGCAAGATGATCCGCGGCGCCGCCGCATTCGCCACCGCCGCGGCCGCCGTCGTCGCACTGAGCGGAGCCGCCGGAGCGTCCGGCGCGCAGCCGGCCGACACGTGGGCCGGCTGCCCGGACGGGGCGGTCTGCATCTACCCGCAGAACCAGAACCCCGCCGTCAGCCCGAGCCACGTCTTCTACAGCTACGGGGCCCACAACCTCACCAACCAGTACGGCAACCACTGGGTCCTCAACAACCAGTACGGCGGGGCCACCGCACGTCTGTGCGCCGGCTCCAACGGGGCCAACTGCGGCAACCCCATCGCCCAGGGCACCGGGGTCTACGCCGACCTCGGGCCGATCAACTCGATCACCCTCAACCGCTAGCGGCTGACGGGCCCGTCGGCCCGTCAGCCCGTCAACTCGTCAATCCGTTCGACATGCGCAAAGACGTTCCCGAGCCCGGCACCCGGCCGGGCTCGGGAACGCCGCCGTTTGCCGCCACACCGCACGAACGGCCGGTCTGCCGTCCGACCCCCGCGATAGCCTGGGCACCTGCCTCTCACAGCCTGGGCGCACATTGCCATGGGGGACGTCTTGGGGGATCCGGACCGCTCGAGCGGGACCGCGGCGGCCTTTCCCGCCCAGTTGAGAAGGTTGCGCGTGCAGCGCGGCCTGTCGCTCGGCGACCTCGCCCGGCGGACGCACTACAGCAAGGGCTACCTCAGCAAGATCGAGACCGGTGCGAAGCCGGTCACCCTCGATGTCGCCCGCAGCTGCGACCGGGCCCTCGAAGCCGGGGGCGAACTCCTGCGCCTGGTACCGGAGCGCCCCGAGAACGACGAGTCCGGGCGCCCGGCAGCCGGATCCCGCGCCGATCAGGCCCACCGGCCCGGTCCCTCCGACCCTCCCGGCACCCCCGGTCCACCCCGCCAGCGCGGTCCGCAGTCGGACGGCGCGTGCCCCTACCGCGGCCTGTCCGCGTTCACCCCGCAGGACTCCCGATGGTTCTTCGGCCGGGAGCGGGCCACGGCCGCCCTCGTCGAGCGGGTCCACGACCGGCTCGGGCACGGCCCGTTGCTCCTCGTCGCCCGCTCGGGCGCGGGCAAGTCCTCCCTGCTCAGCGCGGGTCTGGTGCCGGCCCTGCGGCGCGGCGGCCTCCCGGTGGCGGGGGCCGACGGCTGGCCGGTCGTCCGGTTCACCCCCACCGCACACCCGCTGCGGGAGCTGCTCGAAGCCACCGTCAAGACGGTGGGGGGCGACCTCGGCGTCACCCCGGAGCAGTTGAGCACCCACCCGGAACGGCTGCTCGAATCCGTCCACCGGCTGGCGGGCGGGACCGACCCGCTCCCCGGGGCGGACGGGCTCCGGCCGGCGACCATGCGGCCGGTGTTGCTGGTCGACCAGTTCGAAGAGCTGTTCACCCTCTGCTCCGACGAGGAGGAGCGCCGCGCCTTCGTACGGGTGCTGCTCGCCCTGGCCGCCGCTCCCCCGGCGGCGGCGCCCGGCGGCGCGTACGACCCCGCCGTCGTCGTGCTCGGTGTGCGGGCCGACTTCTCCGGGGAGTGCCTGGACCTGCCGGAGCTGGCCGCCGTGTTCAGCGACGGGCTGTTCGTCCTGCCCCCGATGTCCGTGGCGGAGCTGCGGGAGTCGATCACGCGCCCGGCGGAGCTCGCCGGACTCGTACTGGAGCCGGGACTGGTCCCGCTGCTGTTGCGGGACGCGGGCGTACGAGACCCCGGTGCGGGGGATTCCAGTGCGGGGGATTCCGGTGCGGAGGACCCCGTGGCGCGCCCCGGCGGCGGTCCGGACGCCGGGCCGGGGGAGGCTCCTTCCAGCGCCCTGCCCCTGATGTCCCATGCGCTGATGGCCACCTGGCAGCGGCGCGAGGGATCCACGCTCACCGTCGCGGGGTACGCGTACGCCGGCGGCATCCAGGGCGCCGTGGCGCGCAGCGCCGAGCACGTCTTCGCCCGGCTGTACCCGGCCGAGCAGCGGATGGTCCGGCGGCTCCTCGTCCGGCTGGTGCACATCGCCGACGGCACGGGGCCGACCCGGCGCCGCATGGGCCGCACCGCCCTGTTGGAGGGGCAGGCCGACTCCGTGCGGGCGGCCGCCGCCCTGGACGCCTTCGTCCGGGCCCGGCTGATCAGCGCGGACAGCGACACCGTCGAGATCACCCACGAGGCCCTGCTGCATGCCTGGCCGCGGCTGCGCGGCTGGATCCACGCCGACCGGGCCGGACTGCTCGTCCACCAGCAACTGGCCCAGGCCGCCGACGAATGGGTGCGCGAGGGCCGCGACCCGTCGGTGCTGTACCGCGGCAGCCGCCTCGCCACCGCCCGCACCTGGGCCGACGAGCTGGACGGCCGCAGCCGGCTGGGTCCCCGGGAGACCGCCTTCCTCGATGCGAGCCGGGCCGCGGAGGAGGCCCGCCACCGTCAGGACCGGCTCCGGGTCCGTCTGCACCAGCGGATGCTGGCCACCCTCGTCGTCCTGCTCCTGCTGGCGCTGACCGCCGGCGGGGTGGCGTACCAGCAGCGCGCGGGAGCCCTCGGGCAGGAGCGGACCGCCCGTTCCCAGGCCCTGGCCGCCCGGTCGCTGTCCCTGTCCGCCGGGCAGCCCGAGGCCTCCATGCTGCTCGCCGAGGAGGCCTACCGGGCCGAGGCGACGCCCGAGGCGCGCGGCGCCCTGCTCAGCACCCAGTCCCAGCCCTTCCTGGCCCGGCTCGGCGGGCACGGCGGGCCGGTCAACGCGGTGGCCTTCGCACCCGACGGCCGGACCCTGGCGACCGCCGGGTCCGACGGGAAGGTGCTGCTGCGGCGGGTGGCCGACCGGAGCACGGTCGCCGCCTTCACCGCGCCCGGCCGGGTGCGCACCGTCGCCTTCAGCCCCGACGGGCGGACCCTGGCGGCCGGTTCCACCGACGGGCCGGTCCGGCTCTGGGCCCTCGGCGCGGGCGGGGGCTCCGTGTCGGTGCTGCCCTCCGCCACGGCGGGCGCCCGGGCGGTGGCCTTCGCCCCCGACGGGGGCACCCTCGCCGTCGCCGCCGCCGACGGGACCGTCCAGTTGCGGGACCCGGCCGGGGAGCACCGCGTGCGCGCCGTCCTGACCGGGCACACCGCGCGGGTCAACACCCTGGCCTACGCCCCGGACGGCCGGAGCCTCGTATCGGCCGGCGCCGACGGGACCGTACGGCTGTGGGACACGCGGCGGGCGGAGCCGGCCGCCGTTCTGGAGGGGCACACCGGGGAGGTGCTGGGCGCGGCCTTCGCACCGGACGGGCGTACGGTCGCCACCGGCGGGGTCGACCGTACGGTGCGGCTGTGGGACGTCGACGGGCGGCGCGCGGCCGCGACGCTGGCCGGGCACAGCGACGACGTCAATTCCGTGGCCTACACGCCGGACGGCACCACCGTCATCAGCGGGGGCGGCGACGGCACCACCCGGCTGTGGGACGTCCGGGGCGCCCGGCTCACGGCGACGCTGGCCGGGCACACCGACTACGTGCTGGCCGTCTCCGTGGATCCGACGGGATCGGTGCTCGCCACCGCCGCGTTCGACCAGTCCGTCGTGCTCTGGGACCTGCGGGGGCCGGTGCTGACGGCGCGCCCCTTCACCGAGGTGTGGCACGCCGCGTACAGCCCCGACGGAAAGCTCCTCGCCACGGCCGACGCGGCTCACACCGTGCGGGTGTGGGACGTGCCCGAACGGCGGATTCTGGCCACTTTCACGGGGCACGCCGAGACGGTGTTCTCGGTGGCGTTCGCCCCCGACGGACGCACCCTCGCCTCGGCCGGCGCCGACGGCACCGTACGCCTCTGGGACACCGGCACGCGCGCTCCGCTCGCCACCCTCACCGGGCACACCGGGACCGTGTTCTCGGTGGCGTTCGCCCCCGACGGACGCACCCTCGCCTCGGCCGGCGCCGACGGCACCGTACGCCTCTGGGACACCGGCACGCGCAGTCCGCTCGCCACCCTCACCGGGCACACCGACTTCGCCAACGACGTCGTCTTCAGCCCCGACGGACGGACCCTGGCCAGCGCCGGGGACGATCTGACCGTCCGGCTGTGGGACGTGGCCGGGCGCCGCCCGCTCGCCGCGCTCAGCGGGCACGCCGGAGCGGTACGGGCCGTCGCGTTCGGCCCGGACGGGCGGACCGTGGCGAGCAGCGGCAACGACGGCACCGTACGGCTGTGGGACGCCGACCAGCGGCGCGTCACCGCGGTGCTGACGGGGCACACCGGCTCGGCGCGGGGCATCACCTTCTCCCCCGACGGGCGGACCCTGGCGAGCAGCGGCAACGACCGTACGGTGCGGCTGTGGGACGTGGCCGGACACCGGCTCCGGGCCGTGCTGTCGGGCCACACCAACGCGGTGTGGGGGGTCGTCTTCTCCCCCGACGGGCGGACCCTGGCGAGCAGCAGCAACGACGGCACCGTACGGCTGTGGAACCCGGATCCCGGCGCCCGGCTGGCGGACATCTGCCGGACGGTGGGCCGCCTCGGACCGCGGGAGCGGCAGGCGCTGGTGCCCGGCCTGCCCGTGCGGGCGGCGCGCGGCTGCTAGGTCGTCCGGGGTTTCCTCAGGGGTTTCCCGTTGCCCGTTCGGGTGGTGCCGCGTCCGGACCTCGACGGGGCGCGGCGGGGGCCGACAGGCTGGGTCACGGATCCGGAGCCGGCGGCCAAGTGCCGTTCGGACGGCCGTGCTTCCGCCCCATCCCGCCGCGTGAAACGAGGTCTCCCACCATGCTGCGCCGAACAGGTCTCATCGGAACGCTCCTCGCGCTCCTGGCCGTACTCCTCTGTACCCCGACCGGCCCGGCGGCCGCCGACGACGGCTGCCGGGTGCTGGCCCCCGGGGCCTCGGCGGCGGCCGAGCGCGCCGTCGCCGCCGCCTGCGAACAGGTGGGAAAGGGGGTCTGGTACACCTGGGGCGGTGGTCACGGCCCGGGGCCCGGTGCCACGTACGGGCAGGTGGACCCCACCGATCCGGCGAGCGAGCACGATCCCGAACGGCTCGGCTTCGACTGCTCGGGGTTCGTCCGCTACGCCTACGCGCAGGCAGCCGGCTCGGACCTGCTCGACGGGGTGGCCAGTGCGCAGTACTACACGCACCGCGCGGCCACGCGCTTCACCGCCGCCCAGGGGCTCGCGCCGCTGCTCCCCGGCGACCTGCTGGTGTGGGGAACCTCCCGCGACCTGCACCACATCGCCCTCTACCTCGGGGCGGGCAAGATGGCCGAGGCCCGGCAGTCGGGCACCAAGCTGATGGTCAGTGAGGTCACCGACGCGCGGCTGTCGAACGGCTACTACGGGGCGGTGCGGGTGGACACCGGCCCGGTCACCGGGCACGTGTTCCAGACCTGGGGCTCCGGCGTCTGGACCAAGGAGCAGCCCGCAACGGCGTCCGCGCGCGTCTACGCCTTCCCCGGGCCGACGACCATCCGCGTCGCGTGCCAGAAGCACGCCGAATCGGTGACCTCGGACGGCTACACCAATGACGCCTGGTCGTATCTTCCGGACTATCAGGCATGGATGACGAACATTTACGTCCGCGGGGCGGCTTGGCTGGAAAACGTGCCTACCTGTCGTTGATCATCCGTAAGGTCGGAAACGAACCACACCCCCCAAGCCGGCCGACCCGGCCCATCCGAGGAGCAACGTGCGCACGTCCACGTCCCCGTCGTCCCCGTCAACCCTGTCTCCCTTCACCCGCTCGCGGCGCCTGGCCGTCGGCGCCGCCCTGCTCGCCGTCGTGGCCGGCGGTACGCTGCCCGCCACCGCCGCCCACGCGGCGGCCGCGCCCGGCTCCGCCGCGCAGGCTCCCGTCCAGCCGACCGCCGCGCCCGATCTGGAGGCGCTGACGCAGGCGTTGCGCAATACGACGGCGGCCGGTGCCCCCGGGGCGATGGCCCGCTTCACCGGTCCGGACGGGGTCCGGACCCGGGTGGAGGGCGTACGGGACCGGGAGACGGGCGCGGCGATGGACACGCGGGCCCGCTTCCGGATCGGCAGCGTCACCAAGACGTTCTCCTCGGTCGTCCTCCTCCAGCTGGTGGACGAAGGGAAGATCGAGCTCGACCGGCCGGTCAACGCGTACCTCCCGGGCCTGCTGCCCGACGACCGGATCACGGTGCGCCACCTGCTCACCCACCGGAGCGGTCTGGCGGACTACACGAACGCGATGTTCGAGCACACCGTGCCCGGCTTCGAGGCGGTCCGGAACAAGGTGTTCACGTACCAGGAACTCGTCGGCCTCTCGCTCGCCGAGCCGAGGACCACCGAGCCCGGGGTGGCGTACAAGTACTCGAACACCAACTTCGTCGTGGTGGGGATGCTGATCGAGAAGGCCACCGGGAAGCCGGTGGCCAAGGAGTACGAGCGGCGCATCATCAAGCCCCTCAAGCTGAAGAACACCTCCTACGTGCACCCCGGCACGACCATCAAGGGTCTGCACGCCAACGGCTACCTGCACCCGGACGAGGCCGGTGCCCCGCTGGTCGACTCCACCGAACAGACCGTCTCCTGGGCGCAGTCCGCGGGCGCGATGATCTCCAGCGCGGCCGACCTCAGCACCTTCATGTCCTCCCTGCTCGGCGGGAAGCTGCTGCGCCCGGCCACGCTGGACGCCATGCTCACCGTGACCCCGACCGACGCCACGAACACCCGGTTCTACGGGCTGGGCCTGCGCCGGTACGACCTCTCCTGCGGTGCGCAGGTCTACGGGCACACGGGCACCGTGCAGGGCTTCTACACCTACGCGTTCACCACCCGGGACGGCAAGCGCTCCCTCTCCGCCATGGCGAACACCTCCAACCGGGGCCAGGCCAACACCGCCCTCGGCGGCACGCTGGAGGCCGCGTTCTGCGGTAAGGCACCGGTCACCCAGAAGGCCACTGCGCGCGGGTTCGCGTTCGCCCCGGCCGCGGCGGAGGCCGACCTCCCCGAGAACCGCTGACGTCGATTCCCGGACACGGGCCCGCTCCCACCCCTTGGCGTGGGAGCGGGCACCGGGAAAGCTGAACTCCGCATTTCCGCACGGGTGTTGCCCGTGTGACCGATGAGGAGGACACGATGGCCGACGCACCGCCCGTGAAGCGTTCCCGCAGGGGGCCGGGCCGGCGGGCCCGCAGGATGCTCGCCGCCGCGGCGGGGGCCGCGACCCTGGTCCTCGCGGTCCCCGGGGTCGCGTACGCGGCTCCGCCCCCGGCCCTGCCCGCCAATGCGGACGGGCTGGAACAGAGCTTCCAGCCGGCCTACGACTACGACCGCGACGGCTGCTACTCCAGCCCCGCCATCGGTCCCGACGGCACCATCAACGGGGGCCTGAAGATGGGCGGCGACGTCAACGGCCAATGCCGTGACCTCTCCGACCTGAACAACACCAACGGCTACTCCCGCGCGAAGTGCAACAACGACTGGTGCGCCGTCATGTACGCCCTCTACTTCGAGAAGGACCAGGTCTCGCTCGGCCCCGGCAGCGCCGGGCACCGGCACGACTGGGAGCACGTCGTGGTGTGGATCCAGAACAACCAGGTCGCCTACGTCTCCACTTCGGAGCACGGGAACTTCAAGGTCCACGCCGCCTCGCAGATCCGCTTCGACGGCACCCATCCGAAGATCGTCTACCACAAGGACGGCATCAGCACGCACTGCTTCCGTGCCGCGAACTCCAACGACGAGCCGCCGGAGAACCACAAGGGTACCTGGCAGTACCCCACGCTGGTCGGCTGGAACGGCTACCCCGCCGGGCTGCGCGACAAGCTGAGCCAGGCGGATTTCGGCAGCGCCCTGCTCGGCATCAAGGACGGTCAGTTCAACGGCCACCTGGCCAAGGCCAAACCGGCCGGGATCCCCTTCGACCCCAACGCGTGACGGCCGACCCCATCGCGTGACGGTCGTAGGACGTGACGGCCGTAACGCGTGACGGCCGTCACCGCCGCCGGACCCGCGGGCCGGCGCCGGAAGGGGGCCGGATAGGGTCGTTGCGGGAACGCGCCGCACCGCTGCCCCCACTCCGCCCCTGCCCGGCCGACCGCCCGACGGCCGCCCTGCCCGGAAACCTGCCTCGATGAGTACCGCGCTCCACCCCGCCTCACCCGGCGACTCCCCCGGATCCCCGGGTTCACCCGGGGTCGCCGCCCCCGAACCGCCCCGCCGCCGGAGGATCGGCGGCCGGGCCCCGGCCCGGCCCACGGCCGCCGCCGCGATCCACAGCATCAGCGCCGCCACGGCGGTCCTGCTGTGGCTCGTGGCGATCGGAGCCATGATCCACGAGCCGATCCTCATCCCGCCGCTGGCCGCCAGTGCCGCCCTCGTGCACAGCGCGCCCACGCTGCCGCTCGCGCAGCCCCGCGGGGTGATCATCGGCCACATGGTCGGGGCGGCCGTCGGCTACGGCGTGCTGGCCGCGGCCGGAAGCAGCGCCTGGGGGGCCGCCGTGGCCGCCGGTGTCACGCTGGCGCTGGTCATGGCCGCGCGCACCCCGCATTCACCCGCCTGCGCCACCGCCGTGGTGGTCGTGCTCCAGGCCCCGGTGGCGGCCCGGTTCGTCCCGTTGCTGTTCGGATCGACCGTCCTGATCGTCCTGACCGGGTACGCGGCCTCCCGCGTGCGCCGCAAGGCTCCGAGCTACCCCGCGTACTGGTGGTGACCGTACGTCGCCCGCCTGCGGTCGTTCGAGATGCGCTCCGGGCGTACTGCTGGTTCGCTGAAAGCCGCCCGGCGTCCCCCCACAGCGCCCAGGAGTGATCATGAGTGCAGGCGAGTCCCACGGCCGGTCCCGGCAGCTGCGCGACAAGGCGCAGGAACTCGACGAGGCCGCCACCCGCTCGACCGACCCGGACGAGAGCCGGCGACTGCGGGACAAGGCGCGCCGCCTGCGCGAGCAGAGCGAGCAGGAGCGCGTCATCGACGACCCGGGCATGGACCTGCGGTAGCCCCGGCAGGCCGGGCCCCGGCTGAAGACCTACGGGCCTACGGCCTTACGGACCTACGGGGCCACGGCCGCCGCGGGGGCCTCGTCGAGCTCCCACGCGTGGCGCTTGAACTCGCGGACGAAGTCGGCGTGGTCCTCCCACTGGCGGGCGATGCCGCGCAGCACGTCCCAGTGGTGCTCCACCGCTTGGTCGATGACCCGGCGGACCGCCGGCTCGGCCGTCTCCCGCTGCTCGATGAGGCCCTTGGCCACCGAGGCCTCCAGCGCCGCGTTGCGCAGGGCGCGCAGGGCGCGGGAGGTGTCGTCCATCCCGAAGCCGTTCTCGCTGCCCGTCTCCTCGGCGAAGAGCGGGGTGAGCCGCGCCTCGATGAAGGCGGTGATCCGCTCGAAGTGGCGTACGTCCATCGGGGCTCCATCTCGGGTCGCTGCACTGTCCGGCGCGAACCGGGCCCGCACCGGCGATCATTATCCCGCAGCCGGCCACCCACTCCGCTCCGGGGTGCGGGCACCAACCCTGGACGAGCGGTACCGCTCCCGGTCAGGTGTACTGCGCCCGGGGCCCCGCCAGGTGTTCGGACACGACGGCCAGCCAGGCGCCCGGCGTGTACGGGGCCGGCGGGTCGACCTCCATGCCCAGCTCGGCCACGCCGACTGCGTAGTCGACCTCCTCCAGGCCGAGGGCGAGCAGCTCGCGCACCTCGCCGACGAGCCGCGCCACGAGGCGACCTCGGACGTGATCGCCGCGGTGGCCGGCAGTGCGTCGGGCCGGGAGCTCGCGAACGGCGGGTTCGGCCGGGACGTGGACATCGCGACCGAGCTGGATGGCTGCGAGTCCGTTCCGGTCCTCCGGGGCGGGGCGTTCTCACGACCCTCTGACCCCGGACGGGGCTACCAGCGGAGCGGGAGGCGGCTGACGCCGTGCATCAGGCTGCCCGGGAGCCAGGCCGGCGGGCCGGCCTCCGGGTCCTCGGCCAGGTCGGGGAAGCGCTCGAGCAGGGAGCGGATGGCGATGCGGCCCTCCATGCGCGCCAGCGGGGCGCCGATGCAGAAGTGGAGTCCGTGGCCGAAGGCCAGGTGGCCCTGCGGGGCGCGGCCGATGTCGAACGCCCCGGGGTCCGCGAAACGGGCGGGGTCGCGGTCGGCGCCGGCCAGGGAGACGAACACGGTGGCCCCGGCCGGGATGACGGTGCCGCCCACGTCGAGGGGTTCGCGGGCGTAGCGGTAGGTGGTGTGCTGCACGGGGCCGTCGTAGCGGAGCATCTCCTCGACCGCTCCGTCGATCAGCCCGTCCAAATCACCGCGCAGAGCAGCCAGTTGGTCGGGGTGAGCGAGCAGGGCCCGTACGCCGTTGGAGATGAGGTTGACGGTGGTCTCGTGGCCCGCGACGAGCAGCAGGAAGGCCATCCCGATGACCTCGTCGGAGGACAGGGAATCGCCGTCCTCGTCGCTGGTGCGGATCAGCGCGCTCAGCAGGTCCTCGCCGGGCTCCTTCGACTTGTCCCCGATGAGCTGCACGAGGTAGGCACCCATCTCCCGGTTCGCGGTGCTGTTCGCGTCGGCCGAGGTCGGGGAGACGATCTCGTTGGACCAGGACCGGAACCTGGCCCGGTCCAGGTCGGGCACGCCGAGCAGCTCGCAGATGACGGTCATCGGGAGCGGGAACGCCAGCGCGTCGATCAGGTCGCCGCCGCGCTCCGGCCGGGCGGCCATCGCGTCGAGCAGCCCGTCGGTGATCTCCTGGATGCGCGCGCGCATGCCCTCCATCCGGCGCGCGGTGAACTCCCTCGAGACCAGGCGCCGCAGCCGGGTGTGGTGGGGCGGGTCGGATTCCAGCATGTTGGAGTTCACGGCGCTGAGCTGGGCGTCCGGGAAGTTGCCCGAGGAGCGCCAGTCCTTGGACAGGGCCGGGTGGTTGAGCACGCGGCGCGCTTCCTCGTGCCCGACGATCATCCAGCTCGGTTCGACCTCGCCGGGGGCGAGGATGATGCGGTGGACGGGCCCCGCCGCACGCATCCTCTCGTAGAACGCATACGGGTCGGCATCGAACTCTTGCGCGCTGGCGCTGATGTCCACTACTGGCATCGGACCACGATACGCCCCGAGTTGGGGACCGGTGGGGGCGGTTTCCGGACACTCCGGGGCAAGAGCCCGATCACGGTAGTCTGCGGCCTTCGCCATACGAAAGAGGGGGACGGCCATGACCACCGCAAGCGAGGTAGTCCGGACGACGGTTGAGGTCGTCACTCGGGACGGCACCGCCGATGCCTACCTGGCCCGGCCCGACGGCGCAGGACCGTACCCCGGGGTGCTGCTGTACGTGAACGCCCTCGGGATCCGTCCGCACATCAAGTCGGTGGCGGACCGGATCGCGGCGGCCGGCTACGTCGTCCTGATGCCCAACCTCTTCTACCGCCACGGGCGCGCACCGGTGTTCGAACTTCCGGAGTTCGTGGACTTCGGGCGGCAGCCGGAGCTCTTCGACCGGGTCGGGCCGGTCCTCGAGTCGCTGACCGCCGAGCTGGCGATGCGCGACGCCGAGGCCTATCTGGAGCGGCTCGCGGGCCTTCCGGAGGTCGCCGCCGGGCCGGTGGCGATCACGGGGTACTGCCTGGGCGCCCGGCTGGCCCTGCTCACGGCGGGGACGTACCCGCAGCGGGTGGCGGCCGCGGCCGGTTTCCACGGCGGGTTCCTGGCCACGGACGCGGCGGACAGCCCGCACCTGGTGGCGGACCGGGTCACCGCCGAGCTGTACTTCGGCCACGCCGACCAGGACCCGACGCTGCCGGCCGAGGAGATCGACCGGCTGGCGAAGGCCCTTTCGGCGGCGGGCGTCCGCCACCGGGCCGAGGTGTACGAGGGCGCGGCGCTACGGGCCTGCGTTGCTACGGGGCTGCGTTGCTACTGAGCTGCGCTGCCGCACGGCTACGGAGCCACCCGGCTCCGGTCACGCGCACTGGCCGGACCGGGGTCCGGCGACGGTGGTTCCGGTGACGCGCGGTGCCGGGTCGTTGGCCTCGCAGCGCAGCGGTCCGGTGATCCGGCCGTCCGTGAACTCGACGCCTCCGGTGTTGGCTTCCAGGGTGACCGGACCGTTGATCGCGTTGCCGGCGCAGTCGGGGGCCGCCCCCGCGTCGGCGGCGGAGCCGATCACCACGGAACCGCTGGTGTGGCGTACGCCGACCGGGCCGGTCAGCGTGGATCCGCAGAGGGACACGGCGAGCGCCCCGTCGGCGGAGAACGGACCGGTGACGCTGCCGTCCGATACGGACAGCGCGCCGCCGGGCCGGACGGTGAGCGGACCGCTCTGGCTTCCGCCGGAGGCGATGCAGAGCGATTCCCCGGCCGCCACGGTCAGCGGTCCGCGGTGGTCGGTCGTGATGCAGGGCCGGCTGAATCCGACGGTGATGTCGGTCGGTTCACCGGTGGAGCTGCCCGTGTGGTCGGCGTCCGGGGCGTACGAGGCGCTGATCCGGTGGGTGCCCGGGCGCAGTGCGCTCGTGCTGAAGCGGGCCCGTCCCCCGTCGAGCGCGACGGTGGCGAGCGGGGTGGTCCCCTCGGAGAAGGTGACGCTGCCGCCCGGGGCTGCGGCCGGGTTCTCGGAGCCCGTCACGGTCGCGGTCAGGGCGACGGCGTGCCCGAACAGCGGGGTGGCGGTGTCCGTGATGAGGGTGGTCGACGTCCCGTAGCGGAAGGAGACGACGGCCTTGCCGTCCCCGTGCTGGACGCCCGACTCCAGGAAGGCCTCGGAGACACCGGCTTCGGCCGGGGCCGCGTAGCCGCTGCCGCCACCGCCGCCCGCTCCGTAGAGGTTGCCGGGGTTGCCGCCGCCGGAGCCGCCGCCACCGCCGCGCCAGCCGCCGCCACCGCCTCCGCCGCCGTTGCCGCCGCGGCCGCCGTTGCCACCGGTGCCACCGGAGCCGGGGTTGAGCTGGCCGGTGTGCTGGTCGATGTCGCTGCCGTTGCCTCCCCCGGCGCCGATCGGGTTGGTCCGGGTGCCGGTGCCGTGCTGGGTCTGGGTTCCGCCGGTGCCCCCGGCGCCGGATCCCTCCGGGCCGCCGCCCTGGCCGCCGTCCTCGCCGGCGGGCCCGCCGCCGTTGCCGCCGCTCAGCAGGGGGCCGCCGTTGCCGGCGCCCCCGCCGGCGCCGGCCACCAGGATCCGCTCGGTCGGGCCGAAGCCGCCGGTGCGCAGGTCGGTGGCACCGCCGCCGGAACCGCCGCCGCCGTGCGCGCCGCCGCCACCGGTGCCGTGGCCGAAGCCGCCGGGCCGGGCGTACTCGCCGTGCCGGGAGGTGCCGGAGCTGCCGACGCCTCCCCGGGTGATCTGGACGGCCTGGCCGGGGGTCACGGCGAGGACCGCGTGGGTCCGGCCGCCGAGGCCGCCGGGTGCGCCCTCGTTCGGCGGGTTCGGGGAGACGAAGCCGGCGGCGCTGCCGCCTTCGGCTCCGTACAGGTCGACGGTGAGGGCACCGACCCCGGCGGGCACGGTGAAGACGTCCGTGCCCGCGGTGGCGTACGTACAGGTGGGCGGCGAGCTGGTGAAGACGCCCGCCGGGCCGCAGGGGCCGGACGGCGCGGCCGCCGGGTCGGCGGCCGCGGTGAGGGGTGCCACCAGGGCGGCGAGGAGGCCGGCCGCGCCGAGGACCAGTGCGGTCCGGGAGGCGGGGCGGGAGCCGGGGGCAGATCTGTGTGAAGTCATGGTCCTGATCGGGGTGGTGGTGGAGGGACGGGGGTCGGCCATACCGCTCAGACGCCGTCGTCGGCGCACAGCGCCCAGGCGTCGGTGTAGGTGTTGGGGGAGCTTCCGCCGCCCGTGTGGGTGGAGGCCGTCCAGTAGGAGGCCGTGGTGGTCCCGTCACCGACCGGGGTGCCGCCGGAGTTGCTGGGGTAGCTGCCGTTGAGGTGGTCGCCCGGCGAGCCCGGTCCGGTGAACGCCGTGGTCGTCACGCTGCCGCCGCTGATGGCCGCGCCACCGCTGATCAGCTTGCCGTCGTTGCCGCCGCAGCCGACGGTCGCGGTCTGGCCCGACGTGGCCGCGGTCGGGCCGCTGACCTCGCTGTGGCGCACCTTGACCGTGGCGCCGCTGACGTTGATGTTGTTGCCGCTGCAGATCGCGTAGGCGTAGGTCGTGTTGCCGGTGCCGCCGCCACCACCGTTCCAGCCGACGGCGCTCCAGGAGTCGGGGTTCGACTCGCCGTCGGCCGCCGCCTTCTGGCCGTAGGCGTGTCCGGCGTCGTTGAAGGTGGGGAAGGAGGCGATCGGCTTCAGGCTGCCGACGTCGGCCGGGGTGATCCGGGCCCCGCCGCCGAGCAGGCGGGTGTTGGCCGGGCAGGTGGCGGTGACGAGGCCCACCGTGGAGGCCGCGGTGGGGCCGGCGACCTTGTTCATCACCACCTGGGTGTGGTTGATCAGGGTGCTGGTGAAGCACACCGCGTAAGGGGTGCTGGAGAACGAGGCGTTGACCGCGCCCCCGCTGCCGCCGATGCCGAGCCAGTGCGTCACGTCGGTGCCGACGACACCTGTGGACCCGATGTACTCGGTGGTGCCGTCGGGGCTCGGCGAGGTGCCGTTCACCTTGTTGCCGTTGGACGACGTCCCGGTGCCGATGGCCTGGTTGATCCCGCCGCCGGATATGAGCCCCGAGGAGCAGTCCGCGTGGGTGGAGATCTCGGCGAAGGTCGCTGCGGGTCCGGAGGTGGCCCCCGGAGTCTTCACCGTCACGCCGACGGTGTTGGCGTAGGCCGATCCCGGCACCAGAAGGGCCAGGAGGGTGCCGATGACCAGTGACTTTCCTGCGACGGCGCGCCGCAGAACTGTCTTTGGCATGTAATTTTCTCCCTCATCCAGAGTTGCGCATGCGGACTGTAACAGTCCTTTTCGCGCGCATCTACAGCGAGAACGAGCTGTCTCACCTAGCAGATAAGGGGTTTGATCCGGCCGGTCCATCCGCCTGCACCTTTCAGCTCTCCTGAAAGGAATGATCGAAAACAATCGATGGACCTGAGCAGTCCCGGGGAGCGAGAGTCGGGACATCCCCCCAAGCCCCAACTCCCTTTCTCCACAACGGAAAGCAGGCTTCCTCGCATGCAGCTCCCGACCACCACCGACTTCGCCGCCGCGCCCTACGTGTCGGGCGACCCGTACGCCGACTACCGGGGCGGCACCTTCGACTTCTCCCACCTGACCGACCTCGCCGACCGGAGGCTCGGCGCGGGGGTCGTCGCCGCCAACGACGAGTTCTTCGCCGAGCGGGAGAACCTCCTGCTGCGCACTCCGGCCGTCTTCGACGTGCACGACTACGGCAACAAGGGGAAGGTGATGGACGGTTGGGAGACCCGGCGGCGGCGCGGGGCGGGCGCGGACGAGCCGTTCCCGACGGACGCCGATCACGACTGGGCGCTGATCCGCCTCGGCTCCCCCGGCATCATCCGCGGGATCGTCGTCGACACCGCACACTTCCGGGGCAACCACCCGCAGCAGATCAGCGTGTGGGCGGCCGCCTTCGAAGGGACGCCCTCGACGGCCGAACTCCTCGGCCGGACGGACGCCTGGGAGGAGATCGTCCCCCGCACTCCGGTGTACGGCCACGCCGCGAACGGGTTCGCGGTCGGGTCCGGGCGCCGCTGGACGCACCTGCGGATCAACCAGCACCCCGACGGGGGCATCGCGCGCCTGCGGGTCCACGGCGAGGTGCTGCCCGACCCCGCATGGCTGGCGCTGCTCGGCACGGTGGACGTGGCCTGCGTGGTCAACGGCGGGGTCGTGGAGGAGGCCTCGGACGGCTTCTACTCCTCCCCCGGGAACACGATCATGCCGGGGCTGTCGCAGAAGCAGGACGACGGCTGGGAGACGCGCCGGCGTCGCGACAAGGGGAACGACTGGATCGAGTACCGGCTGGCCGGGCAGTGCGAGATCCGTGCGGTGGAGGTGGACACCGCGAACTTGAAGGGGAACGCGGCCGGCTGGGTGTCGCTGTCCGTCAAGGACGGCGTGGACGGCGCATGGACGCAGGTCCTCCCGCGCACCCGGCTGGAGCCCGACAGCCCGCACCGGCTGCCGCTCGCCGCGCCGGTCCTGGCCACGCACGCCCGGATCGACGTCTACCCGGACGGCGGATTCGCCCGCCTGCGGCTTCACGGCCGCCTCACGGACGCAGGAGCCGCCGCCCTGAAGAACTGGACTACTGGACTACTCGACCACGAGCTCCACGGGGATGTTGCCGCGGGTGGCCCGGGAGTAGGGGCAGACCTCGTGCGCCTGCTTGACCAGCAGGGTGCCCGTCTCGCCCATCAGGGCCTCGGGGAGTTCCACGCGCAGGACGACGGCCAGCCCGAAGCCCGCGCCGTCCTTGCCGATGGAGACCTCCGAGGTCACCGAGATCTCGCTGGTGTCGACCTTGGCCTGGCGGCCGACCAGCCCGAGGGCGCTGGCGAAGCAGGCGGCGTACCCGGCCGCGAAGAGCTGCTCGGGGTTGGTGCCCTGGCCGTTCCCGCCGAGGGCCGGCGGCATGGCCAGCGCCAGGTCGATCTGGCCGTCGGAGCTGACGGCGCGGCCTTCGCGGCCGTTGGCGGTGGCGACAGCGGTGTAGATCGCGTCCATCTCGGGGGTTCCTCTCAAGGGGCGGAGGCGGGGCCGCCGTCCGGTGACCTCGCTCCATCAATATGGCACACAATTCAGTTGTGCACAATTTAGTTGCCGACACGACACCCCGGGTACACTGGCCCCCATGACCGAGCAATCGACCGACGCCCTCCCCGACCAGGACTTCCTGCGCCTCGACGGCCAGATCTGCTTCGCGCTCGGCGCGGCGAACCGGGCCTTCGGCGGGCTCTACCGGGTCGTCCTGAAGGACCTCGGGCTCACCTACCCCCAGTACCTGGTGATGCTGGTGCTGTGGCAGCACGGGGAGCTGCCGGTCAAACAGCTCGGACAGCACCTGCGGCTCGATTCGGGCACGCTCTCCCCCCTCCTCAAGCGGCTGGAAGCGACCGGCCTGATCGTGCGCGAGCGCAGCGCCGCCGACGAACGGTCCGTGCACGTACGCCCCACCGAGGCCGGTACGGCCCTGCGCGCGCGAGCCGTCGAGGTGCCCCGGCGCATCGCGGCCGCGACCGGCTTCGAACTCTCCGAGATCAAGGACCTTCAGGACCGCCTGCGGCGGCTCACCGCCGCCCTCGACGCGGCGGTTCCGCCGGAGTAGGGCGTACGGCCCGTGCGGCGGAGGATCCGTGCGGGCGCCACAGGGGGTGCTCGCGCCGGGCCCAGTCGGCGGCCACCGAGCCCGTGCGCATGCCGCGCCGGGCCTCGGGATCGCCGACGGCCATCATGACGTGGCCCACGACGCCCACGCCCATCGCGAGGGCCAGCCAGTCGTGGACGAAGGTGGCCCCGGTCCGCCAGGGCAGCGGGGCCAGGTCGGTGAACCACATCAGCAGACCGGTGCCGAGCATCACGAGGGCGGCCCCGGCGCTCCAGCTCGCGTAGAGCTTCTGCCCGGCGTTGAACTTGCCCGCCGGGCGCGCGCCCGGCCGGTGGTCGCGGCGCAGGGCGGAGCGCAGCCAGGTGCGGTCGTGCGGGCCGAAGCGGTTCAGCCGGCGCAGGTCCCCGCGGAAGGCGCGGGAGCCGAGCCCCAGCAGGAAGGGGGCCGGGATCAGCAGTCCGGACCATTCGTGGACGGTGACCACGAGGTGGCGGCGGCCGACGAGTTCGGCGAGGGGCGGCAGGTAGAGGCAGGCCGCGCTCGCCAGGCACACGCCCGTCAGGGTGGCGGTGGCCAGGTGGACCAGCCGTACGGCGGGGCCGAACCGGCCCACGCGGGCGGGATGCTCGGCCGGGGGTTCAGACGGTCGGGGCATCGTCGCGTCCGTTCGACTTGCCGACCCAGGCGTCGACGTCGTAGCCGAGTTCCTCCCAGTAGCCGGGCCGGACCTCCGGGGTGAGCGTGATGCCCGACAGCCATTTCGCCGACTTGTAGAAGTACATGGGGGCCACGTAGAGGCGGACCGGGCCTCCGTGCGCATGGCTCAGCGGCTTGTCCTGCATGTTCAGGGCCACCATGACGTCCTCGCGGCGGGCCTGCGGGAGCGTGAGGCTCTCGGTGTAGGTGCCGTCGAAGCAGGTGAACCGGATCGCGCGGGCCTCGGGGCGCACCCCGGCCGCGTCCAGCAGCCGGAAGAGCGGGACTCCCTCGAAGGGGGTCTCGGGGACCCGCCAGCCCGTCACGCACTGGACGTCGCGGACGATCCGGGTCTGCGGCAGGGCGCGCAGCGCGTCGAGGGTGTACGTGGCCGGGCGCTCGACCAGGCCGTCGACGGTCAGCCGGTAGTCGGCCGGGCCGCGTTCGGGGACCGAGGAGGCGACCGAGTAGTACCGGAACCCGCCGCCGCCCGGCAGCAGCCCGGTCAGCCCGGTGGGGTCCTTGCTCGCGGCCGCGCCCAGCACGGCGTCGAGCCCCGACTGGAGCTTCGGCGCGAGGGCCAAACCGAGGGCGCCGAGTCCCACCATGCCGAGGACCAGCCGCCGCCCCACGGGGACACCGCGGCCGTCGGGGTCGGGGTCGGGAACGAGGTCGGGGTCGAGGTCCGGGTCCGGGCCTGGCTGCTGGTCTGTGCTCACGTGGTGATTCGACCACCCGCGACACCCCGGCGGCCAGGGCCCGCGCCCACCCGTCAGACTTCCGTAAGACGCACGCGCACGCGCGCGCCAGTGCCCGTACAGCCGTACGGGCGGTCCCCCCCCCCGCGGGAACGGACGGACCACCGGGGACCCACCCCCCCCCCCTCCCCCTTGGCACGTTCTCGCGCCTTACAAACTTTCCACGCTC
>NZ_JBHUBS010000001.1:472781-509649 GCF_042788835.1 Streptomyces sp. NPDC056883 | reverse complement strand
TCCGCCAACCCGAGACCTCGCGGGGGCGAGGTCCTGCTCCCCCCTGTAAGCTTTCCGCAAGATACACGTACGCGCACGCGCCGTGCCCTGCAAACCTTTCTGGCCGTCCCCGCACTTGGGGGGACCGGCCGGACTACGGGGACCCGACTACGCCCCGCTCGCCTTGAGCATGTCCTCGCGCTCGACGAGCTTCACGCGCTCGCGGCCCTGCGGCTCGCCCAGCGCCTTCTCCGCGGCGTCGAGCTTGTACCAGCCCTCCCACGTCGTGAAGCGGACCTCCTTCTGCCCGAGGAAGGTCTCGACCGCCTCCGGCTCGGGAGCGGCCGGCGTCAGCAGGTTGCCGGCCGCGTGGTCGGCGAGCAGGCTGGCGACCGTCTCGTTCGCGTCGCCCTTGGTGTGGCCGATCAGGCCGATGGGCCCGCGGCGGATCCAGCCGGTGACGTACGTGGAAGCCAGGTGCGCACCGGCCTCGATGACGCGGCCGGCCTCGTCCGGAACCGTGCCGGAGTCGACGTCCCAGGGCAGCTTGGGCAGCTCGTCGGAGAGGTAGCCGACGGCGCGGTAGACGGACTGGACGTCCCAGTCGGTGAAAGTGCCGGTGCCCTTGACGTTGCCGGTGCCGTCGAGCTCGGTGCGCTCGGTGCGCAGGCCCACGACCTTGCCGTCCTCGCCGAGGACCTCGGTGGGCGACTCGAAGAAGTGCAGGAAGAGCTTGTGCGGGCGCTCGCCTATGTCGCGGATCGCCCAGTTCTCCAGGGTCTTGGCGACCATGTCGGTCTGCTTGTTCTTGCGGCGCTCGGCGATCGAGCCCTCGTCGTACTCGATGTCCTCGGGGTTGACGATGACCTCGATGTTCGGCGAGTGGTCGAGCTCGCGCAGCTCCATCGGGCTGAACTTGGCCTGCGCGGGGCCGCGACGGCCGAAGACGTGGACCTCGAGGGCCTTGTTGGCCTTGAGGCCGTCGTAGACGTTCGCCGGTATCTCGGTCGGCAGCAGCTCGTCGGCGGTCTTGGCGAGGATCCGGGCCACGTCGAGGGCGACGTTGCCGACGCCGAGGACCGCGACCTTCTCGGCCTCCAGCGGCCAGGTGCGCGGCACGTCGGGGTGGCCGTCGTACCAGGAGACGAAGTCGGCGGCGCCGTAGGAGCCGTCGAGGTCGATACCGGGGATGGTGAGCGCGCGGTCCGCGGTGGCGCCGGTGGAGAAGATCACGGCGTCGTAGAAGGAGCGCAGCTCGTCGAGGCTGATGTCGTTCGGGTAGTCGACGTTGCCGAAGAGGCGGACCTGCGGCTTGTCGAGCACCTGGTGCAGGGCGGTGATGATGCCCTTGATGCGGGGGTGGTCGGGAGCGACGCCGTAGCGGATCAGACCGAAGGGGGCCGGCATCCGTTCGAAGATGTCGATGGACACACCCGGCTCGGCGGCCGCCTCGGACTTCAGCAGGGCGTCGGCGGCGTAGATGCCGGCGGGGCCGGCACCGACGATTGCTACCCGCAGGGGGCGAGGCATGGCTGGGTTCCCTTCGAACGACGGATACTCGATCAAGAAGAACCCTAAGCTAAGGGCAGCCTAACCCGGCACCCACCCCCTGGTTATGCCCCTATAACCCAACCTTATGGCTTCCCCAAGTCCTGGTTGGGGTCGGCGTGAGCCTCGCGGGCCGTGAGCTGACCCTGGAGAAAAGCGTCCATATCGGGAGAGTACGGACCACCGTGGTCGAAGAGCAGCTCCGTGATGCGCCGCCATTCCGCGACGGCGGCGCGGGTGGTGGCGTCGGCGCTCTCCAGATCGCCCGCGGTCTCCACGGCGGCGGCCTCGGCGGCTTCGAGCGCCTCCTCGGTCTCGTGGTGGGTCAGGCCGGCGGCCTGCTCCCGCACCCGGGCGCGGGCCGCTCGCTCCGCGTCGGAGGGGACGTGCGGTTCGTTGGCGGCGTCGTCGGTCACGGCGGTTCTGCCTCTGCTTCCTGTTTCGGGGTGGGTGGGCGTTCCGAGGGGGCTGGTCCGGGATCACCAGCTCTCGGTGACGGTCACGGGGAACTCCTCGCGCGTACGAACCGTGACCGTGCCCGCATCCGTGCCCCCGTACACCTCGTGCCGCCAGGCCGCGAAGACCCGTACGACCCTGCGGGCGTCGTCACCGCGGCCCTTGCCCACCGCGCGGGTGGTGAAGGTCACCTCCGCGATGCCCTTCCCGCTCCCGCGCACCTTGCGGACGCGGACCTCGCCGATGCCGTCCGCGGAGACGAACGTGTCCTCGTCGGTGCGGTGCTCCGCGTAGTAGGCGACGAAGTCCCGCCTCATGTCGAACCACCCGGCCGCGCCGCAGGGGCCCGCGCCATTGGTGGCGGCGCCGGGTCCGGAAGAGCTGCCGTCCGTGGGCGGGTCGGGCGCGCCGGTGTCCTGATCGGTGGGCGGACCGGCGTAGGCGCCCGTCTCCTCGTCGGTCGGCGGACCGGCGTAGGCCCCCGATTCCCCATCGGTGGGGGGACCGGCGTATCCGCCCGTCTCCTCGTCCGTCGGCGGGCCCGCGTATCCGCCCGTCTGCTCCTCCGTCGGGATGTCGGGCGCGGCGGTGGCCCCGGCCGCGCCGGCATCCGTACCCGTCGTCCCCTCCAGATCGCAGTGCTCCGGACCGGGCGCCGCCACGGGAGCGGCCGGCCCGGCCGGCTCCCCCGCCCGTACGGTGCCGCAGGCCGCAAGTCCGGCGCACAGGAGCACGGCCAGCCCGGCGAAGGCCGCCCGCCCGGTCCGGGATACCGCAGTCGTCGTCATGTCGTCTCCCCCTTCTGCCCCTCTAGAGGGCTCCGCGCAGGATGCGGTTGCCTCCCGGGCCACCGTTCCCGCAGGTCCGGGGGCCTGGTATTGCTGTGCCGCATGGCGAACCCCCCGGCTCCCCCGATCTCCCTCGCGGCGCGGCCCATCCTCTTCCTCGACGTGGACGGACCCCTCATCCCGTTCGGGTCCGCGCAGGGCTACCCGGTCTATGAGTCCCCCGGCGCGCCGACCGAAGTCGACGGGCACCCCCTCCTCCCCCGGCTCGATCCCGCGCTCGGGCCGCGGCTCGCCGGTCTGCCGTGCGAGCTCGTCTGGGCCACGACCTGGATGGACGATGCCAACGCCTGCGTCGCCCCTCGGCTCGGGCTACCGGACCTGCCGGTGGCGGACTGCCCCGAACCCTCCGCCGAGGACCTCCGGAGCGGCATCCACTGGAAGACCGCCGGTCTCGTCGCATGGGCCGCGGGCCGGGCGTTCGCGTGGGTCGACGACGAGATCCGGGACGCGGACCGGCGTTGGGTGTCCGCCCTCCACCCCGGCCCGGCCCTCCTGCACCGCGTCGGCCCCCGGGTCGGCCTCGGCGACGGGGACTTCGCCGTCCTGGAGGCGTGGCTGCGCGCCCAGGCCGGCTGAGCACGGGCGGCTGCGCGCCCTGCGGCGGAGCCGGGCCGTGGCCGCCCCCGTCCGCCACCCGGCGTACGCCCGGGGAGCGTTCGCCGCCCGGCGGGCCGACGGGGCCCGGCTTCGGACCCCGTCCGGCATGGGTAGGCTTCCCGCGACACAGTGTGCGGCGGGGTTCGGGGTGGGGTCATGGGGCGTCAGATGCGTGTGCCCGGTGCGGTACTGGCGGCCGTGCTGCTGCTGGCCGCCGCCGGATGTTCCGGGGCGGGGAACGGATCCGGGGCGGATCCCGGCGACGATCCGAAGCCGGGCGGCGCCACACCCGCCGCGTCGTCCGCTCCCGCCGACGGGAAGCCCCCCTCCGGCGACGTGCTCCCCGGCATGGTCGGCGTCTCCGTGGCCCGTACCCAGCTGGCCGCGCTGAAGGTGGCGGCGCCGGGCACCATGTCCGGCTACAGCCGGGACAAGTTCACGCACTGGGCGGAGCAGGGCGACAAGTGCGACACCCGCGAGGTCATCCTCCAGCGGGACGGCGCGAACGTCACCCGGGACTCCCAGTGCAAGGCCGTGTCCGGCACGTGGAAGAGCCTGTACGACGAGGTGGTGGTCACCGAGGCCTCGAAGATGGACATCGACCACATGGTGCCCCTCGCCGAAGGCTGGCGCTCCGGCGCGGCCGGCTGGGACGCCGCGAAGCGCAAGGCCTTCGCGAACGATCTGACGCGCCCTCAACTGCTCGCGGTGACCGCCTCCTCGAACCGTTCGAAGGGCGACCAGAGTCCCGACCAGTGGCAGCCGCCGTCGAAGGCGGCCTGGTGCCAGTACGGGCGGGCCTGGACCACGGTCAAGTCCACCTACGGCCTGACCGTCACCGAGCCCGAGAAGAAGATGCTCTCCACCATGCTGGACACCTGCGCGGCCTGACGCCGCTCACCCAGGGGCCCTTACCCCGGGCCCCTTCACCCCAGGACGGCGATGCCCAGCGGACGCGATCCCGCCGCGAGCCGGCGGCTGCTCCCGCTGTCGAGGTCCACGACCGTGATGCCGTTCCAGTAGCCGTCCCGGGTGTAGCCCCCGGTGACGTAGGCCGTCCGCCCGTCCCGGGACACGGCCACGTCCTCGTGCGGCCCGTCCAGCGGGTACACCCGCTCCGAGCCGTCCGGGGAACGGACCGTGAGCGAGGGCCCCTTGCCCTTGCCCGGTTCCACCGCGCCCGTGCCGACCACCAGCAGCCGGCCGTCCGCCGTGACCGCGGCCCCGTGCTGGTGGGTGTCGGCGGTCATCTCCTCCACCGTGGTGCGGCCCGTCCGCGGATCCACCACCGCGAGCCGCTCCCCCTCGAAGGGCAGCAGGAGCATCCCGTCCGCCGGCCGTACGACGGCGTAGTGCGGTTTCAGCCAGGATCCGAGGCCGCCCTCCGTCCCGTACGGGGCGACCTCGATGCGGCGCGGCCCCGCTGGTCCGACGGCGCCGCCGGATCCGACGGGCAGGACAGGCACAACACTGACGTCGAAGGAGTCGTGGCCGGTGACGTACACCTCCGAGCCGTCGCGCGAGACGTCCACGTCGAAGGGGCGGCGGCCCACCGGGACCACCGCCGTGACCTCGGTCTTCGCCGTGTCGATGACCTCCAGGACGCCGGTGGTCCCGGGCACGTTGACCCCGGCGTACGCGTGCGCGCCGTCGGGCGAGAGCGCGATGCCCATGCCGCCGCCCCGGTACTCGCCGCCGGTCGCGGGCCCGGTGCCGGTGGTGCGGTACGGGATCAGGGCCAGCCGGGTGCGCGTCCGCGTGTCCACGACGGCGACCCCCTCGGCCGTGGCCACCCAGGCCCGGCCGTCGGCGCCGACCACCAGGCCGTAGGGGGCCCTGCCGACCGGCACCGAGCCGACCGCGCCGCGCTCCGGGTCCACGAAGGTGACGGTGTCGGCCCCGAAGTCGGCGACCAGCAGGGTGCCGCCCGGGGTGGTCTCGGCCGTCGCCAGCGGAGAGGCCGCGGGGGCGGCGGCCGGGGGCGCGTCGGGGGTGGAGCAGGCCCCCAGCAGCAGTGCTCCGGCGAGGGCCGCGAGGGCGGTACGGGTTCCCCGTACGCGGCGGCGCGGGTGCGGGCGGTCGTGCTGCGGCATGGGCGTGGCCCCTCTCGGTTCCGGGGGCGGGGCCGGTGGTGCGCCCGCTCCCCCGTACCCATCCTCACCTCGCACGGCCGCCCGACCGCTCGGCCCGGCGGCCGACAGCGGGGTCAGCCGATCGGTCGATGCGGGGACGCGCACGGGTGGGGCGAAGGAGTGCGAGTGGGGCGGGGCGGGCGGCTCAGCCCTCGTACTCCGTCAGGTCGATGCCGTGGAGGTTGAGGAGCGCGCCGGTCTGCGGGTGGTTGATGTCCTTCTCGGCGGTCATGCCCAGCTTGCGGATCACGTTCTCGGACTCGTCGTTGCCCGCCCGGTTCACGGCGACGACCCGGTCGAGGCCCCGGTCCTGGAGGGCGAACTCCAGGGTGGCGTGCGCGGCCTCGGAGCCGTAGCCCTGGCCCCAGTAGGAACGCCCGAGCCGCCAGGTGATCTCGGCCGCCGGCAGGACCTCGGGCAGCCACCACGGCATGGAGAGGCCCACGGCTCCGATCAGCTCGCCGGAGGCCAGCAGCTCCACGGCGAAGATCCCGAAGCCCTCCTCGTCCCACTCGTCCTCCCACCGCTCGATGGTCTCGGCGGTCTCCTCCAGGTCGAGGGTCTCGCCTTCGCCGATCCAGCGCATCACCTCGGGGTCGGCGTTGATCTCCGACAGGGGGACGAGGTCGTCCTCGGACCAGCGGCGGAGGAGGAGGCGGGGGGTACGGATCTCGGTCATGGCTCCCATCCTGCCGAACGCGCCGGACATCGGGTAATCGGGTCCCCCGCAGGGCCGTCGCACGGCCGCCGCAGGGCCGTCACCAGGCCGTCGCAGGGCCGTCACCAGGCCCGGTTAGAGGCCCGGACCCGTCCGGCCGGCCGCCGGGTCGCCCTCCGGATCGCCCTCCCGATCCCCCGCCGGGACGGTGATCGCGTCGAGCTGCGCCCGCAGGTAGACGTGCGAGTCGACCGGCTCGTGCACGCTCCGCCCCAGGGGCGCCGGGAGGGACTCCACGCGGGTGTGCGCGTCGCACTCGTAGAAGTAGACCAGCGAGATCAGCTCCTCGGCGGGCGCGTCGGCGGGCGGGGGCAGGACCCGGTGGCGGCCGGCCCGCCACCGGTCGCCCGTCCAGCGCGCCATCAGGTCGCCGATGTTCACGGTGAGCGCGGCCGGATCGTACGGGGCGTCCTGCCAGCCCTCGGCGTCGGTGTGGATCTGGAGTCCGCCGGTGCCCAACTGGCGGTCCAGGACGGTGACGGTGCCGAAGTCGGTGTGCGCGCCGATGCGGAACTGGCCGGGCAGCGGCGGCCCGACGGTCTCGGTGCCGGGGTACCAGTTGACGTTGAACCCCCAGGTGGGGTGGCCGGTGTGGCGGGTGAAATGGTCCGTACCCAGACCCAGGGCGGTGGCCAGCAGCTCCAGCAGCTCGTCGGAGAGCGCCCGCATCGCGGCCAGGTACTCCGTCACCAGCGCGCGGAGCGCGGGCACTTCGGCCGGCCAGGCGTTCGGCCGGAACCACTCGGCGTCCACCGAGGCGATCCCCGTCGGCTCCTCCGCCGCCCAGGACCAGGATTCCTTGAGGTCCGGCGGAGAGGCCGCCCCCTCCGCGTAACTGTTGGCCTCCGCGCCCGGGCCGAGCCAGCCGCGGCCGCCGACCGCCACGGCGTACGGGGCCTTGACGGCGGCAGGGAGCCGGAAGAAGGTCCGCGCCGCCTCCCGGATCCGCCGGGGCAGCTCCGGGTCCACCCCGTGCCCGGCCACCAGCAGGAAGCCGGCCGTCCGCAGCGCCTCGTCGACACGGGCGGCCACGAGGCGGCGTGCCTCGGGCCCGCCGGTGCGCCACGGGCCGAGATCGATCAACGGGACCTGGGAACTCACCATGCGCGACCTGCTTTCCGAGCCGGGGGCGCGGCGGGAACCCAGGGCCTGCCCGGTCTCCGCTCAGCCCCGTAGGACGTACCGGACCAGGCCCTCCCCGGTACCGGCCTCGGTGAAACCGGCCCGCCGCAGCACCGCCCGGGAGGATGCGTTGTCCTCGTCCGTCACGGCCTCCAGCCGGGTGACGCCCGGTCGCCCGAAGGCCCAGGCCGACAGCGCCTTCAGGGCCTCGGTGGCGTAGCCGTTGCCGCGGGCGGAGGGGACCAGGTCGTAGCCGAGCTCGGTGCGGCCGTCCGCGTCCGGGGCGGCGTGGAAGCCCATGCCGCCGATGGCCTTGCGGTCGCTCGTGCGGACGATGACGTACGGTCCCCAGCCCGGCCGGTACGTCCCGTCCTCGCGCGCCCTCGTCACGATCCCGCCGGCTTCCCGGGTGCCGTCGGCAGGTCCGTCCTCGGCCCAGACGAACCCGCCGTTGCCGCCCGCTTGCAGGTCGGCCGCGATCGCCGGGGACATGGGGAGGAGCAGTACGCGCTCGGCCTCGACGGGTTCGGCGTACCAGCGCCAGGCCGTCAGGCGGGCCAGGCCGGGGAGTTCACCCCGGCCCGTGGCCCAGAGCAGGGTCGGCCAGGCCCGGTGGCCGCGCGGGAGGTGCGGGAAGAGCCGGTCCAGGACCCGCTCGGCCAGTGCGGGGTCCGGCTCCCAGCCGTGGACGCCGAGTCCGCCGAGGATGTCGTGGGTGTGCAGCAGGGTCTCGACGACGCCCATCGCCGCGAAGCCGTCCGCGCCCGCGTCCCCGTACGGGTGCCAGGCGCGGGCACCGGGTGCGGCGACGGCCGCGACGGCCGACAGGAATCCGCCGGAGGCCTCGATCATGTCGACCAGGCCGGCCGGGCCGGTCCCCTCGTCGGGCAGGATCCGCAGAGGGACGTACGCACCGGTGGCGCGGACCGTGAGCTGGGCGGCGTAGGCGGTGAAGTCCTCGGCCACGTGAACGGCGGTGTCGTGGCAGCTCCACTCCAGGCCGGCGGCCGGCACGTCCCAGTCCAGGTGCGCCACCTCCCGCAGCGCCCGGGTGGTGAGCGACACCGCTGTATCGATGTCCTTGGAGTTCATGATCGTCATAGGCGGCACCCTAGGTTCCCGTCCGGGTGCCGCCAAGGGGATATCCGTGCCCCACGGCCGGTGGTCCCGGTGGCGCGCCTGCGGGCCAGGGCCGGGGCGGGGGCGCTACTGCTTGTGCTCGGACGGCGCGCTGACCGCGCCCCGGTGAAGGGCGGAGCAAACGGTGGAGATTTCGACGAGGGACGTCTTCGGGGCCCCTTGCTGGGTGAGCCTGATGGCCCGGGACCTCGGCGCGGCGCAGCGGTTCTACGGTGAGGTCGCGGGCTGGCGGTTCCGGCCCGCGCGGCTCGGCGAGGCCTTCTCCGTCGCCGAGCTGGACGGGATGCCGGTGGCCGGGATCGGGGCGCTGGCCGGGGATCTCGCGGTGGCCGTGGCCTGGACCCCGTACTTCGCCGTCGACGACGCCGACGTGGCGGTGGACCGGATCCGGGAACGCAGCGGCACCATCGCGGTCGGCCCGGTCTCCTTCGAGTCGGGGGGCCGCGGGGCGCTGGCGGCGGACCGGGACGGGGCGGTGTTCGGGATCTGGGAGGGCCAGGTCTCCTCGGGCTGGCGGGTCGGTTCGGGACAGGCGCCGGCCTGGCTGGAGCTGCGCACCCGGGACGCCTTCGAGTCGGCGATCTTCTACGGGGAGGTGCTCGAGTGGGCCACCGGCCGCGCCGGGTGCTGCGAGGTCGCCTACGAGGAGGACCGCGTGGTGCTGCGCCAGGAGGGGGAGCCGGTGGCCCGCCTCGACAGCGGTCCCGTGGAGCCGGGTTCGTACAGCCCGTACACCCGGCCGCGCTGGCACGTGCACTTCCGGGTGCCCGCGCTGGAGCCGGCGGTGGAGGCGGCCGTCGCGCTGGGCGGCCGCACGGTGTCCGAGACCGGGACGAGCGCGACCGATCGGTGGGTGTCGCTGCGCGATCCGGACGGGGCGCTCTTCACCCTCACCTCGTCCCGGACGGACGGCGGGGCCGACGGGTAGGCCGTCTCTGGCAGTCGGCGGGGCTACGGCAGCCGGCGGGTCCGGGTCCAGTCGACGAGCTCGGCCGCGGACCAGGTGTTGACCACCCGGTCGGCCGTCACCCCGCATTCCAGGGCGCGTTCGCAGCCGAGGGTCTGCCAGTCGAGCTGTCCCGGGGCGTGGGCGTCGGTGTCGATCGCGAAGAGGGTGCCCGCGGCCACGGCGAGCCGCAGCAGCCTGCGCGGCGGGTCCAGCCGTTCGGGCCGGCTGTTGATCTCCACGGCGGCGCCCGACTCGGCGCAGGCCGCGAAGACGGCCTCGGCGTCGAACTCCGACTCCGGGCGGGTCTTGCCGGTCACCAGCCGCCCGGTGCAGTGGCCGAGGACGTCGAGGTGCGGGTTGCGCACGGCGGCGACCATCCGCCGGGTCATGGCGCGGGCTTCCATCCGGAGCTTGGAGTGGACGGAGCCGACGACGAGGTCCACCTCGGCCAGGAGTTCCGGCTCCTGGTCCAGCGAGCCGTCGTCGAGGATGTCGCACTCGATGCCGGTGAGCAGCCGGAACGGGGCCCAGGTCGCGTTGAGTTCGGCGACCGTGCGCAGCTGTTCCCGCAGCCGCTGCGGGGAGAGGCCCCGGGCGACGGTGAGGCGCGGCGAGTGGTCGGTGAGGACCGCCCAGTCGTGCCCGAGGGCGGCCGCGGCCCGGGCCATCACCTCGATGGGGCTGCCGCCGTCCGACCAGTCGGAGTGCAGATGGCAGTCGCCGCGCAGGGCGGCGCGCAGGGCGAGGGCCCCGGGACTGGGCGGCGGGCCTGCGGGGTGGGCCGCGACCTTGTCCTCCAGCCCCTGCAAGTACGCGGGGATCGCTCCGCCGAGGGCTTCGCGGACGACCTGGGCGGTTTTCGGGCCGATGCCCTTGACCGCTTCGAGGGTGCCCGAGCGGACCCGTTCGGCCAGCTCGTCCTCGCCCATCCGGCCGACGGCGGCGGCTGCCGTGCGGAAGGCCTGGACCCGGTAGGTCGGCTCCTGGGCGCGTTCCAGCAGGAAGGCGATCCGGTCCAGCGCGGCCACCGGGTCCATCGCGCGTCTCCCTCCGCGAAGCGGTGAAACGGCGGAGAGGGGGCCCGGGTCGTGGACCCGTGCCCCCTCTCCGCCCGGGTCAGGCGCCGTCGGCCGGGTCGGCCGCCGGACGGAACTGCAGGGCCAGGCCGGCGAGTACGGCGCCGGCCGCGGCGCTCAGGACCGCGGTGATGCCGGCCCACTCCAGGGAGCCGCCGACCGCGCCGCCGAGCGGGTCGAACCCGGCGACGCCGCCGACCACGTGGAGCGCGGCCACGCCGAGCGCGACCACCGCGCCGGCCCGCCACGCCCCGGCCGTGTCCCGTACCGCGAGGAGGGCGCCGGCCGTCAGGCAGAGCAGGGTGACGGCGAGGGCGAGCAGCCCGCCGGGGTCGCCGGAGGCCAGGCCCGCCAGATCGCCGGGCACGTGCAGCGCACCGCAGAGGAGCAGTGCGAGGGCCACCGGCCAGCGCAGTATGTGCCGCAGGGCGCCCGTTCCCGGCCGTGCCGGGCGCCGGGCCCCGGTGGTGGACGGGCCCCGGGCCGGGGCCTGGGCCTGGGCCTGCGGTGCGGGCCGGTGGACGGGGGTCCGTACCCGGTCCGCCTGCGCGGGGCGGTGCTGCGGGGGCTGTTCGCCGGTGCCGAGGATGCTGACGAGCAGGGCCACGTCCTCGATGGGCCGGCCGAGGGCGGCGGCCCGCAGCGTGATGTCGGTTTCGACCAGCTCGTGCGGGGGCTCCCCCAGCAGGGTCACCATCTCTCGGACCTCGTGGACGGGCCGGGAGACGGCGGCCGCGCGCAGCGCGGCGTGTCCGGGGTTGGGGAGCTGGCCGGAGTCCGTGAGGAGGTTCACCAGATCGGTGACCTCCCGTACGGGGCGGCCGGTGGCGGCGGTCTCCAGGAGGGTGTGCGCGGAGGCCGCCCCGGGCCGGGCTCCGGGATCGGGGCCGGGTGCGGCCCCTGCCCCGGGACCGGCCTGGACCTCGGGACCGGCCTGGGCCTCGGGACCGGCCCCGGAGTCGGTCCGGGAGCCGGGCTCGGGGCCGAAGTCGAGGTCGTCCGTGGTCGTGTCCGTGGCCGGAGGCCAGACGTCCGTGGTGTCGGGGAGCCGGCGCGGTTCTTCGTACTCCGTCGCGGCGAGCGTGATCGGGTCATTCATGGAAAGCTCCGTTCGCCGACGCGCGGGTCTACACATCGCACGCCGGTCATCGTGCGTCATGGGAAGCGCACGCTTTGTTACATTCAGCGGCACCCGGCCGCGCTGCGCCATTCGGGGCGGGCAAACGGGGGTCCCCCGCGGTGCCGCGGGCCCGGTCGGCGCCCGTCGTGCGCATGGTGGGGGGCATGAAGGGTACGGAGGTACTGGCCGACGCGTTCGGCCGGATCCATGGCGTGGTGCACGAGGCGGTCGAGGGGCTGGAGCCCGGGCAGCTGGGCGCGCGGATCGATCCCGGTGCGAACTCGATCACCTGGCTCGTCTGGCACCTGACCCGGATCCAGGACGACCACGTGGCGGATGCGGCCGGCTGGGAGCAGGTCTGGCACGCGCAGGGCTGGGACGAGCGGTTCGGGCTCCCGCTGCCGCCCGGGTCGACCGGCTACGGGCACACCGCCGAAGAGGCGGGCTCCGTCCGGGTCGACTCCGGGGAGCTCCTGCTGGGGTACTTCGACGCGGTCCACGCGCAGACGGGGCGGTTCCTGCAGGGGCTGTCCGCCGCCGACCTGGACCGGGTGGTCGACGAGCGGTGGGATCCGCCGGTGACGCTCGGGGTCCGGCTGGTCAGCGTGATCGGCGACGACCTCCAGCACGCGGGGCAGGCGGCCTTCGTCCGGGGCGCGCTGTCGAGGGGCCGCTGATGGCGTCCCGCGGCACCCTCCTGCTGACCCTCCTCCTCCTGACCACCGCCCCGCACACCGGGACGGTAGCCGCCGTCCCGACTGCCGGGGCCGGGGCCGGAGCCGAGGCCAGGGCAGTGCCCGGGGGGTTCGGCGGGTTCGGGGTCGTCGGGGGATTCGGGGCGGGTGTACTGCCCCGTGCCGGGGTCTGGGACGGCCGGCCCGGTCACGGCGGCGGCGGGCGGCCCGTCGTGGAGACCGATCGGGGGGCCGTGCGCGGGCGGGAGCGCGACGGGTACCGCGCCTTCGAGGGAATCCCGTACGCCGCCCCGCCGACCGGGGCGCTGCGCTGGCGGCTCCCGGAGCCCGCCGTGCCCTGGACGGGCGTGCGGGACGCCGGTGCGCCCGGGGCCCGGTGCGTACAGCTGCCCGCGGTGGGGCCGGGTGCCCCGAGCGGCTCGGAGGACTGTCTGTTCCTCAACGTCACGGTCCCGGCGGAGCCGACCGGGCCCGGGGCGTCCCCCGCGCCGGGGGCGGCCGGACCGGCGGGAGCGGCCTCCGCCCCGCGCTCGGCCGGCACCAAGGGCGTTCCGCCCCGGCCCGTGATGGTCTGGTTCCACGGCGGCGGGTTCATGAACGGTGCCGGGGATCCGTACCGGCCGGGCCCGCTGGTGTCGGCGGCGGGTGGAGCCGGGGCCGGCGCCGTGGTCGTCACGGTCAATTACCGGCTCGGGATCTTCGGGCTCCTCGGCCATCCCGCGCTCCACGGAGCTCCCGACTTCGCGCTCGCCGACCAGCAGGCGGCCCTGCGCTGGGTGCGGGCCAACGCCGCCCGCTTCGGCGGCGATCCGGGCAACGTCACCGTGTTCGGCGAGTCCGCGGGCGGCCTCAGCGTCTGCCTGCACCTCACCTCACCCGCCTCGGCCGGCCTGTTCCACCGGGCGATCGTGCAGAGCGGCTCCTGCTCGCTCACCGTTCCCCCGCACTCGTGGCTGCCCACGATGGCCTCCTACGAGCCGTTCGTGCCGGAGTCCCGGACCGTGGCCCGGGGAACCGCGGCGGCGGTCCGGCTCGGCTGCGGCCGGCCGACGGACGAAGCGGCACTGGAGTGCCTGCGCGGCCTCGCCCCGGAGGCCCTGGCGACACCCGAGCTCATGCTGCTCTTCTCCGCGGTGTCCTACGGCACGCCCCTGCTGCCCACCGAGCCCCGACGGGCCCTGGAACGGGGTGAGTTCCACCGGGTCCCGGTGGTGCAGGGCTCGACCCGCGACGAGATGCGGATCTTCCTCGGGCAGACCCTGGCCGCCTACCCGGTCGCCGACCCTCAGGCCTACCGGTCCCGGCTGCGCGCCGCGTTCGGGGCCGGGGCCGGACTCGTCGAGGCCGCCTATCCGGTGACGGCCCATCCGACGCCCGCGCTGGCCTTCGCCGCCGTGCTGACGGACGCCTCCTTCGTCTGCCCGCAGCTGCGGGACAGCCGTGCGCTGGCGCGGCACGTGCCGACGTACGACTACGGGTTCGACGACCGGCTCGCGCCGGACTTCACCGGTCTGCCGCCGGTGCCGGGCTTCCCGTACGGGGCCTCGCACGGGTCCGAACTGCCGTACCTCTTCGACACCGGGCTCCCGATGAGCGCCGCGCAGCGGGTGCTCGCGGAGCGGATGACCGGCTACTGGACCCGGTTCGCGGCGACCGGCGATCCGAACGCCCCCGGGACGGGGCCCTGGTGGCCGCGCTCCCCCGCCGTTCTGTCCCTGGCGCCGGAGCCCGCGGGCGGCATCCGCCCGGTGGACGCGGCGGCCCGTCACCACTGCGGGCTGTGGGACTCCCTATCCCCAGGACAGACTCTCGAAAGGGCGGGCTCGTGACCGGTTTGACCGACATCCTCCAGCCGTACGTGGACGACGGGACCCTCCCGGGGGCGGTGGCCCTGGTGGACCGGGGCGACGGCAAGGAACCGGAAGTGGCCGCCGTGGGCAGTGCGGACGCCGGGGGCGAGGCCCCGATGGTCCGCGACTCGATCTTCCGGATGGCCTCCCTCACCAAACCGGTCACGGCGGCGGCGGTCATGATGCTGGTGGAGGACGGCCGGTTCGCGCTCACCGACGCCATCACGCCCTGGCTGCCGGAGATCGCCGCTCCGCTGGTCGTCCGTACTCCCGGGAGCCCGGTCGACGACGTGGTCCCGGCGAAGCGGCCGGTGACGGTGGCCGACCTGATGACCTTCCGCGCGGGGTGGGGCTTCCCCTCCGACTTCTCGCTCCCGGCGGTCGCCCCGCTCTTCGGCGAGCTGCGCCAGGGCCCGGCGCGGCCGCAGGAGGTCGCGGGGCCGGACGAGTGGATGGCCGCGCTGGGCCGGATCCCGATGCTGTGCCAGCCGGGCGAGGCCTGGCTGTACAACACCTGCTCGGACGTGCTCGGGGTGCTGATCGCCCGGGTGGCGGGGTGCTCGCTGCCGGAGTTCCTGGCGGAGCGGATCTTCGAGCCGCTGGACATGCCCGACACCGGTTTCGCCGTGCCGGCGGGGCAGTCGGGCCGGTTCACGCACGCCTACCGGGCCGGCGCGGACGGGGGCCTCGACCTCGTGGACGACCCCGAGGGGCAGTGGAGCGCGGTGCCCGCCTTCCCGTCCGGTGCGGGCGGGCTGGTGTCCACGGCGGACGACTACCACCGCTTCGCCCGGATGCTGCTCGAGGAGGGCGGTCCGCTGCTGTCGTCCGATGCGGTGCGGCGGATGACCACCGACTGGCTGACCCCGGCCCAGCGGGCCGGCGCGGCGCTGTTCCTGGAGGGCCAGGGCTGGGGGTTCGGCGGGTCGGTCGACGTCACGCCGGCCGAGCCGTGGAACGTGCCGGGCCGCTACGGCTGGCTCGGCGGCACCGGCACCGCCGCCCACATCGTCCCCTCGACGGGGGCCGTCACCATCCTGCTGACCCAGCGGGAGCTGACCGGCCCGTCGCCGGCCCCGGAGACGATGCGCGCGGTGTGGGCGTACGCGGCCGCCTCGTAGACCGCGTACGCCCACACGCACTTCTTCGCACTCCTCCTCCCCTGCGCTCCGTCAGTGGTTCTCGGTCGGCCGCAGGTCGCGCGGGATCAGCGTCCAGGTGGTTGCCGCGGCGGCGATCGCCAGGACGCCGGCCATCAGGAACGCCGGGGTGATCGCGAGGGTGTAGGCCTGCGAGGCGGCGTCGAGCAGGGTCCGGCCGAGGCCGCCGCCGAGCAGTTCGGCGGTGTGGGCGGCCTCGCCCACGGAGTCCCGTACGGCGGCGAGCGTCGGGGCGTCCAGGTCCAGCACAGGGAGGTTGCCCCGGTAGAGCGCGGCGGCGGTGGAGCCGAGGATGGCGACACCCATGGCCGAGCCGAGTTCGTAGCAGGTCTCCTCGATGGCGGCGGCGCTGGAGACCTCGTCGGCCGGGGCCGCGGAGATCAGGGTCACCGAGGCGACGGTGGTGGCGATGCCCGCGCCCAGGCCCATGATGGTCAGCGCCGCGGCGAAGGCGGGGTAGCCGAGGCCGGTGAACTGCTGGAGGGTCCAGGGCAGGGCCATGCCCGCGGCGAGGATCACCAGACCGCCGCCGAGCACGTGCCGGATCGCGAAGCGCTGCATGAGGCTCGGGGCGACCATCGAGGCGCAGATCAGCGCGAGCGGGGCGGGCAGCAGGCGCAGGCCCGCCTCCAGCGGGGTGTAGCCCTGGCCGTACTGGAACCACTGGGTGACCAGGAACAGGATCGCGCCCATGCCCACCATGGGCAGGAAGATCGCGGTGGCGGCCACGCTGAAGGCGGGCTTGGTGAAGAGCCGGACCTGGAGCAGCGGGTTGTCCACGCGCAGCTGGCGGCGGACGAACAGGGTCAGTGCCAGGCCGGCGAGGGCCAGCAGGGCCCACGGCAGCGGGTCGGCGACACCGCTCTTGCCGAGCTGCTTGATGCCGCCGGCGAGGGCGAGCATGCCGACGATCGACTGGCCGACGCCGGTCCAGTCCCACTTTCCGGCGGAGCGCGGGGAGCGGGATTCGGGGAGGTAGCGCAGGCCGGCCGCGACGATCACCGCGGTGACGGGCAGGTTGAGGAGGAAGGCGGAGTGCCAGCCGTAGTCCTGGACGAGCAGGCCGCCGACGACGGGGCCGAAGGCCATGCCGCCGCCGAAGACGGCGGCCCAGACGGCGAGGGCGAAGGCGCGTTCCTTGGCGTCGGTGAAGACGCTGCGCAGGATCGACAGGGTGGAGGGCATGATCGCGGCGCCGCCGACGCCGAGGAGGGCGCGGGCCGCGATGACGTGCCAGGCCTCGGTGGAGAAGACGGCGATGAGCGAGGCGAGGGCGAAGATGCCGAAGCCCGCCATGAGGAGCCGCTTGCGGCCCCAGCGGTCACCGAGGGCGCCGGCGGTGACGAGCAGCCCGGAGAGGGCGAGTGCGTAGATGTCGATGATCCACAGCTGCTGTACGGCGCCCGGCTGGAGGTCGCCGACGAGCGAGGGGAAGGCCACGTTGAGGATCGTGGTGTCCATCGAGATGAGCAGGAGACTGCCGGAGAGGATCGCGAGCACGATCCAGCGGCGCGGGTCCTGCGTGGGGGTGTGCATGGGGGTTCCGTTCACGGTTGTTTCACGGTCGTACGCGGGAGGGGTTCAGGGGTGCGGTCAGGCCGCCGGGGACGGCCGGGTTCCGCTGAGGAAGGAGGCGAGGACGAGCCGGCCGATGTCGCGTCGGGCGAGGTGCCCGTCGCGGACGCCCTCGGCGGCGGCGTCGAGCAGTCCCCAGAGCGAGTACCAGATCCAGTACGCGGGCAGGTCGACGCGGAGCCGGCCGAGGCGCTGGCCGAGGGCGAGGAAGGCGAGGGCCCGCTCGTCCTGGCGCTGGATCCCGGCCCGGAACTCGGGGTCGGCGAGCACGGTGGCATCGCGCGCGGTGAACCCGTACAGGTGTGCGGCGGGCAGCAGCCCGGTGACGAGCCGCTCCAGCGCGGCGTCGAACTCCGCCCCGTCGGCGGTGCCGGGCAGGTCGGCGGGCGCGAGGCACCCGTCGACCACGTCGATGGCCCGCACGGCGACGGCTTTGAGGAGCGCCTCGCGGGTGGCGTAGCGGCGGCTGAGCGTGGCGCGGCTGGTGCCGATGCCTGCGGCGATGTGCGCCATGGAGGCACTGTGATCACCGGCGAGCACGCGCGCGGCGCCGTCCAGCAGCTCTTCTTCGTTCATCATGCGATCCTCCTTCGTATCAAACGATACAAATTTGTCTCACGTGATGCAAATCTGTTTCGCGACGCGGACGTGGGCGGGCCCGCCCGTACGCTGTTCGGGTGATGACGGACGAGAACGAGGACGAGAACAAGGGGGCCGAGCAGGCCCGCGCCGCGGCGGTTGCCGCGGCGAAGTACGAGAAGTGGAAGGAGAACGGCGTTCTGCTGCGCGCGTTCTTCTACATCGCCGGCACGCACCTCTTCGCCGGCTTCGTCTGGCTGCTGTTCGTGCTGGGCGAGCACGCCGAGAAGTAGGCGCCCCGCGTGCGGCGCTAGCCCTGTTCTTCCGGGCCCGTGCGGGCACGGGCGCCCGAGCGGGTGCGGCCCGTCGTCTGGGCGCGTTCCGGGTGGCGGCGTACGTACTCGCGTTCCAGTTCGTCCATCCGCCGGGTGTGCGTGACCAGCGCGTCGTCCGAACCGTGCAGCAGGGTTTCGTGGCGCGTGCGGTGGATGGCTTCGAGTTCCTTCATCAGGCGGCCCTCTTCGAGTCCGCCCGCCGACGGCCCGGCCTCGCGCGCCTCGTGCTCCGCCATGGCAGGTCACCTCTCCCTCGGCCGGGCCGGGCGCCTCGCCCGGCCGCGCTCACTCCATCATCCCGGAAGGGTGAGGATAGACACTGTCTGCGGGGCGGTGGTAGACAGTGTCTATGGATCGACGGGAGCAGCAGGAAACGCAGGACGGCGGGCTGCGCGAGCGGCTGGTCGAGGTCGGCGTGGAGCTCGTGACGAGCGGGGGGACCGCCGCGCTCGGGCTGCGCGAGATCGCCCGACGTGCCGGGGTCTCCCACGGGGCGCCGCGGCGGTACTTCCCCACGCATCACGCGCTGCTGTCCGCGATCGCCCGGCGCGGGTTCGGGGAACTGGGCTCCCGCCTCCCGGCCGCCCTGGCGGGCCCGGGCGCGGACGACCCGCGCGGGCAGGTGCGGGCGCTGGGGCGGGCGTACGTCGGCTACGCGCTGGAGCACCCCGGCATGTTCGAGCTGATGTTCCGCCACGACCTGCTGGACAGCTCCGGGGAGACCGGGCAGGACGGCCCGCGGGAGGACCGGCTCCGCGATTCCACGCTGCCGATGTTCGAGCTGCTCGTCTCCCTGGTCGCCCGGTGCCGGACGGGCGACGAGCCCCGGATCACCGCCGCGGCACTGTGGGCCAATCTGCACGGGGTGGCCCAGCTGTGGTCCCGGGGCAGTCTGCCGCTCGCCCTCGACGGCGCCCCGGAGGGCTCCCTCGACCGGGTCGTCGACGCCGCCGTCGACGCCCACCTGCGCCCGTGAGGCCCCGGCTCACGCTCGGCGTCAGCGCGGCCGGCGCGATGCTCGTCGCCCTCGACGGGACCGTGCTGCTGATGGCGCAGCCCAGCCTGCGGCGGGACCTGGGCGCGAGTCTGGCCGAGGTGCAGTGGACGAGCGGCGCGTACCTGCTGAGCGTGGCCGCCTTCCTGGTCCTCGCCGGACGGCTGGGCGACCGGTACGGGCACACCCGGCTGCTGTTCACCGGCGTACTCGGCTTCGCGGCCGCCTCGGCGGGCATCGCCCTCGCTCCCGGGGCCGGCTGGGTGATCGCCCTGCGCGCGGCCCAGGGGCTGTTCGGGGCGCTGCTCCAGCCGGCGACGCTCGCCCTGCTGCGGCTCGCGTACCCGCCCGGGCGGATCGGCGGGCCGATCGCGGTGCGGACCGCGGCGATCGGGCTGGCCGCGGCGGCCGGGCCGCTCCTCGGGGGCGTACTGGTTGAACGCTTCGGCTGGCGCGCGGTGTTCGTGGCGAACGTCCCCGCCGCCCTCGCGATCGCGGCGGCGGCCCTGTTCGTACGGGTCCCCGCGCCGCCGCCCGCGGAGTCCGGCGGCCGGATCCGGCCCGGCGGTGCCGCCCTCCTCGCGACGGCCCTCGCGGCGCTGGTCCACACGCTGGCCGGCGTACCCGAACACGGCTGGTCGGGGCCCCGGACCCTGGCCGGGTTCGCCGCGTCGGCCGCACTGGCGGCCCTGCTCGTCCGGTCGGAGCGCCGCTCCGCCCAGCCCCTGGTGCCGCGCCCGGTGGCCCGCTCCGTCCCGGTGACGGCGTCCGTCGCGCTGCTGGCCGTGGTCTCCGCCGCCCTGTTCGGGGCGCTGTTCGGGGCCAGCTTCGCGCTCCAGGACGCGGCGGGGCTGGATCCGCTCGCCACCGGGCTGCGCGTGCTGCCGATGACGGCCGCCATGGTCGTCGGCGCACCGCTGGCGGGGGCCCTGCTGCGCCGGTTCGGCGCCCGCGGGACGGCGATGGCCGGGACCGGGCTGGTGGCGCTCGGGATCACGGGACTGGGTCCGGGCTGGGGCTTCGGGGTGCTCGGCGCGGGCTTCGCCGCGGTGATGGTGACGGCCACCGGCACGGTGGTCGGGGACGCCCCCGCCGGGCACGCGGGGGTGGTGGGCGGGCTCAAGCAGACCGCGATGAACGTGGGGCCCGCCCTCGGCATCGCGGTGGCCGCGGGGACCGGGGCGTCGACCGCCGTGCTGGCCGCGCTGGCCGCCGTAGGACTCCTGCCCGCGTCACGACTGCCCGCCTCACGACTGCCCGCGTCACGGCCGGCCTCGCCAGAACCCGCCACGCCCCCACGGCCCGCGTCACGGCCCGCCGGGGCCGGCCGCGCGGGTCATGCAGCTGCGGGCCACCTCGTCGGCGAAGGCGCGGGCGAGCGGGGCGAGGGCGGACCAGCGCCGGACGGCCCAGCCGACGGCGAGCGGCGGCAGGGCGGGGACCGGGACCAGGCGCAGCGGCCCGTCTGATCCGGGGACCTGCCAGCCGGGCAGCGCGGGGACGACGGCGTGGCCGAGGCCCAGTTCGGCGAGGAGGAGGGCGGTGTCCCAGTCGGCGGCGCTGGTGTCGGAGCTGATCCGGATGCCCGCTTCGGCGAGGGCGGCGTCGAGGTGGGCGCGGGAGGTGGAGTTCTCGGGCAGCCGGATGTGGCGGACGGAGCCGAGCTCGGCCGGCTCCAGGCGGGGGCGGGAGGCGAGCGGGTCGTCGGCGCCGACCGCCAGGACCCAGGGCAGCCGCATGACGGGGCGTTGCTCGATGCCCCGCACGGGGGCGCCGATGGTGATCCACGCGAGGTCGAGGTCGTCGGCGGCGAGGGCTTCGAAGCAGCTGCGGCTGGAGTTCTCGGTCTGGAACTCCAGGCTGACCCGGGGGTGGCTGCGCCGGAAGGAGACGATCGCCTCGGCCATGAAATGGCGCACGGTGGTGGCCCCGGTGGTGACGCGGACCGAGCCGCCGTCGTCCCGTACGAGGGCGTCGAGCCGGCGCAGGGCTCCGTCGAGCCCGGCGATCCCGTCGGCGGCGGCCGCCTGGAGGATCAGCCCGGCCCCGGTCGGCGAGACTCCGCGCGGGTGCCGCTCCAGGAGCGCGGCGCCGGTCTCCTTCTCCAGGCGGCGGATGTGCTGGCTGACGGCGGACTGGGTACGGCCGAGGTCGCGGGCGACGGCGCTGAGGCTGCCGGCCCGGCAGACGGCGACGAAGACGCGCAGATCATCGAGGGTCACAACCCCAAGGTATCTCTTGGGGGTTACCAGAAAACCGGAGGATTGACTTGGATGTCCGGCTGTCCGACGATCAGTTCACGGCCCAGGGCGGCAACCCGGGCCCGCCATCGCGAGGGCGGGACCGGGTGCCGACCCGCTGCCGCTAGGCAGAAGCTACGGGGGCACCGGCGAGCTTGGCCATGACCTCGCCGCGCAGGAGCTCGTACTCCGTGCGCAGGCGACGCCATTCGCTCTCCGGAGGGCGGGGCATGACGATGCCCTCGGTGATCTTCTCCTCCGGGCCGAACTGCTCGCGGGTGAGGTCGATTTCTATGCCCATGCCCAGGCGGTTCCACCAGTGGTAGTCCACGCGCTCGCCGTCGACGAGGACTTCGCCGCGGATCAGCTCGCCGCCCAGCAGGTCGTTGAGCACCATGGCGGTCACACCGCACTGGTCGCGGGCCGGGTTCTCCCGGGTCCATCGATCGCGGTACTCGGGCGTGCACGTCTGCTCGCTCCAACTGCTGCGGATGGCACGGTCGATGTCGGTCAGAAGGAAAGGCGTCATGGCGCTCATCCTCGCAACGGGCACCGACAAACATCCATACCCCGGCCGAGCGTCCGGTCGGGTCGGTCGCGTTCCTGCCAGTCCTGCCGCCGATCGGTCGCGTTTGGGTCAATCGTGCGCCGGTCGACCGTGCGCCGTTCCGTCGTGCGCCGGGTGGGCCCAGAGTCCCTCGCGGGCGAGCAGCGGGAGCACGCCTTCGCCGAACCAGTACGCCTCTTCGAGGTGCGGGACCCCCGAGAGCACGAACTCGTCGATGCCGAGCCGGTGGTACTCGGTGATCCGGTCGGCCACGTCCCGGTGGCTTCCCACCAGGGCCGTGCCCGCTCCGCCGCGGACCAGGCCGATGCCGGCCCACAGGTTGGGCGTGATCTCCAGGTCGTCGGAGCGCCCTCCGTGCAGCGCCCGCATCCGGTGCTGGCCTTCCGATTCGCTGGCGCGCAGGCCGGCCTGGACCGATCGGATCGCCTCAGGGCCGAACCCTTCGAGCAGCCGCCGGGCCTCGGCCCAGGCCTGCCCGGCGGTGTCCCGGGTGATCACATGGAGCCGGATGCCGAACCGCAGTCGCCGCCCGGCCTGCGCGGCGCGTGCCCGTACGCGATCCAGCTTCTCCGCCACCTGCGCGGGTGGTTCCCCGAACGTCAGGTAGACATCGCTGTGGAGTGCGGCGACCTCGATCCCCTCCGGCGACGATCCGCCGAAGTAGACGGAGGGCACCGGGTCGGGCAGCCGGCCGAGCCGGGCGCCCTCCACGCGCAGATGCGCTCCGCTGAAGTCGACCGACTCGCCGCCCCACAGCCGCCGCACGATCTCCAGGAACTCGCCGGTCCTGCCGTACCGGGCGCCCTTCTCCAGGAAGTCGCCGTAGGCCCGCTGCTCCCCGCTCTCCCCACCGGTGACGACGTGGAGGAGGAGCCGGCCCTCCGAGTGCCGCTGGAACGTGGCGGCCATCTGGGCGGTGAGGGTCGGGGAGACGAAGCCTGGGCGCAGGGCGACCATGAACCTGAGGCGTTCCGTTTCGCGCGCGAGCATGGCGGTGGTCACCCAGGCGTCCTCGCACCAGGCGCCGGTCGGGGTGAGCGAACCGTCGAAGCCCAGTTGTTCGGCCGCCACCGCGATCTGCGCGAGGTAGCGGACGGTGGCGGGCCGCTGTTCCTCCTTGCTGCCGGCGGCGACGTCGTGGCCGCCGCCCACCACGTTCCGCCCGTCGCCGTACGTGGGCAGGAACCAGTGGAAGGACAGCGTCACCGTTCGCCCGACCCGATCCGCCGGTTCGGGCCGGAGTCGTGGGCCGCCAGGAGGTCCAGGACGCTGCCGGCACCGGCGATGTGCCGTACCAGCCGTTCCAGGCCGAGCCCGAAGCCGGCCGTCTGTATCCCGGACCGCTTCTTCCACTCCGCGTACACGCGGTTCGGCTCACCGCCGAGCAACCGGGACTGCTCGGAGATCTCGTCCGCGTCCTTGGGCCGGAGTCCTCCCGTGGCGAGTTCGCCGTGGCCTGCGGGCAGCATCAGATCGTAGGTCTCCTGGAGCCCGTCCTCGCCCTGCTGGTAGAGGGAATCGCGCACACCGAGCGGATAGCGGTGGATCCAGAACGGTGAAGTGAATTTCTCGGTGAGGATCCGCTCCTCCTCATGGGTCAGATCGGTGTTCTGCGGCTCCCGCGGCCCTCGCCCGGCAAGGGCGAGCGCCTCGGCGAAGGAAATCCGCGGATAAGGGCCGCTCCGCAGGCCGGCCAGGCGCTCCGCCGCCCCGCGGTCCTCATCCGGGAGGATCGGCTCCAGATGGCGGGCGAGCCCGCCGAGGATGTCCTCGGTGACCGTGAACACCTCGTTCGCGTCCACGGCCCGCCACTCGACCACCACCTGAAAGAACGTGTACAGGTGCCTTCCCGACGTCTCCTCGCCTTCCATGAGAAGACGCAGACAAGGGGTGACGCAGTAGATCCGGTCCGCGTGCTCGAGAGCCATCTGCTTTTCCACCGAATGACTCACGGGAAGCTGATAGACCCATCGACCCTCCACCGAAACGCGGTCGCCCTCGTCCTTGACGTGCGGGCGCGCCCGGTCGCCCAGGACCGCGACGGAGTGCCGTGCGCCCGGCTCGTCCTGGGCGGACAGCAGTGCGGGGAGAATTTCCAGGAAATCTTGATCGAGAAGGCTCCGGCGCAGTGCCTGAAGGATCCGGCCGGTCCATTGGTACGACTGCGCGGGCGAGAAATCCATTATCACTCCGGTAACGTCGGGGCGAATACAGGTCGAGTACTGGGCGAGTGCTGGTCGAATACAGGTCGAATATCGTCCGGGCGAGCACTCTGCGGTTCCTTTTCAGTTTTGCGCATCGTCGGCAAACGACAAACGCCAACCCGCCAATATGGCCTGATCCTTCTCCACTGGCTTCGACCTGCACTACCTTCGATGCCGGGAAGTGAAACACGGCCCGATCAGTGCAATCCGTCACAACGAGGCTCCCGCCGTCCGGTACGGAAGATGAAATGGAGAATTCAATTCCGTAGCCCGATCCGGACAGTTTTCCTCGGCACACCTTCACCCATTGCCCACCGAAAGGCTCCGCGATAGCGTGAATCATTTCCATGAGGTTGTTCACGTCGAAGCAAGGATGTGCTCATGACCGAAGTGCGTACGGGTGGCCTCGGATTCTTCGACCTGACCGGCAAGGTGGCCGTCGTCACCGGTGGCAGCAGCGGCATCGGGGCCGCGTGCGCCCGGCGTCTCGCCGAGGCCGGAGCCCGTGTGGTCGTCGGCTACGACTCCGGTGAAGGCCGCGCGAAAGACCTCGTCGCCGCCCTTCCCGGGGACGGACACAGCACGGCCCGCATACCGCTCGACGACTCCGCCGCCGTGCGCCGGGCCGCCGGACTCGTCGCCGACCGCCACGGTGTGGTGGACGTACTGGTCAACTCCGCAGGCACCACCAAGCAGGTCGCCCATGCCGACCTCGAAGGGCTGACGGACGCGGAGTTCGACCGGATCCTGACCGTGAACGTACGGGGCACCTTCTCCGTGATCCGCGCGTTCACCCCGCTGCTGCGGTCCTCCGGCGACGCGGTCATCGCCACCGTCTCCTCGATATCGGGCTCCACGGGGCTGGGCAGCAGCATTGCCTACTGCGCCGCCAAGGCGGGTCTGGACGTCATGGCCACGTCCCTGGCACGCGTGCTCGGCCCGCAGGTGCGCGTCATCAACCTCTCGCCGGCAGCGGTCGACACCGGCTTCGTCCCCGGCCGCGATCCGGCCGCGGTCCGTACCCAGGCGGCGTCGGCGCCGCTGCGGATCGCCGCGGACCCGGACGACGTGGCCTGCTCCTTGATCGGCGCCGTCACCTCGTTGCGGCTCACCACCGGAGCCGTCGTCGTCATCGACGGTGGTGTGCGCCTGTAGTCGCCGGGCCGCCGTCGAGGAGTTCGCCGAGGACGTGGCGGGCGATGGCCGCCATGACGGGGTTCGTCTCCTTGTAGTAGTTCAACTCCATGAGGGCGATCGACAGGGCCCAGCCGCGGGCGCGCGTCCACATCGCGTCGTCCGCGTCCAGTGCGGCCCGGAAGGCCGGGCGGGCGGCGGCCGGGAGGACGTACCAGGCCGCGATCAGGTCGACGGCGGGTTCGCCGAGACCGGCGCAGCCGAAGTCGATGACGGCGGCGAGCCTTCCGTCCGCGAGGAGCAGGTTCCCCGGTTGCAGGTCGGCGTGGATCCACACCGGCGGCCCGGACCAGGGATCGGCCCGCAGGGCCTCCTCCCACAGGGCGGTCACCGCCGCGGTGTCCACGTCCGCATCGGCGCTCGCGCCCAGTTCCGCGATCGCGCCACGCGTCTCGGCGTCCCGGGCCGCCAGGGTCTCGCTGCGGTAGGAGGCCGGGGCGTCCGTCGGATCGGCCCGGCGCAGCGCGGAGACGAACTCCGCCAGGTCCTTGGCCAGGAGGTCCGGGTCCGCGATCCGGCCGGGCACGGGGTTCTCGCCGGGGACCCAGCCGAAGACGGACCAGGACCAGGGGTAGCCCTCGGCGGGCCGCCCCATGCCGATGGGAACCGGGATGGGGGCCGGCAGGCCCGGGGCGAGCCGGGGCAGCCAGACGTGCTCCATGCCCACGTCGCCGGCCGCGCCCGGTGTGCGGGGAAGGCGTACGACCAGGTCCGCGCCCAGCCGGTACATGGCGTTGGAGGTGCCGGCGGAGTCGACGCGCTCGACGGACAGCCCCGCCCACTGCGGGAACTGACCTGCGATCAGCCTGCGCACGAGGCCGGTGTCGATGTCGGGTTCGTCGGCGTGCATCTTTCCGGCGGGCATGAGCACCTTCCTGAAGGGGTGGAGGATCGCGGCCCCACCGTAGCCGCCGGGCCGTCAGACCCCGGAGCCCGGCCCGGCTGGATGCCGGGCCGGGCTCGGTGGGGGGTGTCGGAGGGTCCTCGTCGGGCGGGGATCACGGAGAAGCCGGGAACCCCGCGGGTCTCCGGGTCAGGGTGTGAACGTCCAGCGCTGGGCCGCGGTCGTGGCGCACGCGACCCGGGTGAGCCGGGTGCCGTTGGCCGTGGCGGAGCCTGCCGGGGTCAGGCATTGGCCGGAGTTGCGCAGGCTGCCGTCCGGGCCGGTCTGCCAGGTCTGGCCGGAGCTGCCGTTGCAGGACTGGATCGCGACGGCGGTGGCGGTGGCGGCGTCCAGGCAGACCCCGCCGAGGCCGGTCAGCCGGCCGTCGCCCTGCAGGGTCCAGCGCTGGTTGGGGCCGCCGTGGCAGCTGTAGAGGGTGGGCTGGGTGCCGGGGGTGGTGGCGCTGCCCGGGAGGTCCAGGCAACTGGCCGAGGCCCCGTTGACCAGGGTGGCGGCCGCGGGCAGCGGGGTCGGACGGCCGGTGAGGGTGATCTCGGCCGCGCTGGTCCACGGGCCCCGGCCGCCGGCCTCGGTCAGCGCCTTCAGCCGGAGGTAGCGGCCCGCCTTAGCGGACAGGGGGACCGACTTGAGGGCCGCCGTGTCGGCGAAGGTGCCGGTGGCCACCGGTGATCCCCAGTCGGTGGTGGTGTCCGAGACGTAGACCTCGTAGCCGCCGATCCGGCCGTTGACCCCGCCGTCCTGGCGGGGCAGGTAGCCGAGGCCGTCGGCCGTGTAGCGGGCGCCGAGGTCGATCTGGATCTCGTGCGGGAGCGCGGCGGGGGTGCCACCGGACCAGGCGGTGTGCCAGATGGTCCCGGTGTTCCCGTCGAAGGCGTTGCGGGCGGCGCCGTTCTCGCTCGCGGTCTCCTGGCTGTCGGCGGAGACCAGGGTCCAGGCCGACTGGGGGACGGGGTTGGAGGTGACCGGGATGGGGTCGGCGGCCGGGACGGAGGTGCCGGTGGCCGAGATGCTGAAGGCGGCCGACTTCGTACCGGTCTTGGTCCACAGGATTCCGCCGCGGTCGGCGGCGTCGAAGAACCAGCCCGTCGCCGCCGCGTCGTAGGCGGCCTTGCTGGTCAGCCGGGTGAGGGCGGCGCCGTCCACGGTGAGCGCGGTGGGGGCGGTGGCCACGTGGAGGCTGAACTCGTAGCCGCGCGAGGCGGGTTTGCCGGTGTAGCTGCCGGCCGGGGCGGCGACGGACACGGTGACCGTGCCGGAGCCCGAGGCGGGGGCGGTGACGTCGACCTGCTGGCGGGCGAAGGCTCCCGTCTGGTGGGCGCGGGTGATGCCGTCGTCCTCGTACAGGCTGAAGGAGGTGGCGCCGCGGGGGTGGATGTCGTAGGTGAGGGTGGAGACGGGCTTCTCCCCCGTGTAGTTCATCTGCGGCCACATCGGGACGATGGCGCCGCCCTTGACGAACAGCGGCAGGGTGTCGAGCGGGGCCTGGTAGCCGTTGAGCCAGCCCGGTCCGGCGTAGGTCTTGCCCGTCCAGTAGTCCGTCCACGTGCCGGCCGGGAGGTAGATGCCGTCGCGCACGGAGGTGTCGGAGACGACGGGCGCGACGAGGAAGGAGTCTCCGGCCATGAACTGGCCGCTGGTCAGGTTCCCGCGTGCCACCGGGTCATCGGGGTACTCCAGGACCATCGCGCGAGTGCTCGGGACGCCGGTCTCGTGGGCGGTCCGGCTCATCGTGTACAGGTACGGCATCAGCCGCATCTTCAGCTGGAGGTACTTGCGGTTGATCGAGAGGTAGGGCTCCGCGAACCGCCAGGGCTGCTTGTCCTGGTAGCCGGCGGACGGGCCGGTCGCGCCCCAGCCGGACATGGTCATGAAGGCCGGGGTGAAGGCCTTCCACTGGAGGTCGCGGGCGTACGTCTTGGGGCTGCCGGCGAAGATCCCGTCCACGTCTCCGGTGGCGTAGTTGAAGCCGGAGAGGCCGGCGCCGGTGACGGCCGGGACGTGCCAGCGCATGTCGTCCCAGGTGCCGTTGGTGTCACCGGTCCAGACGACGGCGTTGCGCTGGGTGCCGGCCCAGCCGTCGACGGTCCAGACGTACCGGCGGGCATCGGAGTTCTTCTCTATGCCGTCGACGGCCTGTTGCACTCCGGAGAACGCCGTCTTGTAGCCGCCGCCGATCCAGGCGACGTCGGTCTTCACGCCGCGTGAACCGGCGACCCCGACCTCGTCGTTGATGTTGCCGAGGCCCGTCGAGGTCCACAGTCCGGTCTGGAAGCCCTTGGCCTTCAGTGCGTCGACCGTGGACTTCAGGGGCGCGGTGTAGCCGCAGCCGTAGCCGTCGTTGGGCAGGAACCAGCCCGAGGGCATGTCCGCGGCGCGGGCGTCCGTGGCATAGCCGACGACGTCCGGGGTGGTCTGGTGGCGGAGCCGGTTGTGGTCGCCCTGGTAGGCCGGGTTGGAGGCGTTGAAGCAGTCGGCGTTGCCGAGTTCGAAGCCCCACGCCGGAGCCATGAAGGGTTTGCCGCTGACGTCGGTGTAGGCGTCCAGGACGGTCTTGAGGGAGTCGCCGGTGAAGTACCAGGCGTCGAAGCGCTTCTCGTCGTGGGTGAGGGTGGTGGGCGCGTTGAACCCGTACGAGCCCGGGGCCCAGGTGTTGCGCATCACGCCGTAGTTGTTGGTGGACACGTAGAAGGGCGCGGGGCTGGCGTTGTTGTTCTCGCGCCATTTGTTGTCGACGGCGATCGGGACGGTCTTGCCGCGCAGGGCCCATTCGCCCAGGCGCAGGCCCGTTCCGTAGAACTGCTCGTCCGTCCCGCGCGCGAGGTACTGGGTGGTCTGGCTGCTGGTCCAGGAGGTGGGCTGCGTCTCCTGCCAGACGAGGGTGGAGTTGTCGGCCCGGTAGACGGAGAACTGCAGCGGGGTCTTGTTGGCCCGGATGGTCAGGGAACCGGTGGTGATCTTGTAGTACGTGCCCGCGTCGGTCCAGGCGGCGCTCACGGGGCCGAAGTCGGTGGTGGGGGCGAGATCGGTGCCGGCCGGGTCGTTGGTGAAGGCTCCGTCGGGGGAGAGCCAGAGCCGGAAGATGTCGGCGCGGGCGACGACCACCCGGGCCTTGGCCCCGCCGGCGGTTGCGATCGTGAAGGTGTTCCCGGACTGGGTGAGGCCGGTGGCGTCGCCGGCCGTGGCGGGGGCGGGCGCCGAAGCGGCCGCCGAAGCCGCGGAGGAGAGGGGGCCGGCGGAGGCCAGACCGGTCACGGCGAGGGCCGCGGCGAGCAGGGCGGCCGCCGGGGCGCGCCGCCGCCGTGGGCTTCTGCGGATGCTGATGAGTCTCATGGGGCGGCTCCTCGTGCGGTCCGGCTGCGGACACACCATTTGGCATGCACCGGGCAACATAGCGGTCCGGAGGCCCTATTTGAAGGAAGATGATTGGAATGGCTGGTCAACGAGCATCTTTGAGCACGAAGGGGGATGTCGCTCTCTCACCCGTATGGCCCACCCGCCCTGCGCGAACCGCCTCCCGCCCCGACCCTGGAGCGAACTGCGCACTTTTCTGGAGGGCCCGGCACCCATGGAACAGGCTCAACAGCCCGCATCGCTCCGTCAGCTCCTCCTCGCCCCCGCGACCCTGAGGCTGCTCGCACTCTCGGCGCTCGTCGGCATCCCGGTCTCGCTGTTCGCCTTCGGCTTCGTCAGCCTCGAGCACGAGCTGCAGCACTGGGTGTGGCACACCGCGCCCGACCTGCTCGGCTACGACCGCGCCCCGTGGTGGTGGGGCCTGCCCACGCTCGCCCTCGCGGGCCTGCTGGCCGCGCCGATCATCACGCGGATGGCCGGCGGCGGCGGACACGTCCCCGCCTACGGTTTCGGCGGCCCGGCGACCATGCCCCGCGAGACGCCGAGCGTGATCCTGGCCGCGCTGGTCTGCCTGCCCCTCGGCGTGATGCTCGGACCCGAGGCGCCCCTGATGGCGATGGGAAGCGGCCTCGCCCTGCTCAGCCTCCGCGCCGCCCAGCGCACGGCCCAGCCCGAGCTGGCCACCGTGCTCGGCATGGCCGGATCCACCGCCGCCATCAGTACGATCTTCGGCAGCCCGCTGATCCCGGTCGTGATGATCCTGGAGGGAGCCGCCCTCGTCGCCGGGGGCGCCCGGCTGTTCGTCCTGATCCTGCCCGCCCTGGTCTCCAGCGGGGTCGGAGCCCTGGTCTTCACCGGCTTCGGGCACTGGACCGGCCTCGGCATCGGCGCACTCACCCTCCCCAAGGAACCCGCCGCCGGTCTGCCCGACGCGGGCGACTTCCTGTGGGGCATCCCCATGGCCGCCCTGATCGGCGTCCTCATCGCCCTGGGCAAGTCCGCGGGCCTGCGCGTCCACGCCTGGACGGGCACCTCCGCGCAGCGGATCGTCCTGTGCGCGGTGGCCGTCGGCGTCTGCGTCACCGGCTACGCGCTGATCACCGGACGCTCCCCCGAGGAAGTGGCCCTGTCCGGCCAGAACACCGTCGGCCAGCTGGCCGCCGACCCCTCGTCCTGGGCTGTGGGCGCGCTGGTGGCCCTCTCCGTCTTCAAACTGATCGGCTGGAGCATCGCCCTGGGCAGCCTCCGCGGCGGCCCCATCTTCCCGTCGATCATGATCGGGGCATCGATCGGCATCGCCTTCGGCAGCCTTCCCGGCTTCGGCATGGCCCCCGCCCTGGCGGCCGGCATCTGTGCGGCCGGGGTGGCCGGCACCCGGCTCCCGGTGACCGGCGTGGTCCTGGCCGCCGCTCTGCTGGGCAAGGAGGCGTCCACCCTGATGCCCCTGCTGGTGATCTCCGCCGTGACGGCGCTCCTGGCCTCGACCCTGATCGACCGCCAGCGCCCCGCCGACCCGGCGCACCTCCAGCCCGCCCCCGCCGACGCCTAGGGGGCGCGCGCCCGGCACGGATGACCGGCTCTTTGCCCTTTTCATAACCTTTGGTGGCGAACCGTTCCTTTCGTCGGGGGCTCTCACTCCCCGGCAGCCATACCGGCGGCCTCCGTACAGGGCTCAGGAGTCACGCACGATGAAGCACGGCAAACGCCGGGAGGCGCAGCACGGACACGCCCGGGTCCAGGGGCACGCCCCCGGCCGGCCTCCCAGGTGGCGGCGGTGGGTCGGGGTGGCCGTCCCGCTGACGGCCGTGGTCGGGATGACCATCGGGTTCGTGACCCACCTGTACCGGTCCGACGACGGCGGCGACACCGTGCACCTCGACGAGCCCCGCACCACGGCCTCGGGGAAGGGTGGTGACGCGCCGGGCGACCCGCTGACCCTGATGCCCACCGGACCGGCGCCCGAGCTGAAGGTGTCCGGCACCATCCCGGAGGACGGGAGCAAGGTGATGGTGACCACCCTCGCCGGGAAGAAGTCGGGCTTCACCGGCAAGGTCTGGCTCTGGGTGCCGCCGCAGTACCACGACCCGAAGTACGCGCACAGCGGCTTCCCCGTGATGATCGCGCTGCCCGGCGGGCCCGGCTTCGACCAGAACTACTGGAGCGGGAGCAACCTCAAGCTGGAGGCCGACATCTCCAAGTGGTCCAAGGAGGGCGCCAGCCTCCCCTTCATCCTCGCCATGCCGGTGCTGAACCCGGCGTCCGACAAGGACGGGCTGTACTGGGACGGCAGCGACATCCCCGGCCAGCCGAAGATGGGCACCTGGCTCACCGAGGACGTCCCCGACCTGGTCCGCGCGACGTTCCGTACGATCAAGTCGCGCGACGGCTGGGCCTTCATGGGCAGCTCCTCCGGCGGGTTCGCCGGGCTCAAGGCGGTGCTGAAGGATCCCGACCGGTTCCGCGCCGTGATCGCCGGCGGGCCCGACATCGTCCCCGACTCCCGGCTGTGGAACGGCCACCCCGAGGAGAAGGCGGAGAACAGCCCGCCCGAGCTCGCGCAGAAGCTGATCGACCGGGGCGGCCCCGAGGTGGACCTCGCCTTCCAGGTCGGCACCAAGGGCAGCGACGTCCAGAACCGGCCCCCGATCGAGAAGTTCATCAAGGACTACGGCAAGGGGCCCGTGAAGACGATGTTCCACGTCGACGAGGGCGGCGGCCACGACGCCTACACCTACGCTCCCGGCATGTACGACGGCGGGCTCATCCAGTGGATCAGCAAGCTCATGCGAGGGCCCGTCCCCAGCCCGTGACGGGCGGGGGGCTCACGGCCAGGACCGGCGCCGCCGGAGAGCCGTGCCGGTGCCCGCAGGGCTCGAAGACCAGAAGCACCGGCTGCCCCGGACGCTGTCGCCAGGAGATGCGTTCCGGGGCGTCCTGGCACACCGGGCAGCACGGCAGCGGACTCGGCTGCCCCGGCTCCGCCCGGTACTCGGGGGCGGCCGCGAGCTGCGTGGAATGCGGATCGCTCATGGAGACTCCCTGGTCGTGCGGCTGGACTGATCGCACTGTGCCATGGACGTGCCCCCTGGCGCACGGGTGAATCCTCCAGTGTTCCGGGGATGTTCCGGCAGGTCAGGCGTGTGCGCACCGGGCTCCTCCCGGTACTCCCCCGGGACTTGGCGCTCAGCGCGGTCCGCCGGCCACCTCCACCACACCCGATTCGTACGCGGCGATGACCGCCTGGGCCCGGTCGCGGACGCCCAGCTTGCCGAAGATGCCGGTGATGTGGTTCTTGACCGTGGAGACGCTGATGTCCAGGTCTGCGGCGATCTCCGCGTTGTCGAGTCCGGTGGCGAGCAGCTGCCAGATCTCCCGCTCCCGGGGGGTGAGTTCGGCCGGGACCTCGGCCGTCCGCCCGGCGGGCCGCGCGGGGACCCGTACGTACGTGGAGATCAGCCGGGTCAGCAGGCGCGGCGCCACCGCCGCCTCGCCGGTGTGGACGGTGCGGATCGCGGCGGTCAGCTCCTCCGGGGAGACGTCCTTGGGCAGGAACCCGTAGGCTCCGGCCCGCAGGGCGGCGACCACGTACTCGTCCATGTCGAAGGTGCTCAGCGCCAGGACCCGGCACTCCGGCAGCAGCCGGGCCAGTTCCCCGGTGGCTCCGACCCCGTCCAGGACCGGCATCCGGATGTCCATGACGACCACGTCGGGCCGCAGCCGCTCCGCGAGGGCGACCGCCTCGGCTCCGTCCCCGGCCTCGCCGACGACCTCGAACTCCGGCTCGGGGGCCAGGATCAGGGCCAGTCCCCTCCGGACGAGCGGCTGGTCGTCGGCAATGAGCACACGGATCATCCGCGTTCTTCCTCTCCTTCTCCCCCGGGTGCGTCCGGACCGGGCGGCGCCGGGAGGCGCGCCGCCACCCGGAATCCACCGCGGTCCAGGGCGGCCGCCTCCAGGGTGCCGCCCTGCAGGGCGACCCGTTCGCGCATTCCGATCAGACCGTAGCCGGAACCCGATGCCGCCCGCGAAGGCGGCTGCCGGTCCCCGGCCCCGTCGTCCTGGACCTCCACCGTCACCTCGTCCGGGCGGTACGTCAGCCGTACGCGGGCCCGGGCCTGCCGCCCGGCGTGCTTGCGGGTGTTGGTCAGCGACTCCTGCACGATGCGGAACACCGTCAGGCCGAGGGCCGGCGGCAGCGGGCGGACCGGCCCGTCCACGGTGAACCCGGTCTCCAGGCCGCCGAGCCTGGCCTCGGCGACGATCCGGTCCAGGTCGCCGGTGCCGGGCTGCGGGGGCGGCGGGGCGTGTTCCGGCTCCTCCCCCGCCCGCAGCACGTCGAGCAGCTGCCGCATCTCGCGCAGCGCCATCCGCCCGGAACCCTCCAGGGTGACCAGGGCCTCGCGGGCCACCTCCGGGTCGCGCGCGAGGTTGGCCCGCGCTCCGCCGGCCATCAGCTGCATGGTGGTGATGTGGTGGGCCACGATGTCGTGCAGTTCGCGGGCGATGCGGCGGCGTTCCTCGGCCACGGCCCGTTCGGCGAGCAGGGTGCGCTTGGCCTCGGTCTCCTGCTGCCAGCGGCGCGTCAGCAGCGCGGCGGCGACCACGAGGAGGACGGCGACCGCGTTGCCGAGCAGGCCCATGAACCAGCTCGTCCCGCCGCGGCCGCTGCCGCTGCCGATGACCGTCAGCGGGACGGTCGCCACGGCGGCCGCCGTGGTGACCGCCGGGCCGCACACGCGGGCCACGGAGAAGAGGGCGACGATCGCTCCCGCGGAGAAGTGCGGGCCCTGTGACGTGGTCAGGTTCAGCGCCACGCCGAGGGCGAGTACGGCACAGAGCACGGCGACCGGCCTGACCCGCCGGGCCAGCAGGCAGGGCGCGGTCAGGACCACGAGGACGAGGGCGGACACCGAGAGGGGCCGGCCGTTGTCGGCCGCGCTGAACGCATAGCCGACGAGGTCCACGACGACGACGGCGATGGCCACGAGGGCGTCGTTGCGGGTCCAGTTCAGGGCCCGGGCATCCTTCGGACTCAGGTCCGTGCTGATCGTCGGCATATTCCATCTTCCCATCGGGCGGCCCCCGGACCGCGGGCCCCCAGGAGGAGTGCGGACCAGGACCTGAGTCCTGGTCGGGGGCCCGGACCGGCCCCTGCTCCCGGGTGCGAGCTCCTCCCGGGACCTGACGTTTCGGGGTGCGCCCGCTGATGAGCTGGTGAGCAGGCCGGGGACTCCGGCCGCCGCCCCGTTACGGAGGACTCCTTGATCCGCGCCCTGACCGCCTTCGCCACCCGAAGTCCATGGAAGGTCATAGCTCTTTGGGCGGTGCTGGGCATCGCCCTGACGATCGCCGGCCAGGCGCTGGTGTTCCGCGCCACGCAGACGAGCACCGGCGAGTTCCTTCCGGCCTCCTACGATTCGGCGGCCGCGCTGAAGGTCGCCGAGGAGCACTTCGGGGTCAAGCCCGATGCCAACCCGCTGACCGTGCTGGTGGCCCGCGCCGACGGTGCGCCGCTGACCGCCGCCGACGAGCGGCGGATCGACTCCGAGGCGGCGAAGCTGACCCGGCAGCGGATCACCATGCCGAAGCCCGCGGACACCCCGCCCTTCCTGGTGCAGGACCGTTCCCAGGTGCCCCGGATCAGCCCGGCGATGACGGCGCCCGACCGGAGCTTCCGGCTGCTGTCGGTCGAGCTGACCGGCAATCCCATGGATCCCGGGATGCAGGACCTGTACCGGGCCTTCCGGGACCACACCCGGGCCGCCTTCGCGGAGGAGGATCTGCGGACCGGGTTCACCGCCGGGCTCGCGGACACCGTGGACACCGCCGACGCGGAGGAGACCCGGTCGGAGATCGTGGGCGCCGTGATGCTCGCGGTGATCGTACTGCTGCACGTGCTGGTGTTCCGCAGCGTTCTGGCGGCGTTGCTGCCGCTGATCGCCGTCAGCATCATCGGCGGGGCGGCGGCCGGGGTCGTGGTCGGCACCGCGCTGCTGACCGGGATCGAACTCGACGCGTCCACGCCCCAGTTGATCAGCGTGGTGCTGGTGGGCATCGGCATCGACTACTTCCTCTTCCTGCTCTTCCGCTTCCGCGAGCACCTGCGCAGGCACCCGGAGCAGTCGGGCCGGGCCGCGGCGGCCGAAGTCGCCGGCCGGGTCGGTACGGCGATCACCTGTGCGGCACTGACCATCGTCGCCGCGTTCGCCACCCTCGCGGTGGCCACCTTCGGCCAGTTCCGGGTGCTGGGACCGGCCATCGCCGTGTCCGTGCTGGTGATGCTGCTCGGCAGCCTGACCCTGATGCCGGCCATCCTCGCGGTCACCGGCCGCAGGATGTTCTGGCCCTCGCGGGCACTGCAGCGTGAGCCGCGCGAAGGTGTGGCCGCCCGGATGGGCGGCCTGGTGGCACGGCGGCCGCTGACCCTGGTGCTGGCCTCGGTGGCCCTGCTGGGGGCACTGGCCGCGGGGATGATCGGGATGCGGATGGACTACGGGCAGAGCAGCCCGGGCGGGGAGCACACGGCTTCGGCGGCGACGGCGGCCGAGATCGCCCGCGCGCTGCCCGCCGGGGTGTCGGATCCGGCCGGCGTGTTCGTGACCGCCACCGACGGGAGCACGCTGACGGCCGAGCGCCTCGGCGGACTCTCCCGCGCGCTGGCTTCGGTCGCCGGAGTGGGCCAGGTGGCGCCGACGGTGCTGAGCGAGGACCGCCGGGCGGCCCGCATCGATGTGTTCCCGACCGCGGATCCGCACGGACAGGAGGCCCGCGACCTGGTGTCCGGCCCGGTCCGGGACGCGGTGGCCGCGCACCGGCCGAAGGGCACCGAGGCGCATGTCGGCGGTACCGCGGCGGTCTTCTCCGACATCGCGTCCGCCGTGGACAAGGACCTGAAGGTGGTCTTCCCGGTGGCCGCGGCCCTGATCGCGCTGATCCTGTTCCTGCTGCTGCGCAGCCTGCTCGCTCCGGTGGTCCTGATGCTGTCCGTGGGTCTGGGCTTCGCGGCCACGCTGGGTGCCTCGACGCTGGTGTTCCAGCACGCGGCGGGCCGGCCGGGCGTGGACTTCTCGCTGCCGCTGGTGCTGTTCCTGTTCGTGGTCGCGCTGGGCACCGACTACAACATCCTGATCACCGACCGGATCAAGGAGGAGATGGACCGGCCGGGTCCGGCCCGTGCGGCGGTGGCCCGGGCCGTGCGCCACACGGCGCCCGCCATCGCGACCGCGGGCCTGGTGCTGGCGTTGTCCTTCGGGAGCCTGGCCGCCAGTCAGGGCTCCGCGACGCAGCAGATCGGCTTCGCCACGGGCCTCGGGATCCTGCTCTCCGCGTTCGTGCTGTCGCTCGTGCTGGTGCCGGCCCTGGCCGCGCTCCTGGGCTGGTCCCTGTGGTGGCCGATCAGGCAGCGCCCGACGTCCGAGGTGTCGGCGCCGGGCGGCGGGCACCGGGAGCCCGAGCGGGTCATGACCGCCTGAGGCGCCGGCCGAGCCGTGCGGGGGGGGAGAGGGGGGGGGGAAAGGCGACAAAAACAGGCCTC
>NZ_JBHUBS010000001.1:364950-472771 GCF_042788835.1 Streptomyces sp. NPDC056883 | reverse complement strand
AACCAAGAGGGACACCGATGGTTGGGGAGTTGGCCATACGGGGGGGGGGACGGGGGGGAAAGATTTCTGCCGACCCTCTCCGCCCCCCCGCCCCCCGCACACTCGCGCCGACGCTCGGGCTCGGGCTCAGGCTCAGGCTCAGGCTCAGGCGAGCTTGGCGACCTCGGGGTGGTCGGCCAGCCAGGCGCGGACGGCCTGCTGTTCCTTGCCCTTCCCGGATTCCTGGATCTTGGCCTCCAGGCCGGTCAGCTGGGCCTCCGTCATCTTGAAGGAGCTCAGCCACTGGGCGACCTTCGGCTCGTCGGCCGCGAAGCCCTTGCGGGCGACGTTGTGGATGCCGTCGCCCTTGCCCCAGGCGCCCTGGGGATCCTCGAGCTTCGTCAGCTCGTAGGAGGCGTACGCCCAGTGCGGCGACCAGAGGACGACCGCGACGGGCTCCTTCTTCTCGTAGGCCCGCTTGAGCTCGGCGAGCATGCCCGGGGTCGATCCGTCGACGACCTTGTACTCGCCGTCGAGCCCGTACTGCGGCAGCACCTTGTCCTTGAGGAGGCCCATCGCGCCGGCGCTGGGCTCGATGCCGATGATCCGGCCCTTGAACTCCCCCGCTTTGCCCTTCAGGTCGGCGAGGGTCTTCACGTCCTTCATGTAGGAGGGGACGGCCAGCTCGATGGAGGTCGGCCCGTACCAGGTGCCGAGGTCGTCGAGCTTGTTGCCGTACTTCTTCCAGTACTCGGACTGCGTGGTCGGCAGCCAGGCATCGGTCTGGAAGTCGACCTGCCCCCCGGCGAGCCCGGTGAAGAGCGCGCCGAGTTCCAGCTGCTTGGCCTCGACCTGGTACCCGCGGCGCTCCAGGAGCTCCTTCCAGAGGAACGTGGAGGCAATGCCCTCGTCCCACGGGATGTAGCCGATGCTGAGCTTGCGGCCCTTGCCGATGTTCTCGACACCGGCCCCGCCGACGGCGTTGACCTGCGATTTCCCGGAGTCGCCGAAGATTCCGAGGCCGCCGGCGACCAGGGACAGCACCACGGCCGAGGCCACGGCGAAGACGGGCTGCGGGCGGTGGCTCCACACCTTGGCGGTGCCGGTGGCGGCGGAGCGCGCCTTGGCGAGGGCGCGGCGGCCGAGCGGGGAGACCTGGCGGCCCAGGGCTCCGGTCATCCGGTCCAGGTACATGGCGAGGATGACGATGGAGATGCCGGCCTCGAAGCCGAGGCCGATGTCCACGCTGCCGATGGCCCGGTAGACGGCGCCGCCGAGGCCGCCGCCGCCGACCATGCCGGCGATGACCACCATGGACAGGCCCAGCATGATGACCTGGTTGATGCCCGCCATGATGGTGGGCAGCGCCAGCGGGAGCTGGACCCGTACGAGGGTGTTGCGCGGGGTGGTGCCGAAGGCTTCGGCGGCTTCGACGAGTTCGGCGTCGACCTGACGGATGCCGAGCTCGGTCATCCGGACGCCGGGCGCCAGCGAGAAGATGATGGTGGCGATGATGCCGGGCACCACGCCGACCCCGAAGAAGATGATGCCGGGGATGAGGTAGACCATGGCCGGCATGGTCTGCATGAAGTCCAGGACGGGCTTCAGGGTGGCGCTGACCCTGTCGGAGCGCGAGGCCCAGATGCCCATCGGGATCGCGAAGACCAGCGTGACCAGGGTGGCGACCAGGACCAGCGCGAGCGTGGACATGGCTTCGGGCCACAGGGCGACGGAGTCGACGAGGGCGAAGCCGGCGAAGGCGAGCAGGGCGGCGAGCAGACCGCGCAGCCACCAGGCGGCGACGGCGAGGATGCCGGCCAGCAGCAGCGGGTTCGGCGCGTTCAGGACGGCTTCGATGCCGTCGTAGAGCCCGGTGACGAGCGCGGCGATGGCGTCGAACAGCCAGGACAGGTGGCTCTGGAGGAAGTCGACACCGCTGTCGACCCAGGATCCGAGGTTCAGGCGGGGCATCAGGCAGCCACCTCCGCGCAGTCCAGCACGGAGCGTCGCTCGTCGCCGATGAAGGCGACGAGGCGGCCCTGCGGGACGGAGCCGACGACGGTGCCGTCCTCGGCGGTGACGGCGACGGCGTGCGGGACGCGGGCGCTGACGGCGCACACGTCGGCGAGCGGGGTGCCGGCGGAGACGGTGGGGCAGCCGCAGTCGGGCCGGCCTCCGGGGTCCCCCGTCATGACGGCGTCGGCCGTCAGCACCCGCGAGCGGTCGACGTCCTGGATGAACGAGGCGACGTAGTCGTCGGCGGGGCGGGTGAGGATGTCCTCGGCCGTGCCCTGCTGGACGATGCGGCCGTCGCGCATGACGGCGATGGAGTCGCCGAGCCGCATGGCCTCGTTGAGGTCGTGGGTGATGAAGACGATGGTCTTGCCCAGGCTCTTCTGGAGTTCGAGCAGCTGGTCCTGCATGTCGCGGCGGATCAGCGGGTCGAGCGCGCTGAAGGACTCGTCCATCAGCAGCAGGTCGGCGTCGGTGGCCAGGGCGCGGGCGAGGCCGACGCGCTGCTGCATGCCGCCGGACAGCTCGTCGGGCCAGGACTTCTCCCAGCCGCCGAGCCCGCAGAGGGCCAGCGCTTCGGCGGCCCGCCGTTCGCGCTCGGCCCGGGGGACACCCTGGACCTCCAGGCCGTAGCCCGCGTTCTCCAGCACGTCGCGGTGCGGGAACAGGGCGAAGTGCTGGAAGACCATGCTGATCTTGGTGGAGCGTACGCGGCGCATCTCGGCCGGCGAGAGTGCGGTGAGGTCCTCCCCGTCGAAGAGGATCCGGCCCGCGGTGGGCTCCAGCAGGCCGTTGAGCATGCGCAGCAAGGTGGACTTGCCCGAGCCCGACAGACCCATCACGACGAAGATCTGGCCGGGCTCGACCCGGAACGAGGCGTCGATCACCGCCGCCGTCGTTCCCTCGGCGCGCAGCTCGTCGCGGTCGGTCTCGCCGCTGTCGAGCGCGAGGACCGCCTTGGCGACGGCCGCGCCGTTGTCGGGTCCCTGACCGAACACCTTGTACACGTGCTCGGCTATGAGCGTGGACACATACACCCCAAGGGTCGTACCGGAGACGGCCCACCGGCGTGCGTGCGGCCGGCGGGCCGTGGAGCGCGACGGGATCCGCCCGTCATCCGCGCCCCGGCCGCTGTCGGCCGGCGGACGGGTCCGCTCCAGACAGCGCTACTGCCCCTGCTTAACCCTTGCAAACGGTGAAGTGAGTCATGTCACTTACGCTGCGTCGCCACCCATATCCGCGGCTGCGCCCGTGCAACCGGATTCCGCTTGCTGCGGTGACCCGGCTCCGGACCGTTCCGGGTCGGCGAGCATCGAGGCCCGCAGATGGTCGAGCACCCGGGTCAGGAGGCGCGAGACCTGCATCTGCGAGATGCCGAGGGCGGCGCCGATCTGGGCCTGGGTGAGCTCCTCGCCGAAGCGCATCGACAGCATGCGGCGCTCGCGGTCGCTGAGGCGTTCCAGCAGCGGCGCCAGGGTCTGGATGTCCTCGACGCGTTCCAGCGCCGGCTCCTCGGCCCCCATCGTCTCGGCGAGGCTGTGGCCCTCGGTGCGGCCGTCGGTCCGTTCGGAGCCCGGGGCGTCGAGGGAGCCGCTGGTGTGGCCGTTGGCGGCGACGAGCCCCTCGATGACCTCTTCGTCGGTGAGCGAGAGGTGGGCGGCGAGGTCCGCGACCGTCGGCGGCCGGTCGAGGAGCGCGGTCAGCTCTTCCTTGGCCTTGGCCAGGTCGATCCGCAGTTCCTGGAGCCGGCGCGGTACGCGGACCGCCCAACTGGTGTCGCGGAAGTGCCGTTTGACCTCGCCGGTGATGTACGGCATGGCGAGGGAGGCGAACTCCACCTCGCGGGCCGGGTCGAACCGGTCGATGGCCTTGATCAGGCCGATGGTGCCGACCTGGAGCAGGTCTTCGAGGTCGCCTCCGTCGCCGCGGGCGCGGAAGGGCCGGATCGCGAACCGGACGAGCGAGATGTTCATCTCGATGAGGGTCTCGCGGACGTACCGGTACTCGGAGGTGCCTTCGTCGAGCTCGTGGAGCCGGCGGAAGAACAGCCGCGTCAGCTCGCGCGCGTCCGCGGGGGCGACCTCGCGGGGCTCCGCGATCCGGGGCGGCAGCACGGTGGGCGCCGGCTCCACGCCGGCTGGGCCGGAGGGTCTGCCGGCGGCGGGGCCCTGCACGGGGCCGACCAGCCGGCCGGCGCAGGGGCCCGGACGGCGACCGGTCCGGGGACTCGGGAGGGAGCCCGGAAGGGAGCCCGGAAGGGACTCTGCGCGGGGGCCGGGAAGGGGGCCGGCGGTATGGGAGAACGGGGCGGGTATCGGCACGGGGTCGCTCCTTGGGCTGGTCGGCTTGCGGCGCATGACCTTGATGGGCGTTCACCCTAGCCGGTTCCGCATCCGTTCCCCAGTTCCCTTCTTCCTAGATCAACCGGGCGGATCCCGGCCGTATTTGCGGCAGGGATCCGTTCCGGTCGCACATCGGCCGTCCGGCCGCAGTTCCCTCGGCCGTCCGGTCAATTCCCTTCGGCGGCGGGCCCGGTTGCCGCGCCGGAGGGGGCTTCGGGGGCGGCTCGGGCCGTGGCGCCCGAGGTGGTGCGGAGCGCCCGGATCAGGGCCTCGACGCCTGCCTCCGCCTTGGAGCGCGGGCATCCCACGTTGAGGCGTACGAAGCCCGGGCCCTCGGGCCCGTAGGCGGTTCCCGGCATGATCGCCACCTTCTCGGTATGAATCAGCTCACGTTGGAGCACCTCGTCGGGGACCGCGAGGGGCCGGAGGTCGATCCAGGCGAGGTAGCCGGCCTTCGGGGGCTGCCAGTCGAGCGCGGGGAAGGCCCGTACGAGGCGCTCCCGCACCATGTCCAGGTTCTGCGCGACGTATGCGTTGAGCGCGTCGAGCCACGCTCCGCCCTCGCGGTAGGCGGCGATGTGTCCGGCCACGGAGAGGACGGCCGGGGAGGACAGTCCGTCGGCGTCCTTGAGGAGGGTGAGGTAGCGCTCGCAGGACTCCGTGTCGCCGAAGATGCCGTAACTGCCGGTCAGTGCCGGGATGTTGAAGGACTTCGAGGCGGAGGTGACGAGGGCCCAGCGGGCGCCGGGGCGGCCGTGGAGCGCCCAGGGGCGGTGCCGGTGGGGGGCGTGCGCGAGGTCGGAGTGAATCTCGTCACTGATCACCGCGACCCCGTGGCGTTCGCACAGCTCCGCCATCCGCTCCAGCTCGGCCGCGCTCCATACGTGGCCGGTCGGGTTGTGCGGGGAGCAGAGCAGCAGGACGGTGGTGTCGGGGCGGGCCAACTCCCGCTCCAGGGCGTCCTCGTCGTGGAGCGGGACTCCGCGCATCTCCCGGTCCCGGGCCGCGAGCAGCCGCGGGAAGGCGTCGTAGGCCGGGGTGTGGACGACGACCCCGTCGCCGGGCGAGGACCAGAGGTCCAGGATCCGGCCGAGCTGGTAGAGGACGGCGGGGGCGTAGGCGATGCGCTCTGCGGCGATCGGGGTGTCGTAGCGGACGGCGTACCAGTGCCGGACGGCTTCGAGGAACTCCTCGTGGCGCCAGCGGGAGTAGCCGAGGACCCCGTGCTCCAGGCGGCCGCGCAAGGCGGCGAGCACCTCGGGGGCGGTCTCGAAGTCCATGTCGGAGATCGTGAAGGGAAGCAGGTCCGGGGCGCCGAAGCGGTCCTCGACGTAGTCCCACTGGGTGCACCAGGTGCCGTGCCGGTCGACCGGCGCGTCGAACTCGTACGGGGCGGGGGCGTGGATGTCGGCCATGGGTCAGCCGACCGGGGTGAGCTTGGCGAGGGCGTCCTTCACGGACTGCACCTGGGGACCGATGACGACCTGCACGTTGTGCTCGTCGAGCCGGACCACGGCGATGGCTCCGAGCTTCTTCAGCCGGACGTCGTCCAGCAGGGCGGCGTCGCCGACCGTCATGCGCAGGCGCGTGATGCAGTTGTCGAGGGCGTGGATGTTGGCCGGTCCGCCGAGGGCTTCCAGGATGGCCACCGGGTCGTACTTGCCTGCGACCAGCTCGGTCTTCGGGGCGTCCGCGTCGAGAGCGGCGTCCGCCGCACCGGAGTCCGGGGAGCGGGTGGCCGAGGAGCCCGAGGGGTCCGAGGGCTCGTCCTCGCGTCCGGGGGTCTTCAGGTCGAACCGGGTGATCGCCCAGCGGAAGAGGAAGTAGTACACGGCGAACCAGATCGCGGCGATCACCGGGACCAGGTACCACTTGGTGGTCGTGCCCTGGAGGACTCCGAAGACCAGCAGGTCGATGATGTTGCCGTCGGTGTTGCCGATGTACACGCCGAGGACGGCGGAGACCAGGAAGCCGAGGCCCACCAGGACCGCGTGGATCAGGTACAGCCACGGGGCGATGAAGAGGAAGAGGAATTCGAGCGGCTCGGTGACTCCGCCGACCACGCACGCGACGACACCGGAGACGAGCAGCGCCTTGATCTCCGGGCGCATGGTGCGCTTGGCGCAGTGGTACATGGCCAGCGCCGCGCCCGGCAGGCCGCCCAGGTACGCGGCCATCTTGCCCTGGGACAGGAACTGCGTCGCGGTGTGCGCCGCGCCGGAGGGGGTGGGGCAGGAGAGCTGCGCGTAGAAGAGGTTCAGGGCTCCGCTGACGTTCTCCCCGCAGACCACCCCGGCGCCGCCGGCGTCCGTGAAGCGGAACAGCGCGACGAGGATGTGGTGCAGTCCGATGGGGCGCAGCAGTACCTCGCCCATGCCGAAGAAGAAGGGGCCGAAGACTCCGGCGTGCGCAATGCCCGTGCCGACGGAGGCGATCCAGCTTCCCAGGGTGGGCCAGACGAGCGGGACGAGCAGTCCGACGATGCTCGTGGCCAGGGCGGAGACGATCGGTACGAAGCGCAGACCGCCGAAGAAGGCGAGCGCGTCGGGCATCTGCTTGGTGCGGTAGCGCTTGTGCAGCAGGGCCACGATCACACCGACGGCGACCGCGCCGAGCAGTCCGGTGTCGATGGACTTCACGCCGAGCACGTCGGCGATGCCGTAGTGCGCGATCTCGCCCTTGTCCTCGAGGTCCACGCCGCGCGTGGTGAGGAAGAAGTTGACGGCGAGGTTCATGGAGGCGAAGCCCACGAAACCGGAGAAGGCGGCGACGCCCTTGTCCTCCCGTGCGAGGCCGAGCGGAATCGCCATCGCGAAGAGGACCGGAAGGAACTTGAAGGCGACCAGACCGGTGTTGGACATCCAGGTGAAAGCCAGCTGGAGGGGTTCGTTGTCCAGGAAGGAGAGGTTCTGCAGGACGGCCGGGCTGGAGAGCGAGGAGCCGACGCCCAGCATGATGCCGCAGAAGGCCAGGAGCGCCACGGGCAGCATGAAGGTCTTCCCCAGTCCCTGGAGGAATTCCCAGAGCGCTGCCTTCGTCTTCTTCATGGTGGATCTTTCGTCCGGAATCGGCGGGGGTCTCGCATAAAGATTCCGTTCTGTAAACGGACGGCGCTAAGAGGAGAAGGGCCCCAATCCATAAGGCCCGATGCCTCCCGCGCGGGCCTTTGTGCGGCCGCTCGTACGGGTGCCCGTACGGGTGCCCGTACGGGCCTCTTGTGCAGAGCTTGTGAACGCAGCACTCTGAGCGGACGACTCAGGGGGGTCATATTTCATGATCATGCGATCGCACTTACTGCGGCGGTACGGAGCCGTGTTCGCACTCGCCTCGGCACTCGCGCTCGGGGTGGACACCGGCGCTTCGGCCGCCTCGCCGCCGGAGGGGGAGGTCCTGTACGCCGGAGAGCCCGGAACCGTCGGCGACAGCTACCTCGTCCTGCTGGACCCGGCGCGCGCGCAATCCCGTACGGAGCAGGGCCGGGCGGTGGTCGAACGGTTCGGCGGCGCGGTCGGCCGGACGTACGAATCGGCCGTCAACGGGTTCTCCGTCAAGATGACGGAACGTCAGGCACGGCGGCTCGCCGCCGATCCGGCGGTGACCACGGTGGCGCAGAACCGGAAGATGCGCCTGGACTCCACCCAGCCGAGCCCGCCGTCCTGGGGTGTGGACCGGATCGACCAGCGCAGGCTGCCGCTCAACGATTCCTTCACCTACGCGACCTCGGCCGGCCTGGGCGTGACCGCCTACGTCATCGACACCGGGGTCAACATCGACCACCAGGACTTCGGCGGGCGCGCCCGGTACGGCTACGACGCCATCGACAACGACTTCGTGGCCGACGATCTGCACGGGCACGGTACGCACGTGGCCGGGACGGTCGCGGGCAAGACCTTCGGCGTGGCCAAGAACGCGAAGGTGGTGGCCGTCCGCGTCCTGGACTGGAACGGCGAGGGCACGACGGAGCAGGTGGTCGCCGGGATCGACTGGGTCACCCGCAACGCCGTGAAGCCGGCCGTGGCGAACATGAGCCTGGGCGGGGACGCGAACACCGTGCTGGACGCGGCCGTCCGCGGCTCCATCGCGTCCGGGATCACCTATGCGGTGGCCGCCGGCAACCAGAACAAGGACGCCTCCACGCACTCGCCGGCCCGGGTCTCCCAGGCGCTGACGGTCGGGGCGACGAGCGTCCACGACGCGCGCTCCTCGTACTCCAACTACGGTCCGCTGGTGGACCTCTTCGCCCCGGGCGACTCCATCACCTCGGCGGCCTACTGGAGCAACGAGTGGGACGCCGTGATGTCGGGCACCTCGATGGCCAGCCCGCACGTGGCGGGCGCGGCGGCGGTCTACCTGGCACTCCATCCGACCTACACCCCGGCCCAGGTGGCCTACTACCTGAAGGCCAAGGCCACCACGGGAGCCGTGCTCTCGCCCGGCAAGGGCTCCCCGGTGCTCTCCCTCTACATGGGGAACGCGCCGAACAAGGCGCCCGGCAAGCGCTTCGCCAACGGCACGAACTACAACGTCGGGGACCTCAAGACCATCCAGGCCCCGATCACGGTCAGCGGGGTACCGGGCGCCGCTCCGACCCAGTTGGACGTGGAGGTGTACGTCAAGCACCCGGACTCCGGGACCCTGCGGATCGACCTGATCGCGCCCGACGGGTCGGTGTACCCCATCAAGGACGAGTACACGGACTGGGGCGAGACCAACCTCACCGGCCTGTACGGGGTGAACGCCTCGTCCGAGACGGCCAACGGGGTGTGGAAACTGCGCGTGTTCGACGCCTTCTCCGGGAACACCGGTTACCTGGACGGTTGGGCGCTGCGCTTCTGAACAGCGCTTGAGTACGGAACGGGCGGCGCGCTCCGGGGCTGAGGGCCCCGGAGCGCGCCGCCGTTCGCGGTGGCCGGATCAGCCGTTGGGGACCGTGTCCACGAAGGCCGTGCCCGCGGTGCGGTAGCCGCCGACCTTGGCGGCGACCTGGGCCGGGGTGAGGACCTGGTCCTTGACGTGCAGGACGTAGTCGACCTTCTGGTCGTAGGCGCGCGGGGTCGAGCCCGGCTGCCCGTTGAGGTCGATCAGCCACTGGTTGAAGTTGATCGACATGCCCCGCTCGGGCAGGTACTTGGCGTCGTGCGTGCCGAAGACCTGGCCGTCGATGTAGTAGGTGATGGCGTTGTTGTCGATGGTGAGCACCAGGTCGTGCCAGCCCGCGTAGCTCGTCCGGGACTCGGTGTGCTGGTTGACGGCCACCCACGGGTCGGCCTGGTACGTCTCCCACGACGTGGTGTAGAGGATGTTCGAGGGCTCGCCCCAGCCGCCGTTGGGGAGGTACTCGAAGTCGTACTCCGAGTAGTCGTCGGCCAGCGGGGCCTTGAGGTCGTTGATGGGGAAGAACGTCTGCACGAGGTGGTCCCCGTCCGGGCCGTACTTCGGGGCGTCGGAGAACTTCACCCGCGCCGCGTACGTGCCGTTCTTGAACTTCATCGTCTTGGTGAGGATCTCGGTGTGCTTGGTGCTCTCGCCGGTGCCGGCCGTCGAGGTCTCCAGGTTCATGATGGTGTTGCCGCCCTCGGCCGCGAAGGTGACGTTCTCCGGTGCCCAGGTGGCGCCCGGGACGCCGGGGCCGCCCGCGTTGGAGCGCACGCTCCAGCCGTGGGCCCCTATCGCCGGGTCGGTGGAGGAGGTGTAGGTGAAATCGTCGAAGAGGGTGGCTCCGGACGGTCCCGGGTCGGTCGGGGTGGGCGTGGGAGTGGGGTCGGTCGGAGTCGGGGTCGGCGTCGGGTCCGGGACGTTGCCCCCGGGCGCCGTGCCCCAGACGGTGCCGGTGCCCAGCTTGGCGGTCACCTTGTCCCAGTCGGCGTACGCCGTGCGGGTTCCGTCGAAGGAGTAGTCGTCGGACTGGCGCAGCGTCTGCCAGTCGGCGCGGTAGAAGCGCAGCTGCATGTCGCCCGTGTCGGCTCCCGGGGCGAGGCTGCCGGCGCCGCCGGTGAAGGCGATCTCCAGGTAGCGGTCGGCGGTTGCCGTCGGGGTGGCCATGGTGTGGAAGGTGCCGGTGATGTTGGCGCAGCCCTTGACCGCCCAGGAACAGGCGTACCGGTACTGGGTGTCCGGGCCGTCGGCCTTGAAGTAGTAGCGGAAGGTGACCTGGTTCAGGGAGACGGTGCCGGAGCCGTTGTTGACCACCTTGAACCAGGGCTCCACCTGGTCGGCGGTGGCCCCGGTCGCGCTGGTGCGGTACTGGACCTTGACGGAGTCGGCCGCGGCGTTGGCGGGCAGGGCCGTCAGCGCGGCCGAGCCGAGACCGGCGGTCAGGGCGATGGCCAGGGCCATGGCCATACGGCGCTTGCGGAAGGGGGTCCGGCCGGGGGCGTGGCTCGGGGCGGCGGTCGGTTCGTGGCTCGGGGTGTTCATACGGCGTTCCTCTCGGGGTGGGGGGAGGGAAGGGATCGGCCGCGCACGCCGAGGGCGGCGAGCCGGGTCTGGTGGTGGCCTTGGCGGCGCAGGAAGTCCGGCCAGTCGCGGTGCGCCGACCAGGCGGTGTCGGCCAGGGCGCACAGCCTCGGGAAGGCCAGGTATTCGAGCTCGGCCGGGGTGCGCGCGTACTCGGTCCACAGCTGCGCCTGGGTGCCGAGGACACGGCGCGCGGCCTCGGGCTCCCAGTGCGCGGGGGCCGGGTCGTTGTCGTAGACGCCGCGCAGGTCGAGCACGCCGCCGTCCTGGCCGCGCGGTTCGCCGGGGTCGGCGGACTGCGGGTAGTCGAGGTAGGTGGAGCGGTAGGGGGTCATGATCACGTCGTGGCCGCGCAGTGCGGCGGCCCGCCCGTGGTCCGCGTCGAGCCAGGCCAGGGCCGTGAAGGGGGCGGGCAGTTCCGTGCCGGTCCCGGTCCAGCCGAGCGGGCGGCGGCCGAGCCCGGCCAGGTGCGCCGCGACCTCGCCGAGGAACCAGCCGTGGAGGGCGCCCGGGCCGGCCAGCCCCTCGGCGGCGATCCGGGCGCGGGCGGCCGAGGAGGCCTCCCATTCCGTGCGGGGGCATTCGTCGCCGCCGAGGTGCACGTAGGGCCCGGGGAACACGTCGGCGACCTCGTCCAGCACGCCCCGGCAGAAGTCGAGGACGGGGTCGTGTACCCCGAAGACGTTCTCGCAGACGCCCCATCGGGTCCACGTGTCCAGCCGGACGCCGGGCCGGTTGCCGAGTTCGGGGTAGGCGGCGAGGGCGGCGCGGGCGTGGCCGGGCATCTCGATCTCGGGAACGACGCTGACCCCGCGCCGGGCCGCGTAGGCGACGAGCCCGGCCAGTTCCGCGCGGGTGTAGGCGCCCTCGTGCGGGATCCCGTCGCCCGCGGTCTCGGCGCGGCGGCCGCCGATCTCGGTGAGCCGGGGGTAGGCCGGGACCGGCATCCGCCAGCCCTGGTCGTCGGTGAGGTGGAGGTGCAGGACGTTGAGCTTGTGCAGCGCGAGCAGGTCCACGAAGCGGCGTACGTAGGCCACGGGCTGGAAGTGACGGGCCACGTCCAGCAGGGCCCCGCGCCAGGCGAACCGCGGCCGGTCGATGATCCGTACGCAGGGCAGCGACCAGCCGGAGGCGGGCGTACGGGGCTGCGTGCCCCCGGCGGCCGGCGCCCCGTCCGTCGGCTCCCCGGCGGCCAGCGCCTCGGGGGGCAGCAGCTGGCGCAGGGTCTGGACCCCGTGGAGCAGCCCCTCGGGGCGTGCGGCGCGCAGCAGGACGGAGTCGGGGCGGACGGTGAGGACGTACCCCTCGGCGCCGAGCGGCTCCTCTCCGAGGCCCCCGGGGGCGGGGTCCCCCGGGGTCAGGAGGAAGGTGATCCGGCCGTCGGGGTCCGGGGCCAGCGGCAACCCGGTGGCGGGGGTGAGCAGTTCGCGCAGCAGGCCGGCCGCCGCCTCGGCGCCGGGGCCGGCGCGCAGGCCGGTACGGCGGTCCAGGGTGAAACGGCCGGGCAGGGCGGTGACCGAGTCGGGGCGCGGGACGAGCCCGAGGTCGGGGTGGAGGGAAGCGGCGGCGGCGGTCACGGTCTCGGAGATTCCTCACCTGGCTGTTCCGTCAACTCCGTCAACTCATCCGAAGAGGAGTCGAGTTGACCAACTGACCAATTGGTTAGCTGAGTGGCTAGAAGGTGACACGGCCCGAGTGCGCCGTCAACCCCGTACGGGCGGAAAATTTTCCGCGGACTCCTCGCATCCCCCCTCCCCGAGTGGTTAGATGCACATGACCAGTTGGACAGGTGAGCAGAGAGAAGTGGGGGCGGGCCATGACGAAGGACGCAACCGACTCGTCGGGATCCGTACTCAAGCGCGAACGGGTCCGCGAGCACCTGCTGGGGCTCATCGACATCCGGCGGCCCGGCGACGCGATCCCCTCCGAACGCACCCTGTGCGCCACCCTGGAGGTCTCCCGTCCCACCCTGCGCGCGGCGGTGGACGAGCTCGTGGCCACGGGACTGCTCGTGCGCGAGCACGGCCGCGGGATGTTCGTCGCGCCCGCCAAGATCACCCAGGAACTGTCCGCCGACGAGGCCGCCTTCGCGATGCGGCAGGCGGCCGGCCACTGGTCCAGCCGGATCCTGGAGCACTCCACCGTCCAGGCGGGCGCCCGGATCGGCCGCCGCCTGCGCATCTCCCCCGGCGCGAGCCTGCTCTACATCGCCCGGCTGCGCCTGGTGGACGGGGCTCCGATGGCCATCGAGCACCTGCACATCCCGGCCGATCTGGTGCCGGCCCTGACCCCGGAGGAACTGGAGGCCGGGGACCTCTACGAGCATCTGCGCGACCACCACGGCGTGTACGTCCACGAGGCGCAGCAGTCCATCGAGCCGACGGTGGTCAACGAGGGGGAGGCGGGCCTGCTCGACGTGCCGCTGCTCTCTCCCGCCCTGCTCATCGAGCGGCTCACCACCGACTCCACCGGCCGGCCCGTGGAGTACGTGCACTCCGTGTACCGGGGCGACCGCTACCGGATCGTCTCCCGCCTGGCCCTCGGGGTGTCCCCGGGGGCGGGCCGGCCGGGAGGCCACCACCCGGGGATCCCGCCGGGCGACCTCGGCCGCCGGGCGGTCATCACCTCCACCACCACCGGGGACGTGCACACGAGCACGTGACCGTCCCGCGCGGGTCCCTCTTCCCTCAGATGCGGACGAAGACCGCCTTGAGGTCGTGGGCCCGGTCCATCGTGACGTTGACCTGGTTCACGGTGATCGCGTAGCGCCGCCCGTCCAGCTCCCACGCGGCGGCCGGGTGCGCGGGCGCGGCGGCCGGGTGCGCGGGCGTGGCGGCCAGGGCCGGCGGGAGGCCGAGGGGGGTGGCGGAGAGGGCGGCGAGCAGCCCGGTGGCCAGGCCGAGGCGAGAGATGATCATGGGCGTACGAACGCACGTCCGCACCGGCCCGTCCACGCCGACACCCGCTCCCGCCACCGCGTCACCCGGCCACCCCGCCCGGCCTCACCCTGACGGTCCCGGTCCGGCCCCGGCCGGACCTGCCCGCCGGGCCCTCAGCGCCCGCCGGGCCTGCTAGGGCGCTTCTTTCGGATCATCACTGACCAGACTATGAGGCCTGTGTGAGTGGCTTCGAGACGGCCTGGTTCGTCTCGTACGGGTCCGCTGTCGGGTGCTTGGGGAATTTGTCCTGTCTCCGGGGAACCCAGTCGCTATGGTCGTCATGATCACGCAGACCATGATCAGGGGGAGCGATGAGCCGGACAGGCAGAACGAGACGATGGGCTGCTACTGCTGTGGGACTGACGCTGGCGACAACGGCGTTGGCCGCCTGTGGAGGCGGCGGCTCATCGGATGCGAAGGCGCCTGGCAAGTCCCCGGAGCAGTCCCAGGCTGCGTCCGGGAAGCCGAGCCGTCCGGTGTTCGACCCGCCCGTGCGCTTCGAAGGGTCCGCGGTCGAATTCCCTGATGCCGAGCAGCCAAGTACGGCGAGCGGGGACGCGACACGGCCCGCGGTCACGCTTGCTGACGGGGTTGCCTACGTCACCGCCGAGGAGGGACTGGAGGCGATCGACACCGAGACCGGTGAACCGCGGTGGGAGGCGACGACGAAGCACCCCGCGGAAAAGGGCGGTTTCGGAAGCAACCGTGCTGCTCCCCTCGTGTCGGCTGACGGTAAAACCGTGTACGCGGCTTGGGGCAGGAATGTGAAGGGCGAAGGCACAACGCCCGACCGGGTCGTGATCGAGGTGCTGGCCGTCGAGACGGCTACCGGCAAGACGGCGTGGTCGGCCGAGGTCGCCGTCGATGCCACCTCGGTCAGCGCGCCGCGGATCATCGGAGTCGATGCGACCACAGCGCTCGTCACCGGGGCCGGCACCACGTATGCCGTTGACCCCTCCACGGGCACCGTGCGCTGGAAGAAGTCCAAGTTCAGCGCGGTGACCCTGGCCGACGGTGTCGTTGCCGGTGGCGAGAGTACGGGGTTGGGCGAAGGCAGGCTGCTGGGACTTGCAGCGGCCACGGGCGAACAGCGGTGGACCGTGGCAGAGGCGCGGGAGCCGGCCGCAGCCGCGCCGCGGCTGCTCAGCGCAACCGTCGGATTCAAGACACTCGTCGTGGATGCGGTCACCGGTGAGCAGCGAGCGGCACTCGACGGCAAGGGCTGGCGGTGCCGCCACGACGGACAGTCCCTGGTCTTGTGCTCCAAGTACGGGTACGGGGAGGCCGACCGCGGGATCACCGTGTTCGACGCCTCTTCTGTGCAGCAGCGCTGGACGTTGCCCGGCGGCTCCGGACGGAAGGTGCCGAAGGTCAGCGGATTCTGGCACGGCGCCGTGTACGGGGAGGTCGACGACGAGCCGATCGTCCTGGACGGCACGACGGGACAGGACCGACAGACGTCTGCCGGCGCGGCACCGTACGAGATCGATCGGTACGGCGGTGTGGTGGGAACGAAGTTCTATCGCGCCGCAGGCTGACGATGGCGGATCCCGGTAGCTTCATGACCGCCGGAACCCTGCCGTGCGCCTGAAGCGGCGCTGGGCCGTTCCTTTCGGATCACCTCGCTGACCAGATGAAGATGGCGGCGAGGTGGAGTCCGGCGAGGTAGATGGTGGCGGTCTTGTCGTAGCGAGTGGCCAGGCCGCGCCACTGCTTGAGCTTGTTGATGCACCGCTCAACGGTGTTCCGTTGCTTGTAGGCCTCGCGGTCGAAGGCCGGCTCGCAGCGGCTCCCATCTCTCCGGTAGTGCCGGCCGGAGTCGGGCCGGGACGCTGACCCAGGGTGGTCGGTGCCAAGCCTTCCCTACTAATCAGAGGATGCGAGCGGCACGACGAGCCCCTGCATCACGTTTACCGTATGGGTGCGGTGAAGGGACTTGAGGAGGGATTCTTCGATTTCTGCCTCCATCGTCAGAGTCTTCTCGTCGCCAACCGGCTTGATCATGAGATCGGGGTCCAGAGGCCGTCCCACGGCGACAATGTTTCCCGAGAAGTCGTACCAGATGTGAGCGGTTACCTCAGCCACTGCGCTACTCCTACCTCAGCTGCTGGTGACGGTGTCGTACAGTGCGTGCACTTCGGCTACCGCCCAGGCCCTTGGATGGATATTGGTCACCCCTACGGACCGTCCTAGAGGCCCCTCCGTGCCGGCGCGCCAGACGCCGCCTTGGTCGACGACGAGCGCCGCCCCTTCTGTCCCCATGGAGGTGTCCGGCCAGCCGATCACGCTCCACACCACGGCCTGATTGTCTGCCCAGCCGTAGCTGGTGATATAGCGGTAGGCCTTTGGACCGCCTCCGGGATTAATTCCGAACCACATGTAGACCATTTTTGCGGGCATCTCAGCCTCCTTGTCCCCCTTGTCGTCTAGTCGAGATTCCCGGAATGCGAGAGCCGTCAGCCTCACCCCCACGTCTTTCACGCGATTAGGTGTATGCGCCATAGGCCTGAATGGCCGGACGGCAGGGGCCGGCGGGTTTTCGAAGCACCTTCCGCCGCGTTGCTCCCGGACTGAGACTTCTTACGCGTCGGTCAGGCCGAAGTCCCTTGCTTACGGGGCAGACACCGCAGGCCTCGACCTGCTGGTGGCGGGGAACCATCGCGGCTAGTTCAGAGAAGTGACCAGGCCGAAGCTGATCGCGCCGGACCAGATGGGACGCATCGAGGAACCTCCGCTCACCCACCCCCTTCCTTTCCAGCGTCGCACCACACCCGCAGGCCCGCCCCCGCCCACGTCTCGCCAGGTGGCCCGGCCGCCGGTCGGTACCGGCGGCCGGACGAGGGCTAGGGCGTTTCTTTTTGGGAGCAGCGGGCGGTCCACATGAAGATGCCGGCAACGTGCAGTCCGGCTTGGAAGACGATCGAGGTCTTCTCGTAGCGGGTGGCCAAGCCGCGCCAGTTCTTCAGGCGGTTGATGCACCGTTCGACGGTGTTGCGCTGCTTGTACGCATCACGGCTGAACGTGGGCGGGCGTCCGCCCTGCCGGCCTCGTCGTCTGCGGTTGGCGACCTGGTCGGCGGGCTGCGGGATCACGGCACGGATACCCCGTCGACTCAGGTGGGCGCGAATGGCACGGGATGAGTAGGCACGGTCGGCAAGGACAGCGTCGGGCCGCGTGCGCGGGCGGCCGACGGGCCTCGGCACGCGGATGCCGGCCATGACATGCTCGAAGCCCGGTGCGTCTCCTGCCTGCCCTGGAGTCAGGTGGAAGGCGAGTGGCCGACAACGTCCATCTGCGGCAAGGTGGATCTTCGTAGTCAGACCGCCACGGGAACGTCCGATGGCATGATCAGCCGGTTCCCCGTGGGGTGTGCCCTGTCTGCGGGCACCCGCCGCGTGCTGGTGGGCGTACGACGGTGGAGTCGACCGAGATTACCCAGCCCAGGTCACCCTCGGCGTCGACCTGGGCGATCAGGGCGGTGAACAGCCGGTGCCAGGTTCCGTCCAACGCCCAGTTCCGCAGCCGGGTGTAGACGCCTTTCCACGAGCCGAACCGGGTGGGCAGGTGGGACCACGGGGCTCCGGTCGAGAACCTCCACGCGATCGCGTCGATCACCTGACGGTGGTCCCTCCAGCGGCCGCCACGTCGAGGTGAGCGGTCCGGAAGCAGGGGCCTGATACACGCCCACTGGGCATCGGTCAACGGCACAACCAGGTCAACGAGTCCGTTCACAGTGAAGAGCCTGTGCCCACCCCGGAGACCGGCGTACGACGGTGTCGGGCACGCGGCCGCTGTTCGGCGCGTGCCCGGACCCGGGCCTACGCCTTCGGCGTGTACGCGGCCATCTCCTTGGTGTAGCGGGCCTTGTCCGCCTCGGCCTGCTTCACGTAGGGGGCCTTGCCAGCATCGTTCAGCCTGTTCCAGGCGGCGCCCATCTCCTTGCCGATCTCGCCGATGCTCGCATTGGGGTTCGCCTTGACGATTTCCGCCCGCGCCACCTTGGTGAAGAACATGTAGGCGCTCAGCGCCCCCCTGGGCGCGTTGGGGTCCCTCTTGCCCCTGGTCAGCTTCCTGGTCGGCTTCGTGTCTGCCACGGGGATTCTCCGTTCCTTGAGAGTGAGCTGGGTCAGGCGGTCGCGGTGCCGTTGGCGGCCGTAATGTCCTCGGCGCAGTACAGGACGCTGTCCAGGACGTCGTCGACCGTCGTCCAGTCCGCGACCTCGTCGATCAGTCCGTCGACACCGAGCTCCAACTCCAGCGCGCTGGCGATGTTCGTCACCGCCATGTCGTCCGCGTCCAGGTCCTCGGCCAGCCGGCTGTCCAGCTCCAGGTCGTCGCCGTCGCGTCCCAGGACAGCCGCGATCACGTCCCACGCCTGGTCGACCAGCCGCTCCTCCTCCGGGGTCAGGGGCTCACCCTCGTCCGACGCGTCAGTTGCCTGCGTCTCCTCCACAGAAGCCATCTCGCCTCCAGCGATACACGTGAACATGGCATGGCAGCCGACCACGACGGATCGACCGTCACCAACCCGGAATGATCACCAGGCGGCGCCGGTGCCTACCCATCTCCGCTGCCAGGTACACCACCTTCAGTGCCACCAGGCCAGCCGTACGAGGCCGGAGCCCTCCCATCACCGCTGCCTTGCCTCTATCGAAAGGCCCGGCCTGGTCGGCGCCCGCAATCCCATGGTCAATGCCAAGAACAGCTTGATCCCTAAGAAACGCCCTAGGCCTGCTACGTCACCCGGAAGCCGATGGCGGCCGGGGACCGGTCGAAGGTCAGCCGGTCCCAGGTGGGGAAGGCGAGATCGGTGACGGCGAGCAGCCGGCCGGAGGCGTCGTGCAGGGTGCGGCGTACGGTGAGGCCGCCGGCCGGAGTGGCGGCCTGGGGCGAGTTGGTCCGGGTCATGGTGATGGTCTCGGCGACCCGGCCGGCCCGCGCGGCCCCCTCCAGCCAGTGGTGCAGGGGACCCAGGTCCTCGTCCCGGACGCCCGCCACCAAGCGGTCCCGGTAGCGGGACAGTTCGGGGGTCCGCACGACGGTGCGGGGACAGAGGTACGTCACCGCGTGCCGCCGGGTCTGGCCCGTCGGGCCGCTTTCGCGGTGGTGGTGCACCAGGGTCTGCTCCCCGCCGCGCATGCCGAGCTGCTCGGCGAGCGCCGGAGCCAGGGTGACGAGGGTCAGCCACGCCTGGGCCTGGACCCCCGAGGGCGTCGGTGCGGCCGCCGGTGCGGGGTCCGCCTCGGCCGCCGGCACGGAGGCCGGGGTGGAGGCGGGAGCCACGGCCCGGGCGGAGCCCGGGGCCGGACGACCGGCCGGGAACGCCGCCGGGGGACGCTGCGGCGGCACCGGGAACGCCGGCCGGGTGCCACGGCGCCCGGTGACGACGAGGCCGTCCTCCCTCAGGTGCTGGAGGGCGGCCCGGATGGTCTGCCGGTTGACCTCGTAGCGGGCCGCGAGGCTGCGTTCGGAGGGCAGCTTGGCGCCGGGGGTCAGTGCGGTGAGGTCGAGCTCGCGCCGCAACGCTGCGGCGATCCGCTGGTACTTGGGCATGGCGGCCGGGCCGCCGCCCCGCGAAGGGGAGGGCATGGCTTCTCCTCTGACGGGAGGTCAAGGACTGCGCGGTCTGCTCGACCAACGTAGCATTGGTCTATACCTGTCGGTGAGGGGGGATCCGGTATCCGGACCCCGATTGGCCGGAACCGCACGCTCCCTCAGGGCCGCAGCGGGTTGGGAAGCGGCAGGTAGCGGGAGTCGGCACCGTCCGCGCGGGTCCAGCGCAGCAACAGGTTGGTCTTGGCCGGGAGGCTCGGGGCGGCGAGCAGCGCAGCGACCTCGGGCAGGTCGTGCGCGGCGCCGTAGCGCCGGAACTCCGCGCGGGCGGCGGGCCACAACTCCCCGGCCGCCTCCGGGTGGCTCTCCGCGAGCGCGCCCGCCACCTCGGTCAGGTGGTTGACCACCAGGCAGTAGACGAGGCGCTGCCAGGCGGCGGCCCGGTCCAGGTCCGGGAGGAGTTTGACGCCCTCCGCGTCCCGGAAGAGGGCCTGCGCGGGCATGCCCCGGGCGTCGACGCCGACCAGGGTGTTCTGGAGGTGCGCTTCGAGGACCACCCCGTGCCGGGCGAAGAGGTGCAGCACGGGCGGTACCACCTGGCGCAGGTACGCCCGCCACCACGCGGCGGGGTCGGCCGTTCCCGCCAGCGGGCTGCCCGGGAACCCCTCCGCCAGCGCGGCCGCCAGCAAGGGGGTGACGCCGGGCTCCGCGTGCGCCGCGAGGCCGTCACGAACGAGTACGGCGAGCTCCTCGAAGGCGAAGGCGGCCGTCCGGTACCCCCGGTCGGGCAGCCAGGCCGCGACCGACCCGGACCGGCGCAGTTCCGCGAAGCCCGCCTCGACCGCCGCGTCCGTGCGGCGCAGTTTCAGCAGGTCGTGCCGCCACAGCCGGCGCACGTCGTTGGTGATCCGCACGTCGAGGCTGAACTTCACGAACAGATCGCCGGCCGCGCAGCTCCCCGGGCCGCTCCCCGGCCCCGTCCCCGCGCCGCCGGGAACGTACAGGGTCCGGATCGAGGCGGTCGGCCAGACCGGCACCCTCCCGGTGCCCAGCGACAGCAGCCTCCCGTCCGCGAGGGCCTCGCGGACGGCGGGCCTGCCCGCGACCAGGTCGAGCTGCCAGGGGTGGGCGGGCAGCAGCCGGTAGCCGGCCGGCGGACGCGGCCCGCCGAGCGCCTCCGCGAGCGAGTCGACGGCGGCCGCCGCGGCCGGCCCGCCCTCTTCCGCCACCTGGTCCTCGCGCACGGCCAGGAAGGCCAGCGGGAAACGGGCGTACGCCTCGGGGGCGTACGGCAGCCAGCCGTTGGCCGGCCCGCCGCCCCGGGCCTTGGGGGCCGGGTGGTGGGGGTGCCCCATGACCAGGGACTGTTCGGAGCGGACGTACGCGTCCGCCGGCGGCTGCGTGGCCGCGCGGGCGGCGAGCAGCGCGGCGATGGTCTCGCGGCTGTCGGCGATCTCGACCGGGAGCTCGTCGTTGGACACCCCGGTGTACTGGCGCAGCTCGTCGGAGACGAGTTTGACCAGCTCGGTGTGGGACAGCGGATGCCAGCCGGCCCCGGTCCCCAGCTCGGGCCGCTCGGGCCTGCGCCCGGCACGCACCCGCACCAGCCGCCCGCTGCCCGACAGCCGGTACGCGCACCAGCCGTCCTCCGCGGAACCTGTGGACCCCCCTGCTCCCCCGGCTCTTCCTGCTCCCCCGGCTTCGGCGAGCGGGACCGGCTGGGCGGCCTCCCGCAGGAGGCAGTTCAGGAGCGGGGCCGCAGCATAGGTGTCGGCGGCGTTGTCGGTGGCGTTGAGGTCCACGGATTCCATTCGGTCCATCCGGAGCGCCGGAGGTGCGCGGGGCGTACCACCGGCCGTGATCTTCAGTATCCGCGATGATGAAGTGATCATCACGTCATCCGAGAGGACCGGGGCCCTGGATCCCAGCATGCACCTCCCCGCCACCGCAGCCGAAGTGGCCGTAGCCGCCGAACTGGCCGGGCTGTCCGAAATCGACCCCGCCGGATCGGTCGGCCCGGTCGGATCGGCCGGCCCGGTCGGATCGGCCGGCCCGGTCGGATCGGCCGGCCCGGTCGGATCGGCCGGCCCGGTCGGCGCGCACCCCGACGGCCTCGCGTACGCCGCCGCCCTCCCCGGCGCGCGCGCCGCCGTGCTCACCCGGCTGTGGCGGGCGTTCGCCTTCGAGCCACTGCCGTGGATCACCCGTCGGGAGCGGGGTTCCGGCGTGCTCGCGCTCCGGCTCGCCTCGGGCTCCCGGCTGGAGGGCCCCCTCCCCGACCCGTACGCGACGACCTTCTCCGCGGTCCGCGCGAGCGCGCCCCCCGTGACCGAGCTGCTGCTCGACGGCCGTCCCTACCGGCGGGCTTCCCTCCTGGTGGCGGCGCTCGGGCTGCCGTACGGGGAGGAGTTCGCCGCCGAGCTCGACGAGAGCACGGCCTCCCTCGCCCTGTCCCGCGCCGGTCAGCCGGCCGGTCCGGACGCCGGGGACCTCGCCGCCTGGGAGTGGGAACAGCGGGTGGTGGACGGCCATCCGTACCACCCCAACTGCCGCTCCCGGCCCGGTTTCACGGTGGCCGAGCAGCTCGCGTACGCACCCGAGCACCGGCCCGTGGTCACCCTCGGGCTGGCCGCCGTACGGGCCTCGGAGTGCCGGGTGACCGGGGAGTGGCCGGACCGGTGGCGGGAGGCCGGGCGGATCCTCGTACCGGTCCATCCCTGGCAGGCCGAGCACGTGGTCAAGCAGGAGGACGGGCACGAGGTGCGGCCCGGGCCCGCCGCGCACCCGTTGATGGCCCTGCGCACCCTCTCTCCGGCGGACGGCGGCCCGCACGTCAAGACCGCCCTCAGCACCCGCCTCACCTCCTCCGTGCGGGACATCTCCGTCTACTCCATCGAGACGGCCGCAGCGGTCTCCGCCTTCGCCCAGAGCCTGTCGGAGCGGCTCGACGGCCGCCTGCACATCACCCGCACCCTGGGCGCCGTCACCGCCGGCACCCCGGACCTGGCCGCCGTGCTCCGCGAGGCGCCCGAGGCGTACGCGGACCGGGGCGCGGGAGAGCGCGTCCTGCCCGTGGCCGCCCTGGCGCTGACCCCGTACGCGCGCTCCGACGCCTGGCGGGCCGGTTTCGCCCGCCTCGCGCTGTCGGTGTGCCTGCGCGTCCTGGATCTCGGGGTGGCCCTGGAGGCCCACGGCCAGAACCTGCTGGTCGTCCTGTCCGCCGACGGCACCCCGCAGCGGCTCGTGTACCGCGACCTCGCCGACATCCGGATCAGCCCGGCCCGCCTCGCCCGGCACGGGCTGGCGGCGCCGGCGCTGTCGGGGCGGCTGATCACCGACGACGTGGCCCTGCTGCGCCGCAAGCTCTTCGGTTCGCTGGTGGCGGGGGCGCTCGGCTCCACGGCCGGTTCGGCCGCCGCGCTCGCGGCGGACCTGGCGGCGGCCGCGCCCGGGCTGCCGTCCACCGGGGACACCCGGGCGCTGCTGACCGGGCCGCTGCCGACCAAGGCGCTGACGCTGATGCGGCTGAGCCCGGGGGTGCCGGGCGATCAGTGGGCCGAGCTGGACAATCCGCTGACCGGGGGCTGAGTTCGGGGCGCGAGCGGGCTACTGTCCGGGGGCATGGCATCGACTTCGCACCTGAACTCCGTCCGGTCGTCCTACGACGCCGTCGCCGCCGACTACGCCGCGCTGCTGACCGGAGAGCTGGACGGCAAACCGCTGGACCGGGCCATGCTGGCGGCCTTCGCGGAGTACGTGCGCGGGGACGGGCCCGGCGGCGGCCGGGCGGTCGCCGACCTGGGCTGCGGCCCGGGCCGGGTGACGGCGCACCTGGACGGCCTGGGGGTACGGGCCTTCGGAGTCGACCTGTCCCCCGCGATGGTGGCGGTGGCCCGCCGGACGTATCCGGGGCTGCGGTTCGAGGTCGGCTCGATGGCCGCGCTGGACATCGCCGACGGGGTCCTCGGCGGGGTGCTGGCCTGGTACTCCACCGTGCACACCCCACCCTCCGGGCTTCCCGCGCTGTTCGCCGAGTTCGCCCGGGTGCTGGCTCCGGGCGGGTACCTGCTCATCGCGTTCAAGGCCGGCGACCGGCAACTCCGGCTGGAACACGCGTACGGGCATCCGGTCGACCTCGACGTGTACTGGACCCCGCCCGAGCTGATCAGCGAGCTGCTGGCCGGAGCGGGCCTGACCGAGACGGCCCGCCTGGTCCGGGAACCGGACGCCGCGGAGAAGTCCCCGCAGGGCTTCCTGCTGGCCCGCCGGGCGAGCTGACCCGGCCGTCGGGCATGGGCCGTTCGGGGGGCAAGCAGGCCCCCGTGGGCCCGCCTTCGCTCCGAACGGGCAAGGCGGTGGCAGGAAGGAGGGATGACCCTCCACCGCCGCCAGGTCCTCGCGGGAGCCGCCACGGGCGTCCTCGCCTCGATCGGCGCGACGGCCCGCGCGACGGCCCGCCGCGCGGACCCGGACTACGGGGCGCTGGCCCGGAGCCTCGACGGCCGGGTGGTGACGGCGGCCGACCGGGACTACGACGAGGCCCGGCAGCTGTTCCAGCCCCGCTACGACACGGTCCGGCCCGGCGCGGTGGCCTACCCCGCGCACCCCGGGGACGTGGCCGCCTGTCTGGACTTCGCCCGCCGCTCGGCCGTCCCCGTGGTGCCGCGCGGCGGCGGCCACGGCTACGCGGGCTGGTCCACGCGCGAGGCCGGACTCGTCATCGACACGGGCGCCATGGCGGAGGTGGCCGCGGAGTCCGGAACGGGGGTCCGGATCGGCGCGGGCGCCCGGCTCGGGGAGGTGAACGCCGTCCTCGCCGCGCGGGGCCTGGCCGTCCCGACGGGACTGTGTCCCTCCGTCGGCATCGCCGGTCTCACCCTCGGCGGCGGGCTGGGCCTGTCCTCCCGCACCTGGGGCGCCACCTCCGACCGGCTCACGGGGGTGACCCTGGTGACCCCCGACGGGACGGTCCGCGAGGTCGCCGCCGACCGGGAGCCCGACCTGTTCTGGGCCCTGCGCGGCGGCGGGGGCGGCAACTTCGGGGTGGTCACCGGGTTCCGCTTGCGCACCCACCCGGTCTCCGACTGCGCCTTCGCGGAACTGCGCTGGTCCACCGGCGACTCCCCCGCCGTCCTGCGCGGCTGGCAGCGCTGGCTGGAGGCGCTGCCCGATCCGTTCTGGAGCCAGGTGGAGTTCACCGTCGACGGCGGCCCGGTCGGCGCCCCGGCCGTGCGGGTGCTCTGCCTGGACGGCGGTCGCGCGGAACTGGAGCGGCAGCTGACCCGGCTGTCCGACCTGGTGGGCGAGCCGCCCCGGGAGAGCTGGACCGTCGTACGCGGCTACGGGGACACCGTGCGGGCCATGGCGGGCTGCCTCGACCGGAGCCCCGCCGCATGCCGCCTCCCGGGCAGCCTGCCGGGGCACGATCCCCAGGGGCGGCTCGGCCGCGACTCCTACGCCGCCCGGTCGGATTTCTGGGCCCCGGGCGGGCTCACCGAAGCGGCCGCCGCCGCGGCACTGGCCGCCCTGCGGCGCTACGCCGGGAGCGTGCCGCGCGGCGGGTTCGGCGTGGTGCAGTTCGACGGGGTCTGCGGCGGGGCCCTGAACCGGATCCCGGCGCGGGCCACCGCCTTCGGGCACCGCTCGGCCGGGTTCCTCGCCCAGTACCTCGTCTACTGGCCCGGCGCGGCTCCGGCCGCCGACGTCGGCCGGCACCAGGGCTGGCTGGACGGGCTCTGGCAGGACCTGCGGCCCTGGGCGAGCGGAGCCGCGTACCAGAACTACGCCGACCCGAAACTGACCGGCTGGCGCGAGGCCTACTACGGGCCGAACCTGGCCCGCCTCGAAGAAGTCCGGCGCCGCTACGACCCGGACCGGCTGTTCCGCTTCCCCCAAGCCGTATAGCCCCCAGCCCCTTCCCCCTAGCACCCAGCCCCTCGCCCTCCCTGCCCATCCCCGAAGAAGGAGACGGACATGCGACGTACGTTGACGGTGGCGGCGGCCACGGCCGCCCTGCTGCTGCCCGGCGGGCCCCAGCCCGAGGCCGAGGCCGGCACCGCCCCGGCCAAGGCCCCGGCGACCGACCGGTGGTCGGCCCGGGAGGCGGAGTCGTTCTGGACTGCCGACCGGATGGCGTCCGCGGTGCCGATCAGCCGCGGCGGCGCCCCCGCGGCGGTGGACGGGACCGGCCGCGACTTCGACGGCATCCCGGTGGTCGGCCGGATGTTCGTCATGAAGGGCGGCGGCGCGTACTTCTGCACCGCGAGCGTGGTCGCCTCCCCCGGCCGCGATCTGGTGCTCAGCGCGGCGCACTGCCTGCTGGGGACGGACGCCCGCCAGGTGGCCTTCGTACCGCAGTACACGGCCCAGAACCCCCAGCCGTACGGGATGTTCCCGGTCCTGCGCGATGCGGCCGGCCGCTCCAAGGTGTGGATCGACCCGCGCTACCGGGAGCTCGGCGCCGACAAGGGCGCCGCCCTCGACGTGGCCTTCGCCCAGGTCGGCCCGGACGCCGACGGCTACCCCGTGGAGGACGTGGTGGGCGGGAACCGGCTGGTCACCGGCGCCCCGTACGCGCACAAGCAGGTCTCGCTGATCGGCTATCCGGCCTCCGCCGCCCGGCCCCGGCTGTGCGTGAACCGGACGACGAAGTTCACCAGCACCGATCCGGGGATCCCCGGATCGTTCCTGCGGATCGACTGCACCGGCTATCCGGGCGGCACCAGCGGCGGACCGTTCCTGACCGGCTTCGACGAGCGGACCGAGACCGGCGACGTGGTCGGGGTGATCGGCGGCTGGAAGACGGGCGGGGACACCCCCGACACCTCCTACAGCTCCTACTTCGGCGCCGACGTCAGGAAGTTGTACGAGAAGGCTCTTGCCGGGGCGCGGGTGGCGTGAGCACCCGCACCCAGCGGGTGCGGCGCGGGTTCCCCACCGTGCGCGGGGTCGCCGGCAGCCCCTCCGCGGTCAGCGCTTCGGCGGGCGCGAGGCCGAGCTGCCGGCGCAGGTCCGCGAGGGCGGTGTGCACGGGTCCGAGGATGACCTCGGCCCGCGGATGGGCGTACGCGAGGGCGTGCGCGGCCGTCTCGATGGCCTCGGCGGCGTCCTCGGCGGCGCCCCGGCTCCACCCTCCGGGGGCGGCGGCGCCCCACGGCGCGAGGGTGTCGTAGAGGTGGCAGGCGGCATCGGCCACGGCGTCGGCCTGTTCACCGACGCCGGGCGCCGCGATCGACGGGAGCTCCATACCCGCTCAACGAGCGGAGTCCGCCCGGGGAACGGAGGCCACCGCGGTCACGGAGAGGGGGCGGACAGCTGGAACAGCGGGGACAGCGCAGTCACATGGACACCGCCTGCAGCCAGAGCGGCAGCAGCAGGAGGGAGACCAGGGAACTCTTGATCACGACGGCGGCGGAGAGGTTCACGCCCACGTCGTAGCGCTGGGCGAAGATGAACAGGTTCTGGGGCGTCGGCATCGCGGCGATCAGCACGAGGTACGTGAGCCACTCGCCCCGGACCCCGAACAGCCCCCCGCACACCGCCCACGCCAGCAGCGGGAAGGCCACGCACTTGAAGCCGATGAGCGCCAACTCCTCGCGGGTGGTGCCCCGGACGTCGAGGCCGATGCCGCCGAGGTGCAGTCCGAGGGCGAAGAGGGCCACCGGGGATGCGCTGTCCCCGACGAAGGCGGCCCCGTCGAGGATCACCTCCGGGACGTGCACGGAGAGCAGGTTGAGCAGGATCCCGGCGTTGCAGGCGAGGACCAGCGGGGTGACGAGCGAGGCGCTGACGGCGCGGGACAGGCGCCGGGCGGGGCCGCCCGAGCCGGGGCCGGCCCGTCCCAGTTCCATGATGGCGATGACGACGAGCGACAGCACGCAGACCTGGAAGAGCAGCACCGGGAAGATCGGCGCCGCCGTCCCGAAGAAGGTGATGAAGACGGGGACGGCGAAGTAGGCGGTGTTGACCTGGACCCCGGCCATCACGCGCAGCGCCACGGCCCGCGGGTCGCGCAGTCCGGCCGCCGCGGAGGCGGCCGCGACGGCCGCGACCGCGAGGGCGGCGGCCGCCGCGTACCCGCCGATGGCCCGCCAGTCGAAGAGGGCGGAGAGGTCCGCGGCGTAGATGTTGCCGAACAGGTAGCAGGGGACCGCGAAGAGGAAGGCGTAGTCGGCGAAGGCCTTGGAGGCCTCGGCGGGGACCACCTTGCGGCGCGCGAGGAGCACGCCGACGCCGAAGGCCAGTGCGACCGGTATCAGTTTCTCCAGCGCGGCAGCCCCGCCCATGCCTACCCGCTCCCCGCCGTTCACCGATATCCGTGCAGGGCGCAGTCTATGCCGAACAGTTGCGGCGGCCGGGGCGGGCTTGACCCTGACGTGCGGGTCAGGGTTTAGCGTCGGCGCACCCACCCGCCCCGGCCCGGTGGCGGCCGTCCGGGCCGTCGCCGGCCGCGCCCTGCCGAGGAGCCCCGATGGCCACGGACCTGCCCCGTACCGCACGCGAGATCCGGCTCGCCGCCCGCCCCGAAGGGCTGCCCGAGCGGGCGGACTTCGCCGCCGTCGAGGTACCGGTGCCGGAGCCCGGTCCGGGCCGGGTGCTCGTCCGCAACCGCCACTTCCTGGTGTTCCCGGGCCTGGTCACCCTGATCGGCGGTCCGGTCGAGGGGCTGCCGCTGCCCCCGCTGCACGCCGGTGACACGCTGTTCGGTCCGGCCGTCGGCGAGGTGGTGGCCGCCCCGGCCGGCAGCCCGCTGCGGCCGGGCACGCTCGTCACGCACCTGCACGGATGGCGGGAGTACGCCCTCGTGGACGCCGCCGACTGCACCCCGCTGGACGACACCCTGCCCGACCCTGTGGCGTACCTCGCCCAGGGCTCGGCCCCGTACGGCGCGCTGACCCGGCTGGCCGGGGTGCGGCCCGGGGACACCGTGCTGGTCACCGGGGCGGCCGGCGCGGTCGGGACCCTCGCCGGTCAGACGGCTCGGCTGCTGGGCGCGGGCCGGGTCATCGGCACCACCGGCTCTCCGGAGAAGGCCGAGCGGCTGGTGGCGGAGCTGGGCTACGACGCGGTCCTGCTCCGGGGCACCGGGCGGCCCTTCGCGGAGCAGCTCGCCGGGGCGGCGCCCGAGGGGATCGACGTACTGGTGGACACGGTGGGCGGCGAACAGCTGTCCGCGGCCCTCGGCGCCGCCCGGCACGGCGCCCGCTTCGCTCTGGTCGGCGCGCTCGCGGGCCAGCTGGCGCCGGGGCCGGCCGGGGGCGGCGCGCCGGTGGGGCCTGTGGAGGTCGACTCGTTCCGGCTGGTCGTCCGGGGCGTCTCGGTGCGCGGGTACCTCGGTACGGAGCATCCGGGCGTGGAGGAGGAGTGGACCGCGCGCTTCGGGGCCTGGCTGCGCTCCGGGGAGATCCGCTTCCCGCACGTCCGGCTCCCGGGCATCGATCGGGCCCCGCAGGCGTTGCGTGAGTTGACGGAAGGTCGGCACTTCGGCGCCGTGGTGGTGGAGTTGCCGTAGTAGTCCGGACCGCGAGCGGGCGGCTCGGTGGTGCGGGGACACGGGGGTAGCACGGGATGCGGATCGGTGACGCGGCGGCAGCAGCGGGGACCACGCCCAGGGCGCTGCGGTTCTACGAGCAGCGCGGACTGCTCGCCCCGCAGGGCCGCAGCCCCTCCGGCCAGCGGGAGTACGGGCCCGGGGACGTGGCCAGGATCCGGATCATCCGCGATCTGCTGGCCCACGGGTTCACCGTCGAGGACCTGCGCGGCGTGGCCGACCGGCTCCACCTGCTCGCGGCGGACCCGCCGCCGAGCTGCGGCTCCGGCGGCGGGGTCGTCGGACACCGGCTCTCCGTACTGGACGCGGAGATCGACCGCCTCACCCGCCTGCGCGAGGCCCTGGCCCGCCGCGCGGGCCTCCCCTCCCCCGCCGCTCCTACGACGGCCCCGGGCTCGGCGCCGGACCAGGTCCCGGTGCCGGACCCAGCCCCGGTGCCGGACCCGCTGCCAGATCCGGTGTCAGTGCCGGAGCCCCGCCCGGTGCCGGGCCCCAGCCCGGTGCCGGACCCAGCCACTGTGCTGGTGCGGAACCCAGTGCCGGCCCCCAGCCCGGTACCGGACCCTACGGCGGTAACGGACCCGGTGCCCGACCACGTGCCCGGCCCGGACCACGTGCCCGGCGCGAGCCCGGTGTCGGGCCCCGTGGCGGTGACGGCCCCGGGCCCGGTGCCGGACCCCCGCCGGGGCAGGGCGGGGAGACCCGGGCGGGCGGTGAGCCTCGACCGCGGCTCGGGCGGGCCGCGGGCGCATACGCTGGGCCGATCATGAGCAAGCGAGCCCGATCCCGATTCCGATCCGTCTTCCGAGCCCGGCCCGGGTCCCCGTCGTCCCCGTCCGGTTCACCGCATGGGTCCCAGCCGGAATCCGCGTCCGGGCCCCAGCCGGGATCCGGGTCCGGGCCGGTCGGCCCGGGCGCCTCCCCGTCCCCCGCCCGGCCAGGGCAATTCGCGGTGGCGTTGCGCACGCCCGCCCGGGCGGCCGAGCCCCTGCTCGCGCAGGCGCCCGAGGCCTGGCAGCGGATGCTGCCGTACGCGGTGACCGCCGTGTGCGTGATGGCGCTGCTGCCGGTGACGATCGCGGTGCTGACCAACGACTACAAGGCGGGCGGCGGCTGGGCCGGGGCGCTGGGCGTGGCCCAGACCCTGCCCCTGCTGCTCGCCGTGACCCGGCCGCGCACCGCGTGGGGCCTGGTGCTGGCGGCCGACACGGTGGGGGCCGTCGTACTGACCCAGGCCGACGGGGTGGCCGGGCACGCCTGGCCCTGGACCCCGATGGTGATCATCGGCTACCTGGTGCTGATGGCCTGCCTGGGGCTGCGCGAGTCCATCCGGACCCTGGTCGGGGTGTGGCTGGTGACCGGGGTGACCGGGGCTCTGCTGAACGCCTTCAAACCGGACGGGGTGACCAACACGGTCGCCCTGCTGTTCGTCCTGGCCGGGGTGATGCTCGCGCTGACGGGAGCACTGCGCGGGCTCGGCGACGCACGCCAGAAGGTCGCCGAGCAGGAGAGCATCAGCGAGGCGGAGCGCGCCCGCCGCACCTTGCTCGAAGAACGGGCCCGCATCGCGCGGGAGTTGCACGACGTGGTGGCCCACCACATGTCGGTGATCACGGTGCAGGCGGATTCGGCGCCGTACCGCCTCCCCGGCATGGCGGAGCCGGTGCGCGAGGAGTTCGCCGCCATCGCGTCGAGCGCGCGCGAATCGCTGGGCGAGATGCGGCGGCTGCTGACGGTGCTGCGCGGCGACGAGGCGAACGGCGCCGACCGGACCCCGCAGCCGGGGCTCGGCCGGTTGCAGCAGCTGGTGGAGGCGACCGTACGGGCCGGGCAGCCGGTGGAGTTGGCGCTGGCCAAGGGCGCGGCCGGGGCGGCGCCGCCGGCCGTGGACCTGTCGGCGTACCGGATCGTCCAGGAGGCGCTGGCCAACGTGGTGCGGCACGCGCCGGGGGCTCCGACGCACATCTCGGTGACCTTCGACGAGGAGGAGCTCCTCGTACTGGTGGTCAACGGCCCGGCACGGGACGCGGTGGTGGCGCTGGAGACCTCGGGCACCGGGCACGGGCTGGTGGGGATGCGGGAGCGCGTACGGTTGACGGGCGGGACGCTGGACACCGGTCCGCTGCCCGACGGCGGCTTCCGGGTCGCCGCCCGCATGCCCATCAACACCGCACCCGAGGAACCAAGTTGACCATCCGCGTGATCATCGTCGACGACCAGGCCATGGTGCGGGCGGGTTTCGCCGCGCTGTTGTCGGCGCAGGCCGACATCGACGTGGTGGGCGAGGCGCCCGACGGACGCCAGGGGATCCAGGTCTCCCGCACCGTCCACCCCGACGTGGTGCTGATGGACGTCCGGATGCCGGAGATGGACGGGCTCAGCGCCGCCCGCGAGCTCCTCGATCCCCCGCCGGGGGTGGTGCACCGGCCGAAGGTGCTGATGCTGACCACCTTCGACATCGACGACTACGTGTACGAGGCCCTGCGCGCGGGGGCCTCCGGCTTCCTGCTGAAGGACGCCCCGCCGGCCGATCTGATCGCCGCGGTGCGGGTGGTCGCCTCGGGCGAGGCGCTGCTGGCTCCGTCGGTGACCCGGCGCCTGATCGCGGACTTCGTCGAGCGGCGGCCCGCGCCGCGCCGCAATCCCGCACTGCGGCTGAACGGGCTGACCCCGCGGGAGACCGAGGTGCTGGAACTGATCGCGCGCGGCCTGTCGAACCAGGAGATCGCCGGCCATCTGGTGCTGGCCGAACAGACGGTCAAGACGCACATCGGGCGGGTGCTGGGCAAGCTGGACCTGCGGGACCGGGCGCAGGCCGTGATCTTCGCCTACGAGGCGGGGCTGGTGCGGCCGGGCGACGGCGGCTGATCCGCCTCCCACCTGCCTCCTCCACCGGCCTCCTCCACCGACGTCCTCCACCGGCCGGTCTCCTCCACCCCCTACCGGGGTATGACATCCGACTTGGCTCCACGGTGCGACGCCCGTTGCGGCACCTCCTTCTTACCTTCCTCCTCGTCACGAGGAGAGGAGAAGGGGCATGCGCCGCTTCGCAAGGACACTGGTCACGGCCGCACTGGCGGCGGCGGTCGTCGCCGGCACCGCGGGATGGGCCTCCGCGGACGCCCAGACGGCGGTCACCGGCCCGCTGCCGGGCACCGCCGCCTGGCAGGCCGACACGGTGTCCGGGCGGCCGCTGCCGGATCCGGCGCGGGCGACGCCGGCCGAGGTCGCGCGGTTCTTCGCCGGGCTGGACGCGACCCGGGCACGGGACCTCGTACGGGCCCACCCGCTCGTGGTGGGGAATCTGGACGGGGCTCCGCTCCCCCTGCGGTACGAGGCCAACCGGCTGGCCGTACGGGCGACCGGCGAGCCGCGCTTCGCCTCCCTGGCCGCGCCCGACCGGCAGATCCTGGCCTTCGACCCGCGCGGACGGGGCACCGTCGCCGAGGTCTTCGGGGACCTGGAGCGGTCCGCGCACGTATCGGTGATCGTGCCGGGCTCGGACAACGACGCCACCACCTACGACCGCCCGCGGGCCGCGTACACCGGCCCGGCGGGCATGGCCCGCTCCCTGCGGTCCGCGACCGGGGAGACGGCCGCCGTCATCGCGTGGACCGGCTACACCACGCCCGTGGGTTTGGGGGGGCGGGGGCTGGACACCGCCCGCGGGCGGCTGGCGGAGGCGGGCGCGGTCCGGCTCGCCCGGTTCACCGAGGGGCTCGCAGCGGTCGGCGCGCCCGACCCGGTGCTGTTCTGCCACAGCTACGGCTCGGTGGTCTGCGGGCTGGCGGCCCGGCACACGGACGTCACCGACATCGTCGCCTTCGGCTCCCCCGGCATGCGGGCCGACAGCGTCGCCGGACTGCGCACCGAGGCCCGGGTCTGGGCGGCACGCGGTCCCTCCGACTGGATCTCCGACGTGCCCAACGTGGAGTTCGCCGGGCTCGGCCACGGAGCCGATCCCACCTCGGCGGCCTTCGGCGCCCGCCGGATCGACGCCGCCGACGTGGCCGGCCACACCGGCTACTTCACCCCCGGCACCCGGTCCCTGAAGGCCTTCGCCGCGATCGCTACGGGAGCGGGCCGATGAGCACGCCGGGCGTCCTCACCCAGGTACGGGCGGCCGCCGGCCGGATCGACGCGAAGACCCCCGCCCACCGGGACCGGGCGATCGACGGACTGCGGGCACTGGCCCTGCTGGCCGTGCCGACCGGGCACTGGCTGCTCGGCGGGTTCACCCTCGACTCCGACGGGGCCCTGCACAACGCGAGCCCCCTCTCCGCCTTCGGCGGCCTGGCCCCGGCCAGTTGGGTGCTGCAGATGCTCGGCATCTTCTTCCTGGTCGGCGGCTACGCCTCGGCGCTCTCCTTCCGCCGGCACACCGGATCGGCCGGGGCCTGGCTGAAAGGCCGGATCGCCCGGCTGGGGCGGCCGGTGCTCGGGGTCACGGCGGTGTGGGCGCTGGCCGCGCCGGTGCTGTACGCGGCCGGGGTGCCCGAGGCCACCCTGCGGACCGGGGCGAAGCTGGTGATCCAGCCGCTGTGGTTCGTCGGGGTGTACGTGGTGGTCACCGCGCTGACCCCGTACTGCGTGCGCGCCGCGCACCGGTTCGGCGGCTGGGCGGCGGCCCCGCTGCTCGCCTCGGTCGCAGTGGTGGACTTCCTGCGCTACGGGCCCTTCGCGGACTCGGTGCCCGGGTGGGTGGCACTGGTGAACATCCTGCCGGGCTGGCTGTTCGCGTACCAGCTCGGCGTGGACTGGGGCGAGGGCCGGATCGGGCGGCGCGGGGGACGGCTGCTGCTGGCGGGCGGGAGCGTCCTGTTCGCGGCCCTGCTGGTGGTCTTCCACTACCCGGCCTCGATGGTCGGCGTCCCGGGCGAGGCCCGGACCAACTCCCATCCGCCGTCGCTGCTGGTACTGGCCCTGGCCGCGGCCCAGTCGGGGGCCGCGATCCTGGTGCGGGATCGGCTGGCGCGGCTGCTGGCCCGGCCGATGCTGTGGGCGCCGGTGGTCGTGATCAACCTGTGCGCCATGACGATCCTGTGCTGGCACCAGACGGCGATGCTGGCGGCCGCGGTGCCGGGGTCCTTCGCGGGCGGGCTGGCCGGGCTGACGACGGCGCCGGACAGTGTCGGGTGGATCGTGGCGCGGCTGGCGTGGATGCCGGTGTTCGCGGCGCTGCTGGTGGGCATCGCCCGGTACGCGCGCCGGTTCGAGCGGCCTGCGGCGGGGCTGCCTCGGGCCACGGCGGTGCGCCGGACCGTGGCGGGCCTGCTGGCGGCCGGGTTCGCGGTGTTCGCGCTGGGGTTGGCGTAGGGGCGCGGCCGGAGCACCCGTACGAAACGAGAGCGCCGCTCCCCGAAGGGAGCGGCGCTCTCGTGCGATCTCGGTGTGTGTGGGCGTCGGCAAGCCTCAGGCGATGGATGCGGCGACGATCGCGGCGACCGCGAGGTTGCAGGAGGCCGTCACCCACACCGCGGGGTGCGGCTCGGGGTCGACCACGATGGCGCCGAGCTTGCCCGGGGTCACCAGGTCCAGCACCAGGAAGGCCACGGCCATCAGGACCAGGCCGAGGAGGCCGAACGCGGCCGTGGAGAGCAGGCCCTTGCCGAAGTTGTCGTACGTGGTCCAGATCGAGGTGAAGACGATGCCGCCGATGCCGAGCAGCGCCGAGGACAGCAGCACGGAGGCGTTGCGGTTGCGCTCTTCCCAGATCTGCTTCGGCAGCTTGCCGGGGGTCAGCACGTCCACCAGGACGATGCCGAGGATGAGCAGCACCAGGCCGACGCCGCCGAATGCGGTGGTGCGGCCAAGTCCGTTGATGATGTCGCTCATTGGGAAGCCGTCTCCGGGGTGGGGTAGGTGGGGTAGGAAGTACGTCGCGTGCCTGTCGTCGCGGTGGCCGAATCTATCGCACGGCATGGCACCCGACCATGGGGAGGTCAGGAAATGGCGGAGCTCAGGGCCGCGCGGGCCGGGGAGGCCGGGGAGCTGACGAGGCTGGTCATGCGGTCCAAGGCCCACTGGGGGTACGGGGCGCAGTTCCTCGCCGCGTGCGCCCCGGAGTTGCGGATCGGGGCCGGGGACGAGGTGCGGCGGCGGATCGTGGTCGCCGAGGGCCCGGCCGGGGCGGCCGGCTCCCGGTCCGGCGACGGCCCGGCGGTCGTGCTCGGGCTCGCCTCCCTGGAAGGGGAGCCGCCGATCGGGCGGCTGGGTCTGCTCTTCGTCGAACCGGCCGCCATCGGCGGGGGTGTGGGGCGCCTGCTGTACCGGGACGTGCTGCGGCGCGCGGCCGGACTCGGCTTCCGCCGGCTCCTGATCGACGCCGATCCGCACGCCGCCGGCTTCTACCGGGCGATGGGGGCGGTGGCTGCGAGCCCTGAATCGCATGCGGAATCGGAAGCGGAATGGGGATCGGAAGCGGGATCGGAAGCGGGGCCGGGAGCTGATCCGGACGCCACCGGCCGGCTGGTGCGGTTCGAGGTGGCGCCCGTGCCGCTGGCCGGCTGGGCGCGGGCCTGGACGGGCGGCGGGGCGGCCGTGCACGTGGGCAACGTCGCCGAGTACAACGCACAGTTCGCGGACGCCTCCCTGGACCGGGAGCAGCGGGCCGCCCACCACTACGCCTGCCTGGCCGCCTTCTACAGTCCGCTGCCGGCCGCGCTGGTGCTGCCGCGCCCGGTGCCGCCGGGCTGGATCTCCCTGCTCGGGCGCCAACTGGACTGGCCCGCCGGTATGGAGGTGTACGACGGGCTCGCCGAGCGGGATCCGGGCCTGTCGCAGGCCGTACGGGCCCGGCCGGCGCTGGCCGCGCGGCTGACCGGGACCGGGGCGCCCCTCGTACCGTGGGGCCTGACCGCCCCCTTCGCGCGGCTGGCGCGGCGGCCCTGGGGGCCGGACGTGCTGCGGTACGAGTCGAAGTCTGCGGCGCACGGACTGTTCGGGCGGATCCTCGCGGAGGGCGGGCACCCCGCGATCACGCTGCCCGCGCAATGGCGGGCGGCCACCCGGTGGGCCGCGGTGCGGCTGCTGGCGTCCCGGACCAGGGCGGGCGAGAGCACCGTTCTCAAATCGGAGCACGGCGTCGGCGGCTCGGGCACCACGGTGCTGACCCCCGAGCGGGTCCGTGCCGCGGGCGGGGCCCGGGCGGTGGTCCGGGCGCTGCCGCGCGGGCCGCTGCTGGTGGAGGAGTACGTACGCGGTCCGGCGGATCCGGCCGAGCCGCGCGACCTCACGTACGACGGGTTCGTGGACGCGGGGGGCCGGGTCCACGAGGTCGGCGGGGCGGTGATGGACGTGGCGGACGGCGGGTACCGCGGAGCCACGGTGGGGCCGGGGGTGGTCCCCGGATGGGCGGAGGAACCCCTGCTGGCCTTCGGCCGGGCGGTGGGCACGGAGCTGTCGGCGGCGGGCTACCGGGGCTGGTTCGACGTGGACTTCGTCGCCGACGGTGCGGGTCGGCTCGCCCCGACGGAGACGAACCTGCGCCTGACCGGGCCGTCCGTCGCCTTCGTGGTGGCGGCCCGGCTCGACGAACTGCGGGGCGCGGGGCACTTCGTACGGATCGCCGACCGGGTGGAGCTGGGAGCCCGGCTGCCGGAGGCGGCCTTCGGCGAACTGTGCGAGCGGCTGTCCAGCCGGTGCGCCGCGATGGGCGCGGTGTTCCTCCCCGCCATCCCCACCGGAGCCTTCGAACCGGCGCCCTGGATGGGCGCCCTGGTGGCCGCGACCGGCAGGGAACTGCTGGACGCGGCCGAGCGTGTGGTGCGGGCGGAAGCGCTGTCGGTCGGGGCGATGTTCGAGCAGGCCGACGGGGCTCAGCCGGCCGGATCGACGGTCCGGGCCCCGTCCCGGTCCGATGCCGACGCCTGCGCCGGAACCGATGCCGATGCCGATGCCGATGCCGCTACCGCCGCCGGGTCCCGGTCCTCGTCGAAGACGCTGAGCGGCGGACGGGAGACGTAGACCGCCACGATCCCGGCGCAGATCATCAGCGGGATGTTGAAGGCGTAGACGAGCGCGGCCTGTTGGGGCCAGTCCTGCTTGGCCGCGAGCCGGTAGAAGTTGTCCTGCGGCCACCAGGCGGCCAGCAGGTAGACGATCGCCAGATGGGCGGCTGCGGTGATGCGGGGGCCGCGGCGCCCGTGGCGGCGCATCCGGGACCGGCCGGCGAACAGGAACCACACACCGGCCGCGAACGCCCAGCATTCGCACATGTAGAGGAGGAAGAAGAGCGTCGCGTACGGGTTCGGAACGCCGACGAGGTTCGTGGAACCGGGCCAGAAGATCATGGTCAGGATCATGGTGAATCCCGCCACCATGACCAGCCCGACCGCGATGAAGAAGATGAGGCCGGCCCATCCGGCGATATTGGGCCCCGAGTCCCCTCCGGCGTACTTGCCGCCGTACTTGCTCCCGCCCCCGCTGTGCTCGCCCCCGGTCCGTCCCGGCGGCAGCGGGAGCGCGCCGCGCTGCTCGCGGCCGGCCCTGTCCCGGGGGATCCTGCGCAGCCGGAACACGGCGCCCGGCATCATGGCCCCCGGGAGCCTGCCCGCCAGGTGGCGCCGGAGCTCCCCGCTGTCGGGGAGGTCGGAGCCCGGGGGCCAGGTGTCGTTCTCCGCGGCCGGGGCGAGGAAGGCGACGAGCACCGGCCGCGCGTTGACGCCCGTACCGGCGCCCTTGACCTCGGCCAGGAGTGCGGAGCCGACCGCTTCGTGGCTGCGGATCGCGGCCTCGACGGGATGCGGGTCGAGGGCCTTGCCGTCCACCGTGAGCCGGTCGCGGATCCGGCCGCGGAACGCCAGCAGTCCGTCGGGGCGCAGCACTCCGAGGTCCCCGGTCGGGATCGGTTCGCCGCCACCGGGCACGGTGAGGTGGATCTCCCCGTCCCGTACGTCCAGTCGGCAGCCGGGGAAGGCGGTTCCGATGAGCGAGAGTTCCTCGGCCCCGTCCAAGGGGGCCGCGAGCTGCGGGAGTTCGAAGCGGGCGCCGATGCCGGCCGCTTCGGTGGGTCCGTAGACGTTGAGCAGCCGGGCGCCGGGCCGCAGCCGGGCGAGCAGGGCGGCCTGCTCGTCGAGGTAGAGGCGGTCGCCGGCGACCGTGACCATGCGCAGGGACCGCAGCCCCTCGTCGGGGCGGTGCAAGGTCCGCGACAGGGAGGCCTCCCCGTCCCGCAGGAGGAGCTGGGTGGCGGCGCCCGGGTCGGTGTGCAGGACGGTGACCCGCTCGGCGTCGACGGCGCGGCGCAGCGACTCCGGGGTCCAGCGCGGGCCTTCGGGCAGGACGAGGGCGCCGCCCTCGCACAGGGCCCGCGTCCATCCCGCGGCGAAGCCGGTGAGGTCCGGGGCGGCGGTGATCAGGTGCCGGTCCTCGGGTACCGGCCCCGCAACGCGGGCCCACCCTTCGTGGGCGGCGAGGAACCGTTCGTGGGAGAGCGGGACGGCCCGCCGGTCCGTACCCCCGGTGAACAGCACGGCGGCCGTGTCCCCCCGCGGTGCCCGGTCCGGCGTGTCGGTGGACAGCCCGGCGGTGGCGACCGCGTGCTGCCCGCCGGTGCGGATCACCCGCAGGTCCCCGCCGTCGTCGAGGCGGGCCTGGTCCGCGGCGTCGGCGAGCAGCGCGAAGGGGCGGGCTGCGGCGAGCTGGCGCTGCCCGGTGCGCGGGTTCTCGACGTCGATGACGGTGTAGGCGGCGCCGGCCTTGAGGATGCCGAGGAGGAGGACGACGAGCTCGGCCCGCGGGGCGGAGCACACGGCGACGACGGCCCGTTCGGGCAGCCCGCAGTCGAGCAGGTGGCGGGCCGACTGGTTGGCGCGTGCGTCGAGTTGTCCGTAGGTGAGGCTCTCGGCGCCCGCGGCCACGGCCGGGGCTCCCGGGGTGTCGCGGGCCCAGCGTTCGAAGCGGGAGAGAACGGTGTCGCCGGTGTGTCGGCCGGAGTGCGTGAAGGGCTCTGATCCCTGCGTCATGGGCCGATTCTGGCACCGGGCACCGACACGGACGAGGGCTGCGAAAATCCCTCGTACGAGCGACGGTTGATCCACTATCGTCCTGCGCTGGTGCCAACTGGTACCGGTGGACAGGTTTCGAATGGTCGGAGGCCACATGGCCAAGGAAATCCAGGTCGCGTACGACTGCGCCGATCCGGGCGCGCAGGCGGAGTTCTGGGCCCAGGCGCTGGGCTACCGCGTCCAGCCGACGGGGGGCTCCGCCGACTGGGCGGCCATCTCGGATCCGGACGGCAAGGGACCGCGGCTGTACTTCCAGAGGGTCCCGGAGGCCAGGACGGAGGCGAAGAACCGCCTGCACCTGGACGTGCGCTCGGCACCCGGCTTGAAGGGGGACGAGCGCATGGCCGTACTGGAGGTGGAGGCCGCCAGGCTGGAGAAGCTGGGCGCGAAGCGGCTGTACCGCCTGGAGTCCGACGAGGAGAACGAAGGGATCATCGTGATGAACGATCCCGAGGACAACATCTTCTGCCTCGACTGACGGGGACCGGCGGAACGACCCGCACCTGCGAGCAGGTAATCTGATCATGACCTTTTGCAATGGTGAACAGTTCAGATTTGGGGGGCCGGTGTTCCGTCACCGTGTCATGATCTCCGCCGCCGTCGTCGCGGCGACCGTCGGCTTCGTACCCGTCACCGCCCAGGCCGCGCCGTCGGCCGGCGCTGCTTCCGCGAAGCCGACGCCTACGCCCGCGCCGGCCGCGAAGGGCCCGTCGGACGGGATCGCCGCCGCGAAGGAAGCGGCCGGGAAGGCCGCCGCGCAGGAGATAGCGGCGAAGACCGCGGCCGCGAAGGCCCGCGCCTCGTCCGCGTCCGGCCCGGCGGCGCGCGCCCAGGAAAACCCGTACTTCGACGTGTCCATGGGCGCGTCCACCAGGGGTGCGCTCTCCGCAGGGCTGGCCACCGGCGTCAGCACGGACCTGCCGTACGGCGTCGTCCGCTACGACATCGACTGGGGCGACGGCATCGTCGCCACGGAGTTCGGCCTGGTCGCCGACCTCGTGTACGCCGATCACACCTACGCCCACGCCGGTGCCCACACGATCACGATCAAGGCGACGGGCCCGGGCGGCGAGACCGCCGTCACCACCAAGGAGATGGTGGTGGAGGGCTCCGAGTTCACCCCGCACGCCCCCACCCGACTGCTGGACACCCGTGACGGGACCGGTACCGGGACCCCCGGCGGCCGCCCCGTCGGAGCCAACGGCACGACCCGCGTGAAGATCGCCGGCAGCGGTTCCATCCCGGCCGGGGTGACCGCCGTGGCCCTCAACATCACGGTGACCAACGCCGCGACGGCCGGGCACGTCATCGCGTACGCCTCCGGCACGAAGCGGCCGGAGACCTCGAACGTCAACTTCGTGAAGGGCCAGACCGTACCGAACCTGGCGATCGTGCCGGTCGGCGAGGACGGGTACGTGGAGCTGGCCAACCGCAGCCTGGGCTCGGTGGACCTGATCGCCGACGTGACGGGCTACTTCAGCCGGACCGCCGCCGACGGCTTCACCTCCGTGGAGCCGACCCGGCTCGTCGACACCCGCCAGGGGCTGGGTGCGTCCACGGTCGCGCCCGGTCCCCAGAAGACCTTCGGCGTCCAGGTCACCGGAGCGGCCGGGCTGCCGGCCACCGGCGTGACGGCCGTGTCCCTCAACGTCACCGTGGTCAACCCGGACCAGGCCGGCCACCTCACCGTCTTCCCGGGCGGCGGGCAGGCTCCGTCCACCTCCAGCGTGAACTTCACCGCCGGGCAGACCGTCGCCAACGCCGTGATCGTCCCGGTCGGACCGGACGGCAGGATCAGCATCCGCCACGCCTCCTTCGGCTACTCCGGCGTGATCGTGGACGTCACCGGCTACTACGGCGCCGACGGCAAGGCCGCCTACCTGCCGGGGAAGCCCGAGCGCCTGGAGGACACCCGGACCTACGGCTGGCCCCTCAAAGCCCTGGACTACCACGAAGAGATCCGGTGGATCGAGAGCGGGCTCGAAGCCCTCGTCCTGAACACCACGGTGACCAACACGGGGAGCGCCGGTCACCTCACGGTGGCCCCCGACCCGAACACCAAGGACGACTACCTCAACGGCACGGCGAAGCGCCCCACCCCGCCGAACACCTCCGTCCTGAACTGGACGAAGGCCACGACCGTCGCGAACCTGGTCCAGGCGGGCACCGGCAACAACGACATCGTCGACTTCTGGAACCGCGGCTGGGAGCCGACCGACCTGATCATCGACCTGTTCGGCTCGTACTACAGGAAGTGACGCGCACGACAGTTCGCGTACGGGACCTCCTCCTCCGGCGGCGCAGGGACCCGCTCCCTGCGCCCCTTGACCTCAAGTTTGGTTGAGGTCATACGGTTCGGCTCATGGATATGGAAGTCACCGCCTGGACCTCGCTCCACAGCGCGATCAACGCCCAGCAGGACCGGCGGCCGCTCTCGCGGGCCGGGCTGCGCCGGATCGCCGCCTTCGCCCGCCCGCACCGGCGCGGGCTGACGTTCTTCCTGCTGCTCAGCGTGGTGACCGCGCTGCTCGCGGTCGCCACCCCGGTGCTCGCGAGCCGCGTGGTCACCGCGATCGTCGAAGGACGCGAAGGCGGTACGGTCACCCGCCTCGCCCTGCTCATCGCGCTGATCGCGGTCGCGGAGGCGGGCCTGGGGCTGGTCCTGCGCCGGCTGTCGTCCACCCTCGGTGAGGGGCTGATCCTGGATCTGCGGACGGCGGTCTTCGACCACGTGCAGCGGATGCCGGTGGCGTTCTTCACCCGGACCCGCACCGGGGCGCTGGTCAGCCGGCTCAACAACGACGTGATCGGTGCGCAGCGGGCGTTCAGCAACACCCTGTCGGGGGTGGTGTCCAACACCGTGACGCTGCTGCTGACGCTGACCGTGATGCTGGGGATCTCCTGGCAGATCACCTTGCTGGCCCTCGTGCTCCTGCCGGTGTTCGTGCTGCCCGCCCGCCGGATGGGCGTGCGGATGGCGGCCCTGCAGCGGGAGGCTTCGGCGCTCAACGCCTCGATGGGCACGCAGATGACCGAGCGCTTCTCGGCGCCGGGCGCCACGCTCGTCAAACTGTTCGGACGGCCCGACGAGGAGTCGGCCGAGTTCGCGGCGCGCGCCGCCCGGGTGCGTGACATCGGGATCCGGACGGCGATGGCCCAGTCGGCCTTCATCACCGCCCTCACCCTGGTCTCCGCGCTGGCCCTGGCGCTCGTGTACGGGCTCGGCGGCCACTACGCACTGGCCGGCACCCTGGACGCGGGCTCGGTGGTCGCCCTCGCCCTGCTCCTGACCCGGCTGTACGCGCCGCTGACCGCGCTCGCCGGGGCGCGGGTGGAGGTGATGAGCGCGATGGTCAGCTTCGAGCGGGTCTTCGAGATCCTCGACCTGAAGCCGCTGATCTCCGAGAAGCCGGACGCCCGCCGGGTGCCCGAGGGGCCGGTGGCGGTCGAGTTCGACAAGGTCTCCTTCGGCTACCCCTCCCCCGACAAGGTGTCCCTCGCCTCCCTGGAGGAGGTCGCGACCCTCGACGCGCGGGGCGGCACCGAGGTGCTGCACGAGGTGTCCTTCCGCGCCGAGCCCGGGCAGATGATCGCCCTGGTCGGCTCCTCGGGCGCCGGCAAGTCGACGATCGCGCAGCTGCTGCCCCGGCTGTACGACACGGACGAGGGCGCGGTCCGCGTCGGCGGGATCGACGTACGGGACCTCACCGCGGACTCCCTGCGCGCGACGCTGGGCATGGTCACGCAGGACGGCCACCTCTTCCACGAGTCGGTACGGGCCAACCTGCTGCTGGCCCGCCCGGAGGCGGGCGAGGACGAGATCTGGGAGGCCCTGCGCCGGTCCCGTCTCGACGGGCTCGTGGCCTCGCTGCCGGACGGGCTGGACACGGTCGTCGGCGAGCGCGGCTACCGGCTCTCGGGCGGGGAGCGCCAGCGGCTGACCATCGCCCGGCTGCTGCTGGCCGGCCAGCGGGTGGTGATCCTGGACGAGGCCACCGCCCATCTGGACTCCACCTCGGAGGCGGCCGTCCAGGAGGCCCTGGCCGAGGCCCTGTCGGGCCGGACCGCCGTGGTGATCGCGCACCGGCTGTCGACGGTGCAGGCGGCCGACCTGATCCTGGTGGTGGAGGACGGCCGGATCGTGGAACGCGGCACCCACGCCGAGCTGCTGGCGGTGGGCGGACGGTACGAGGAGCTGTACCGCACCCAGTTCGCGGCGGCCGGCCCGGACGGGGACACGCCGGCGGCGCAGGCCGTCCCGGGCGGCGCGGCGGCGGTCTCCGGCGGATGATGGCCAACGGGGCGGCCGAACCCGGCCCCCGGAAGCACGGAGACACCGGAGTCAGGAGAAGCCGATGGACATCAAGCTGGAACTGGTCGCCGTACCGGTCACCGACATCGACCGGGCCAAGGCCTTCTACGAACGCATCGGCTTCCACGCCGACCACGACATCACGGTCAGCGAGGAGATCCGCTTCGTCCAGCTGACCCCGCCCGGCTCGGCCTGTTCGATCGCCATCGGCAAGGGCCTGACCCGGATGACACCGGGTTCACTGGACAACATGCAGGTCGTGGTCGCGGACATCGAGGAGGCCTTCGCCGACCTCAAGGGCCGGGGCATCGAGGTGACGGAGATCGAAGACATGCCCTGGGGCTCCTTCGTCTACTTCTCCGACCCCGACGGCAACGGCTGGGCGGTCCAGCAGACCACCCCGCGCACGGCCTCGACGGGCTGAGGGGGACGGCTGCGTGGACGGTCCGGGGTTCGCCGCCCCCGGTTCAGGTGCCGTTCACGCCGGGCTTCCCCGGCCTGCCTAGCCTCCCTCTGTCCTCCCCCCTCAACCTGAAGGGAATCCGGTGTCCTTCACCGTCTCCGCCCGTCGAGCAGTGCTCCCCGCCGCCGTCCTGGCCGCCCTGGCCATCCCGGCCGCGCCCGCGCAGGCGGCCTCCTTCTCCGTCACCGCGACGGTGGAGACCGCCCCCGTCTCGCACGGCGGCGACGCCGCCGACGACCCGGCGATCTGGGTCCACCCCACGGATCCCGCCAAGTCCGTCGTCGTGGGCACCGACAAGAAGGGCGCGCTGGAGGTCTACGACATGACCGGTGCCCGGATCCAGCGGATCAGCGGCGACTACGGCAACAACGTCGACCTGCGCGGCAACATCGTCGTCACCGCCGACGACGAGGCCGCAGGCGGCAACGGCGCGATGCACGTCTACCGCATCGACCCCGCGACCCGGCAGCTCAAGCGGCTGAAGGACGTGCCCACCGAGGTCACCGCCCACGGCATCTGCCTCTACACCTCCCCGGCCTCCGGGAAGCTGTACGCCTTCCCCAACTCCACCTCCGGGCGCGTCGAGCAGTGGGAGCTCGCGGTCAGCGGCGACTCGGTGACCGCGACCTCCGTGCGCCTGTGGGACGCGGGCTCCGCCGTCGAGGGCTGCTACGCCGACGACACCACCGGCAAGCTCTACCTCGGCGAGGAGGACGTCGGCGTCTGGATCTACGGCGCCGAGCCCACCGCCGGAACCACCCGCACGAAGCTCGACTCCACCGGCTCCGCCGGCCACATCACCGCCGACACCGAGGGCATCACCGCGGCCGGCAACCGGATCTACGTCTCCTCCCAGGGCAGCAACGACTTCACGGTCTACGACCGCACCACCCACGCCTACCTGGGCCGCTTCTCCGTCGTGGGCGGCACCGCGGCCGACGACTGCGAGGACACCGACGGCATCGACGCCTCGGCGGCCAACCTCGGCCCGGCCTTCCCGCAGGGCGTCTTCATCTGCCAGGACGGCTCCAACGGCGCCCCGGGCACGAGCGGCAACCAGAACTTCAAGCTCGTCCCGCTCCAGCGCATCACGGCGAACTTCGCCTGAACCCGCGACCCCGCAAGGGGCCGGGCTCAACTCTCGTACGGACGGGGCCGGGTGCGCAGGACATGGCCGTGCCGCAGGCCCTCGCGGAAGGCCGCCTCGTACGCCTGGTCGCCGAGCGCTCCGCGCGCCGTGCGCTCGAACTCCTCGCGCACGGAGGCCAGTTCGGGAGTGCCGCGCTGCGGGTGGCCGACGGCCTGCCAGTAGGCGTGGCCGGTGCCGTACGCGCGCGCCGCGCCGGCCCCGTCTCCGGTCGCCGCGCGGGCCGCGGCGAGCAGGTCGAGGCCCAGGGCCGTCCCGAAGCTGTCGCCCAGCTCGCGCTTGCTCTCCAGCATGGCGCGGGCGTGGACGGCGGACTCGGCGGGGCGGCCCTCGAAGAGGCAGATCAGGGCCAGTTGGTAGTCGGCGTAGGCGCGGGTCCAGTGTTCGCCCCGCTCGGTGCAGCCGGCGCGCAGCAGTTCCGCCTCGTCCCGGGCGTCGGTGAACAGGCCCGTGCCGGTGAGCGCGAAGACCCGTACGAGGTGGCAGCGGATCCGGGGCCCCGAGTCGAAGGGCGCGCCGGGAAAGGCCTCCAGGGCGTTGTCGGAGACGATCCGCGCCGCCAGCGGCCGCCCGGCCAGCAGGTGGCTCAGGCCCAGCAGGTACGCGGCGTCCAGCGCCGGGCCCGCATCCCCCTCCGGCCCCTCGTCGAGCCCCGCGGCCAGCGCCTCGCAGCCGACGGCGATCCGGTGGGCCTGCTCCTGTTCGCCCTGGAGCAGCAGGGTCACCCCGAGGGCCCACAGGGCGCGCACCCGGATCCGCGGGGCCACCTCCTCGGGCCGCGCGGCGGCCAGCGCCCGCTCCAGATAGCCGCGCGCGGCGTGCAGGTGGCCGCAGCAGGCCCAGTAGAAGCCGGCCCGGGCGGCCAGGTCCAGGGCCCGCTCCGGGGCGGTGGCCAGGTAGTGGTCGAGGGCCGCGCACAGGTCTCCGTGCACCGCCTCGACGCGCCGGTACCCGATCCGCTGGGCGGGACCGAGCCAGTCCCGCTCGGCGGCGCGCACGAGCTCGGTGAAGTACGCGGCGTGGGCCTCCCGCAGCGCCTCGCGCTCCCCCGCCCCGTCGCGCCACATGGCCCCGTACTCCCGGATCGTGTCCAGCATCCGGTACGAGCCGTCCGCGCCCCGGCGTACGACGGACTTGGCGACCAGGGCGTCGAGCAGCGGGGGGACGTCCGTCTCCGTGAGCGGGTCTGCGGAGCAGACCGCGCGTGCGGCCGCCAGATCGAAGGCTCCGCCGAACACGGACAGCCGGAGCCAGAGCAGCCGTTCGCGCGGTGCGCACCACTCGTGGCTCCAGCCGATGGCGGTGCGCAGCGCGCGGTGGCGCGGCGGCCGAACGGGGGCGGGGCCGAATGCGTGGCCGGGTGCGGGGCGGGGTGCGGACAGCGGGCCGATCCTGCGGGCCAGCCGTACGGCCAGCTCCTCGATGGTGTGGTCGGTCAACTGCGCGGCGGCCAGTTCCAGCGCGAGGGGGATCCCTTCGAGACGGGCGCACACGGAGCGGGCGGCCGCGAGCCGGGCCTCGGTCCAGGGCGGCGCCTGCCCGGGGGCGGCAGCGGCGGCCCGCCGGGTGAACAGGGCGAGGGCCTCCTCGGCGCCGAACGGGTCGATGGCATGCGGCAACGGGCCGATGTCCAGGACCCGTTCCTCCGCGAGCCCGAGCGGCTGCCTGCTGGTGACGAGCAGGACGAGGTGCGGGGCCGCGTCGAGCAGCTCCCGTACGAGGCTCCGTACGGCGGTCACCAGGTGCTCGCAGCAGTCCAGTACGAGGAGCAGCCGGCGCCCGCCGATCCATTGCCGCACCGCTGCGGCCGGGGTGCGCGCGGTGTGGTCGGCGAGGTCCAGCGCGTCGGCCACGGTGGCCACCAGCAGCCGCCCGTCGGGCAGCGGGGAGAGATCGGCCCAGTGGACCCCGTCGGGGAAGGGGCCGGAGGGGGCGTCGGCGTTGGCGTCGGCGGGCTCCGTCGCGCCGGTGCCTTCGGCCGTACCTGATGCCCCCGCGAGGCCGGCCGCGCGGCGGGCCAGGCGGGTCTTGCCGACGCCGCCCGGCCCGGTCAGGGTGATCAGCCGATCCTCACGCAAAGCCCGTTCGAGCAGGGCCAGTTCACCGGTCCGCCCCACGAAGGAGGCGGAGCCCGCGGCCTCGTACCCGTCGCCATGTCCCAGCACCCGCCCAGTGTGGCGCACGGGACGGGTGCCTGAAGGCGGTCACTCCGGGACGGTCACTCCGGGACGGGGTCCCGGATCAGGGCGCCGGAGGCGGGGGCGGGACCGTTCCGGGCTGTGGATGCACGGGCGCCCAGGGTGCGTCGCAGGTGACGGCACGCCCGTTGGTCCCGCAGTGGGTGTGGTAAAGCGTGCCCGTCTTGGTGATGGCCTTGACCTTCACGTCGTTGCCGTTGATGGCCAGGGCCACCGTGCAGACGTCGGCGGGGTAGCCGGTGACCGGTGCCACGGTGAGGTCGGTCCAGCTGAAGTCGCCCCACTGGCCCGCCATATCGCGGGTGCGGCGGCCGAGGTAGGTCTTGCCGTCCTTGAGGACGAGCGCGAACTCCTCGGAGTTGTTGGGCATCTGGTTGTCCACCGAGGCGCAGGGCCCGAACGGGCCGGGCACCCCCTGCGGCCCCGCCGGGCCCAGTGGGCCGAGCGGCCCGGTGGCTCCGGTCGGGCCCGGGGCGCCCTGCCGCCCGGGCGGTCCCGCGAACCCCTGCGGGCCCGCGGTGCCGGGAAGCCCGGGCAGCCCCTGCGTGCCCGCCGGCCCGGCCGGACCCGCGGGCCCCTGCTGCCCTTGCGGCCCGGCCGCCCCGACGTCTCCGTTCCGCCCGACGTCCCCCTTGGGGCCCGGATCCCCCTTCCGCCCGACGGCCCCCCGGTCCCCCTTGGGCCCGGCGACCCCCTTCTCACCCTGCTCCCCGCGGGCCCCCGGCAGCCCGGCATCACCCTTGGGTCCGGCGGGCCCCTTCTCGCCCTGCTCTCCGCGGGCCCCCGGCAGCCCCGCATCACCCTTGGGCCCGGCGTTCCCCTTCTCGCCCTGCTCTCCGCGGGCCCCCGGCAGCCCCGCATCACCCTTGGGCCCGGCGTTCCCCTTCTCGCCCGGTTCCCCCTTGAGCCCGGGAGGCCCGGCATCGCCCTTGGCGCCCGTGTTCCCCTTCCCGCCCGGCTCGCCCCTGGGACCCGGCGGGCCCGCATCGCCCTTGGGTCCGGAGCCGCCCTTCTCGCCCTTCGCACCCTTCGGCCCCCGTGGACCTTGCGCCCCGGCCGGAGCCGGGCAGGGGTGCCCGCCCTCGGGGACCGCCTCGGCGCGCTGCCGCGCACAGTTGGCGTCGGGCCCGCCGGGGCCCGCCCCCGGGGCACCGACGGCCCGCAGCGACTGCGGAGCGTTCACCGCACCCTCCGCCGGGGCCGCGCCACCACCCGAAGGCGGCGCACCACCCTCGACGGCCGACACCACACCACCGCCGGGGGCCAGCGCACCACCGCCGGAGGCCACCACATCACCGCCGGAGGCCACCGCCGGGACCGTGAATCCGCCCAGTGCCACGGCCATCGGCAGTACCAGGCCGCCGGCCAGCCGGGCCCTTCGTCCGGTTCTTGCTGTGGAAGACATGCGAGTACCCCTTCGCCGCACGGAAATGGTCGTCTGCTCCGGCCGAAGCGAGGGGGAGCATCTCCCGGAAGGGGGTCCGACGAAGATCAAAAACGCTCATGCCGCCGCAGCGTCAACGAGTTGGTCCAACGACACGCGGTACCCGTACGCCGGACGGCGGGGGCACCCGTACCGCCACCCCGGCCGGCCGGGCCTGCCCGTCCGGTCCCCCGCGGCCGGCGGTCACCGCACGTGCAGCCCGAAGCCCCCGCGCCCCACGGGCTCCAGCCCCTCCTTCAGCTGCAGCGAGGGGATCTCGTAATCGCCGAAGTTCTGCCGCCGGAAGGCGATGGGCTCGGTCGACTCGAGGGTGAGCAGGCGTTCCACCCATGCCTTGGCCACGTCCGCGTAGTCCTCGCCGCTCATCCGGTCGGTGCCGTACAGCACGAACGGCGGCAGCGGCTCGATGCCGGGGTAGTAGAGGATCCCGTGGTGGATGGGGAACAGCAGGTCGTCGATGGGGCCGTTGATCCCGCGCGCCGCGTAGTGCGACTCCGGGCCGCCGGCGGTCACCGACAGCAGGGCCCTGCGGCCCGCGAGGGTGCCTTGGCCGAAGCGCTCCCCGTACTTGGTGTCACTGTGCTCGCCGACTCCGTACGCGAAGCGGTAGGTGAACACCCGGTCCACCCAGCCCTTGAGGATCGCGGGCATCGAGTACCACCACAGCGGGAACTGGAAGATGATCGTGTCGGCCCACAGCAGGTTCTCCTGCTCGGCGAGCACGTCCCGGGTGAGCGCCCCGGCATCGAAGGCCCTGCCCGAGTCCAGGGCGACCTTCAGCGGGCTCGATGCGTGCGGGCCGTAGTCCTCGGCGTCCACGACCGCCTTCCAGTTCATGGCGTAGAGATCGCTCACCCGCACCTCGTGCCCGGCGCCCTCCAAGGTGGACACCGCCAGGTCCTTCAGCGAGCTGTTGAGCGACTTCGGCTCGGGGTGGGCGTGGACGATCAGCGTCTTCACGGGAACTCCTCGGGATCGGATGCCTTGATCCTGGGCTCCGCGGCGCCCGCTGTTCAGGGGCGCGCCTTCCGTCGGACCGGACTTCCTGGTACCGGCAGGGCCACCCTCGCGGACGCCGCCGCGGCCATACTGGGCCCATGGACGATCTTGCGGGCTTCCTGCGGACCCGGCGCGCACGGGTCGACCCGGCGGCCGTCGGCATACCCACCGACAGCCGCCGCCGGGTCGAAGGCCTGCGCCGCGAAGAGGTCGCTCACCTGTCGGGTGTCAGCGTCGACTACTACGTGCGCCTGGAGCAGGGCCGCGCGACCCAGCCCTCCGAGCAGGTCCTCGACGCGCTCGCCCGCGTCCTCGGCCTCGACGAGACCGAGCGGGAGCACCTCTACCGGCTCGCGCGGCAGCGCCGCCGCCGGGCGAAGGCGCCGGGCGGGAGGATCCGCCCGGAGGTGCTGCGCGTCCTCGACCTCGTCGCCGGCGCACCCGCGCTGATCATGGACCACCGCCTGAACGTGCTCGCCGGGAACGGCCTCGCCGGGCTCCTCTTCGGCCGTCCGGTGCCGGGCTTGAACATCGCCCGGCACCTCTTCCTGGAGGAAGGCGAGCACGGCCTCTACGCGGAGTGGGAGCACTGCACCCTCGACGTGGTCGGGCACCTGCGGCTGGCCGCCGGCCAGTACCCCGAGGACCCCGGCCTGGCCTCGCTGATCGGCGAACTGGCCATGGGCAGCGAGCGCTTCCGCCGGCTGTGGGCCCGCGCGGACGTGCGGGCCCGCACCCACGGACGCAAGGCGTACCGGCACCCGCTGGTCGGGCTGCTGGAACTGCACCAGGAGAACTTCGCGCTGCCGGGCGAATCGGGCATGGAGCTGCTGGTGCTGTCCGCGGCCCCCGGCAGCCCCGCCGAGGACGGACTGCGCCTGCTCGCGGGCCTGGGAGCGGACGGCCCCGTCGGCACGGACGGCGCGGTCGGCTCCGGCGCGCATCCCCCGGCGAACGCCCGGGTGCGCGACTAGGCCGTCCCTTTCCGATCGTCTGGGCAGGGCGGCCAGGCGCTCGGCGGCGAGGAGATCGACTTGGATGCCGTCGGCCCAGGTGGGCGAAGAGCGTCATCAACTCGACCGTGTTCCGGGTGTCAGAGCGAAAGCCGCGCGGAACAGGCCAGTAGCTTCTGCCCCATGAACAAAAAGGACACGACCTTCGTCGACAAGGCTCTCGAGGACAAGGCCTTCGCAGACCGGCTCATGGGCGACAAGGCTCTCGCCGACGAGCTCATCGCCGCACTCATCGCCGATGAATCCCTCAGTGACCAGGACTTTGCCCAACTCGTGATGACCCTCTGGGACAAGAGGGGAACCTTTCACGAGGGCATGATGGGTCTGACGGACAGAGCGACCCGCAACAAGGACCTCGCCGATTTCATGCAACTCGTCTTGGACCTCCAGGTATCGACCGTGCCTTGGCCGAAGCCCGCCGCAGAGGACATCCTCAGCCCCACCAGCGGGGTGTATGTCTTCACCGATCGGAACTGCCAGGGCAAGCACGCAGGGTTTGGCGGCGGCCGGCACGACATGGCCGACGTCGCGAGGCAGATCGGCAACGATGCGATCTCCAGCCTCTCCATCGCCAAGGGGTGGGGCATCACCCTCTTCACGGCTGCGGGATTCTCCGGCGACAAGACGACCATTGCCCCTCGGCGCGACGGAGTCGGAGGGGATCGGTACAACCTGACCGACGGGTTCGACAACGCAGTCTCCTCCTTCATCATCACCGGCGTCCCCAGGGACCCCTCCCGCAAGAACCAGGTCACGTCCACGTACCACGGCTCAGCCACCGGATACACCCCAGCGGAGGGGCAGAAGGGCTACTCCGACTAGGAGGTTTCCTTCGGCGCCCGCCTTCACTGAGCTTCTTCAGGTTGGCCACCGATCGGGTGACGGCCGTGAAGCACCGGCGCCACGGAGTGAACGTGCACATGAAGCGCTCACGCGGAACCGAAACCCCTGGGGTCAGTCCTGATCTTGGCTGTACTGGGCCGCGTACCAACTGGAGTCGATGGCGGGGTTGCGCAGCGCCCCCCAGAATCGGTCGTCAGGTATCAGTGGCAGGGGCTGATTGCCCAGGTCCGCATGGAGATCCGCACGCCAGTCGAGAGTGAAGTGACTCCGGATCTCCGCGCTCTCGCACACGGACCTGTACGGGGACCCCCAGATCCCGAGGGCTATCTTCTCCGCGGCCCACCTGCGCGTGTGGTCTCGGCCGGTGTCGGCCTGTGCGAGCACCGCGCGGAGTCGCAGGGCGAGCGGGCCGGTCTGGCCAGGCTGCGGCAGTGCCGCACCGCACTCCCACGCGTCCAGGGCTGTCTTGACCTCCGGGTAGTCGTTCAGACCCGTTTCGACCGCCAGTCTGCGCAGCTGCTTCCGCGCGGCGTCGACCACCTGCTCATACGGCAGGACTGCGATCAACGCACCGAGTTCCTCATGCCCGTCCAGGCGGCTCACATGGAGGAGGTCGGTGGGACCGTAGGACAGGTCCAGCTCCGGCAGCTGCTCATCCGGTGCGGGAAGGGGCTCGTCGGCACCGTACTGCGGCCTGGCAGGCGGACGCGCCTCCCAGAACAGCCGGCCGTTGAAGGTGACGACACCGGCGTCCTGGCCGCGCTCAAGCGTGCCGGCCAGTTCGGCCAGATACTCACCCAGCGAGTCGGCCTGCCCGAAACTGGTGCCCGTCTCGTCGAAGAACCGTCCGATCGCACCGAAGGAGTTCCGCCCGGTACGGCAATCCATCAGAAGACCGTCCGACGTCACGTCGTAAGAACCGAACTTCACGTAATCGTGAAGCCAGTAGCCCTCGGTCTCCCCGTCGAGGCCCTGGTCGATGCCCCGCATGAACCCGGTGTCCCCGAGGATTCCGCTCACTCCGAGCAGCCGGTCGCCCGTGCTGAAGCGGAAGGCCTCAGGTCCCTCCAGCGCCCCGTTGTGCCGGAGGAGTGAAGCGACCAGGTCCGGAGGAAAGGTGACCCCCAGTTCCTGTTGCGCCGCTGCGATCTCCTCGCCGCCTGCAGGCGGCCGGAGCGTGGCGAACGTGCGGGGCGCGTGCTCGCGCAGCCACGCGTCTATGCGAGTCCATGAGTCCTGGACCAGGTCTGATGTCATGGGGCCGACCTTAGAACCAGCGGCTGACAACAGCTTGATCGTCGCTCACCGGCCTTGCCGCCGGGTCGCCACCATCCGGACCGGACCGGCACCCTACGGTGCGAGCACGTCCAGTTCCTCCAGCGCGCCGACCGCGATCTGGCGCGTCAGCGCCTCCGCGGCGGCCGCGTCCCCCTCCCGTACGGCCTCGGCCACCCGCACGTGCAGGGTGACGGCCGCCGGGTCGGGGTCGTGGAACATCACCGCGTGCCGGGTGCGCCCGGTCAGGACCTCGGCGACGACATCGCCGAGCCGCGCGAACATCTCGTTGCCGGAGGCGTTGAGCACGATCCGGTGGAAGTCGATGTCGTGGCGGAGGTACCCGTCGAGCTGGTGGCCGCGTGAGGTGCGGACCATGCCCAGGGCCGCCTCGGTGAGATCGGCGCACTGCTCCGGGGTGGCGCGGACCGCCGCGAGTCCGGCCGCGACCGGTTCGATGGCCGAGCGCAGCACGGTGAGGGAGCGCAGCTGCCGCGGGCGGTCCGCGCCGGCGAGGCGCCAGCGGATGACGCGCGGGTCGTAGACGTTCCACTCCTCGGTGGGGCGGACGGTGACGCCGACCCGGCGGCGGGACTCGACCAGCTGCATCGATTCCAGGACGCGGACCACCTCGCGGACCACGGTCCGCGAGGCCCCGAAGCGTTCGGCGATCTCGTCGGTGCGCAGCACGCTGCCGGGTGGGTGCTCCCCCGCCGTGATCGCCAGGCCGAGCGTGTCCAGTACGTGGGAGTGGAGCCCTTGGCCGCCCGGCCCGCCCGGTCCGTCCGGTCCGCCCGGCCCTTCAGTGGTCATGGCGTAAGCGTACGGTGACGCCCAGAGGGACAAAAGATGTGATGTTTTACCGAGCAACCCTTGAATAAGTACTACGTAATGCGTTTCAGTGGTGCCCAGGCCTTCCGGGCCGATGTCAACGAGGACAAGAACAACGAGAACGAGGTGCGCGATGACGCGCGTCATTGTGGTGATGGGCGTGGCCGGGACGGGAAAGACGACCGTGGGCCGACTGCTCGCCGACGCGCTCGCCCTCCCCTATGCGGAGGGCGACGCCTTCCACCCGGCGGCCAACGTCGCCAAGATGTCCGCCGGCATCCCCCTGGACGACGCGGACCGCCGTCCCTGGCTGGACTCGATCGGCGAGTGGATGCGCAACCGGGCCGGTGCCGGCGGCGGGGTCGTCTCCGCCTCTTCCCTCAAGCGGGCCTACCGGGACCGGCTCCGGGCCGTCGCCCCGGACACCGTCTTCGTCCACCTCACCGGCGACCGGCCGCTGATCGAGGAGCGCATGGCCGCGCGCAAGGGGCATTTCATGCCCACCACGCTGCTGGATTCGCAGTTCGCCGCCCTGGAGCCGCTCCAAGGCGACGAACTGGGCGTTCTCGTCGACGTGTCGGGGGCCCCGGAGGAGATCACCGCGCGGGCCCTGGCCGCCCTGCACCGCCTCCCGGCCCCGGCCGCGTAACCACACGGGCCCCAACCCCAACCCCGGCCCCCGCTCCGCCCCTTGCCCCCTGCCCCTGCCCCTGCCCCTGCCCGTACGCAAGAACGAAGGAACCGTCACCGTGACCAGTCTCAGCGTCGAGACTCTGGCAGCGGCCGCCACCGAGCCGATCACCTCGGCCGGCAACACCCAGCTGGGGATAGCCGTCCTGGCGGGCATCGCCGTCATCGTCCTGCTCATCACCCGCCTCAAGCTGCACGCCTTCCTGGCGCTGACGCTCGGCTCGCTCGCCCTCGGGGTGTTCGCCGGCGCTCCCCTGGCCAAGACCGTCTCCAGCTTCACGGCCGGGCTCGGCTCCACCGTCGCGGGCGTCGGCGTGCTCATCGCGCTCGGCGCCATCCTCGGGAAGCTGCTCGCCGACTCGGGCGGCGCGGACGAGATCGTGGACACCATCCTGGCCCGCGCCAAGGGCCGGGCCATGCCGTGGGCGATGGTGCTGATCGCCTCGGTGATCGGCCTCCCGCTCTTCTTCGAGGTCGGCATCGTGCTGCTGATCCCGGTGGTCCTGCTGGTGGCCAAGCGGGGCAACTACTCGCTCATGCGGATCGGCATCCCCGCGCTGGCCGGCCTGTCCGTGATGCACGGGCTGATCCCGCCGCACCCCGGGCCGCTGGTCGCCATCGACGCCCTCCACGCCAACCTCGGACTCACCCTCGCGCTCGGCGTGCTCGTCGCCCTCCCCACCGTCGTCATCGCGGGTCCGCTGTTCTCCCGGTACGCGGCCCGGTGGGTGGACATCCCGGCGCCCGAGCACATGGTCCCGCAGCGGCCCTCGGAGGAGCTGGAGCACCGCCCGCGCTTCGCGGCGACGGTCTTCACCGTGCTGCTGCCCGTGGTCCTGATGCTGATGAAGGCCCTGGTCGACATCGTGGTCAACGACCCGGCCAACGCGGTCCAGCGGGTCACCGACGTGGCGGGCTCACCCCTGATCGCACTGCTCGCGGCGGTCCTGGTGGGCATGTTCACCCTCGGCCGGGCGGCCGGCTTCACCAAGGCGCGGCTGTCCGTGACGGTGGAGAAGTCGCTGGCCCCGATCGCGGGCATCCTGCTGATCGTGGGCGCGGGCGGCGGTTTCAAGGCCACGCTGATCGACGTGGGCGTCGGCCAGATGATCATGGACCTGTCGGAGAACTGGGCGATACCCACCCTCCTGCTGGCCTGGCTCATCGCGGTGGCCATCCGCCTGGCGACCGGTTCGGCCACGGTCGCCACCATCTCGGCGGCCGGCCTGGTGGCCCCGCTCGCGGCGGGCATGTCCTCCACGGAGACCGCCCTGCTGGTGCTCGCCATCGGAGCCGGGTCGCTGTTCTTCAGCCACGTCAACGACGCCGGGTTCTGGCTCGTGAAGGAGTACTTCGGCATGACGGTCGGCCAGACCCTCAAGACCTGGTCGGTGATGGAGACCATCATCTCGGTGGTCGGTCTGGGCTTCGTCCTGCTGCTGTCACTGGTCCTCTGACCTCCCACCGGGTCGGCCGGTCAGCCGCTCCTCCGGTCAGCCGCTCCTCCGGTCAGCCGGTCCTCCGGTCAGCCGGTCCTCCGGTGCCTGCCCCGCGTCCCCTCCCGGGACCCGGGGCAGGCCAGTTGGGCCGCCGCCAGGTCGAAGCCGCCCGCCGCGGTGGCGCAGCGCTCGGCCAGGGACTCCACCTCGGCGCGGAAGGCGTCGCCCCCCGGACCCTGCCAGCGCAGGTCTCCGGCGGCGCGGCGCAGCCGCTCGGCGTGCGAACGCAGGGCGGCCGAGTGGGCGCGCAGGCCCTCGGCCGGGGCCGGACGGGGCTCGGACCGGGACGCGGGCCCGGCGGTGTCCGTCACTGGGGCCGCCCCGGAACGTAGACGTCGGGGTGGCCGGGCAGCCGTACGAGGTCGCTTCCGGTGACCCGGCCCCCGAAGGCGGCGAGGGCCGCCGCCGGACCCGGCTCGGGGCCGGAGCCCACCCAGGTGACCCGGTACACGGTGGTGAACTCCCGGCTCCCGGCGAGCCGTCCGGCCGTCCGGGCGCCCGGGCCGTGGCCGAGCAGGGCGAGTTCGGTCCCGGACGGCACGAGGCGGCGTACGGTCGCGGCCACGTCCCGGACGTGCGCGGCTGGCTCCTCGTACGGGGCGTCCGCGCGGCCGGACTCCGTTGGTGGTCCCGCGAGTTGGAGCACGCACCGCTCGACCCCGTCCGGGCCGACGACCTGCTGGATCAGGACCGCGCCGGGGGATCCGCCGATCCGGTCGGCATTGCCCCGGTACCCGGCCGGGGTGCCGGTGGTGTCCAGCTCGGCGAGGAGGCGGCTCCCCGGCTCGGAGCAGGCGGGTCCCCGGTCGAAGAACGCCCGCAGGGCGGCGCCGATCCCGAGGAGCGGTTCGGCGGCCACGGCCCTGCCGGTGGCGACCTGCCAGCCGGCGTGGTCGTTGAACGGGTTGTCGTCGGTCAGCGCGTTCCAGGCCAGGATGTCGGCGAAGGAGGGGTTCAGCAGCGCGAAGGCGGACCCCTCGCCGCGTCGGCGCACGAGCTCGCGGAACGCCCGGGCGGCGTCCGCCTGCCGGTCCTCCTCCACCGCGAGGAACACCTCGGCGGCGGCCGGGTCCGCCGACCTCGCCGGGTTACGGGTGCTCTCGGCCCGGATCCGGCCCTTGAGGCCGCACACCGCGAGGCTGACGGCGAGGCTTTCCCGGCCGGTGACGACCCCCGCGAGCCACCCGGCCCGCGCCACGCCCCGCCCCCGGGCGGCCCAGCCGAGTCCGTCCGGGTCGGTGAGGGCGCGCAGCAGCGTACGCCAGGCAGCGCGGCGGCGGCTGCCGAGACCCAGCGCGGTGACCGGGAGGCGGGAGCCCAGGGCGAGCCGGGAGGCGTAGCGGCCGGCTTCGCCGACGGCGTCGGCCGCCTCGGCCAGCTCCCGGCACAAGGCGCCCAGTTGGTCGGCGTCCGGGTCGGTGGGCGCGGAGGGCGCAGACGTCCCGGGGGTCGCGGCGTCGGACATGGATTCCTCGTCGGGTCGGATGAACGTCGGGCAGGACGGGGCGGGACGGCCAAGTCGGTAGACAGGGCGGGCAGGGAGGCGGGCGAGGCGGATCCGTTGCGCCGCCGGGGTGCGAGCAGGGCCGGTGGTGGGGTCAGCGGCGGGTCAGGCGCAGGCGGATGCCTTGCGGATCCAGGGCCGCGGGGAGCGGGCCGAGGGGGTCGAGCAGGGGCCGGACGGGCCGGACCCGGTGGCCGCGCAGCACCTCCGCGCAGAGCGCCGCGGTGACCAGCAGCCCGAGCTGTTCACCGGGGCAGCGTCCGCCGGCATGGCTGAACGGGGCCATCCGGACGTCCCGGTCCGCTTCGCGCGAGGCCCACCGGCCGGGCACGAAGACGTGCGCGGCGGGCACGTGTTCGGGGTCGCGCTGGTGGAACAGCACGGGCAGCACCACGCAGGTCCCGGCGGGATGCCGGACGCCCCGCCATTCGGTCTCGGCCCGGGTGATCCGTATCAGGTCGGGCACGGCCGGGTAGAGGCGCAGCGATTCCCGGACGCAGGCCCGCAGCCGGGGCAGTGCGCCCTGGGCGGCGCCCTGCGCCCATCCGGCGGCCCGGGCCTCGGCGGCGACGGCGTCCTGTTCCGCCGGGTGCGCGCCGAGGAGCAGCAGGGTGCGCAGCAGGACGCCGGGGACGAGGTCGAAGGCCGCCAGCCACTGGCGGACCTGCCCGACCGGGTCCGGCCCGGCCGCCCCGGGAAAGGGTTCCGCGTGGCGGCGGGCCCGCCCGATGAGGGTGTGCGGCTCCGCGAGGGCGGCGTACGCGGCGATGCGCACGCCGGCCTTCTCGTGGAAGCGCCCGAGCCGGCGGCCGAGTTCCGCGTCCTCGGCGGCCGCGTCGCCGAGGACGATGCGCCGGGCCGCGCGGGCCACGGAGTGCCGGACGCGGGCGAGTTCGAGGGAACCGCCGGCCGTCAGGCGCCGGGCCTCGTCGGTGAGGACCGAGAGGAACGCCCCGCAGGAGGGGTGCACGGTCAGCCCCGCGGCGAGCACGGAGTCGTCGACCGCCCGCCGCTCGTCGCGGAGCCCGGTGTGGGCGCAGCCGTCCGTGCCGGCGGCGGCCCGGCCGAGGGAGCCGGCGGGTTCGGCGTAGAACTGCCGGATCTCCTGTGGATCGAGGATGAGCAGGACGGTGCCGGTCAGCCCCCGTACGAGCACGGGCGCCCCGCCGTGGCGGTCGCGCAGCGCCCGCAGGGTGGCGGCGGACCAGCGCGGCCGGTCCGGCCCCGCGTGGCCGTGCGCCGCACGGGGGCGGGCGCTCACGAAGCCCCGTACCAGTGCCGGCAGCGTGTGGGCGGCGGCGAACCGGGCACTCTCGCCGCGCCCCGCCCGCGCCGTCATGCGGGCGCCTCCGCGGCCGGGGCCGGTGGGGTGCACGCATCGCGGGCGGTCTCGTGAGCCGTACGCATGGGTGTACCTCCGCGCAGCCTGGAGTCGACGTTCGGTGATCTCGCGCTCACCGTACGTCGACCGTCCCGGCTCCGCGCTCCGAGGACCACGAGGGGGGTGAGCGAGGGCCGCGGGTGGGTCAGGCCGCGCCCGGTTCCGGATCGGGACGGCAATCGAGGCCGGAATCGGGGTCTGAATCGGGGTCGAGGTCGACCAGCAGTGCGGCGATCTCCGGACCGGCGGCGAGGTAGTCCGTGAAGGCCTCGTTGTACAGGGCCCAGGGGGAGCGTCCGAGGCGGACGAGGCCGATGGCCGCGGCCGGCGCGAGGCCGCCCTCCACGAGGCACTGGGCGACGACCAGGCCGGAGCGGTTGTAGCCGGAATGGCAGCGCACCAGGATCCGCCGTCCGGAGTCGAGGGCCGCGCGGGCGGCCGCGGCCAGCCGGAGGACGGTGCGCAGCTGCGCGCCCGTGAGCGGGGCGTCGGGCATCTCGCCGACCAGGTGTTCCACGCGGGGGTCGGGGCCGTGGCCGGGGCGGGTGAAGAGGCTGATGACGAGGTCGAACTCGGCTCCGACGACGACCGGGCGCAGCTCCCCGGCCGGGTCGGTCCAGTAGTGGCCGCCCATCCACAGGCCGGGGGTGATCTCGTCCCAGGGACTCTGCGGACCGGGTACGTCACGGTCCTTCTGCCGGGTCTTCTTCATCGAACTCCGAAGATACAACGGCGTTGGGCTGGAGGTGAGTTCAGGCGAAGACCACTTCGCGGAAGGCGGTACGGAGCGAGGCCGACGGGGTGGTGGGGAGGAGGGCCGCCCAGCGCCGCCCGCGCGGGGAGATCCACAGGGCCGGGCCGTCGCCGTGGGACCAGGATCCGTACGCGCCGGGGTTCCAGAGGAGGCCCCGGGCGGGGAGGAGTTCGCCGGTGCGGATCCGCAGGGACTGCTCGGTCCAGGCCCGGCTGACGGGTCCGTCCGCCGGGTTGAGGAGGTGACTCAGGAACCGGCCGAGGTCGGCGGCGGGCGCACTCAGGGTCCCGTCGGCGGCGAAACCCGTACGGGTCATGCCGAGCGGCCCCCAGATCCGGTCGGCGGCGAACCCCTCGAGGGGGCTGCCGCACAGCCGCTCGGCGAGCCCGGTGAGCGCGGGCGACACCCCGGAGCCGTGGGTGAGCAGATGGTGCGCGGTGGTTCCGGCGGGCAGGCCGTCGCCCGCCCCGTAGGCGGTGAGCGGGGTGTGCAGGGCCAGCTCCCCCGCGTCCACGAGCATCCCGATGACGGGCCAGACGACGAGTACCCCCACCAGCCCACCGGCATCGGCCGTGCCGCTGCACCCACGGACCCGCTCTCCGGACCCGGCGGCGGCTCCGACGCCGGACTCTCCGGCGGGTCCGGGTCCGGGGCCGGGTCCGGGTCCGGGTCCGGGTCCGGGTCCGGCCTCGACCACCGCGTACGGCCCCTCGGGGCCTCCGATCGCCCAGCCGGCCCCCGGGTCCGCGTCGCGGACGAGGGCCGCGATTCGGTCGGCGCGGCCGGCCGGGATGGGCTGCGTGACCGGCTCGCGCTGCTCGGCCTGCTCGGCCTGCTCGGCCTGCTCGGCCTGCTCGGCCTGCTCGGCCCGGTCGCTCTGGAGCGTCATGGTCAGCCACGGTACGGCGCCCGCCGCGGCCGACCCCGCGCGTCGCGCGCTCCGGCCGCGGCGGGCCACCCGAATGCCCCGCACGCGCCCGGTACCGCCGGTCAGGTGCGGGAGCCGGGGGCGGGGCCCCGAACCGACCCGTCCGGGCCGCGGCCCCCGGCCTCGTACGGCCGGCCACGGACAACCGGTGCCTCGTACGCCCCGTCAGGCCCGGTCCGCCCCGGCCGCCTCCTCCCCGCGCTCCGCCGGAGGCTCTGCGCGGATGCCCGCGACCACCACGGTGATCAGGCAGAACGCGATGAGGATCTCCGCCCAGAGGAAGGCGAGGTAGTCGAGCAGACAGCCGATCGGCGGTGTGCCCGGGGCGGTGTTGCGGAAGGCGGCCAGGGCGAACAGGGTGGCGGCCATCCAGCCGAGGGCGGGCCAGGTGAGCCCCTTGCGGCGGGTGACGAGGAACCAGCCGCCGATCAGGACGGACACGGCGAGCGCCCACATCGCGATCATCATGAACACCGCGAACACGAGCACGCTGTTGGAGCGGGCGAGCCCGATGTCCAGGACGGCCGCGCCGTCGTCCGCCGTCGAGGCCTCCACCGTGGACGCGAAGAGCACGTCGTTGTTGGAGAACAGGACCCGCACCGGGACCTTCTCGTGGCCCAGTACGGCCGCGAACTGCACGTCCGCCCCGTAGGCGTCGAAGGGGTAGTCCGTGATGGAGCCGCCCGTCATGGCCACCGGCACGTCCAGGGTGGAGATGCGCTGGTGGGCCTTGAAGGTCAGGTCGCCGCGGGTGGCCGTCGAGGTCTGGAGGGTGAGGTCGTCGACCGGGGCGATCCCGCCGGCCTCGGCCAGCGCCCCGCGGGGCGTGACCAGGACCCGCAGCACCAGTTCGCGCCCGGCTGCGTCGACGCGCTGGATCGTCGCCTCGATGTCCACCCGGTCCGGATCGGCCCGCCCCGCGGTGTGGACGGTGTCCTGGGCCTGGCGTTCGCCGAACTGCAGCCAGGCCCCCACACCGACCGCCGCGACGATCGCCAGCAGGAACAGACCCGGGAGCAGCGGGAAGCGGCGCCCGGACGGGCGGCGTCGTACTGCGCTCACGCGGCGGGCTTGCCGGGCTGGTCGTGGGTCGCGCAGTGGATGCCGCCACCGCCCGAGGCGATGGTGTCGATCGCGAGGGGCACGATGTCCCGCTTGGGGAAGTGTTCCTGGAGGATGCCGCGGGCCCGGTCGTCGGCCTGGCGGTCCCCGAACTTCGGCATGAAGACGGAGTCGTTGGCGATGTAGAAGTTGGCGTAGGTCGACACGAAGTCGTCGCCCTCGCCCGTGATCTTGTCCAGGTCGGGCTGCGGCAGGTCGATGATCTCGAACTTCCGGCCGCGGGCGTCCGTGGCCTTCGAGAGCACCGACTTCGCCTGGTCGGCGGAGCGGGACCAGGAGTCCTTCGGGGTGTTCGGGTGGGCGCGGTCCAGCAGGACGACGCCGGGCGCGACGAACCGTACGAGGCTGTCCACGTGGGCGTCGGTGATGTCCTCGCCGCGTACGCCGGCCAGCCAGACCACCTTCTCGACGCCCAGGCTCTGCTTGAGCTCGGCCTCGATCGTGTCCCGGCTCTTGCCGCGGTTGCGGTTGTCGTTGACGATCGAGCTCTCGGTGATCAGCAGGGTGCCCTCGCCGTCGGTCTCGAAGGAGCCGCCCTCGGCGACCAGCGGCGCCTGGACCCGCGGGATCCCGTACTTCTGGAGCAGGAGGCGCCCGACCTGGGCGTCGTTCTTGTGCTCCTGCTTGTTGCCCCAGCCGTTGAAGTTGAAGTCGACGCCGAGGAGTTTGTCCCCCTCCTCGACGAAGACGGGGACGGTGTCGCGCACCCAGAAGTCGTCCACGGCCAGCGGGATCACCTCGACCTCGGAGCCGCAGGCCTTCTGTGCCGCGTCCACCTGCTCGGGCCGGGCCATCATGATGACCTCCTCGAACCCCCCGACGGCCCGGGCGATCCGCGCGATGTCCTCGCGCACGTACTTCAGGTCCTCCATCCAGACCGCGTCCAGGGCGGGCCAGGCCATGAAGGTGCGGGTGTGGCTCTCCCACTCGGCGCCGAACCGGCGCTTGGCCCCGGCCGGGGACGGCGAGGTGGAGACCTCGGGGGCCGGCGAGCGCGGGGCGCTCTGCGAGGGGCCGCAGGCGGCGGCCCCGAAGGCCACGGCGCCGATCCCGGCGAAGGTGCGGAGGACGGTCCGGCGCGTGGGGGGCAGGTGGGACACGGGAGGACTCCGATCAAAGGCTGGCGGGACGACTGCATCCGGCCAGGACGGGCGCGGGGCACGGCACGGGCCGACGGTCCCGGGCCCCTGAGACAAGGGTGCGCCCTCCGCCTGCGAAGGGCAGTCACGCGGGGCGGATGGTGCGGGCACGTGTCGCCCACTCTGACACTGACTGAAAATTCAGTCAATTCATGGCACGATGCGCGCAGGCCCCTGCCGCATCGCAGGGCATCTCGCCCCGCACCGTCGAAAGAGCCACCGCATGACCGAGCAGCACTCCGGCGCACAGCCGGCCCGTACGGAACTGTCCGCCGACGATCCCCACGAGATCGGCGGCTACCGCCTGCACGCCCGGCTCGGCTCCGGCGGCATGGGCGTGGTCTACCTGGCCCATACGCCCGGCGGCCGCCCCATCGCGCTGAAGGCCGTCCGCAGGGAGCTGGCCTCCGATCCGGAATTCCGCCAGCGGTTCGCCCAGGAGGTGGCCAGCGCCCGCCGGATCCACGGCCTGTTCACGGCCCAGGTGATCGACTCCGGGGTCGAGGACCCCACGCCGTGGCTCGCCACCGCGTACGTGTCCGGCCCCTCGCTGCACGAGGTCGTACGGCGGCACGGGCCGCTGCCGGCCCGCACGGTCCTGCTGCTGCTCGCGGGGATAGCCGAGGCGCTCCAGGCCATTCACGGGGCGGGGGTCGTCCACCGCGACCTGAAACCGGCCAACGTCCTGCTCGCGGGGGACGGCCCCCGGGTGATCGACTTCGGCATCGCCCGCGCGGCCGACGCCGCCGCGCTCACCGGTACGGGGCTGCGGATCGGCACGGCGGCGTTCATGGCGCCCGAACAGGCCCTCGGCCATCCGGCGACGCCGGCGACCGACGTCTTCGCGCTCGGGACCCTGGCCGCGTACGTCGCCTGCGGGATCGCGCCCTTCGGGAACGGGCCGGAGTCCAGCGCCCTCTACAGGGTCGTCCACGAGCATCCCGACCTCACCCGGGTGCCGCACGAGCTGTACGGACTCGTCTCGTGGTGTCTCGCGAAGCGACCCGAGGACCGTCCGCAGCCGGCCGAACTGATCGCCTCCGTACGGGCGCACCCCCTGGTGTCCGGGCGGCCGGAGTTCACCGGCGGCTGGTTGCCCCGGCAGGTCCGGGAGGAGCTCGGGGGCGGGGGCGACACCGCCCCGCCCGCCCCTGCGCCGTTCCAGGCCACCAGGACGGCCACCGCACGTCCGGGCCCGGCGGACGTCACTCCCCCGTCCCCCGGACCGCATGTCCCCGCGCAGGCTTCCGTCCCCGAACGGGGCCGCGGCAGGCCGGGCCGCGGACGCCGGTTCGCGGTGCCCGTCGCCCTCGCGGTGGCCGGCACCCTGCTGGCCGCCGCCGGAGCCGTGTACTACCTGGACGACCCCGCGGACGAGGCCCCGAACACCGGCCCCACCGGCCCCACGGCCTCCGCACCCGCCACGGCCGGTTCCGCCCCGGCGGACCCGGCCGACCCGGCCGACCCCGCCGCCGCGTACCTGCCCGGCTACGCGAAAGCCAGGCTCACCGCCCCCGACTCGGGATACGAGTTCGACCTGAAGGCCGGCAAGGTGGTGCCCTCGGAGACGGCCGCCTGGTACTTGGCGCCCGACGGCCAGGCCCTGGTCCCCTCCGAGGAGTCGGACTCCTTCGTCTCCGACACCGGGGAACTGACCGTCGCCGCCTGCCTCCAGGGCATCGAGACACGCCCGGCCCCCGCCCTGCCCTTCGCGGCGCTCGCGAAGGACCGGCCGTTCTGCGTGCGCAGCCCGGACCGGAGCCAGATCGCGATCGCGAGACTGGCCGAGGCCCCGGCCGACGGCTCCGTCACGATCCTGGTGGACCAGTACCGCCGGAGCTGACGGCGCGTCCGCCCCGAAACCCGGATGACGCGGGCCGGTGCCTTCGACAGGATCTCCGCATGACCCTCCTGCTCCCGCCCCGTGTCACCGCGTCCGCCGCCCGGCTCCGGGACGCGGCGCACGCGCGCGGGCTGGCCACCGTACAACTGCAGGGCTTCGCCGTGCCCGAGGGGCTGCGGGCCGGTCACCTGCACGCCGGGCCGCGGTTCGCCGATGCCGTGGCCCCCGCGCTCGGGATCGGTCTGCTGGAGGCCCCGTCCGACTGGCTGGCGCGACTGCCCCGGGAGTTCACCGGGCGGGAGGTCCTGCTGATGCCGATCCGCGAGGCGTACGGGCTGCGCAGGCCGGCCTTCGTGAAGTCCCCGAACGACAAGGGGATCCCGGCCCTCGTCTACGCGGACGGCTCCCGCCTGCCGGGGCCGGACGCGGTGGATCCGGGGACGGAGGTGCTGGTCAGCGACGTGGTCCGGTTCACGGCGGAGCACCGCATGTTTCTGCTCGACGGAGCCGTGCACACCGCGAGCCGCTACGCCGAGGACGGTCGCCTCAGCCGCGGCCCCGCCTCGGCCGACGCCCTGGCCTTCGCGGCCGGCCTGCCCTTCTGCGGCCTCCCGTCCGCGATCGTCGTCGATGTGGGCCTCGCGGGCGGCCGCTGGTCGGTGATCGAGGCCAACGCCGCGTGGGCCAGTGGTACGTACGCCTGCGATCCGGACCGCGCCCTGGACGTGGCCCTCCGCGCGGCGGCCCCGCTGGCCTCCTTCGCCGACCGCGACCGGGAGTTCCTCCGCTGACCGCGGGCCCGGCCGGACGGCGGGACGGCGAAGGGCGGGGCGCCCGGAGGCACCCCGCCCGTCGTGCTGTCGCCGGAGGTCAGGCCTTTCCGGAGGTCAGGCCGTGCCGGAGGTCAGGTCTTGTCGGGCCGGTCCGTCACGCGCAGGGAGTTCAGCAGGGGTTTGCCGAAGCCGGTGTGGGTGACGAAGCGGACGTTCAGGGTGCCGTCCGTGACCGTGACCGTGTAGGTGCGGGTCAGGGCAGTGTACGAGCCCGCCTCCAGGGCGATGTCCAGGGAGGGCAGTACCTGGGTGCCCTCCGCCAGGACGTCGAAGACGCGCTTGTTCGGCTTGGTGGAGGAGAGCTCCGCGAAGCCCAGTTCCACGGTGTAGGTGCCGTTGGGGACGTTGTCGAAGCGGTACTCGTACATGCCTTCGCGGGCGTTGCGGAAGAGCTTCTGGTCGTCCGTGCCCGCGATCGTGCGGCTGGTGGACCGGTCCGAGGTGTTGCCCTGGTAGCCGTACGAGCCGGTCGTGTACTTGCGGTCCGGGGACCAGCCGTCGCCCAGCGCGTCCGTGCTCGCGCCCGTGGATCCGGCGTCCAGGGCGACCTGGTAGCGCGGGACGACGAGCTTGACGGGGACGGTGAGCACCGGGGTCCGGCCGCTGGCCGAGGTGATCTTCAGGTCGGCCGTGAGGACGGTGCCCGGGGTCAGGCCCGTGGTGTCCACGGACAGGGTGAGCGGGGCCTTCCCGCCCGTCGGGAGGTCCCCGGAGCCCGGGGTCACCGTCAGCCAGGCCGCGTCCTCGGCCGCCGTGAAGGCCGTGCCGAGACCGGGGTTGGTGAGGTCGAGGGTCCGCGTCCGCTTCTGGCCGGGCGGCAGGACGATCTCCACCGCCGACTTCGACGGGGTCGCCTTGCCGGTGCGCAGGGACCGGGTCACCTGGGTGACGTCGGCCGCCTTGACGTCCACGGTGGCCGTCGCCGGCTCGTACTGGGTGGCGGTCAGGGCGAGTTCCCGTGCTCCCGAGGGGCTCTGGACCACGTACCCGCCGTCCGCCGCGGTGGTGGCGGAGACCGCGGTGGCGCCCGTGCCGATGGTCACGGTGGCTCCGGCGACGCCGTTGCCGTCGTTCGCGTCGAGCACCCGGCCCGCCACCACGCCGCTCTTGGTGGTGCGGAAGGAGACGGACAGGCCGTCCGTGATCACGGGCGTGTTGAACGAGTACCGGAAGGCGTCGGTGCCGGTGGCGTTCTCCACGCCGACCGTGGCGGTGGAGCCGCCCTTGATGCCGGTGCCGCCGGTGCCCTTGTAGAAGTACCGCACGGTGCCGTCCTCGCCGACCGCCGCGGAGAAGGAGAACTTGTCGGACTGCGCCGACCAGTGCGACACCTCGCGCCATTCGATGACGTAACTGCGGTGCGGCGCCGTGCCGGTGACCGCGGTGAAGACGCCGGACCCGCTGCCGGCGGCGCCGACCACCAGGTCGTCCCAGAAGGGGTAGAGCGCCGCGTTGGGCGTGGCCGCGCTCGGGATGTCCCCGTTGATGTCGCCGGTGTTGTTCCCGCCGAAGCTGACCGTGCCGTTCGTGCCGATCCAGGCCTGCGCGTACGTCTTGCCGTACAGCGGCAGCGGGAAGGGCAGGTCGACGCGCTCGGTGGTGTTGTCGCCGGTCAGCGCGAGCTGCCGGTCGCCCGGCTGGTACGGGCTGCCGTTCGCGGCGGCGCAGGCGTAGCCGTAGCCGTCGGTGCGCTCGGGCAGGTTCACCGCGACGGTGGTGTCCCCGGCGACGGTGACCGCGGCCGCGCCGGCGGTGAGGCAGCGGGAGGAGTGGGTGGCGTTCACGGTGTAGGTGCCGTGCGGCAGGGTGACCTCGAAGCGTCCCTGGGCGTCGGTGGTCGCGGTCACCGGGGTGTCCGCGACGGTCACCGCGGCGCCCGCGACGGGGCCCGCGGCCGAGGCGACGGTGCCGGTGAGTTTCCCGGAGGCTGCCTGGACGAGGTCGATGTCGCCGGTGGCGGTGGCGTTCTCGGTCACCGCCACGGTCGCGACCTGCTGTCCGTAGCCGAACTTCGAGGCGGTGACCGCGTACGAGCCCACAGAGAGGGTGGGGAAGCGGTACGTGCCGTCGGCCGCGGTGGTCGTCGTACGGTCGATCGGGCCGTCGGCGGCGACCTTCACCCCGGCGACGGGCTGTCCGCCGGAGCGGACTGTGCCCGCGAGCGCGCCGAGGGCTCCGCGCGGAGCGGCGGAGACGGCGGCGAGCACGTCGAGCTTGCCCTCGCCGAAGACGTTGTTGTCGGCGGCGTTCCCGCCGCACTGGCTGCTGTCGGTGTCCAGCGCGGTGCCGTCGAGCAGCGCTTCGGTCTGCGCGATGTCGCCTTCGAGGGCGGGCGCGGCCGACCAGAGCAGGGCCACGGCCGCCGCGGTGTGCGGGGAGGCCATGGAGGTGCCGGAGAAGGACGCGTATCCGCCGCCGGGGACGGAGGAGCGCACGTTCACCCCGGGGGCCGCGATGTTCGGCTTGACGATTCCGCCGGGGCCCGCGCCGCGCGAGGAGAAGGAGGCGATGGCGCCGTTGATGTCGAAGGCGCCGGAGCTGTAGGAGCTCGCGTAGTCGCCGGGCGATCCGCTGGTGGCGCAGCCGGGTCCGGAGTTGCCGTTGGAGAAGGCCGGGAAGATGCCGGCGGCCCGCCAGGTGTCGACGATCTGCTGGTACCAGGTGTCTCCGCCGGGGCCGCCCCAGGAGTTGTTGACGATGTGCGGGGCCAGGTCGGGGCGCGGGTTCTGGCCGTTCAGGTCGGTCGGGGCGACGATCCACTGGCCCGCGGCGAGCAGCGAGGCCTCGGAGCAGGAGGTGGTCTCGCAGCCCTTGGCGGCGATCCACTTCGCCCGCGGGGCGACGCCGGTCTTGTTGGCGCCGCCGTCGTCGCCGACCATCGTGCCCATGGTGTGGGTGCCGTGGTCGTTGTTGTCGCAGGGGGCCGCGGTGGGGCACACCCCGGCCGGGTCGAACCAGTTGTAGTTGTGGTCGTAGGACCCGTCCGCGCCCCTGCCGCGGTACTGGGCGGCCACGGCCGGGTGGGTGTGGTCCACGCCGCTGTCGATGTTGGCGACGACGATGCCCTCACCGCGCACGCCGAGCTGGTCCCAGACCTGCGGTGCCTTGATCCGGTCGACGTTCCACTCGACGGCGTCGGCCGCCGTCTTCTCCCGGGTGCCCTCGGCGGGCTTCGCCAGGGCGATCTTGTCGTCGGCGTCGATCCGGGCGACCTCGGGGCGCTGGGCCAGGGCGGTGGCGAGCTTCTCGGTACCGACGACGCGGACCGCGTTGACGATCCAGTACGAGGTGTACTCGGCTTGCGTGCCCTCCAGGGCCTTGATCACCTCGGTCTGGCTGCGTGCGGCCTGCTCCTTCTTGAGCCGCAGCACCGTCTCGGCCTTCGCGGCGCGGGTCGGCTGCGCGGCCGCGGAGGTGAGGTCGGCGGCGCTGTCGAGGTAGACCCAGAAGACGGCCTTGGCGGAGCCGTCGAGCTGGGCCCGGAGACTCGGCTCGATCTTGCGCTCGGCCGCGCCCGGGGTGGGGGCCGGATCGGGGGCGGCCGCGGCCACGCCCGCACCGAGGGGCAGGAGCAGGGCCGCGGTGAGGGCGGCGAACCCTGCGCGCAGGGCTCGTAATCGCGCTCGGGAGGATCGTCGGGTGTCGCTTGGTGCCACGTGTGTCTCCTCGTACGCCGTGTGCAGAACGTGCGGAAAGGGTGTGCGTGACGTGCGCGGGCCATGGTGCGGGAGATGTCATGGCCCGTACAAGAGTGCCTAATGAGCCGTATCGCCAGCGGAACCGCCTGCGGCCGGGTGGCCGTTCCGGGCCGCGCGGGCCAGCCTGGGGGAATGACCGCCCCCGCCCCGCCCCCCGCCCCCTCCCCCGGGGTGCGGCTCGGTACCGCGCAGGGCCGGTGGATCGTGCTGACCACCGTGCTCGGGTCCGCCATGGCGCTGCTCGACTCGACCGTGGTCAACGTGGCGCTGCCCGCCATCGGGCGGGATCTCGGCGCCGATCTCGCGGTGCTCCAGTGGACGGTCAACGCCTACCTGCTGACCCTCGCGGGTCTGATCCTGGTCGGCGGGGCGCTCGGGGACCGGTTCGGGCGACGCCGGATCTTCGTGCTCGGGGTGGTGTGGTTCGCGGTGGGCTCCCTGCTGTGCGGGATCGCGCCGAACGCCGGGGTACTCATCGCCGCCCGCGCCCTGCAGGGGATCGGCGGGGCGCTGCTGACGCCCGGTTCCCTCGCGTTGATCCAGGGCTCGATCCATCCCGACGACCGGGCCCGCGCGGTGGGGCTGTGGTCGGGGTTCGGCGGGGTGGGCGCGGCCGTGGGGCCGTTCCTGGGCGGCTGGCTGGTGGACGGGCCGGGCTGGCGCTGGGTGTTCCTGCTGAACGTGCCGGTGGCCGCGCTGTGTGTCCCGGTCGCGCTGCGGCATGTACCGGAGTCGCGGGATCCGGCGGCGCACGGGCGGTTCGACGTGGCCGGGGCGGTGCTCGGGGCGGCCTCGCTCGCGCTGCTGACCTACGCGCTGATCGAGGCCCGGTCGGGCACCGCGCTGGTGGCGGGCGCCGCCGTGGGCGGAGTCCTGCTGGCCGCGGCGTTCGTGGTGGTCGAGCGGCGGCGGGCCGATCCGATGGTGCCCCCGGACATCTTCTCCTCGCGCCGGTTCACCGCCGTCAACCTGGTCACCCTGTGCGTGTACGCGGCCTTCGGCGGGTTCTTCTTCCTCGTGGTGCTCCAGCTCCAGGTGGTGTCCGGCTACTCCGCCCTGGGCGCCGGGGCCGCCCTGCTGCCCACCACGGCCCTGATGCTGCTGCTGTCGGCCCGGTCGGCGCAGCTCGGGGAGCGGATCGGCCCGCGGATCCCGCTGACCGTCGGGCCGCTGCTGTGCGCGGCGGGGATGCTGCTGATGCTGCGGGTGGGCCGGGAGGCCTCGTACGTACGGGACGTGCTGCCGGCTCTGCTCGTGATGGGCCTGGGCATGGCGGCCCTGGTGGCCCCGCTGACGGCGACCGTCCTGTCCTCGGTGGACCCGGGGCGGGCGGGCCTGGCCAGCGGCATCAACAACGCGGCCGCGCGCGCCGCCGGGCTCCTCGCGGTGGCCGCGCTGCCGCTGCTGGCCGGGATGGGCCCGGACGCGTACCTCTCGGCCGGCGCCTTCGACGCGGCCTTCGGGCGGGCGATGTACTGGTGCGCGGGGGTGCTGGTGGTCGGGGCCGCCGTGGCCTGGGCGACCGTACGCTCCCCCGTGCCCGGGGCCTGTCACCCGCAGTGCCGTACGAACTGCGCGGTGACCGCTCCGCCGCTCGAACCCCCGGGAGCGGCGGAGCGGTGACCCCCGTCGACCGGCCGGCCTCTACCAGGGGCTCGGGGCCGGCGGGGCGACGACCGGCGGGCGGTCGTCGCAGGTGATGGTGTTGGGCAGTTCCCAGCCGGCCAGCCAGGGTCCCGTGGTGCCGCCGCCTTCGTTGCCGCCGCGGTCGACGAGGGTGAACTCCGAGCCGGTGGCGGGGAAGTTGAAGGAGCCGCAGTTGTTGACGCCGACGGCCCCGACGTTGCGGGCGTCGACGTTCTCGAAGCTCGCCGAGCCGGCCACGCGCGCGCTGACCACGGAGGTGCCGGTGCCGTCGACGCGGACGTCCTTGAAGTGGACGTTCTCGATGCGCACCTTGTCCTTCACCGGCCAGTCGCTGACCAGCATGATCGCGTTGTAGGTGCTGTCGAGGAAGGAGTTCCCGGTGACCTGGACGTCGGCCTGGTCGATGCTGCGGTCCAGGGCGTAGAACCAGATCGCGCCGAGCCCGATGTTCCAGTTCAGTTCGTACGTGCCGGAGCGCACGGTGGTGTTGCCGTCGATGCGCAGGCTGCCGGTGAAGGGTTCGGCTCCGAAGCGGGAGCCGACGTGCAGGGCGCTGCCCTCGCGGACCGGGTCGGCCACGAGGTTGGCGGTGACGGTGGTGTCGGTGCCGCCGTAGATCGCGATGCCGTTGGCCAGCGTGGGGCTCTGCACGGTGTTGTGGTCGAAGGTGTTGCGGGCGTTGGTGGTCTTCTCGGCCCACATCGCGAGGCCGTCGTCGCCGGTGTTTCGGACGAAGTTGTCCTGGACGAGGGAGTCGGTGACTCCGGTGTGGAAGTTCAGGCCGTCGGCGATCTGGTCGGTGATGACGTTGCGGGTGACCTTCACGTTGCTCATCGGGCCGTCGAACCAGAGGCCGACCTTGGTGTGGTGGATGTAGAGCGAGTCGATGGTGGAGTCGCTCATGGCGCCGCCGACTCCGTTGACCTGGTCGGTGTCCACGCGTTCGCGGACGTCGCCCTCGATGGCGAAGCGGGAGAGGTGGACGCCCCGGCTGCCGCCGTCCGCGGCTTCCTTGCCGTAGAAGCCGACGCCCTTGCCCTTGACGATGGTGTACCAGCTGCCGGCGCCGGTGATGGTGACCCCGTCCACGATGATGTGGCGGTTGACCTGGTAGGTGCCCGGCGGCAGGTAGACCGGGAGCCGGTGGCGCTTGGCGAAGGCGATGGCCCGGTCGATGGCGTCGGCGGAGTCCCGGCGGCCCGTCGGGTCCGCCCCGAAGAGGAGGGCGTTGGCGGCGGCCGCCTCCACGTGCGGGGCGCCGACGCGCTGCGAGTCGAGCAGGTCGATCACGGTCCAGGCGGCGGGACTCCCGGCCGGGACGGTGAGCCGGACCCTGTCGCCCGCGCGGTAGGTGCGGCCCAGCAGCAGGCGCTGCTCGTCGTACATGTGGGTGGGACGGAAGGGCTTGGCGATGACCGGGGCCGGGGTGGTGGCCGCCGGGACGCAGCCGCACTCGGTGATCCACCAGTCGGGATGCAGGAGGCCGGCCTGCGGGTCGTTGCTGAAGGGGTACTGGTTGTACAGCCAGGAGTACTGCGAGGTCAGCGTCATCGAGCGGCGGTTCTTGCCGTTGACGGTGACGTCGAGCGGGGCGGTGATCCCGCCACCGGCGGGGGCGTCGGGGAGGCTGTAGCGGACGGTGACGGCGTCGGCCGCCGCGGGCAGGGTGAACTCCACGTACTGGCCCGGCACCAGCTTCACCGCCTTGCGGCCGGAGGCCTCGGCGGGCAGGGAGTACGCGGTGCGGTCGGGACCGATGACCGTGCCGGAGGTCACGGCGTTCTCCGCCTCCTGCTCGGCGAAGTCCACACGGGCGCCGCGGCCCTCGGCCAGTGCGGGGTCGAGGGCCGCCCGGGTGACGGCCGTGGGCGCCGCGGGATCCGCGGCGGCGGGCCGGGCCTCGGCCGCGCCCGCGCCCAGGGCACCGAGGCCGAGGGCGGACGCGGTGAGCGCCGCCAGTACGGCGGCGGCGCGTGCGGGGACGGCTGTTCTGCTCGCTGCGCCGACTGCGGCTCGGCTCGCGACTCGGATTGCGGCTCGACTTGCGGCTCTTCTTGGGGGCATGGCCGGGACAGTAGGACCCCGCATGGAAACACGGCAAGGGTCGTGCAGGATTCTTCTCTCTTTTGTCGAGTTTTTCCAATGATCCGTGGCGTGGCAGACGTCTGCGCCTGGGCCTACCGTGGGATCGGGAGGGTCTCATGTGCTGGAGCGCGACGGCCGATCTGACGGCGGGTACGGTCATCACCGCCGTCGGGATCGCCTGCCTGGCGCGGACCCGCCGCCCCCGGGACCTGCCGGTCGCGGCGCTCCCGCTGATCCTGGGCGCGCACCAGCTGATCGAGGCCGCAGTCTGGCGCTCCGGCGGCGGCTGCGGCCCGGCCACGACCGCCTGGGCGGTGATCGCCCTCCCGCTGCTGCCCGTATGGGTGCCGCTCGGGGTGCTGCTCGCCGCCGCGCCCGAGCTCAGGCCCAGGCTGCGCCTGCCGGCCGCCGCCGGACTCGCCACCGGCGCGTACTTCGCGTACTGCCTGGCGACCCGTCCGGTGAGCGCCGAGATCCGCGGCCACACCCTCGGATACGGGGTGGACGTTCCGTGGATGCCGCTGGCCCTGGCGGGCTATCTGTTCGCCACGCTCGGCGCCCTGCTCCTCTCGGGGGACCGCCGGCTGCGCCTCCTCGGCTCCCTCCTGGCGGCCGGGGCCCTCGTCTGCGCCGTGCTGTGGCGGCTGGAGTTCGCCTCCACCTGGTGCGCCTTCGCGGCGGCCGCCTCGACGCTGATCCTGGTCTGGACCGGCGGTCGCGCGCGTTCCCCTTCTGTACGCGAGGGCGCCCGGCGGGGTGCGCCGACCCTGTAACACCGGCTCGGGCGCGGAACAGGAGCACCCGCCGAAGGTAAAAAGATTCGCGCGCCGATCACGGGCCCACCTTGCGGTTTGTCGCTTTTCGGCCCCGGAGCCCGCGGGATGCAGCCACGGCGGAGTGGCTGGGTGCGCCGAGGACCCCGCCACCCCGGGGCGGCGGGGCGTCCCGTACCGCGTTCGACTTCTGACGTGGTGGATTCGAGCGGACGCGCCCCGGCCGCGGGGCCCTCCCCGCGGCCGTTTTCCGTCACTTCAGGATGAGCGGCCATGCACAGCGGGTGGTCGTTCCCAGCGTCCGATGGGACTTTCGACGCCCCCGCGCGAGCCCCGGACCGGCACCGCCCACGGCCGCCGCCGGCGAAAGACGCCTTGACGTATCTAGTGACTTCGCAAGCACTCGGCAGTAGAACTCGTTCTCATTCCGCCTAGAGTGAGGAAGCTCACATGAGCGACAAAGGCCTGCACAAAACGAACCAGAACGGCGTCTCCCGTCGAGGATTTCTCGGTAGAACGGGTTCCATCCTGGGTGCAATGGCCCTTGCGGGTCAGATCGCCCCGTCTCAGGCCCAGGCCGCCACGGCCGGCGCGGCCGCCGCCGGCCCGATCGACAACGGAGCGCACGTACCGGCCCTCGTGATCGGTACCGGGTACGGCGGTTCCGTCGCCGCCCTGCGGCTCGCCCAGGCCGGCGTCGACGTCCACATGATCGAAATGGGCATGGCCTGGGACACCCCGGGCTCGGACGGCAAGATCTTCTGCAACACGACCACCCCGGACTACCGCGCGTACTGGCTCCGCACCAAGACCAAGGCGCCGCTGAGCAACTTCCTGGGCTTCCCCATCGACAAGGAGGTCCCGCGCTACACCGGCATCCTGGACGCCGAGGAGATGGGCGGGATCATCGTCTACCAGGGCCGCGGCGTCGGCGGCGGCTCGCTGGTCAACGGCGGCATGGCGGTCACCCCGAAGCGGTCCAACTTCGGCGCCGTCCTGCCGACGGTGAACGCGGACGAGATGTACGACACCTACTACCCGCGCGCCAACGCGGGCCTCGGCGTCGGCCTGATCGACCCGGCCTGGTTCGACACCGTCGACTGTTACCAGTTCGCCCGCGTCGGCCGTAAGCACGCCCAGCGCGCCGGGTTCCCCTTCGTCTTCGTCCCGGACGTGTACGACTGGGACTACATGAAGCAGGAAGCGGCCGGGACCGTCCCCAAGTCCGCCGTCGCCGGCGAGATCCTCTACGGCAACAACGCGGGCAAGAAGTCCCTCCAGCAGACCTACATCGCCCGGGCCAAGGCCACCGGCAAGGTCACCATCTCGCCCCTGCACAAGGTGACTTCGGTCTCCCCGGCCTCCGGCGGCGGGTACACGGTCGTCATCGACCAGATCAACACCACCGGCGACACCGTGGGCACCAAGACCGTGGTCGCGGACAAGGTGTTCTTCGCGGCCGGCAGCGTCGGCACCAGCAAGCTGCTCGTCCGGCTCAAGGCCACCGGCGCCCTGCCCAACCTGAACAACGAGATCGGCAAGGGCTGGGGCGACAACGGCAACGTCATGTGCGGCCGGGCCAACCACATGTGGGACGCGACCGGCAAGGTGCAGGCTTCCATCCCCTGCGGCGGCATCGACAACTGGGACGCGGGCGGCGCGTTCGCCGAGGTGGCCCCGCTGCCGACCGGCATCGAGACCTACGCCTCGTTCTACCTCTCGATCACGAAGAACCCGAACCGCGCGCAGTTCACGTACAACGCGTCGACGGGCGGGGTCGAGCTGAACTGGCAGACGGCCTGGAAGGCGCCGTCCATCGCCATGGCGAAGACCATCTTCGACAAGATCAACTCGAAGGAGGGGACGATCTACCGGACCGACCTCTTCGGCACCAACAAGATCTGGGGCGACCACCTCACCTACCACCCCCTCGGCGGCGCGGTCCTGGACAAGGCCACCGACAACTACGGCCGTCTGCACGGCTACACCGGCCTGTACGTCATCGACGGCGCGCTGATCCCCGGCAACACCAGCGTCAACCCGTTCGTCACCATCACGGCGCTCGCCGAGCGCAACATCGAGAAGATCATCGCAGCCGACATGTAAGGCGGCGGACAGCACGAAGGCCGGGGCCGTCGGATTCTCCGACGGCCCCGGACCCGTGTGCGCGCCGCACGCGCTCCGCGCTCGGCGGCCCGCACTCAGTGGCCCGGCAGCACGCAGACGCTGTCGAGTCCGAGCACGTGGTTGAGCCGGCCGAAGGCCAGCCAGGAGCCGATGCTCATCGTCAGCTCCACGATCTCCACCTGGCTGTAGCGGGCCGTCATCCGCTCCCAGAACTCCTCGTCCAGGCCGTGGTGGTCCAGGCAGTACCGCTCCGCGTACTCCGCCGCGAGCCGGGTGCGCTCGTCGAAGCGGTCCGTGGTGCGCCACTCGGTGACGGCCTCGGGGAACTCGTCCTCGACCTTCTCCCCGTCCCGGTCGGTGCGCCAGTCCAGGCAGAAGATGCAGCCGTTGATCTGCGCGACGCGCAGCCGCGCCGCCTCGAACTCCCGCAGCCCCAGGGTGGTGTGGGCGTACACCGACAGGGAGAAGTTGGCGGCGGCCATGCCGATGCCGGGGACCAGATCGCCCCACACGTACTCGATGGGGTGCTGGCCTTCGGGGATGTCGATCCTCATGACAGTTTCCTTCCGAGTTTGCCGACGGCGGGGCGCAGGGGGACGTCCAGGGCGTCGTAGAGGCCCGGTTCGGCCTCCACCAGCCAGTCGATGGCGCCGACGAGGCGCCCGACCGCGGTGGCGTTGCCTCCGGCGGAGCGGTTCTCGCCCTCGTCGGTGGCCTCGATGGTGACCTCGATGTGCGGGCGGCCCTCGATGATCACCCGGTGGGCGCCGTCGCCGCCGTCGGGCGGGGTCGGCCAGTCGGGGGCGCAGGAGGCGTGGATCCGGGTGACGTGCTCGATGACGATGCGGGGTTCGCCCTCGACGATCCCCTGGACCTCGAAGCGGATGGCGCCCTGGGTGCCTCCCTCGAACTCCCCCATCGTGCGCGTGGTGACGGTGGTGTCGAGGGCGCGGCGCTCCACGGTCTCGCGTATGTCGTCGAGTTCGACGCCCAGGGCGCGGGCCATCATCCGGATCTGCCCGCCCCACACCATGGTCGGGATGGACGGCATGAGCATCATCGGCTCGTAGTCCATGGGCTGGCCCATGCCGATGAGGTAGCGGACGGAGTCCGGCTGGTCGTAGGTGGAGTAGTCGAAGATCTCCTGGCAGCGGATCACGTCGATCCGCGTGCCCAGCCCGCTGAGCAGCAGCGGGAGCACGTCGTTGCCCCAGCCGGGGTCGACGCCCGAGGCGAAGAGCGAACCGCCGCCCTCCGCGACCGCGGCGGTCACCGGATCGAGGAACTCCGGTGGGGCGCTGCGGTAGTCGTAGAGCGGATAGAGGGCGGGGCTCACGACGACGGCGCCGGAGCGGATCGCCCGGGTGATGTCGGCGAGCGCGTCGTCGGGGCGGATGTCGCCGGACGCCGCGTAGACGACCGCCTGCGGACGGGCCGCGAGGACCGCCTCGATGTCGTCGGTGGCCGCGACGCCCGTCTCGTAGTCGAGTTCGCCGAGTTCACCGGCGTCGCGGCCGACCTTTTCTGGATTGTGGACGATGACGGCGGCCAACTTCAGCGCCGGATGGGCCTCTACGGCACGGATGGCCAAACGGCCGACGTTGCCGGTACCCCAGACAACCGTGGAAATCATGCGCGGAGGGTAGCTTCAGGACCTGTAGGTTCCTAGAGCCGTGTACGGAAATTCCGGCCCGCTGTCACTGGTTTTGCGCACCCAGCACGAAGAGCAGGTAGATGAAGAACGCGAACAAGTGACCAACGAACAAATAGGCGATGAGCCGGATGATGAGACCGCGCGGGAACTTCGACTGCTGCGTCTGCTGGGGCTGCTGCGTATCGGGCATGGCGTACGGCTCCTCGCCTATCGGTGGTGTGTGGTCGTGCCGGTGCCGCCGCCGAGGCACAGGCCGGCGAGGCTGCTCTGCAGCAGGGTGTGGACGAACAGCAGATCCGCCCCCGCAGTCGAGGCCGCGCCGATCCGGTGCGCGGTGAGCGAGTCGAAGTGGGCGCTGTCCCCGGGCTCCAGCAGGTACTCGGTCTCCCCCAGGTGCAGCCGCAGCCGCCCCTGGAGCACGTACAGCCATTCCTCCCCCGGATGTACGCGGACCAGCTCGCCCTGGCTGCGGCCGTAGGGGACGTGCACGCGCAGCGCCTGCATCCCGCGGCCGGACCCGCCGGCCTGCCAGTAGGTCCAGCCGTCCGCCTCGCGGGCGCCCGGACCGCCGGCCCGTACGATGGGATCGGCGACGGCCGGGGTCTCCCCGAGCAGCTCCGAGACCGTCGTGCCGTAGGTGCGGGCGAGCCCGAGCAGCAGCGGCAGCGAGGGCTGGCGGCGGCCGGTCTCCAGCCGCGACAGGTGCGCCGGCGAGAGCCGGGCCCGGGCGGCGGCGGCCTCCAGGGTGAGCCCGGCCCGGCGGCGCAGATCGCGCAGCTGCGGGGCCACGGTGGGCAGCTCGGCGTCGGGGGCGGTGGCGTCGGGGGGCGTAGCGCCGGGGGGCGGGTCGGCCGCTTCGTTGGGGCCGGGGGCAGGACCGGTTGTCATGCCCCGATTGAGCCAGATACTTACCTCCCTGGCAATCTGCCTTGCCTCTGAGGCAAATCACCCTCGCTCTCACGTCGCGCCGAGCACCGTCTCCACCGTGTCCGCGTCCTGCGCCCGCTTGTCGGGGCGGTGGCGCAGGACGCGCGCGAAGCGCAGGGCGACCCCGGCCGGGTAGCGCGGGGAGCGCTGCAGGCCGTCGTAGGCGATCTCCACCACCAGTTCGGGGCGCACCCGGACCGTGTAGCCGTCGTCCTCGACCGCGAGCTCGCCGAGCCGCTCGGTCTGCCAGCGCAGCATCTCGTCGGTGAGCCCCTTGAAGGTCTTTCCGAGCATCGCATAGCCGCCGTCGGCGGTCCGGGCGCCCAGGTGCAGATTGGACAGGAGGCCGGTGCGCCGGCCGTGGCCCCGTTCGACGGCGAGCACCACCAGGTCGAGGGTGTGCACCGGTTTCACCTTGAGCCAGTGCTTGCCGCGCCGGCCGGCCGCGTAGACGGAGTCGAGGGCCTTGAACATCACGCCCTCGTGCCCCCGGCTCAGGGTCCGCGTCCAGAACTCCTCCGCCTCGGCCGCCTGCGCCGCCGGGTCCTCGACCACGAGCCGGCCGACCCGGAACTCCTCCGGTACCAGGGCGGTGAGCGCCGCGTACCGTTCGCGCACCGGCAGGTCGAGGAGTACGCGGTCCCCCGCCACCAGCACGTCGAAGAAGTAGGGGACGACCGGCAGGGTCCGCCGGGCGGCCTCGACGTCGGTGCGGGAGCCGACCCGGCTCGCCACCTCCTGGAACGGCACCGGGCGCCCGTCCGCCGGGGAGCGTCCGATGACCTCCCCGTCGAGGATGAACCGGTCCCCCGCAAAGGACCGGGCGAGCTCGGCCACTTCCGGGAGCCGGCCGGTGATTTCGTCGAGGGAGCGCGTGTACACCCGTACGTCGTCCCCCTCGCGGTGGACCTGCACCCGGATCCCGTCGAGCTTCTCCTCCACCGCACACGGCCCTAGCGCGGCAAGTGCCCCGGCCACCGACTTGGCGGTGTTCGCCAGCATCGGCTGGACGGGCTGCCCTACGCGCAGGGTGACCTCGCGCAGGGCCGCCGCCCCCTCGGCGAGCACGGCCGCCGCCACCCGGGGCAGGGAGCCGTCGAGCATCGCGGCCCGGCGCAGGGCGGCGGCGGGCACCCCGGCCGCGGCGGCGACCCCGTCCAGGGCCACGGCGTCGAGCGCGCCCTGGCGCACCTCCCCGCCGAGCAGGCTGCGCAGGAACCGCTGCTCGGCCTCGGTGGCCGCGCCGAGCAGCGCGTCCAGGATCCGGCGGCGTTCGGCCTGGGCGCCGGCCCCGGCCACGGCGGCGAACCGGGTCACTGCCTCGTCGACGGCCCTCACGGTCAGGGTCGGTTCCGCGGCGGGCGGCGTCTCCTGGGCCAGCGCCCGCCAGCCGATCCCGGGGCGTCCCTGCGGGAGCCGTCCCGCAAGGTACGAGACCACCAGCGCAGCCTCTTCGGCGGGCGCGGCGGCGAACAGCTCCGCGAGCAGGGCGGTCTTCCCCGACCGTGCGGGGGTCTCACCGACCTCCCGGGACACACGCGCAACCTCGGCGAGCAGCATGCGGCCATCCTCCCGCCGGGCGGCCTGCGCCGCAGCCTGTACATCCAGCCTCGCCGGCATGTGAGGCGCGGGATCCGGGGCGAAGCCCCAGGGGCCTTTCAGCCGTCCGGCGTTTGAGGACCGGGGTCTGGGGCGGAGCCCCAGGAGGGGTCCGGGCGCAGCCCGGCACCCCTCCAGCCCGTCCGGCGCTTGAGGACCGGGCCCCGGGCAGCCCCCGGGGCACCCCATCCAGCCTCGCCGGCGTTTGAGGACCGGGGTCCGGGCAGCGCCCGGGGCACCCCATCCAGCCCCGCCGGCGTTTGAGGCGCGGGTCCGGGCAGCGCCCGGGGAACGGTGGAAGGGCGGGTAGGGGACTTCGCCCCGCAGGGCAGCAACCGTGGTGCGGATCGCGCGCCGCGTCACAGGAGCCCCGGGCCGGCCCGGCTTCCGCCCATCGAGGCCGGAGACCACCCCGCATACCGCAGGCGCGGTACACGCGACGGCCCGCGTAGTCCTTGAGGACGTCGGCAGTTCAACCTGCGGGAGCGCGGCCGCCGCCGCCCCTGCGCTTAGGGTTCCCGTATGAAGCTCCGACTGCCCCGGCGCCGCCGAAGCCGCCTGCTCGCGGGCGCGGCCGCGCTCGCCGTCGTCGCGGGGGCGGGCACCCTCACGGCCGCCGCCGCGGCCGGCGACGCCCCGTCCGTGCACCGCGAGGACAAGGTCCTCGACATGCCCGGCGCCGGGATCGACATCTCGTACTTCACCAGCGGGGACACCGCGGGGGACGGTGGGGCGAAGCGTCCCGCCGTGCTCCTCGCCCACGGTTTCGGCGGCAGCAAGGAGGACGTGCGTCCGCAGGCCGAGCGCCTCGCGCGCGACGGCTACGCGGTGCTGACGTGGTCGGCGCGCGGATTCGGCCGCTCCGGCGGGAAGATCGGGCTGAACGACCCCGCGTACGAGGTCAAGGACGTCTCCCGGCTGATCGACTGGATCGCCGCCCGGCCCGGGGTGCGGCTCGACGCGGCGGGAGATCCGCGCGTCGGCATCGCGGGCGGCTCCTACGGCGGGGCGGTCTCGCTGCTCGCGGCCGGCAACGACCCGCGTGTGGACGCCATCGCCCCCTCGATCACCTACTGGAACCTCGCGGACTCCCTCTTCCCCGGCGACGTCTTCAAGAAGCTGTGGGCGGGCCTCTTCTTCACCACCGGTTCCGCGGGCGGGCTGCAGCCGGGCGCTTCCGGTCCGGGCGCCGCCCCGCAGGCGGCCCCGGCCGCGCCCGGCTGCGGACGCTTCCAGCCGGAGCTGTGCGCCATGTACGAACGGGTCGCGGTGGCCGGCAAGCCCGACCCCGAGGCCCGCGCGCTGCTGGAGCAGCGCAGTCCCTCGGCGGTCGGCGGCGCGATCAAGGTGCCGACCCTGATCACGCAGGGCCAGGACGACTCCCTCTTCCCGCTGGACCAGGCCGACGCCATGGCCCGGGCGATCGCCGCCAACGGTGCGCCGGTCTCCGTGGACTGGGCGGCCGGCGGTCACGACGGGGGCATGCGCGAGGCGGACCGGGTCGAAGACCGGGTGAAGACCTGGTTCGACCGGTACCTCAAGGGCGACACGGCCGTGGACACCGGTCCCGCCTTCCGCGTCTCGCGCTCCGGCGGCATCGACTCCACCGACGGCCGGGTCACGCTGCGCGGAGCGAGCGGCTCCACCTATCCCGGGCTGCTGTCCGGGCCGCGCGAGTTCGCCCTGACCGGCCGGGAGCAGACCTTCGCCAACCCGGCGGGCGGGGCCCCGCCGGCGCTGTCCGCGCTCCCGGGCATCGGCGGGCAGCTCGCCGCCCTCGGAGGCGGCCTCTCGCTGGACTTCCCCGGGCAGAACGCCCGGTTCGAGTCGGAGCCGCTGACCGCGGAGACGCGGATCACCGGGACCCCGACCGTCACCCTAAAGGTGAGGTCTACAGCCGCGGACGGTTCGGCCGTCCTGTTCGGCAAGGTGTACGACGTCAGCCCCGATGGGCGCCAGCAGGTGCTGCCGAGTCAGCTGGTGGCCCCGGTGCGGGTGGAGGGCGCGCAGCAGGACAAGACCGTCGAGCTGCGGCTGCCCGCGATCGACCACGCGGTCGAGGCCGGGCACCGGCTGCGGCTCGTCGTCGCCGCCACCGATCTCGGCTACGCCTCCCCGGCCGCCCCGGCGGCCTACACCGTCTCGGCGCAGGGCCCCCTGGCCGTACCCGTCGCGGGCGGGGTGCGCACGGCGTCCTCGGGGCTGCCCGCCTGGACCTGGTGGATGCCCCTCGGGGCCGCTCTGCTGGCCGCGGCGCTGGTGGGGATCCGCAGGACCGGCCGGGGGCCGGGCGGCGACCGGGCGGGGGCGTCACAGCCCGACCCGGCGCTGGCCGACGTACCGCTGGAGATCACCGGGTTGACCAAGCGGTATGCGAAGGCGCAGGACCGGTACGCCGTACGGGACCTGTCCTTCCGGGTGGAGAAGGGCCAGGTGCTCGGCCTGCTCGGGCCCAACGGCGCGGGCAAGACCACGACCCTGCGGATGCTGATGGGCCTGATCACTCCGGACGCCGGGGAGATCCGGGTCTTCGGGCACCAGGTCCGGGCCGGCGCGCCCGTGCTCTCGCGGGTCGGGGCGTTCGTGGAAGGTGCCGGCTTCCTGCCGCACCTGACGGGGCGCGCCAACCTGGAGCTGTACTGGCAGGCCACGGGCCGCCCCGCCGCGGACTCCCACATGGAGGAGGCCCTGGAGATCGCCGGGCTCGGCGACGCGCTGGAGCGGGCGGTGCGCACGTACTCGCAGGGCATGCGCCAGCGCCTCGCGATCGCGCAGGCCATGCTCGGCATGCCGGACCTGCTGATCCTCGACGAACCGACCAACGGTCTGGACCCGCCGCAGATCCGCGAGATGCGCGACGTGATGATCCGGTACGCGGCCGGCGGGCGGACGGTCATCGTCTCCAGCCACCTGCTGTCGGAGGTCGAGCAGTCCTGCACGCACCTGGTGGTCATGGACCGCGGGCGGCTCGTCCAGGCGGGCGAGGTCGCCGAGATCACCGGCGGCGGGGACGTCCTGCTGGTGTCGCTGGCCGAACCGGTGGACGAGGCGGCCGTCGGGAAGATCGCCGCGCTGGAGGGAGTGGAGTCCGTGGCGAGCGCCGAGGACGGTCTGCTCGTACGGCTGGACGGCGCGAGCGCCGCCGAGCTGATCGCCGAACTCGTACGGCTGGAGGTGCCGGTGTCGGGAGTGGGGCCGCACCGGCGGCTGGAAGACGCGTTCCTGACCCTGATCGGAGGCGCGGCATGAACACCGTGACGGATGTGAACGCGCACGGGAACCCAGACTCGCCGGACTCACCCGCGAACGACGACGTGACCCCGGACGGCATCGGCCGCGAGGTCGCCCACGGCTACCGGGCGAACCGGACGCTGCCGCTGCGCGTGGAGGCGCTGCGGCAGTGGCGCCGGCGGCGGACGCTGGTAATGGGCGGGATCCTGGCCGCTCTGCCCTTCATCCTGATGATCGCCTTCGCGGTCGGCGGCGGCCCCGGCAGCCGGGGCGGCGACGACGGCCGGATCACCCTCATCGACACGGCGACGGCCTCGGGTGCGAACTTCGCGGCCACCTGCCTGTTCGTGTCGGCCGGGTTCCTGCTGGTGGTGCCGGTGGCGCTGTTCTGCGGGGACACGGTGGCCTCGGAGGCCAGCTGGTCCTCGCTGCGGTACCTGCTGGCCTCGCCCGTGCCCAGGGCCCGGCTGCTGTGGAGCAAGCTGGTGGTGGCCCTCGGGTTCAGCCTGGCCGCGATGGTGCTGCTGCCGTTGGTGGCGCTCGCCGCGGGTACGGCGGCCTACGGGTGGGGGCCGCTGGAACTCCCCGCGGGCGGCTCGCTGCCGGCCGGGGACACGATCGGGCGGCTCGCGATCGCCGTGGCGTTCGTCTTCGTATCGCAGCTGGTCACGGCCGGTCTGGCGTTCTGGCTGTCGACGCGGACGGACGCGCCGCTGGGTGCGGTGGGCGGGGCCGTCGGTCTGACGATCGTCGGCAACGTGCTGGACGCGGTGACCGCGCTGGGGTCCTGGCGGGAGTTCCTGCCGGCGCACTGGCAGTTCGCCTGGGCCGACGCCTTGCAGCCGCAGCTCGAGTGGGGCGGGATGATCAAGGGGACGGTGGTGTCGGTGTCGTACGCGGTGGTGCTGTTCGCGCTCGCGTTCCGCGGGTTTTCGCGCAAGGACATCGTGTCCTGAGGTTCGGCCGTCGGGGGCCAACCCCGACGGACCCGTGTGTGCCTGCCGCACCGGCGGCCCGTACCCCCCAAGAATCGCCTCGGTCAGGACGTACGGACGCGTCCGAACGGCACCGAGGGGTACGACCCATGGACAGAGCAGGACTTCCGCCTCGCAGGTTCGTGCTGACGGGTGGCCTCACGGCAGCCGCGGCCCTGCTCACGGGTTGCTCGGCCAAGAGCGCCCCGAAGGCGACGACGGCCGCCCCCGAGCCGCGGCCGAGCACTCCCGAGGGCGCGTACAGCCGCCTGATGGAGGGCAACAAGCGCTGGGTGAGCGGCAGCCTCAACCACCCCGACCGGGATCCGAACCGCCGTGAGCTGGTGTCGCAGGCGCAGGATCCCTTCGGCGTGATCCTGGCCTGCATCGACTCCCGGGTGCCGCCGGAGCTGCTCTTCGACACCGGGCTCGGCGACCTGTTCGTGCTGCGGACGGGCGGGCAGGCGGTCGGCCCGGTGGTGACCGGGTCGGTGGAGTTCGGGCCCATGACGGCCGGCACCCCGCTGATCATGGTCCTCGGGCACCAGCGCTGCGGGGCCATCGACGCCTCGTACAAGGCGTTGCGGGAGGGCAACCCGCTGCCCGGCAACCTGCGGGCGATCGAGAAGGCGCTGGTGCCGGCGTACGAGCTGACGATCAAGGACCCGGGCGCCGATCCGGTCGACACGATGATCCGCAATCAGATCAAGGTGACGGCGGACGACCTGCGGGGCAACGCGGATCTGGCGCCCCTGGTGGGGAAGGGATCACTGGCCGTGGTCGGCGCCTACTACTCGCTGGACACCGGCCAGGTGGAGATCCTCACGGGGGCGCCGACGGGGAGCGCTTCCGCCAGCCCGTCGGCCAGTACCTCGGCCGACGCCTCCGGGAGCGCCTCGCCGAGCCCGTCGGCATCCGCGTCCGCGTCCCCGTCGGCATCGGCATCGGATTCCGCGTCCGCGTCCCCGTCGGGGTCCGCTTCCGTCGGTCCGTCGCCCGACGCCTCCTGACGGCGGGACCGGTCAGACCGCGGCAGCTCCCGCGACGGCGTCGACCTCCGCGAGGAGTTCGGCGTCGAGGGGCCGGTCCGCGACGGCCGCGTTGGCCCGTACCTGCTCGGCGGACGTGGCACCCGCGATGACGGAGGCACAGCCGGGCTGGGCGGAGAGCCAGCCGATGGCGAGTTCCAGGACGGTGCGCCCGTGCTTGTCGGCCAGCGCCGCGAGCGCTTCCACGGTGTCGAGACGCTCGTCGGTGAGGTAGGCGTCGCGGCCTTCGAGGCGGGAGCCCGCGGGGACGGGGGCGCCGCGGCGGATCTTTCCGGTCAGCAGCCCGTTGGCCAGCGGGAAGTACGGCAGGACGCCGACTCCGTAGTGGAGGGCGGCCGGGACGAGCTCGCGCTCCGCCGATCGCTGGAGCAGCGACCATTCGTTCTGGGCCGATACGAAGGGTGCCGCGCCGGTCTCGCGGGCCACGTGGGCGGCTTCGGCGAGCTGCCAGCCGCTGAGGTTGGAGTGGCCGATGTAGCGGATCTTGCCTTCGGTGACGAGCTCTGTGAGCGCGGCGAGGGTTTCGGCCACGGGAACGGCCGGGTCCGGGCTGTGGAGTTGGTAGAGGTCGATGTGGTCGGTCTGCAGGCGGGTCAGGGACGCTTCGACGGCGCGCCGGATGTAGGCGCGGCCGCCGCGGGAGCCGGCGGCGGGTCCGTAGCCCATGTCCACGCCGTCGTAGCCGAACTTGGTGGCCAGGACGACCTGGTCCCGGCGGCCCTTGAGGACCTCGCCGAGGTGGGTTTCGGAGCCGCCGGCGCCCCCGTAGATGTCGGCGGTGTCGAGGAGGGTGATGCCCGCGTCGAGGGCGGCGTCGACGACGGTGCGGGTGGCCCGGGCGTCGAGGCGCCCGCCGAAGTTGTTGCAGCCGAGCCCGATCGCCGACACCTGAAGACCTGAACTACCCAGGGGGAGATGGCGCATTTCTTTGTTCCTCCGCACTCGTCCGGCACATGATCGGCAGGACGGCAGTGTAGATCGCACCCGTCCCCCGGCCCCGGGACGGGTGCCCGCACCGGCGTGGAAGTTCACACGATCGCAAAAGACTTCCGGGATCGAGAGCCACGTGTCGGGGCCGGCGCCGCGGCCGGGGTTTGTGACCATCGGGACTTCGGATCTCACCGCAGGAGCCGCCACGTGACCCACCCCGCCTCCGATTCCGACTCCTTCCTCTCCCCTCTCGCTGCGCCCCGCCGGCCGGTCACCGTGCTCGCCATGAGCGTCCCGACCCGGGCCGCCGTGCTCGGTGAACGGGTGCTTCCGGAGCTGGTCCGGGTCGCCGATGTGGACCCCGGGCTGCTCGTCACCGACTTCGGCTCCGCCCGCTCCGAGGACGCGCTGCGGCAGCGGCTGGCCGTGGCCGAGGTGCTGTTCACCGGGTGGGGCTGCCCTCCGCTGGACACGCGGGCGCTGGAGCTGATGCCGGAGCTCCGGGCGGTCGTGCACGCCGCCGGCAGTGTCAAACACCATGTCACCCCGGCTTGTTGGGAGCGGGGGCTGCTCGTCTCCAGTGCGGCGGCCGCGAACGCCCTGCCGGTCGCGGAGTACACGCTCGCAGCCATCCTGTTCGCCAACAAGCGCGTACTGGACTCCGCGCACGCCTACCGGGCCGCCCGCGGCCCCATCGACCCGCTGCGCCACTACCCCGCCGTCGGCAACTACCGCCGTACCGTCGGCCTGGTCGGCGCCTCGCTGATCGGCCGCCGCGTGCTCGAGCTGCTGCGCCCCTTCGACCTGCGGGTGCTCGTGCACGATCCGTACGCCGATCCGGCCGAGCTCGCCGCCCTCGGCGCCGAGGCCGTCGCCCTGGACGAACTGCTCTCCCGGAGCGACGTGGTGAGCCTGCACGCTCCCGAGCTGCCGCAGACCCGCCGGCTGCTGAACGCGTCCCGGCTGGCCCTGATGCGGGACGGGGCCACCCTCGTGAACACCGCGCGGGGCTCGCTCGTCGACACCGCGGCGCTGACCGGGGAGCTGGTCTCGGGGCGGCTGCACGCCGTGCTCGACCACACCGAGCCGGAGGTGCTGCCCGCCGACTCCCCGCTGTACGACCTGCCCAACGTGCTGCTCACCCCGCACGTGGCCGGTTCCCTGGGCGGGGAGCTGGACCGGCTGGCACTGTCGGCGGTCGAGGAAGTGGAGCGCTACGCCCGGGGGTTCCGCTTCCGCCACACCGTCGACCGCGACCGGCTCGGACAGTCGGCCTAGGGGGTGTCTTTCCGCTCTAGCCCGGCCCGCGCCGCGCGGACGAGGCGCTCCAAGTACGCGCGGCCCGGCCCGAGGCGCTCCGGCAGTGTGCCGGCGCCGGGGTACCAGCGCTTCTCGTACTCCCAGCAGAGCCAGCCCCCCGGCGGTACGAGGGCCACCGCCTCGGCGAGCGGCAGCGCTCCCCCGCCGAGCTCGAGCGGGGTCAGCTCCTGCGCGGACGCCACGTCCTTGACCTGGACGTACCCCAGGTGCCCGGCGAGGGCCCGGCTCGACCCGGCCGGCGACTCGCCGCCGAGCCAGGTGTGCAGTACGTCCCACAGCGCGCCCGCGCCGGGATGCGCGACGCGGTCGAGGACCCGGGCCGTGGCGGTCGCGGTGCGGTGTGAGTCGTGGGTCTCCAGCAGGATCCGGACCCCGTGCCGCTCGGCGAAGGGTGCGGCGGCCCGGAGCCTGCGGACGGCGTGGTCGTCGGCGTCGGCTCGGGGTGGTTCTCCGCCGCCGGGGAAGACCCGTACGTAGGGGGCTTCGAGGTCGGCGGCGAGCCGGACCAGGGCTTCGATCTCGGCGAGGACGGGCTCGTCGGGGCCGGGCGCGGCCACCCGGGCATAGCCCGCGACTCCGAGGACGGTGACTCCGGCGGAGGTCAGGGTGCGCAGGCCGGCCGCGCGGTCGCCGGCGGAGCTGGCGGGGTGCAGGGGCTCCTCGGGGTGGGCCCGCAGTTCGAGGCCCTGGTAGCCGTGCGTGGCGGCGAGCTCCGCGCTGCGCTCCAGCGGGGTGCCGGGCAGGCCGAGGGTGGAGAAGGCGTACCTCACGGACGGCCCCCTTCGGTGGCGGCGGGGAGCCCGGTGCCGGTGGGCCCGGTGGCGGTGGGCGAGGTGGCGGGCGGCGGAGCGGTGGAGGCGCGCACCGTCAGCTCGGCGGGCAGCGTGGTGATGCCGCCGGGGGGCAGCGCCCTGCGACCCGTGACGAGCTGGGCCGCGAGCACCCCGGCCTCGCGCAGCGGCACCCGGACGGTGGTGAGGGTGGGTGCGGTGTCGACGCAGACGGGCAGGTCGTCGAAGCCGGCGACGGAGACGTCCTCGGGTATCCGCAGGCCGGCCTCGCGCAGGGCCGCGGCGACCCCGGTGGCGACGGTGTCGTTGGCGGCGGCCACGGCGGTGAAGGGCGCGCCGCGGCGGAGTAGTTCGCGGGTGGCGTCGTATCCGGAGGACCGCTCGAACCCCGCGTGCACGGTGAGGCCGGCGCAGTGCGCGGGCAGTTCGGGGTCGTGGTCGCGCAGGGCGTCCCGGTGTCCGGCGAGGCGCTCCCGGGTGGTGCTCAGCCCGGGCGGGCCGGCCACGTAGGCGATGTGCCGGTGGCCGAGCGTCAGCAGGTGCTCGGTGAGCCGGAAGGCGCCGCCCCGGTCGTCGAACATGACGGTGGCGACGGGGAGTCCGGCGGGCAGGGGCAGCGGGGGTCGCCCGCAGAGCACCACCGGGGCGCCGGTGGCCGCGATGCGGGCGAGGCGGGCGGCGAGCGCCCGGGTGTGCTCCGGATCCTCCACGGCGCCGCCGGTCAGGACGACCCCGCCGGCCCGCTGTCCTTCGAGGAGGGCGAGGTAGTCGAGCTCGGCGGCCGGGGCGCCCTCGGTGTTGCAGACGACGGCGAGCCGGCGCGCACCGCCCTGCCCGCCGGGGGCCAGGGCGCTCTGCAGGGATCCGGCGAGGATCCCGAAGAAGCTGTCCGCGACATCGTGTACGAGGACGCCGATCAGGTCGGAGGTCGCGGCGGCGAGGGCCCTCGCCGGGCCGTTGGCGATGTAGCCGAGGTCCTCGATCGCCCGCTCCACTCGGGTCCTGGTGCCGCCCGCCACCGGATACCCGCCGTTGAGCACGCGCGAGACCGTGGCGGGCGATACGCCCGCGTGCGCCGCCACTTCGGCGAGTGTGACCGCCATCGTCCCCTCCTTCCGTTCCGTCCCGGGTCATCGTCTCACCCGATGTGTGGATCTCCATAGTCGCCGATGAAGAAAGCGCTTTCCATCACCCGTAAGAGTCTTGCACCGCGACACCGAGCGGCCCTAGCCTGAACGGAGAGAAAGCGCTTTCTATGCTTTCTCCATCGCTTCCTCGGAAGCTCCGCACAAGGAACACCGCAACAAGACGAAGGAGGGGACACCGTGCAGCGCAGGACGATCAAGATCGCCATGAACGGCGTCACCGGGCGGATGGGATACCGCCAGCACCTGGTCCGCTCCCTGCTCGCACTGCGCGAGCAGGGCGGGCTCGACCTCGGCGACGGCACGGTGCTGTGGCCGGAGCCGGTGCTGGTCGGCCGCCGCGAGGAGGCCCTGCGGGCCATCGCGGAGCGGCACGGACTGGAGCACGTGAGCACCGACCTGGCCGCGGTGCTGGCCGACCCCGAGGTCGAGATCTACTTCGACGCCCAGGTCACCGGCGCCCGCGAGGCGGCCGTGCGGCAGGCCGTGGCGGCCGGCAAGCACGTCTACTGCGAGAAGCCCACCGCCCTCACCTTCGAGTCCTCGCTGGAGATCGCACGCCTGGCCGACGCGGCCGGCGTCAAGCACGGGGTGGTGCAGGACAAGCTGTTCCTGCCGGGCCTGCTGAAGCTCAAGCGGCTCATCGACGGCGGCTTCTTCGGCGAGATCCTGTCCGTGCGCGGGGAGTTCGGATACTGGGTCTTCGAAGGCGACTGGCAGTCCGCCCAGCGCCCTTCCTGGAACTACCGCTCCCAGGACGGCGGCGGCATCGTCGCCGACATGTTCCCGCACTGGGAGTACCTGCTGCACGAGCTGTTCGGCCGGGTCCGCTCGGTGCAGGCGCTGACCCGCACCCACATCGGCCGCCGCTGGGACGAGGAGGGCAAGCCGTACGAGGCCACCGCGGACGACGCGGCGTACGGGATCTTCGAGCTGGAGGGGGGCGCCGTCGCGCAGATCAACTCCTCCTGGGCGGTACGGGTCAACCGCGACGAGCTCGTGGAGTTCCAGGTCGACGGGACGCACGGGTCGGCGGTCGCCGGGCTGCGCGGCTGCCGGATCCAGCACCGCGCGACGACTCCGAAGCCGGTGTGGAATCCGGACCTGCCCCTGACCGAGAACTTCCGCGACCAGTGGCAGGAGGTCCCGGACAACACCCCCGCCGACAACGGCTTCAAAGCCCAGTGGGAGCTGTTCTTGCGCCACGTCGTACGGGACGAGCCCTGGCAGTGGGACCTGCTGGCCGGCGCCCGCGGGGTGCAGCTGGCCGATCTCGGGCTGCGTTCCTCTGCGGAGGGCCGACGGCTCGTGGTCCCGGAGGTGGCGCTGTGAGCATCCGGCTCCCCTCCGCGGACGGCGGGCTGCGCCTCCACGCGCCGGTGACCGCTCCGCTGGCGCCGCTCAGCTGCGGCCCGGCCCGCAGCCGCGCCTTCTACTCGGCCGCGCACGTGGTGGCCGACCCCCTCTCCGCCTCGGCCGACTCCGGACCGGTGATCGACTGGGAGTCCACGCTGGCCTTCCGGCACACGCTGTGGGCGCAGGGCCTCGGGGTCGCCGAGGCCATGGACACGGCGCAGCGCGGGATGGGCCTGGACTGGCCGGGCGCGGCGGAGCTGATCCGCCGTTCGACCGCCGAAGCCCGGTCGGTGGGCGGCCGGATCGTCTGCGGGGCGGGCACGGACCAGCTGGCTCCGGATACCACCCATGACCTGGCCGCCGTCACCGCGGCGTACGAGGAGCAGCTGGCGCTGGTCGAGGAGTGCGGGGCGACGGCCGTGCTGATGGCCTCCCGGGCGCTGGCCGCCACGGCGCGCGGCCCGGAGGACTACCTGGAGGTGTACGGGAGGCTGCTGCGGCAGAGTTCCCGGCCCGTGGTCCTGCACTGGCTGGGGCCGATGTTCGACCCGGCGCTGGAGGGGTACTGGGGGCGCGCCGATCTGGACGCGGCCACGGACGTCTTCCTGAAGATCATTTCCGAGTATCCGCAGAAGGTCGACGGCATCAAGGTCTCGCTGCTCGATGCGGGGCGCGAGGTGGACATCCGGCGGCGGCTGCCCGCGGGCGTGCGCTGCTACACGGGCGACGACTACCACTATCCCGAGCTGATCGCCGGGGACGGCGAGCTGGCCAGCGACGCCCTTCTGGGGATCTTCGATCCGATCGCCCCGATCGCGGCGCGGGCGGCGCTCGCCCTCGACCAGGACGATGCGGCCGGATTCCGGGAGCTGCTGGATCCGACGGTGGCGCTGTCCCGGCACCTGTTCGCTCCGCCCACCCGCTACTACAAGACGGGCGTCGTGCTCCTGGCCTGGCTCGCGGGGCACCAGGAGCACTTCGCGATGGTCGGCGGGCTGCACTCGGCCCGCTCCCTCCCCCATCTGGCCACCGCCTACGAACTGGCCGACGACCTCGGCCTGTTCCCGGATCCGGAGCTCGCCGAGGCCCGGATGCGACAGCTGCTGGCCCTGCACGGGGTGGCCGCGTGAGCCCGGCGGGGGCGCCTGCCCGGTTCAGCCTGAACCAGGAGACGATCCGCCAGTGGTCCCTTCCCGAGCTGGTGGCCGGGTGCAGCGCGGCCGGGGTCGGCGCGGTCGGGCTGTGGCGCGATCCCGTACAGCGGTTCGGGGTGCGGGAGACCGCGAAGCTGGTCGCCGGGGCCGGACTGCGGGTCAGCTCGCTGTGCCGGGGCGGCTTCTTCACCGCCGCCGATCCGCACGGGCGGGCGGCCGCCCTCGAGGACAACCGCCGTGCCGTGGAGGAGGCCGCCGAGCTGGGCGCCGACGCGCTGGTCCTGGTCTCGGGCGGCCTGCCGGACGGAGACCGGGACCTGGCGGGAGCCCGGCGGCGGATCGTCGACATCCTGGGCGACCTGGTCCCGTACGCCGCCGGGCACGGGGTGCGCCTGGGGATCGAGCCGCTGCACCCGATGTACGCGGCGGACCGCTGCGTGGTCTCCACCCTCGGTCAGGCCCTGGACATCGCCGAGGAGTTCCCGGCGACGCGGGTGGGGGTGGTCGTCGACTCCTACCACCTGTGGTGGGACGAGCGGCTGCCTTCCGAGGTCCGGCGGGCCGGAGAAGCCGGGCGGATCGTGTCCGTCCAGGTCGCCGACTGGGTCACGCCGCTCCCCGAGGGCGTGCTGCTGGGACGGGGGCAGCTGGGCGACGGCTCGATCGACCTGAGGGCCTTCCGGGAGCTGACCGACGCCGCGGGGTACCTGGGGCCGGTGGAGGTGGAGATCTTCCATCCCGGGCTGTGGGCGCGCGACGGCGCAGAGGTGCTGCGGGAGGTGATCGACCGCTACCGCGCGCACGTCGCATGAGGTGAAGGGGGGAGTGCACGAGCCGAAGTACACGGGGGCCACAGCGTTTCGGGCGCAGCAGCTGTTCAGGCGAAGCAGCGTTTCGAGCGAAGCAGCGTTTCAGTCAAAGGAGACTGTGATGACAGATGTGTGGAGCCGCCGTGCCTTCCTCACGGCGGTCGGTGGCAGCGTGGTGCTGCTCGGCACCCCCGCCTTCCCCGCGACCGCCGGGACGGTGACCTCGGTGCACGCCGCCATGCGCGCGGTTTGGCAGGGCCTCGTCCTGGGGAGCGTGTCCTCCCCCACCGCGGAGCCGTTCCGCACCCGGCTGACCGCGCTGGGCGCGCAGGCAGGCCAGTGGCGCTCCTCGATGGCCCCGGCGACCGGTTCGCTCTGGCCCGACCAGGTCTTCACCACCGACCCCGAGTGGCTGGCGCAGAGCTACTACCGGCTGCGGAGCATGGCGGAGGCCTACGTAAGACCCGGGACGGGGCTCACCGGTGACGCCGCGCTGGGTACGGCCGTGCTGACCGGGCTGGACCATCTCCACGCCCAGGCCTACAACGCCGGCCAGACGCGGTACGGCAACTGGTGGTGCTGGCAGATCGGCGCCCCCCAGGCGCTGCTCGACACCGTCGTCCTGATGTACGGCCTGCTCTCCGCGGCCCAGCTCTCCGCCTACTGCGCCGCCGTGGACCATTTCGTACCGGATTCCTCGGTCGGCTCGTACACGGGGACCAGCACCGGGGCGAACCGGGTGGACCTGTGCCGGGTGCTCGCGCTGCGCGGTGTGGTCGGCGGCGACGACGCGAAGATCGCCCTGGCCCGGGACGCGCTCACGCCGGTGTTCCCGTACGTCACCTCCGGCGACGGGCTCTACCGGGACGGTTCCTTCATCCAGCACACCTACGTCGCGTACACCGGCTCGTACGGTTCGGTCATGCTCGGCGGACTGGGCATGCTGTTCGGCCTGTTGAAGGGGACGGCCTGGGAGGTCACCGATCCCGGCGCGCAGATCGTCTTCGACGCGGTGGAGCACGCGTGGGCTCCGTTCCTCTACAACGGGCTGATGATGGACGCCGTATCGGGGCGGGCCCCGAGCCGCGGGGTCCAACTGGCCGATCCACTCCAGGCGCAGCTGGACGACCACACCCGCGGGCACTCGGTCCTCGCCGCGATCCTGCTCCTCGCCGAGGGCGCGAGCACCGCCGAACGGACGCGCTGGCGCGGACTGGTGAAGGGTTGGACGGCGCGGGACTACTACGGCCCCCCGTTGTCGGACGTCACGCAGAGCCTGTCGGGCCTGGCCCGGCTCGCCGAGGTCTCGGCGGACGCCACGGTCACGGCGGTGCCCGAGCCGGTGGCGCACCGGCTGTTCCCCTCGATGGACCGGGCCACGCACCGCAGGCCGACGTGGGCGGCTTCCCTGTCCATGGCCTCGAAGCGGATCACGCACTACGAGACGGGCAACGGCGAGAACCTGCGCGGCTGGCACACGGGCAGCGGCATGCTGTGCTGGTGGGGCTCCACCTACGGGAACGGCCAGTACTCGGACGCGTTCTGGCCCACGGTCGATCCCTACCGGCTGCCCGGGACCACCGCCTCCCGCAAGGCACTGGCCGACGGCGCCGGGGGCGACTGGGGTGCCTCCCGGCCGGACGTCACCTGGGTGGGCGGCACGACCGACGGGGAGTTCGCCTCGGTGGGCCAGCACCTGAAGGGGCTGGGCAGTACGCTCACGGCCCGCAAGTCCTGGTTCTTCCTCGACGACACGGTGGTCTGCCTGGGCGCCGGGATCAGCTCCACGGACGGCGCCGCGGTCGACACGGTCATCGACAACCGGAACCTGGGCGCGACCGGCGCCCACGCCCTGAGCGTGAACGGCACGGTCCAGCCGGCCACGCTGGGCTGGACCGCCTCCTTCCCCGGGCCCGGCTGGGCGCACCTGGCGGGCTTCGGCGGCTATGTGCTGTCGGGTTCGGGCACCTTCCGGGCGTTGCGGGAGGCCCGCACCGGCCGGTGGAGCGACATCAACCGGGGCTCTTCCACCACGGTTCTCACCCGGCGCTATCTGACCCTCTGGTACGACCACGGGACGAACCCGACTACCGGCAGCTACGTCTACCAGCTGATGCCGGGAGCCTCGGCCGCCCAGACCGCGGCGCGGTCCGCGGCCACCGGATGGCTCACGGTCCTCGCCAACAACCCGACCGCCCAGGGGGTGGCGGTGGGCTCGCTCGGCTTCACCGGGGTGAACTTCTGGCAGGCCGCGACCATCGGCGCGCTGCAGGCGAGCGCGCCGTGTTCGGTCACGGTGCGGGAGCTCGGCGACGGCACGGCCGTGGTCTGCGTCTCGGACCCGACCCGCACCCTCTCGGGGCTGACCCTCGTGTGGAACCGGCCCGTCACCCAGGTGCTGTCCCAGCCGGCGAGCGTGGTCTCGGCAGGCACCGGGAGCGCGCTCCAGCTCGGCTTCGGCAGCTTCACCGCCCTGGCGGGGGCGAGCCAGGTGGTGAAGGTGAGGCTGGGGTGATCTCCGGGCCGCCTGATCCTCCCCGGGCCACCTAGTCCCGGACACGCGCGGGGCGGTAAAAGCTGAGCCCACGGTGTGACATAGCGTGACCTGCATGGATCAGGAGCACATATCCGGGGACGGCGAAGGCGCGGGCAGGCGGCGGTTCCTCGCCCTGGCGACGGGGGCCGCGGCCACCGCCGCCGGGCTGGGGGCCGTGGCCGGCTGCGCCGGCGGGGACGCCGGGGACGCCGGGGAGGCGGACGGGGCGGGGCCCGGCGAGAGCCCGGAGCCGTCCGGTCCCCCGGAGAAGAAGGAGGGGCCGCAGGGCTTCGACGTCCGGGCCGAGAACGCCCGCCCGGGGAACGCCGACTGGCAGGTCACCAAGGCCGGCCCGGCCCGCGCCATCGAGGGCTTCGCCGACCGGGTGAGCGTGCTGCCCGGCGAGTCCTTCGGCCTGCACGTCTCCACCACGGCGCCCCGGTTCACCGTCTCCGCCTACCGGATGGGCTGGTACGGCGGCGCCCGGGCCCGCCTGGTCTGGCGCTCCGAGGCCCTGCCCGGGGTGCGCCAGCCCGACCACACGGTGGACGCCTCGACGCGTACGGTCCGCACCCGGTGGGCCCGTAGCACCACCGTCGAGACCAAGGACTGGCCCGAGGGCTGCTACCTGCTGCGCCTCGACGCGCAGGGCGGCGAGGGCCAGCGGTTCGTCCCCGTCACCGTGCGGTCCGCGGCCACGGCCGGACGTACCGTCGTGGTCAACGCGGTGGCGACCTGGCAGGCGTACAACCGCTGGGGCGGATACGGCAGTTACGACGGCCCGAGCGGCGGCTACGCCTCGCGCTCGCTCGCCGTGACCTTCGACCGGCCCTACGAGTACGACGACGGCGCGGGCCTCTTCCTGGTGTACGAGGCTCCGCTGCTCGCGCTCGCGGAACGACTCGGCATCGCCCTGGCGTACACGACCACCACCGACCTGGCGCGGGAGAAGCGACTGCTGGAGGGGGCATCGGCGGTCCTCTCCCTCGGACACAACGAGTACTGGTCGCCCGAGCAGCGGGCGCACGTCACGGCGGCCCGGGACGCGGGCACCAACGTCGCGATCCTGGGTGCGAACTGCTGCTACCGCCGGATCCGGCTGGAGGCCTCCGAGCTCGGGCCGGACCGCACGGTGGTCTGCTACAAGTCCTCCTACGAGCAGGATCCCGGCTTCAAACGCGGACACCCCGCCACCGTCGACTTCCGTTCCCCGCCGGCCGCCGACCCGGAGAGCTCGCTGCTCGGCGTGATCTACGACGGCTACCCGGTGGACGCCCCGTACGTGGTGACCAACCCGGGCCACTGGCTCTTCGAGGGCACCGGCGCGAAGGCCGGCGACAGCTTCCCGCACCTGGTCGGCGTGGAGTACGACAGGGTCAACACCGGTTTCACCACCCCGCGTCCGATCGAGATCCTGGCCCACTCCCCCGTGGTCTGCGACGGCCGCCCCAGCCACCAGGACACGGCGTACTACACGACGCCGAGCGGCGCCGCCGTCTTCGCGACGGGGACGATGCGCTGGGTGGAGGCCCTCGATGCGAAGGGCGACGGCCGCAGCGGAGCCAACCACGGCCTGGACGCCCGCTCGGGCGCCCTGACCACGCGGATGACCGAGAACCTGCTCCGCACCTTCGCGGCGGGCCCGGCAGGACGGACGCATCCGGCGCAGGACAACGTGAAGTCGGTGTACGGGGGTCCGGGCGCATGAGGCCCGCCGCTCCACCCAAACGCACTGGACTCATCTCGTAAGGGCTGTTTAGGATCATGTCGCGGCATCGCGTGTCGGTCACCGGCCGGGTGAGACATGGAGGTGCCGGGACATGCCTTTCGGAGGCATCCACTCATGACCGTTCAGCTCAACCACACGATCGTCCACTCCGTTGACCACCGGGAGTCGGCCGAATTCCTGGCGTACTTCCTCGACCTGGAGGTCGGAGCCCCCTGGGGCCCCTTCATCCCCATCGAGATCGCCAACGGCGTCACCTTGGACTTCGCGACCATCCCCGCCGAGTCCATCACCCCACAGCACTACGCGTTCCTCGTCTCCGAGGCCGAGTTCGACGAGGCCTTCGAGAAGATCAAGCGGGCGAAGATCACCTACTTCGCCGACCCGCACGGACAGCGCCCCGGCGAGATCAACCACAACGACGGCGGCCGCGGCGTCTACTTCCAGGACCCCTCGGGCCACGGCATGGAACTGATCACCGTCCCGTACGGCGGCTTCACGCAGTAGGACCCGGGCCCGCCCGGCCCCGCCGGGCGGGCCCCGTCCGCCGTCGGGCCTCATCCGCCGTCACGTCAGAATCCCGTTCGTGCCCCGTCCTCCGGAAGGTAGACGATGTGCGGCGCGCCCGTCGTCGGATGGGTGGCGATGCGGGTGCGCACCCCGTAGACCTCCGCCAGCAGGGGCTCCGTCAGCACCTCCGCCGGAGTGCCGCAGGCCGCCACGCGGCCGCCCGCCAGGACGTACAGGCGGTCGCAGTACATCGCCGCCAGGTTGAGGTCGTGCAGAACCAGCAGGGCGGTGGCCGGCAGGGCGCGGACCAGGCCGAGGATCTCCAGTTGGTAGCGGATGTCCAGGTGGTTGGTCGGTTCGTCCAGGGCGAGCAGGCCGGGGTCCTGGACGAGGGCGCGGGCCACCAGGGCGCGCTGGCGCTCGCCGCCCGAGAGCCCGTCGAAGCGGCGGTCCGCGAGGGCGGCCGCGCCGACGGTGTCCAGGGCCCGCGCCACGCGGCGTACGTCGTCGGGTCCGTCCTGCTCCCAGAACCGCTTGTGCGGGCTGCGCCCCATGGCGACCACCTCGCGCACGGTGAGCCCGAACGTACCGGCCGCGTCCTGGGGCACCACCGCCACCCGCCGGGCCCGGTCCTTGACGCCCAGCGAGGCCGTGTCCGCGCCGTCCAGCAGGACGCGCCCGCCGGTCGGGCGCAGGGCGCCGTAGACGCAGCGCAGCAGTGTCGTCTTGCCACTGCCGTTGGGACCGACGACCCCGACCGTCTCGCCGGGGCGGGCGGTGAGGTCGATCCCGTGCAGCAGCGGCTGCCCGTCGATCGCGTACCGCACGTCCTCGACGGCGAGTTCCGCAGGTCCTGCCTGTCCCACCTGTCCCGCCGTCATCCCACGACCCCTTCGGTACGGGTGGACCTGCGCAGCATCCACAGGAAGAACGGCCCGCCGACCAGCGCCGTGACCACGCCCACCGGGATCTCCTCCGGTGCGGCGGCGGTACGGGCGATCAGGTCGGCCAGGGTCAGGAACACCGCCCCGCCCAGCGCGGCCACGGGCAGCAGCGCCCGGTGCCCGGCGCCGACGGCCATCCGGGCGGCGTGCGGGACCATCAGCCCCACGAAGCCGATCGCACCGCTGTAGGCCACCAGTACGCCGATGACCAGCGAGGTGAGGACGAACACGGCGGCCCGGAACCGGCCCGTGTCCAGGCCGAGCGTCTGGGCTCCCTCCTCCCCCGCGAGCAGCAGGTCGAGCGGCCGGGCCAAGGCGACGAGCAGCCCGGTGCCCAGGACCAGGGCCCCGGCGGGCAGGGCCAGTTCGCTCCAGCGCGCCCCGCCCAGCCCGCCGAGGGTCCAGAACAGCACGCTGCGGATCTGGTCGGGATGGGCGGCCAGCACCAGGATCAGGCTGGTCAGGGCGGAGAGCACGTACTGGACGGCGACCCCGGCGAGGATCAGCCGGCCGGTGGTCATGGTGCCGCCGCGCCGGGCCATCGCGTAGACGGCGACGAGCGCGCCCATCGACCCGGCGAACGCGGCGAGCGGTACCGCGGCGGCGCCCGCGAAGCCGAGGAACCCGGCGCCGAAGACGATCACCAGCACCGCCCCGGCCGAGGCCCCGGAGGAGGCCCCGAGCAGGAACGGGTCGGCGAGCGGATTGCGTACGAGGGCCTGGAGCACGGTTCCCGCGACGGCGAGGCCCGCGCCGACGACGGCTCCGAGCAGGACGCGCGGCATGCGGACGTCCCACACGATCGCCCCGAAGGCGCCTGTTCCCCCTCCGGGTCCCGGCCCTGCGAGCACGATGTCGAGCACCTGGCCCGGAGGGATCCGCACCGGTCCCAGGGCCAGGCCCGCCAGGGCCGACGCGGCCAGCGCGGCGCCGAGCAGGGCCAGTACGACCGGGGTACGGGTGAACGCGCGGGCGGCCCGGAGCCTCACGGGGCGGCGGGGTGGAGCTGGCCGCCCAGCGATTCGACGGCGTCGGCGACGCGTACGCCGAGCACGGCGGAGGACAGCGGCAGCACGACGAACCGCTGGTTCTTGACCGCGGGGACCTGCGCCAGCGCCGGGTCGTTCAGCAGGCGCTGCTTCTTGGCTTCGACGGTGGTGCCGCCGTAGTCGTAGATGAGGACGACCTCGGGCTTGCGCTCGATGACCTTCTCCCACGACACGTCGCCGAAGGTGTCGTCGAGGTCGGCGAACACGTTCGCGCCGCCCGCCAGCGCGACGATCTCGTTGCCGATGCCCTTGCCGCCCGAGGTGAAGGCGGAGGCCTCGCCCGAGTCGTAGACGAAGACGGCCGGCTTGGCCCGGTCCTTCACGCGTGCGCTGACGGCCTCGATGCGGCGCTGTTCGTCGGCGATGAGCCGTTCGCCGCGCTCGGGCACGCCGAAGGTCCGTGCCACCTCGGTGATTTCGGTCCTGAGCTGGTCGAGGCCGACCTTGCCCTCGGTGCAGTACTCCACGCTGAGGCGGGAGTTGATGCCGGACTTCGCGAGTCCCTCGCGGTCGCGGCCCTGCGCCTTGTCGAAGGCGCTGGAGTAACCCCCGTACACGAAATCGGGGTTGGCGCCGAGGAGGATCTCCTTGGAGGGGTACTCCTTCGCCAGCACCTTGATCTTGTCGTACGCGGGCCGGTAGGCGGGCAGTACGGCGTCGTCCAGGTAGGCCGTCCCGACCGTCTTGCCCTCCAGGCCGAGGGCCAGGAGGATCTCGGTGGCGTGCTGGTTCATCGCGACCGCACGCTGCGGCGGCGCCTGATAGGTGCTGGTGACACCGCAGTTGGTGACCGTGTACGGGAATCCGGGCGCGGCGCCCGCCGCCGCCTTCCCGTCCTGCGCCGCGGGAGATCCCCCGCACGCGGCCAGCGGTATCAGGAGGGGGACGGGCAGGAGCGCGCGCAGCAGCGCACGGGGGTACGAAGACATGGTGAAGCCTCTCCGGGGGATCCGCGTCCCCTGGTCGAACCGAAAGAGGCGGTGCGTCAGTGTCTGACTCCCGGGTCCCCGCACGGGGGTGCCCGGTCACAGTGGCGGGACCGCACCGGATTCGCACCGGTTTCCTGTCCTGCACCGCCTGGATAACCCGGCCCAGTGTGCCAGAAGGGCGACGTCAGCGGCGCGTGCGCACCGCATCGGCCGCCCGGGAGGCGAGGGTGCGCAGCGCCTCGTCGGACGGTGATCCCGGTTCGGCCGTGTAGAGGTAGAGCATCTGGTCGGGGTCGTCCGGAAAGGCGAAGGACTCGTACTCCAGGGCCAGTTCGCCGACGCCCGGGTGCCGGAAGCGCTTGGTCCCGTGGGTGTGTTCGAGCACGTCGTGGCCGGCCCACCACCGCCGGAAGTCCCCGTCGAGCGCGCCCAGTTCCTTGACGAGCGGACTCAGATCCGGATCGTACGGGTGCCGGCCCGCGTAGAACCGCAGCGCGGCGACGGCTGCGCGCGCGGCACCCTCCCAGTCGGCGAAGAGCCCGCGGGCGGCGGGGTCGAGGAAGAGGAACCGCGCCAGATTGCGCCCGCGCCGGCCGGGCGTGCCCGACTCCGGGGTGTGGGGCGCTGCCGCACCGAAGTCGGCGTACAGGGCCTCCGCGAGCCGGTTCGCGGCCAGGACCTCGAGCCGGCGCCCCATGATCATCGCCGGGGTGCCGTCCTCCAGGGCGTCCAGTACCCGGTACAGGCCCGCCCGGACCCGCTGCGGGCCGGCGGCGTCCGCGGGGCCGGGAGCTCCGGCCGCCGCTCGGGCGGCGCGCCCGGGCCCGGGGGCCCGCTGCGGCCGGGCCAGGTCGAAGAGGTGGGACCGCTCGGTGGCGTCGAGCCGCAGCGCCCGGGCCACGGCGTCGAGGACCTCGTCGGAGACGTGCAGGGTGCGCCCCTGCTCCAGCCGCGTGTAGTAGTCGACGCTGACCCCCGCAAGCTGCGCCACCTCCTCCCGCCGCAACCCGGGCACCCGCCGCCTCCCCGGGTGGGCGGCGACCCCCACCTCCTCGGGACCGATCCGGGCCCGCCGGGAACGCAGGAAGTCCCGCAGGTCGGAACGGGGCTCGCGCCCGGCGGTGGCGTTCATTCCCCCAGGCTAGGCGGTCCCCCCGGCTTCCTCCGTCACCTCCGCCCCGGGCCACTCCGAGCCGACGCCGCGAGCCACCTCGTCCGAGCCGTCCGGGCCATCGGGCGGGCCGGCCCTTTCCGGCCGTCCGGGCCGCCCGAGCCGTCCGGGCCGCCCGAGCCGCCCGAGCCGCCCGAGCCGCCCGAGCCGCCCGAGCCGCCCGAGCCGCCCGAGCCGCCCGAGCCGCCCGAGCCGCCCGAGCCGCCCGAGAGAGTCTCCGGCAGCCGCGCCGGCACCGCTGCCCTCTGTCCCTCAGCCCAACTGCCCAACTGCCCCCGGGCCACAGTCGCGCCACGTCTGTCACAGCCCCGTCACATCAGCCCCACGGGCCCCGCTCCCGGGCCACCATGACCCGATGCGCAGACACCACGTGATCATCGCCCTCACCGGCGCCGGAATCCTCGCCCTCACCGGCTGCGGCAGCGACTCCGACGCACCGACCTCCGACAAGGCCTCCACCTCGACCGTACCGAGCGCCCGACCCAGCGCCGATCCGAGCGCGGCCCGCCCCGACAGCGGCCTCCCGCCGAGCCCCGCACCGGCGCAACGCGCCACCTACCTGGCCGCGCTGAACAAGATCGACCCCGAGATCGTCAACGGCCAGGACGACAAGGCCGTCTCGCGGGGCCTCGACCAGTGCCAGTCCATGAAGGGCGAGAAGGACCCGGCCAAGCGAGTCGCCGGCGCGAACCAGCGCTTCATCGGCCCCAACCACCCCGACGGCTTCGGCCCCGTCAAGTCCGCCCTGATCGTCGCAGCCACCCAAGCCAACCTCTGCCCGACCTACTGATCCCGGACGAGGCAGGCAGGGGGGCGGACCGCAGGCACCGGCAGCGGTTCGCCTTCGACGACGAGCCAGGCCTCAAGGAGCCAGGCCTCGACGAGCTCGGCTCGACGAGCTCGTCGCTCTCCCGGTCGTCCACCGGTGACTGCCGATGCCCCCTCATGTGCCCCTCCCCTGAACCCTCCAGCGCTTTGGCGCCTTTCCCGGTTCTCGTCCAGCCCGATCATGACCAGTAGAGTCTGCCCGGCGGAAGATCAACCCCTCGTGACCCGCCAGTCCACCTTCCTCTCCGGACAGGCCTCACACCGTGACCCCACCTCCTCGGCGGCATCGTGGCGCCGCCGCGCTGGCTGCCATAGCCACCGTCTGCGGACTGATCACCGCCGCAGGCACCACCTCGGCCGCCGCAGCTACGGCGACGGCCCAGTGCCCGTCGCCGCAGTTCACCCGCGATTTCTTCCCCACCACCTCGTTCAGCCAAGCGCCCGTACGGACCGACTGCGACGTCGCGGTCGACGAGAACTGGGGCACCGGCGCTCCGGCAGCCGGCCTGCCGTCCGACAATTTCGGGGTCCGCTGGACCCTGGACCGCGACTTCGGATCGGGCGGCCCGTTCACCCTGACAGCCACCGGCCAGGACGGCATACGCGTCTACCTCGACGGTGCCCTTCACATCGACCTGTGGAAGAACGTCGCGGCTGACCAGACGCAGACCGTGAACGTGACGATTCCGCCCGGCACCCACAAGTTGCGCGTCTACACCGTCAACTGGAGCGGCGCCGCCGACGTCAAGTTCGGCTACGTGCCCAGGACCTCCGCGGCCGAGGACAAGGTCAAGCCCCTCGCCCCGACCGGCCTCACGTCAGTGCTCGACAACACCACCGCGCAGGTGAAGGTGGCCTGGGCGGCGAACCGGGAAATGGACCTCGGCGTCTACCGGGTCTACCGACGGCTCGCGGGGACCACCGCCTGGACCGCCGTCCGCACCACGAAGGCAACGTCCTTCGCCGAGCCGCCGCCCGAAGGCGCCGGCCGTACCTACGAGTACCAGGTACGCGCCTTCGACCTGGCCGGCAACGCCTCTGCCGCGACCACCGGGCAGCCGGTGGCCACCTCCAACGCCGCCGTCCCCGGCGTTCCCCGTGCCACGGCCGCCGACACCGGCATCTCCCTGACCTGGCCGACGTCCCCCGGAGCAACCGGCTACCTGGTCAAGCGGACCGGTGACGCCACCGTCCGCAAGACCACCGCGGCGAGCTTCAAAGACACCGCGGCCCCGCGCTCGGTCGTCTCCGAGTACCAGGTCGCGGCCGTCGACTCGGCCGGCCGGGCCTCCCGGTACAGCACCCCGGTCACCGCTCGCCGCCCGGTCGCGGCACCGCACGAGGTCACCGCGAAACCTGTCGGCAAGTACGTCGACCTGACCTGGAAGGTCCGCCCCGCGACGGACGGCGCCTACGAGGGCTTCACCGTCTACCGGTCCACCACTCTCCCCGTGAACACCCAGACGGCGGAGGTCTTCTGCAGCAGCCGTACCTCGAAGAAGCTGCCGGACGGGCAGATCCAGTGGACCTGCCAGGACAACGGGACCGCAGCCAACACCAAGTACCACTACGCGGTGCGGGGCTGGGGCGTCGACCAGCACGCGGGCAACACCTCCGTACCGTCCAACACCGCCACCGTCACCACGGGCTCCCGCGACCAGACACCGCCCCCTCCGGTCACCGGCCTGACCGCACGGGCCACCGCCTACGGCATCGTCCTGAAGTGGAGCGCCAACCCTGCCTCCGACCTCCAGCGGTACGAGGTCTACGCCGGCACCCCGATGGGCCAGGACTGCTCGGCGGGCGTGACGGCGTACCTCGGCACGGCTGACACGTCATACCTGTTGGAGACCCTGCCTGACGGCGAGGAGCTGTGCTTCTTCGTCGACGCCGTCGACACCACCGGGAACTCCAGCTTCCAGTGGACCGGGGACGCCTCGGTCGTGAACGCCACCGAGCTGGACCTGACACCGTCCGTCGCGACTCCCGAGAACGGACCGATCACCCTCGACGCCACCCGTACGTCCTCCGGCACCGGCGCCGAACTTTCGTGGAACAAGGTCACGGACGCGATCGGCTACCTGGTGTACCGCTGGAATCCGACGACCAAGGCCTACGAGAAACTGACGCCCCAGCCCATCACCGGCACCGCCTACACAGACTCCGCCCCGCCCACCGGAACCACCCACTTCTACCGGGTGACCGCCTCATACGCCGACGGCAAGGAGTCGGCACCCGGCGGGAACCACGTGATCCTCCCACCGGCCCACCCGTAGGACGGACGCACGCGGGCCGCGGCCGGCAGGGCTTGGCGCGGTCCGCGTGACAGCCGTGAACACCACCGACGCCAGTGCGGTCCCTGCTGTCGCCGGCCGACGAGCCGTGGCCCGTGTGCGAGGGACCGCACCTGCGGCGCACTGACCCGTCCGTACCTCACGATGGACAGCGGCCGCGACCCGGACCTCAGCGTGGGCCGATTCGGCGAACTGCGCATCTTCACCTGTCCGGTGGACGCCGCGCACCCTCTCCGCCTGAACATCCAGTAGCGGCGCGCTGCGCATCCCGAACCCCAGATCAGGAGAAGTCGGGTAAGGAAAAGCCCCCCGGCCGATGACGGCCGGGGGGCTGAAAACAGGGTTTCACCTGTTCACCAACTTGCAGGGGCGGCAGGGCTCGAACCTACGACAACCGGTTTTGGAGACCGGTGCTCTACCAACTGAGCTACGCCCCTTCGGTGAGACCAACCATGCCATGTCGCGCTCCGAAGATCCACTGAATTCGGTGGTCAACCGCTGAGAATTTCGTCCCGCGTGCGGGCGCCGGCCGACTTGAGCCAGTCGATGATCGGGTTGTCTTCGCTGGTCAGGGTCATGTCGAGGGGCGTCTGGCCGCCGTGGCCGATCCAGTTGATGTCCGCTCCTTGAGACAACAAGTATTGCGCCGTGGACAGCTGGCCCCCGTGGCACGCCCCCCAGAAGGCGCTGGTGATCTCATCCGGATCGGCCCCCGCCCCGACGGAGTCCTCGACCGCGGCGAGGAGTCCGAGGGTGGCCGCGTCCTGGAGGGTGGGGCGGGCTCCGAGTTCGAGGAGTCTGCGTGCCGCCCTCCACTGCCCGAAGCCGCTCGCGTCGGCCAGGGGGGCGCCGCCTCCCAGGACCGAGCCCGGGGCCTCGAGGTCGGCCCCGGCTTCGACCAGGGCGTCGATCGCGGTGACGTCGTCGTTGCTCGCGGCCCAGTGGAGCGGGGTTTCCCGGTGCGCGCCGACGAAGCGGGCTCCCGGGTCGGCTCCGGCGGCGACGAGGGTACGGATCACCTCCGCGGTCCGCGGGTAGTGGCCGGGCCAGTCCACGGCGAGGTGCAGCAGGCTCCGCTCGCCCGCCGCCTCGCCCCGCTTCACGATCCGGCTCCCCGCCAGCCCGGGGTGCGCGGCCAGCAGCCGCCGGAGTCCGTCCAGGTCGCCGCCCCGGATCGCGGCCGTGACGGCTACGGCGAGCGGGTCCTCCGATGTGAGGGAGAGCATGCGGCCCAGCCTACGAGCCCCCCGGTCAGCACGGGCGCGGCGCGGGTCGCGTGTCCCGACTCCGCGGAGGATCGTGGAATGGTGGACAGGGTGACGAGCGGTGCGGCGTCGGCAGGTTCCGTCCGGCACGGGTCGGCCCGGACGGGCCCCGTCGGACGGCGCCGGCCGCGCACGCTCGCCGTCCTCGCGGCGCTGACGGCCGCCCTGCTCCTCGGCCCCGCCCCGCCGGGTTCCGGCGCCGGTCCGGGGCCGGACGCCTCCGGCGAGACCGTGTCCCTCACCGGAAGCGCCCCCGGCGCGCGGCTCGACGTGACCCTCCTGCGGGTGGCCGACCCGGCGGGCCCCGCGCCCGACGACGCGGACCGGCTGGTCTCCGTACGGCTGCGCCTGGAGAACACCGGGACGGCCGTGTACGAGGATTCCCCGGCCGCCGCCACTCATCTGCTGGATTCCGAGGGGCACCGCTTCACCGGCCTGAACCTGTCAGAGGAGCCCGGCGTGGCCGGGGTCGCCGGCGCCGCCGGGGCCGCCTTCCCCGAGGCCGTCGTGCTCGGCCCCGGCTCCACGGCCACCGGCCTCGTCGCCTTCCGGCTGCCGCGGGACGCGGGCCTCGCCGCGGTCCAGTTCGCCCTCGACGGCGGACTCGCCGACGACGTCGCCCAGTGGAGCCTGGCCTGACCCGGACGCCCTCCCGTCCGCACCGACTTGCCCCGCCCCCTTGACCCGCTCTGGTCCAGACCAATAGTTTCCGCATGCACAGCGCACGCGCCCCGGCACCACTCACCGCATCCGCAAAGGAAGCCCATGCGCCGCAGCATGCTCGGCAGGCTGGCAGTCGCCGCCTGCTCCCTCTCCCTGCTGACCGCCTTCGCCCCCGCCCACGACGGCTCCGGCCACGAAGGCTCCGGGCACGGCCGCTCGTACAAGAAGGTCGGCTACTTCACCCAATGGGGCGTCTACGGACGGGACTTCCAGGTCCAGGACCTGGAGAAGAACGGCAGCGCGAGCAAGCTCACGCACATCAACTACGCCTTCGGCAACATCAGTGCGGACGGCAAGTGCTTCACCGGCAACATCCCCGGTGAGGCCGACGCCTGGGCCGACTACGTCCGTCCGCTGGACGCCGAGAACTCGGTGGACGGCGTCGCCGACGACTGGGTCCAGCCGCTCGCCGGCAACTTCAACCAGCTCCGCGAGCTCAAGGCCAAGCACCCGAACCTCAAGGTCCTGCTCTCGCTGGGCGGTTGGAGCTGGTCCACGCACTTCTCGGACGCCGCGCTCACCCCGGCCTCCCGCAAGGCCCTCGTCTCCTCCTGCATCGACCTGTACATCAAGGGCAACCTCCCGCAGGACGGCAGCCGCGGCGGCGCGGGTTCGGCTGCCGGGATCTTCGACGGGTTCGACATCGACTGGGAGTGGCCCGGCTCTTCGGGCGACACCGACACCACCTACCGCCCCGAGGACAAGAAGAACTTCACCGCGCTGGTGAGCGAGTTCCGCACGCAGCTCGACGACTACGCGCGCAGCCAGAAGCGGAAGGCGAAGTACGAGCTGTCCGCGTTCGTCCCGACCGCCCCCGCCAAGATCGACGCGGGCTTCGACGTCCGCCGGATCATGCGCGACCTGGACTTCGTGACCCTCCAGGGCTACGACTTCCACGTCTCCGGCGAGGCCACGACCGCCCAGCAGTCCGCGCTCTACGCGCGCAACGACTTCAGCGTCGACGGCACCGTGGACGCCTGGGAGCGGCGCGGCGCGCCCGCGCACAAGCTCGTGATGGGCATGCCGTTCTACGGGCAGGGCTGGACCGGAGTCAGCGGCGGCGGGGACGGCATGGGGCAGCCCGCGACGGGTCCGGCGCCGGCCAAGTGGGCGAACGGATACGCGGACTACAAGGAGCTCAAGGAGCTTGCGGCGTCCGGTACGTACAAGCTCCACCGGGACCGCCGCAACGGCAGCGCCTGGCTGTTCGACGGCACCACCCTGTGGACGTACGACGACCCGCAGGTGCTGCGCACCAAGACCCGGTACATCCGCGAAGAGGGCCTCGGCGGCGCGATGTTCTGGTCCCTGGACGCGGACACGGCCGACGGTGAGCTGATGACCGCGGTCGACGAGGGACTGCGCGGCCACTGACGGCCCCGCCCCCGAACAGCGGCGCCGGGCAGGGGGGAAAGGAGTGGGCCGGGGGGGGCCCCAAACCTCCCCCCCCCCCCCTGGGGGGGAAAAAAGGGCGAGGGGGTGACAAGCTCCCCTCCCCCTCGGGCGGGGGCGCGGGGGTA
>NZ_JBHUBS010000001.1:180265-364940 GCF_042788835.1 Streptomyces sp. NPDC056883 | reverse complement strand
AGGAGGGGGGGGAGGAGGGGGGGGGGAGGCAACGGAGGACCCCCCCCAGAAAAGACTCCGGGGGGTGGGAAAAAAGGCCGGGCCCCGGCGCCGCCCCAACCCTTACGCTCCCCCGCATGAGGACGAAGACGGTACGAGCGGTCAACGCGCTCACCTCCCACTGGGCCGGGCACGCGGCGGCGGACGGACCGGGCACGGTGTTCACCGCCGCCGGGGTGTGGCCGCTGCTGGCCCTGCTCGCCGACGGCGCCGCAGGCCCCGCCCGCACCGAGCTGGAGCAAGCCCTCGGCATACCCGCCGACACGGCGGCGGAGGCGGCCCGGGAGCTGCTGACCGCCCTGGACGGCGTACGGGGCCTGCGCGCGGCCACCGGCTTCTGGGCCGCGCGGGACCTCCGCCTGGAGGAGGCCTGGTCGGCAGGGCTCCCCGCCGGGACCCGGGGCACTCTCAGCGGCGACGAGGACACCGACCGCAAGGCACTGGACAGTTGGGCCGCCGAGCTCACCGACGGCCTCGTCGAGCGGATGCCGGTCCCCGTCGACGAGCAGACGCGCTTCGTGCTCGCCTCCGCGCTCACGCTGCGCACGCGGTGGATCCAGCCCTTCGAGGCCTGGACGACCGAGATCGACGAAGGCCCCTGGGCGGGGCAGGAGGTACAGGGCCTGAGCCGCAGTACGACCCTCCTCGACCGGGTCCGCGTGGCCCCGGCGCCCGGCGGCCCGGTGACCCTGCTGGAGGTGGTGGGCGACGGCGGGGTGGACGTGCACCTCGTCCTGGGCGAGCCGCAGGCCCCGCCGGGCCGGACCCTCCAGGCGGGGATCGCGGCCGTCACCCGGGCGATCCCGTCCACGGGCGCGAGCCTGCTGCCCGAGGGGAACCCGGGGCCGGGACTGCGCATCCGGAGCGTCCGCTCGGAGAGCCCCGAACACCGGCTCCACATCCGGACGGTGGCCTTCGAGGTGGAGGCCGACCACGATCTCCTCGACCCGGCCGCGCTGTTCGGCCTCGAGAGCGCCGGCGACACCCGGGCCGACCACTTCCCGGGCATCAGCAGCGAGCCGCTCGCCGTCGGCTCCGCCCGGCAGTCGGCCGTGGCGCGCTTCCACTCCGAGGGCTTCGAGGCCGCCGCCGTGACGGCGTTCACGGCTGTCGCCGGATGCGCGATACCCCGGTCGAGGTACGTCGTCAGGCAGGCCCAGGTCGCCTTCGAGCGCCCCTTCGGCTTCCTCGCCGTCCATCGGACCTCGCGCCTGGTGCTCGCCGCGGGCTGGGTGGCGGACCCCCTCCCGCCCGAGGAGCGGGACCACGAGGCGGAGGAGGCGGAGGCCTGGGCGAAACTCGATGCCGAGGAAGCCGAGGAAGCCGAGGAACGGGATTGAGTCGCTCCCGCTCCGCCCGGCCCTTCCCCGTACGCTCCGCTCCATGGACAACTCGACGGTGGAGGCGGTCAACCGCCTGACGGCACGGTGGGCAGCAGGATGGTCGGCACGGTCCGCGGACCCGGCCGAAGGCACGGTGTTCACGGCGGCCGGGCTCTGGCCGCTGCTGGCCCTGCTCGCGGACGGCGCCGACGGGCCGGCCCGCACCGAACTGGCCGAAGCCCTCGGCATACCCGCCGACTCGGCGGCCGCGGCCGCCCGGGAGCTGCTGACCGCCCTGGACGGCGTACGGGGCCTGCGCGCCGCGGCCGGCCTGTGGGCGCGGCGGGACCTCCCGCTGGAGGCGGCCTGGGAGGCCCGGCTCCCCGCCGGGACCCGGTCCACCCTCAGCGGCGACGAGGACACCGACCGCAAGGCACTGGACGCCTGGGCGGCCGAACGCACCGGCGGCCTCATCGAGCAGATGCCGGTCGAGGTGGGCCCGCACGTCGAGCTGGTCCTCGCCTCCGCGCTCGCGCTGCACCTGACCTGGGAGCAGCCCTTCTCCGAGCGGCCGGTGCAGCCGTCGCACGGCCCGTGGTGCGGGCGCTCCCTGCGCGGGCTGGCCGTCACCCACGCCTTCCCCGAGCGGATCCGGGTGGCCCGCGGACCCTCCGGCCCGGTGACCCTCCTGCACGTGCCGGCCGCGCCCGGCCCCCACGCCGTGGACGTGCACCTGCTGCTCGGTGAGCCCGGGGCCGCGCCCGGGGACGTCCTGACGACCGGGATCGCCGAGGTCACCGGTGCGCTCGCCTCCTCGACCGCGAGGGAGCTTCCCGACGGCGGAGCGGGTCCCGGGCTCTCGCTGCGCACGGTGGAGTCGACCAGCCCCGAACCCGTGGCCCGGATCGGCACGGTGGCCTTCGACATCCGCGCCGAGCACGATCTGCTGGAGCACGCCGAGTCGTTCGGGCTCGCCTCCGCGGCCTCCGCATCCGCCGCTCCCGGCCACTTCCCCGGCATCTCCTCCGTCCCGCTCGCGGTCGGCTCCGCCCGCCAGTCGGCCGTGGCCCGCTTCCACGCGGCGGGGTTCGAGGCCGCGGCGGTCACCGCCGTCGGCATGTTCCGCGGGGCCGCGAGGACCCGGTCGTACCGGGTCCGGCAGGCCGAGTTCGAGGTGGACCGGCCCTTCGGCTTCCTCGCCGTCGACCGGGAGTCGGGACTCGTGCTGTTCGCGGGCTGGGTCACCGACCCGGGTACCCTCACCCGATGACTTCCGACAAGATCACCGCGGCCGACTCCGGCACCTGGCTCCTCGGTGACCTCCCGGTCCGCCGCATCGGCTTCGGCGCGATGCGCCTCACCCACCTCGCCGACGGCTCCCCCAGCGACCGGGACCGGGTGACCGGCGTGCTGAGGCGGGCCGTCGAACTGGGCGTCAACCACATCGACACGGCCGCCTTCTACTTCTCCGCGACCCGCTCCGCCAACGAGCTCATCAACCGGGCCCTCGCCCCGTACGCCGACGAGCTGGTCATCACCACCAAGGTCGGGCCGGGCCGCGATGCCTCCGGCGAGTGGTGGTGGGCCACGCCCGAGCAGCTGCGCGGACAGGTCGAGGAGAACCTGCGCCAGCTCGGCCGCGACCACCTGGACGTGGTCAACCTGCGCGTCCCGCGCCAGGCGACGACCGGCCCGATCGCCGAGCACTTCGGGGCGCTCGCCGAGCTGCGCACCGCCGGGCTGATCCGGCACCTGGGCGTGTCCAACGCGCGGCCGGACCACCTCGCCGAGGCGCAGGCCATCGCTCCCGTGGTCTGCGTGCAGAACGCGTACGGGATCGGTTCGCCGGCCGAGGAGCACGCGTTCCTCGACGCGTGCGGCGAGCAGGGCATCGCCTTCGTCCCCTTCTTCGCGATCGCAGGGGCGGGCAAGGAGGCCGGAGGGGTCACCGAGGAGGGCCCGGCGGTACGCGATCTCGCGCGGGCCCACGGCGTGTCCCCGGCCCAGCTCCGCCTGGCGTGGACCCTGAGCCGGGGCGCCCACGTCCTCGCCATCCCGGGCACCGGGAACCCGGAGCACCTGGACGAGAACGTCGCGGCCGGCGCGCTGCGGCTGTCGTCCGAGGACACCGCCCTGCTCGCCGCCGGGTAGCCCCCGGTCCGCCGGTGCCGGCCGGTCATGTCCTCGCCCGTCCCGTGCCGCGGAGGTGTGCGCGGTGCGCGGCCGCCAGGGCGGCCGTCTCGGTGAAGTCGGGGATGCGTCCGGTGCCGCCGCCGCCGGACACGGAGAGGGAGGCGGCTGCCATCGCGTGGGCGACGGCGTCCGCGAGGGTGTCGCCCAGTGCGAGCCGGGCGGTGGCCGTGCCGGTGAAGCAGTCCCCGGCGCCGGTCGCGTCGACCGGGTCGGGGTTGACCGGGACGGGGAGGTACGCCGCCTGCGTGCCGTCGTCCAGCAGCAGCCGGTCGGCGCCCGCGGTGACGGCGACGGTACGGGCGCCCAGGGCCCGGTAGCGGGCGGCGGCCTCGGCCGGGTCGTCGGTGTCGACCATGGCCAGCGCGTCGGCCGGGCAGGAGGTCTTCAGCAGCCCGGTCAGCGGGGCGATGCGGGCCAGGAGGGTGCGCGCCTCGGCCCGACTGGTGAGCCGGGAGCGGAAGTTGGGGTCGTAGGAGAGGTGCCCGCCGGCCTCGTGCACGGTCCGGGCGGCGAGCAGGACGGCTTCGCGGCTGCTCGGCGACAGGGCGCCGGCGATGCCGCTGGTGATGAGGGCCTTGGAGCCCGTCAGCAACTCCCGCCAGGACTCGACGTGTTCCACGGAGAGGGTGGAACCGGCGCTGCCGGTGCGCCAGTACACGAACGCGCGGTCGCCCTCGGTGTCGGCGCAGAGCAGGTAGGCGCCGTTCGGGCGCGGGGAGCGGCGTACGTGGGAGACGTCCACGCCGAGTTCGGCGGCGCGGGCCAGCAGCGGGACGCTCAGCTCGTCCTCGCCGACGACGGCGAGCAGGGCGGTGCGGGCTCCGGCGGCGACGGCGGCGGCCGCGGCGTTCAGGGCGTCCCCGGAGAAGGAGACGCGGGCGGGGGTGCCGTCGACGGCGTCCCGCAGGGCCGTCCCGGCGTGGATCTCGACGAGGACCTCGCCGAGGACGAGGACGTCGTATCCCTGCGGGACGGACGTGCTCCGGCTCGTGTTCCCGGCGGGGGTCACGGACGCCGCTCCGTGCCCGTGCAGTCGCCGCAGCAGGGCTGGGCGAGGTCGGCGAAGACGGCGGCCAGTTCGCCCGGGTCGGCGGGCAGGCCGCTGCCTATCCCGACGGCGGCGGCCCCGGCGGCGAGCCAGTCGCGGACCTCGCCGGGCGCGATCCCGCCGGTCGGGATGATCAGGGCCTCGGGGAGCACGGCCTTGAGGGAGCGGATGAACTGCGGGCCGCCCACATGGGCCGGGAACACCTTCGCCGCGCCGGCGGACCGTACCGCCGAGGCGATCTCCCCCGGGGTGAAGCCTCCCTCGATGAAGACGGCCCCGCGCTCCCCGGCGACCCGGCGGACCTCGGGGGCGGGGTAGGGCGAGATGAGGAAGGCGGCGCCTGCGTCGAGAGCGGTCCGCGCGGCCACGGCGGTGGTGACGGTGCCGACTCCGATGAGGGCGGGCCGCCCGTGTGCGTCGGTGAGCGGCACAGTGCGGGCCACGGCCTCGGCCCAGCCGGGGGTGGAGGTGGTGAGTTCGACGGCGCGGCAGCCGGCGGCGAGCAGGGCGGTCGTGTGGCGGACCGCCTCGTCCGCGTCGGCGTTGCGCAGGACCGGCAGCAGGCGCTGCGCGGTGATGACCGCGTACGGGTGACAGGACAAAGAAACCTCCGTTTGTTCCACGTACTGGAACTTGGTATCGTGTAACGGAACTTCTGCTGCAGACCATACCCACCCCTGGAGATCCCGTGTCCACGGACGGAAGAAGGCCCGAGAACGAAGAGGCCGAAAGCGCCTCCCGCGGCGGCCGGACCTCCGCCGCGGGCACGGCGCTGGAGAAGTCGATGCGGATCCTGGAGGCCGTGGCCGCGCCCGGCGGCCCGCACCGGCTCACCGATGTCATGGCGGCGGCGGCCGTGCCGAAGTCGAGCACCTTCCGCATCCTGGCCTCGCTGATCGAGCAGGGCTTCGTACGCTCCGAGGGCGAGAGCCGCTACGGCGCCGGCCCCCGGCTGCGCGCGCTGTCCGCCCTGGTCACCGGCGGGGAGCCGGCCAGCATCGAGCGGATCCTGCGGGAACTGCAGGAGGCCACCGGGCAGGCGGTCCATCTCGCCCTGCACAGCGGGGAGACCATCACCTACATCCGGAAGCTGGAGAGCTCGCAGCCCTTCCAGACCGCCTCGCGGGTCGGCATGCGGATGCCGCTGCACACGACCGCGATCGGCAAGAGCATCCTGGCCCACCTGCCCGGGGCGGAGGCCCGCGAGCTGGTCGCCTCGGCCGGGCTGCCGCGCCGCACGCCGAACACCCTCACGACGCCGCAGGCCCTGGAGGCGGAGCTGGCAGCCGTGCGGGAGCGGGGGTTCGCCCTGGACGACGAGGAGAACGAGGCGACCATCCGCTGCATCGGCGCCGCGATCCTCGACACCGCGGGCCGCCCGATCGGCGGAGTCAGCGTCACCACCGTCACGTTCCTGGTCTCCCGCACGGAGATCGAGGCCTACGCACCCGCCCTGCTCGCGGCCACCCGGGCACTGGCCCCACTGCTGTAGGCCGTCGGGTCCCGGGCGGCAGTCGGGGCCTGGCCGCCAGGCGGGGCCTAGTCGGCGGTGGGGGCCCGGTCGGCGGTCCGGGCGAGTAGCTCCCGGGCCGTCCGCAGGTGGCGGTGGCCCGGTTCCAGGACGGACTCGGCCCGTGCCAGGGCGCCGGCCAGCACCGCGGCCGCCTCGGGGGCCCGGTCCCGGGCGAGCAGGGCGCGAGCCCATTCCAGGCGGGAGTAGAACGCGTGCGGATGGTCCTCGCCGAGCACCCGGGTCCGGTCGGCGGTGAGCTCCGCCCAGGCCTCGGCCGCTTCGGCGGTGCGCCCCGCGCGGGCCGCCAGCGCCGCCATGCTGCTCCGGACCGCGAGCGTGTGCGGATCGTCGGGCCCGATCCCCTCGGCGGCTTCGGCTTCTGCCAGCAGGCGCCCCAACTCCGCTTCGGCGGCAGCCGGCTCCCCGGTCCGGAACCAGATCAGGCTGCGCCGGGTCGCCAGCACCTGGGGATGCCCGGCGCCCTGGACCCGTAAGCGATCGGCCAGCAGCAGGTCCAACTGCCCGGCAGCCGACCGGTGATCACCGCCCTCTCCGGTGAAGTAGGCCAGCTGGTGACGGGCCGCCAGGGTGTCCGGATGGTCGGGCCCCAGCACCTCGGCGACATCCACGAGCAGCTCCGCGAACTGGGCCGCGGCGGCCCGATGATTCCCGGATTCGCCTACGAAGAAGGCCAGTTGATGCCGCGCCGCCAGGGTGTCGGGGTGCCGGGGCCCGAGCCGGCCGGCGCGCCTGTGGGCGATCCCGGCGAGATCGGCGGCGGCCCGGCGCGGTTTTCCGGAGTCCCCTATGGCGATGGCCAGCGGCAGTTCGGCGCCGGGGACCCCGCCGTGCGAGGCGAGGCCGAGGGCCTCGACGGCCCGCGCGAGACGGCCCTCCTGATGGGCGACGAGCCCCATGTCGTAGGCGTCGGCGGGCTCCACCAGGGGCAGCAGCCCGCGCCACAGGTGGTCGGGCACGGGGCCGTTGCCCGGCGCGTTCAACAGGTAGTCGAACGCGGTGAATCCGGCCCCGAAGTTGCCGATGAGCAGCCCGCTCGTGGCGTAGGCGGCTGCGCAGGCCCAGTCCATCGCCTCCGCGAACGGCTCGGGCTGGAGGTCCCCTCCGCCCCGGGCCTCCAGGTAGGGGGCGTGCAGCTCGCGCAGCCACGCGCGGCTCACGGGGCGGCGCAGTCCGGCCCGGCGGCAGTCCACCGCCGCCGCGACCACGGCGGCGCCGCGCGGATTGGCGCCCGGGGCCCAGGCGTTCTCCCAGGCCGCCAGGAGTTCCGGACCGGCGGCCAGGACCTCGGCGACCCCGAACCGCTCGCCCGCGCGCAGCGCCGCCCCGATGCGCGGATCACCCCGGTGGGCGGCGGCCCGGCCGCGCTCCGCCCGGGACCAGTGCCGGGGCAGCCTGACGACCACCGCCTGGTGGAGCAGGTCGCGCTGGGCCCGCCAGGCGTCCCGGTCGGAGCCGGTGAGCCGGCTCTCCTCACGGGCGTCGTAGCGCCGGTACTCCTGGACCCGCATGGTCGCGATGACCACCGCCGTGCGCAGGGAGGCCAGTTGGGCGGTGCTGAGGCCGCCCGCTCCGAGGTAGTCCTCCAGGTCGTCCAGCCACAGCACGGCGCGGCGCCGCCGCCCGGCGATCCGCACCGCTTCGGGCAGTGCGGCGCGGGAGAGCGGGCGGACGAAGGCGTGCCGCGGGTGGCGGCTGCGGGCCACCTCGTAGGCGAGCCGGGTCTTGCCCGCCGTGGACTCTCCCACCACGAGGACGAAGCGGCTCTGCTCCAGGGCTGCGCGCAGCCCCGGTTCGGCGTCGCGCCGGATGTACGCGGGCGGCGCCGCGGGGGCCTCGGCCGGGTGGGCTCCGGCCAGTTCGGGGCGGTCCACGTGGCGCAGCAGCGGGATCCGGCCCGCCGCCGTACGGAGCACCTCCCCGGCGGCCCGGGGGTCGGCGCCCTCCCCGGACGGCCGCATCAGCTCGGCGGCGAGTCCGGACAGCGTGGTGACGGCCGCGCCGATCCCGGCGGCCCAGGGCCCCGAGGTCCACACCGCCGCCAGCGCCACCGCACCTGCTCCGAGCCCTACCGAACCGAGGTATCCGGCCCAGCCCCTCGCCCGGCCGGATCCCCTCAAGAGCAACGCCGACATGCCGCCCCCAACACGTCCCGTGGGAGCCCCATTGTCACCCCGGACCCGGGCGGGGGAACCCCAACGGACCTACTGCGGAGGGATGTTCGTCAATAAGTTCAGCGACTTCGGCGAGTTCGGCGAGTCGGCGAATTCGGCTGGTTCGGCCTGTTCAGTACGTGACGAAGATCCGGCGGGCCGGACCGTCCACCCGGATCCGGCCCCCGACGGGGATCACGATCTGCGGGTCGGTGTGCCCGAGGTCCACGTCGAAGACGGCCATGGCGTCGGGGGCGTACTCGCCGAGGGCCCGCAGGACCGCCTCGCGCTGCTCGCGGCGGTAGCGCTCCCGCTCCTCGGCGTCGAAGCGCTGCTCGAAGGACCAGCTCTTCGCCCGACCCATCAGGAAGGCGGGGAACTGCCGCAGCAGTCCGCGCTCCCCCATGTTGCGCAGGATCCAGTAGACGTCACGGGCGCTCGGCATGTCCTCCGAGGTCTCCAGGAAGAGCACCCCGCCGGCGTACTCCTCGACGGGCCGCACCGCGCGGTCGGCCATCAGCAGCCAGGAGAGGATCTCCAGGTTCCCGCCCCAGCCTTCGCCTTCGACCACCCGGTCGGCGTGGTGCCAGGTCCAGCCTCCGGCCGGCTCCAGGTCCGGTTCGGCGTCGAAGGTGCGCGGGTCGTCCCAGGGGCCGTTGACGTCCCCGCTGGCGCCGGCGGCGGTCAGCTCGTACTCGCCCGAGGTGAACAGCGCCGCGCGCAGGGACTCGGCCGTGAGCGGGTTCATGGCGCCGGGCCGTCCGAGCTCGACCATCACCGAGCCCCCGTGGTAGGCGACCAGCCCGAGGCTCCGCAGGTGCAGGAGCAGGTTGGTGTTGTCGCTGTATCCGAAGAACGGCTTGGGGTTGGCGCGCAGGAGATCGGCGTCGAGGTGCGGGAGCAGCGTGATCTGATCGTCGCCGCCGATGCTGGCGATGACGGCCTTGATCTCGGGGTCGGCGAAGGCGGCGTGGAGGTCGGCGGCCCGCTCCCGGGCCGTCGCGCCCATCTTCCGGGTGGTCGGGTATTCCACCGGCTCCAGGCCGAACTCCTCCCGGAGCCTGCGCAGCCCCAGCTCGTAGGGCTGCGGGAAGAGCTCGGGCAGACCGGCCGAAGGGGAGAGCACCGCGACGCGGTCTCCGGGGCGGGGCTTGGCGGGGTAGCGAGGATCCGTCATCCGGTGATCTTAGGAGCAGGCCCGACCGCCGCCGAAGGGGTTTTCCGGGGCCCTAGGGGGTGTCCCGCCCCTCTCGACGCGGGCGGCGCCGTGATCGAATCGACGGCATGACCACCGAGTTGATACCCGTCGCCGACGGAGGCCGCATCCGCGCCGAGCGGGCCGGGGACGGCCCCCCGCTCGTCCTGCTCCACGGATCGGTCCACGACAGCCGCCTGTGGGACCACGTCTTCGCCGCCCTGGCACGCCACCACACCGTGGTGCGCTACGACGCCAGGGGCCACGGCCGCTCCACGCCTCCGACCGGGCCCTTCCGCCACGAGGACGACCTGCTGGCGGTCCTGGACCGGTTCGGCTTCCGGAGCGCGGGGCTCGTCGGCTTGAGCATGGGAGGCGAGGTCGCGCTCGACTTCACGCTGGAACACCCCGAGCGGGTCCGGTCGCTGACGCTGATCGCATCGTCCGTCGGCGGGTACGACTGGCCCCGGAGCCCCGAGATGGATGCGTACGCCGCGGCGCGCCGCGGATCGGTCGGCAGCCGCATCGCCGAGCTGGAACTCACGCTCTGGGCGAGCCTGGGCGACCGGGCCCCGGGTTTCGAGGTCATCGAGCCCATGGTGCGCGAGAACGCCGAAGCCGGAGCCGCCGCGGAGAAGGGGCACGCCCTCGACCCGGCCGAGGATGCGGTCGGCCGTCTGGACCGGATCGGGGTGCCGACGGTGGTCGTCGTCGGCGATCACGACCACCCCGAGATCGGTGTCATCGCCGGCCGTCTCGCCGACGGCATCCCCGGCGCGCGGCTCGAGGTGGTCGCCGGCGCCGATCACTACCTGCCGCTGCGGGCTCCCGGGCGACTCCTCGGACTCCTCCTCGGTTCCGAAGACTCGCCGAGCTCCGCCGGGGCCCGACCCCTTGACCTTCCTCATCCTTCCCTATCAGCATGCATCTTCACCTCTTAGGGTAGGATGCGGGCTCATGAGTGACGAAGGACGCGAGCTGTACTCGGTCGGCGAGGTGGCGGAGCTGCTCGGGCTGCACGTGCGCACCGTCCGGAACTACGTGCGCGACGGCCGGCTCAAAGCCGTCCGGATCGGCAAGCAGTACCGGATCAACCGGGCGGACTTCGAGGCCCTCACGAGCCTGCCCGATCCGGCCGGCGAGGAGCCCTCCGCCGCCGGGGAGGCGCCGCGGCGACACCTGGAGGTGTCGAGCATCGTGCAGATCGACGCGATCGGTCCCGACGCGGCGAACCGGCTCGCGACCCTCGTCACGGCGAGCGCGCAGTCCCCGAGGGACACCCCGGCCACGCTGCGCGTCCAGACGGTCTACGACAAGGAGCGGGCCCGTATGAAGATCGTGATCCTCGGCGACGCCGCCACCACCGCCGATCTCCTGCACCTCATCGACGGGCTGCTCGGGCCGGGCAACGGCATGGGGAACGACGCGGACCACGGCACCGGCCACGACGCGGGGGCGGCGCACCGTGGCTGACCTCCTCGTGGAACACCACGGCGTACCGGTGCTGGTCTGCGCCGCCGACGGCCCGCCGGTCGTCACCGAGCAGGACGCGCTCGACCAGCTGATCGGCGGCGCCTTCTACCGGACCGACATCGTCGCCGTCCCGGTGGAACGCCTGGACGCCGGCTTCTTCGACCTGCGCAGCGGGCTCGCCGGGGCGATCATGCAGAAGTTCGTGAACTACCGGGTCCGCCTGGTGGTCGTGGGCGACCTCTCGCACCACCTGGAGGCGAGTTCGGCCCTGCGCGATCTCGTGCGGGAATCGAACGAGGGCCGCCACGTCTGGTTCCTGCCCGATCTCGACGCCCTGGCCTCCCGCCTCGCTCCGGCCGGCAAAACAGGGCCGGGCGCTCCGGATTCCGCATCCGCGGAACCGATCGACGGATAAGCGTTATCGGAGTCCCCCTCGACGGTCTCCCAGGTATTGGGCATCATCGAGCGCCGGTACGGACAGGGACTTTTCTATGAGCACTCAGCACACGGCAGCACTGGTGGCCGCGGCCCGCGCGGGCGACCCGCGCGCCCAGGACGACCTGGTCAGCACCTATCTGCCCCTGGTCTACAACATCGTCGGGCGGGCCCTGAACGGGTCCGTCGACGTGGACGACGTGGTCCAGGACACGATGCTGCGGGCACTCGACGGGCTGGGCGGCCTGCGCGACGACCACAGCTTCCGGTCCTGGCTGGTCGCGATCGCCATGAACCGGGTGCGCGCCCACTGGCAGGCCCGGCGGAGCGCCCCCGGCGAAAGCGGGCTGGAAGCCGCCTGGGAGCTCGCCGATCCGGGCGCCGACTTCGTGGACCTGACCGTCGTACGGCTCCAGCTGGAGGGCCAGCGGCGCGAGACGGCCCGTGCCACGCGCTGGCTCGAGCCCGACGACCGGGCGCTGCTGTCCCTGTGGTGGCTGGAGTGCGCCGGGGAGCTGACCCGCGCGGAGATGGCCCAGGCGCTGGAACTGTCCCCGCAGCACACCGCGGTACGGGTGCAGCGGATGAAGGCGCAGCTGGAGGCGGCCCGGGTGGTGGAGCGGGCGCTGGGTGCCCAGCCGCCCTGCGAGGACCTGCGGACCGTGGCGGCGAGCTGGGACGGGCTGCCGTCGGCGCTGTGGCGCAAGCGAATAGCCCGGCACGCCCGTGAGTGCCTGCGGTGCGCCGGGCTGTGGAACGGCCTGGTCCCGGCCGAAGGACTGCTGGCCGGGCTGGCGCTGCTGCCGGTCTCCGCGGCGCTGCTCGCGGGCGTACGGGCGGCCCTGGACTCCGGCTACGCCTCCGCGGGCCTGGCCGGCGCCGCTACGGCGTACGGTCCGGGCGACTCCCCCGACGCCGGCCACGCCGACGGCGGCAGCGGAGGCGGCAGCGGCAGCAACCTCGAAGCACAGTTCGCCTCGGCGGGCGGTCCCGGCGACGGGCGCGCCTCGCTGCGCAAGCAGCGGCGCACCCGCGGCCGGCGCCGGGTCATCGGTGGCGCGGTGCTCGCCGCCTGCGTCGTGGGAGGCGGGGTGACCTACCTCGCCACCCGCCCCGGCACCGGATCCCCCGAGGTGCCTCCGGCCGCGCTCGTGGCGCCGGAATCGGGGACCGCACTGCCACCGGAGGCGGCCTCCGCCACCCCGAGCCCCTCGGAGTCCGCCTCTCCGAGCGCCTCGGCGAGCCCCAGCCCGAGCCCGAGCCCGACCCCGAGTCCGACCCCCACGCCCACCCCGAAGCCGAGCCCGAAGTCCACCCCGCCGAAGAGCCCCGCTCCCGCGCCGCCGGGCGGCAGCACCGCCGCCCAGGTGATATCCCTGGTCAACTCCGAGCGCGCGAAGGCCGGCTGCGGACCGCTCAAGGAGGACGCGCAGCTGCGTACGGCCGCCCAGGGGCACTCCGACGACATGGCGCGGCGGGACTTCTTCTCGCACACCAACCCGGACGGCGCGGACCCGGGCAAGCGGACCACCGCCGCCGGGTACCGCTGGTCCACCTACGGGGAGAACATCGCGAAGGGGCAGCGGACCGCGGCTCAGGTCATGGATTCCTGGATGAAGAGCCAGGGGCACCGCGAGAACATCCTCAACTGCTCCTTCAAGGACATCGGCGTGGGCATCCACCAGGGTGCCGACGGCCCGTGGTGGACCCAGAACTTCGGCGCCCGGATGTAAGACCTCCCGCCCCGGGGCGGGCCCCGCTCCACCACGCTCCGCCCCGGCCCCGCCACGCTCCGCCGCACACCCGTCCACTCGATCTCCCCTCAATGATTCAAAATGGGGGCAAGATAGGAGCTGGAAGCAAAGCGGCAGATCACGGTGGAGGTGGGGCGCATCAGCAGGCAGAGACTCCGTCCGCACCAGCGCGAGGCCGTCGACGCCGCCGTACGGGCGCTGGAACTGCCCGCCGGGCGCAGGGTCCCACGGACCGGGCTCCGTACGCAGGTGATCATGGCAACGGGCTCCGGCAAGTCGCTGGTCGCCGTGCACACGGCCGAGGAACTGCGGGCGGGACGCGTCCTGGTGCTGGTGCCCTCCCTGGACCTCCTCGTGCAGACCGCGGCGGCCTGGCGCGAGGGCGGCCGGACCGGCCGCGCCTTCGCCGTGTGTTCGCTACGCGGCGAGGACGCGGGAGTGCCCACCACGACCGACCCAGCCGAACTGGCCGGCTGGGCGGGCCCGCCCGTCGACCGGGTCACGGTGTACGCCACGTACGCCTCGCTCGGCCTGGGCACCATCGAACGCGCGCACCGCGAGGGGCTGCCCGGCTGGGACCTGATCGTGGTCGACGAGGCGCACCGGACCTCGGGGCGCATCGGCAAGCCCTGGGCGGTGGTGCACGACAACGTGCGGATCCCCTCGGTCCGCCGGCTGTACATGACGGCCACGCCCCGGGTCTGGCAGTCCGCCGAGGGTTCCGCGCCCGCCGAGGGCGACGAGTCCGCCGAGGGCTCCGACCAGCCGGAAGGGGTGCGCGGCCGGGGCGACCTCGTGGCCTCCATGGAGGACGATCCCGACGGGCCGTTCGGCGCGCGCTGCTACACCCTCACCCTCTCGGAGGCCGTCGACCGGGGCATCTGCGCGCCCTACCGCGTGGTCTGCGTGGACGTCAGCGATCCGGAGTTCCAGGCGGCCGTCCTGCTCGGGCCGGACGGGCGCTCCGACTCCGTGCGCGGGGTGCGGCTCGCGGCGCTCCAGACGGCGCTGGTGACGGCGGCCGTGAAGCAGGGGTTCCGGCGCACGCTCGTCTTCCATCACCTGACCAAGGAGGCCGAGGCGTTCGCGGCCGGTCTGCCGGCGGTCGCCGCACGACTGCGCGCCACGAGCTGGGCCCCGCGGCCGGTGTACCCCCGTACCGTCTGGGCGGACTGGCTGTGCGGGCAGCACACGGCGGCGCACCGGCGCCGCGTCCTGGGCGCCTTCGCGGACGACCGGGTCGCGGACAAGGCCTTCCTTGGCAGTGTCCGGGTGCTGGGCGAGGGCGTGGACACCAAGGAGTGCGACTCGGTCTTCTGGGCCGACGTACGGGGTTCCATGCCCGACCTGGTGCAGGCCGTCGGCCGGGCGCTGCGCATCCGGCCCGGGGAGGGCAAGGTCGCCTCGCTCGTGGTGCCGGTGCTGCTGGGGCCCGGCGAGTCCCCCGAGACGATGCTGACCTCACGGGCGTACGGGGACCTCGCGCGGCTGCTGGAGGCGCTACGGGCCCACGACACCCGGGTCGTCGAGTCCCTGGCGCAGCCCCAGGCCCCGAGCCGGCGCGCGGGCACGGGCGGCGCGGAGTCCGTGGGCGGCTCCGGGCTGCGCGGCGGCGCGGAGTCCCTGCTGAGCTTCTCCACGCCCCGCGACCCGGCGCTGCTGGCCGCCTTCGTCCGGCTGCGCGTCCTGCACCCGGAGCACGAGCACTGGCGGCGCGGGGTGGAGGCCGCCCGGATCTACGCCGGGCTCGTCGGGGACCTCAAGGTGCCGTTCGCGTTCAAGGTGCCCGAGGAGACGGCGGCCAAGGCGGACGCGGACGCGGCTGCCGCGGAGGAGCAGGGAGCCGGGGCTCCGTGGCCGCCGGGGCTGGCCCGTTTCCCGCTCGGCCAGTGGATCGCGGACGCCCGGCGCACGTACCGGCGCGGGGCGCTCGGCCACCGCCGGGTGGCGCAGCTCGGCGAACTGGGCATGGTGTGGAGCCACTTCGACGTGGCGTTCGAGGAGGGGCTCGCGGCGGCGAGCGGCTGGGCCGCCGAGCACGGTCACCTGCTGCCTCCCGTGGACGCCACCTGGCGCGGCGCCCCGGTCGGGGTCTGGGTCAAGAACCAGCGGGCGGCGGCCCGCCGGGAGGGCCCCGGAGCCCTGTCCGAGGAGCGCCGGGAGGCCCTGGAGGCCATCGACGCCTCCTGGTGTCCGTCCTGGGAGATCTCCTGGCAGCGGGCCTTCCACCTGACCCGGGTCCATCTGGACGCGGGCGGCCCGCTGCCGACGCGCCCCGGGGAGGCCGTGGTCCAGGGCGAGGACCTCGGCGTGTGGCTGCGCGGCCAGCGCACGGCCTGGGAGCGCCTCGCCTGGGCCCAGCGCTGGCTGCTGGAGCACACCCTCGGGGTGACCCCGGCCGAGGGTGCGGACCGGCCGAAGCCCCGGGTCGCCCACGCGGACGCGTGGGCGACGCACCTGGAGGCGGCCCGGCGGTTCCACGACCGTGAGCAGCACCTGCGGGTGCCCCGTGCGCACGTGGAGCGGGTCGGCGACCGGGACCTGCGCCTCGGCTCCTGGATCGCCAACCAGCGCTCCCGCGCCGCGTCCCTCACCCCGGAGCGGACGGCCGCGCTGACGGAGCTGGGGATGCGCTGGTCGGCGTCCTGAGCGCCCCGGTCAGTGGTGGAAGCCGGACCGGGGCGGCGCCGCGGGCACGGGCTGCGGGTGCGCGAGGAGGTGTTCGACGGCGGCGCGCAGGTCGGAGACCAGCAGGGCGATCTGGTCCCGGGTCACCCCGTGCCGGATCAGGACCCGTTGGATGACCGTGTCCTCGCGCTCGGCCGGCAGCGGGTACGAGGGCACTTGCCAGCCGCGCATCCGGAGCCGGTCGGAGAGGTCGTAGAGGGTGAAGCCCGCGCCCTCCGGGTCGGTGAGCCGGTACGAGACGGCGGGCAGCGCGCCCTGGCCGTCGTAGAGGAGGGTGAAGGGGCCGATGGTCTCGATCTCGCGGGCCAGGTACTGGGCGGTGTCGGCGCAGGCCTGCTGGACCCGGTGGTAGCCGCCCCGGCCCAGGCGCAGGAACAGGTAGTACTGGGCGATGATCTCGCCGCCCGGCCGGGAGAAGTTGAGGGCGAAGGTGGGCATGTCCCCGCCGAGGTAGTCCACGGAGAAGACGAGGTCGGCCGGGAGCAGGTCGGCGGTGCGCCAGACGATCCAGCCGACGCCGAGCGGGGCCAGGCCGTACTTGTGCCCGGAGGTGTTGACGGAGGCCACGCGCGGCAGCCGGAAGTCCCAGACCACGTCGGGGTGGAGGAAGGGGGCCACGAAGCCGCCGCTGGCGGCGTCCACGTGGATCGGCACGTCCCAGCCGTGCTCGGCCTGGATCCGGTCGAGTTCGGCGGCGATCTCGGCGACGGGCTCGTAGACGCAGGTGTAGGTGACGCCGAGGATGGCGACGACGCCGATGGTGTTCTCGTCGACGTTGGCGGCGAGCTGCTCGGGGCTCAGGCCGGTGGCTCCGGGCAACAGGGGGAGCTGGCGGAGCTCGACGTCGAAGTACCGGGCGAACTTCTCCCAGCAGACCTGGACCGGCCCGCACACCAGGTTCGGCCTGTCGGCGGGCAGTCCGGCGGCGCGGCGGCGCTCGCGCCAGCGCCACTTGAGGGCGAGGCCGCCGAGCATCGCGGCCTCGCTGGAGCCGGTGGTGGAGCAGCCGGTGCCGGTGGTGCCGGCGGGGGCGTTCCACAGGTCGGCCAGGATGTTGACGCAGCGGCTCTCGATCTCGGCCGTCTGCGGGTACTCGTCCTTGTCGATCATGTTCTTGTCGAGGCACTCGTTCATCAGCCGGTGGACCCCGTCGTCCGACCAGGTGGTGCAGAAGGTGGCCAGGTTCTGGGCGGCGTTGCCGTCGAGGAGCAGCTCGTTGTGGAGGAGCTGGTAGACCACCTCGGACGGCGAGTGGTCTTCGGGCATCCGGTACTTGGGGAGGATCTCGCCGCTGAGGGCGGACGCGAACACGTCCGTCTCGGCGTCGCGGGCACGCAGGTCCTTCGTCTCATGGAGAGCCATATCGGGACTATAACGGGATGGAACCGGGCATATCGCCTCAAAATTCACTTCGAGGCACCCCCAGGACCTGACCTCTGAGGCAATTCCGGCTGCAGCTTCCGGCCGACTCCGCGATGTGATGCCTCCCATAGCCACCCCGTGTGACCGCAGGATTTCCCGTCCATTAAGCTTTTTCACACAGGTCTTCCCGTCCGGGCCGCTGGAGCCAGTCCGGACGGGAAGATCATCCAACTAGTTCGACCGGCAACTTATCCGCGCATGTCCGGATAACAGCCCTGCGTTCTCGGCGCCCTGATACCTCTTCGGGCCATGAACAAGATCACCCGCCGACAGGCCTTAGGCGCCTCTGCCGGCGCACTCACCGCTCTCGGCCTCGCCGGCGCCACCGCGCACGCAGCCGTCACCGGATCCCGTACGGCCGCACCCGCCACCCCCGCGGGACCCTCGGGAAGCACGGACGAGGTCTACCAGGGCCGCCGCATACGGATCATCCCCGCCTCGGGCGGCGGGGACGGCCACGGCGGCCACCACGGGGGCCACCAGTCCCCCGGCATGCCGACCGTCCTCATAGACGGCCGCGAACTGCACGTGATGCGGAACGCCGACGGCAGCTGGATCAGCGTGGTCAACCACTACGAGACCTTCTCCGGCCCGCTCCCCCTCGCCCGCGCCGCCGTGCGCGAACTCCAGGGCGCCGCCCTCGTCCCGATGGGCGGCATGTGATGACGATCCGCAAGAACCAGGCCTCGCTCACCCCCGAGGAGAAGCGGGCGTTCGTCGCAGCGCTCCTCGAACTGAAGCGCACCGGCCGCTACGACCGCTTCGTCACCACGCACAACGGCTTCATCATGAGCGACACCGACTCGGGCGACCGGGTCGGCCACCGCTCCCCCTCCTTCCTGCCCTGGCACCGCCGGTTTCTGCTGGAGTTCGAGGCGGCGCTGCAGGAGGTGGATCCGGCGGTGGCCCTGCCGTACTGGGACTGGACGGCCGACCGGACCGCCCGCTCCTCCCTCTGGGCCGCCGACTTCCTCGGCGGCACCGGCCGGGCCCGCGACGGGCAGGTGCTCGACGGACCGTTCGCGTACGCGGCGGGCAAGTGGGAGATAGCCGTACGGGTCGACGGGCGCTCCTACCTGCGGCGCGCGCTCGGCACCGGCGTGGCCCAGCTGCCGACCAGGGCCGAGGTGGACTCCGTCCTCGCCATGCCGGTGTACGACGCGGCGCCCTGGAACAGCTCCTCGGGCGGCTTCCGCAACAACCTGGAGGGCTGGCGCGGGGCCAACCTGCACAACCGGGTGCACGTGTGGGTGGGCGGCCAGATGGCCACCGGCGTCTCCCCCAACGACCCGGTGTTCTGGATGCACCACGCCTTCATCGACAAGCTGTGGGCCGACTGGCAGGCACTGCACCCGCAGTCGCCGTACCTGCCGGCCGCCGGCACCCCGAACGTCGTGGACCTGAACGACACCATGCGGCCGTGGAACGACGTGACCCCGGCGGACATGCTGGACCACCGGAAGTTCTACACCTTCGACACCGAGCCGGCGCCGGCCCCGGCCGGGGCGGCCGCCAGCCAGCGGTAGTGCAGTTCGGGGCGGCCGACCTGGCCGTACCGGGGGGTGCGGTCCGCGCGGCCGGTGTCCACCAGGTGCTCCAGGTACCGGCGGGCGGTGATCCGGGAGATCCCGGCCGCCTCGGCCGTCCCGCCCGCGGTCAGCCCCTCGGGGGCCGCCCGCAGCAGCGCGGCGACCCGCTCCAGGGTCGGCCCTCCGATCCCCTTGGGTAGTTCGGCCGGCCGGGGTGAGCGCAGGGCCGCCATCGCGCGGTCCACATCGTCCTGGCCGGCCGCCTCGCCCGCCGCCGTCGCACGGAACTCGGCGTAGCGCAGGAGCCGTTCGCGCAGGGTGGGGAAGGCGAAGGGCTTCAGTACGTACTGCACCACCCCGAGCGAGACGCTCTCGCGGACGACCCCCAGGTCCCGCGCCGAGGTCACCACGATCACATCGGCGGGGTGGCCCGCGGCCCGCAGGCCGCGTGCGAAGCGCAGCCCGTGGCCGTCGGGCAGGGTCAGATCGAGCAGCAGCAGGTCGATCCGGGTCCGCTCCAGGACCCGGGTGGCCTCGGCCAGGGAGTGGACGACCGCGACGGCGGTGAAGCCGGGCACCCGCCCGACGTAGAGCGCGTGCGCGTCGGCGGCCACCGGATCGTCCTCGACGACGAGGACCCGCACCTCGGGCGTGCTCATGCTTCCCCCTCCCCGCGCGCCGGCAGTCGTACGGTGAACCGCGCGCCCCCGTCCCGCAGTTGGTCGGCGTCCGCGCTTCCGCCGTGCCGGTGGGCCACCTGCCGCACCAGCGCGAGGCCCAGGCCCCGCCCCTCACCCTTGCCCGACCAGCCGCGCCGGAACACGTCCGCGCCCTCGGGAAGCCCCGGGCCGTTGTCGGCCACCGCGATCAGCACCCCGCGCCCGTGGGGTCCGGCCGGGCCGTCGGGGCGGATGGTGACGGAGATCCGGCCGCCGGGCACGCCGGTGAGGGCGTCGACGGCGTTGTCGACGAGGTTCCCGAGGACGGTGACGAGGTCCCGCGCGGGCGGGCCGCCGGGCCCGGCGTCGATGGCTCCGCTGTCCGGGGTGACGACCAGCTCGACCCCCCGTTCGTGGGCCTGCGCGGCCTTGCCGAGGAGCAGGGCGACGAGCACGGGCTCGCCGACGGCGGCGATCACCTCGTCGGTCAGGGCCTGGGCGAGGGACAGTTCGGCGGTGGCGAAGTCCACCGCCTCCCGGCTGCGGCCGAGTTCGATGAGGGAGACCACGGTGTGCAGCCGGTTGGCCGCCTCGTGGGCCTGCGCGCGCAGCGCCCGGGTGAATCCGCGTTCCTGGTCCAGTTCCCCGGTCAGCGACAGCAGTTCGGTGTGGTCGCGCAGGGTGATCACCGTGCCCCGGCGGCCGCCGCCGGCGACGGGCGCGCTGTTGAGCACGAGCACGCGGTCCACCGTCAGATGGACCTCGTCCACCCGGGGCCGGTCGGAGAGCAGGGCCCCGGTGAGCGGGGCGGGCAGGCCGAGGTCGGCGACGCCGGTTCCCTTGACCTCCCCGCCCAGGCCGAGGAGTTCGCGGCCCGCGTCGTTGACCAGGGTGATCCGGCGTCGGCCGTCGAGCATCAGCAGCCCTTCGCGGACCCCGTGCAGGGCGGCCTGGTGGTAGTCGTACATCCGGCTCAGCTCGGCCGCGTTCATCCCGTGGGTGTGGCGGCGCAGCCGGGCGTTGACCACGTAGGTGCCGGCCCCGCCGAGGGCGAGGGCCCCGCCCGCCACCCAGGCGAGGGCGGAGAGCCGCGCGGCGAGGCGGGCGCTGACCGCGCGGACGGTGATGCCCGCGGCGACCATGCCGATGACCCGGCCGTCGTCGGTGATCGGGGTGACCACGCGCAGGGAGGGGCCGAGGGTGCCGGTGTAGGTCTCGCTGAAGGTCTCGCCCCGCAGGGCGGGGGCGGTGTTGCCGAGAAAGCGTTCGCCGATGCGCATCGGGTCGGGGTGGGTCCAGCGCCGTCCGTCCGGAGCCATGATCGTCACGAAGTCCACGCCCGCGTCGACGCGGACCCGCTCGGCGTAGGGCTGCAGGGCCGCGGTGGGCCCGCCGGGGGCACCGGCCCCGCGCCCGGTTCCCCGTACGGCTTCGGGGACGGGCTCCCCTCCGGCTGCCCGCGCCCCCTCCTCCTCCTGCCGCTGTGCACGCGCCGCGTCCCGTACCGACGGGGAGTCCGCGACCGCGCGGGCCACTGCTCCGGCCTGGCGCCGGGCGGCCTCTTCGGCCTGGTCGCGGGCGGTCGCGTACGCGAAGACGGCGCAGCCGGCGACGACCGCGGCGACCAGCACCACCTGCATGGCGAAGAGCTGGCCGGCGAGGCTGCGCGGCGGCCGGGGAAAGCGGAACATGGCGCTCAGTGTGCACCCGGGCGTGAACTCAATGAACGCAAGGGTGACCGGGGTCACAGCGGCGGGCGATGGTCCTCCCGGGACGCCTTCGCCATCAGGGAGGCGAAGGGCACTACCAGGAGGCATCGTGGCCGCCAGGCGCGACAAGACGCATTATCTGTACATCGCCGTGATCGGCGCGGTGCTGCTCGGCATCGCCGTCGGGTTCGCCGCACCCGGGACGGCCGTGGAGCTCAAGCCGCTGGGCACCGGGTTCGTCAACCTCATCAAGATGATGATCTCGCCGGTCATCTTCTGCACGATCGTGCTGGGCATCGGCTCGGTGCGCAAGGCCGCCAAGGTCGGCGCGGTGGGCGGGCTCGCGCTCGGCTACTTCATGGTGATGTCCACGGTGGCACTGGCCATCGGGCTGCTGGTGGGCAACCTGCTGGAGCCGGGCAGCGGGCTGCACCTGACCGAGGCGGCCCGGCACGCGGGCGAGGCACAGGCCAAGGCCGGCGGCGCGGAGAGCACGCCGGAGTTCCTGCTGGGGATCATCCCGACCACGCTGGTGTCGGCCTTCACCGGGGGCGAGGTGCTGCAGACGCTGCTGGTGGCACTGCTCTGCGGGTTCGCGCTGCAGGCCATGGGCGCGGCGGGCGAGCCGGTGCTGCGCGGGGTCGGGCACCTGCAGAAGCTGGTGTTCCGCGTGCTCGCGATGATCATGTGGGTAGCGCCGGTGGGCGCGTTCGGCGCGATCGCGGCGGTGGTCGGGGCGACCGGGATGGACGCACTGAAGTCCCTCGCGGTCATCATGATCGGCTTCTACACGACCTGCCTGCTCTTCGTCTTCGTGATCCTGGGCACGCTGCTGCGGCTCTGTACGGGGATCAGCGTGTTCGCCCTGCTGCGCTACCTGGGCCGGGAGTTCCTGCTGATCCTGTCCACCTCCTCCTCGGAGTCGGCGCTGCCCCGGCTGATCGCGAAGATGGAACACGTGGGCGTCTCGCGGCCGGTGGCCGGCATCACGGTCCCCACGGGCTACTCCTTCAACCTGGACGGGACCGCGATCTATCTGACGATGTCCTCGCTCTTCGTCGCGGAGGCGATGGGCAAGCCCCTCGCCCTGGGCGAGCAGATCTCCCTGCTGCTGTTCATGATCATCGCCTCGAAGGGCGCGGCCGGGGTCACGGGTGCGGGCCTCGCCACGCTCGCCGGAGGACTCCAGTCGCACCGGCCTGAACTCGTCGACGGCGTCGGCCTGATCGTGGGCATCGACCGGTTCATGAGCGAGGCGCGGGCGCTGACGAACTTCGCGGGCAACGCGATCGCGACCGTGCTGATCGGCACCTGGACCAAGGAGTTCGACCGGGCCCGGGCCACCGAAGTGCTCGCGGGACGGCTGCCGTTCGACGAGAGCACGCTCACGGACGACGCGTACGAGCAGGCCGCGGCCGTACCGGCCCAGCCGGGCGTCACCAAGGACGGCGTACCCGTCTGACGGGAACGCTCCGCGGACCGGCCGGGCAGGGCTCGCCCCCACGGTGCCCAGCCCGGCCGGTCCCAACACCTCGGGCGGTAGTTGTTTTTCAGCCAAGATCAGTTGAACCGTCTAGCTGTAAAAGGTACTTCCATATCGGGGCACGCTTCTGACATCTTGCGTCCACCACTCGTTTCGTACGGCCCGGTAGGTGCCACCCGCACCGCAGGGCCGTCTTCGGAGGACGCATTGATACCCCACATATCCAGCCGACCTCGACGCACCCTCGTACTGGCGGCCGCCCTGGCCGCCCTGGCCTTCGGGGCACCGGCCGCGCTCGCCGGCACGGCGCCGGTCTCCCCGGCCGGTATCCCCGGCACCTCCGCCCCCGCCAAGGGCCAGGCCCCGGCGCCGACTTCCCAGAGTGCGACCTGGGCTGCCGGCACCCGCGCCTACGTGGTGATCACCGCTGCCGGTGACAGCTCCGCGGTCCGTTCCGCCGTCGCGGCGAACGGCGGCACGGTCTTCTCGTACTACGACCAGATCGGCGTGATCGTCGCCCACTCGACCTCCTCGACCTTCGCCGCCACCATGCGCGGTGTCAGCGGGGTCCAGCAGGTCGGCGCGACGCGCACCTCGGACGTACCGGCCGACGCCTACAACCCGGCGCTGCCCGCCAACCCGTCCCAGTCGACGACGCCCGCGGGCGAGCCCGTGCGCGCCGACATGAGCCAGATCAAGGCCGACCAGGCCTGGGCCGTGACCACCGGCTCCGCCTCCGTCAAGGTCGGCATCCTGGACACCGGCGTCGACGACCAGCACCAGGACCTGGCGCCGAACTTCAACGCCGCCGACTCCGCCTCCTGCGCCTACGGCAAGGCGGACACCCGGGTCGGTGCCTGGCGCGACGTGGACACCCACGGCACGCACGTGGCCGGCAGCGTGGCCGCCGCCAAGAACGGCAAGGGCGTCGTCGGCGTGGCCCCGGGCGTGAAGATCTCCTCGGTCCGCGTGGCCGAGCCGGGCACCTCGCTGTTCTTCGCCGAGAACACCATCTGCGCCTTCGTGTGGTCGGGCGACCACGGGTTCAAGGTCACCAACAACAGCTATTACACGGACCCGTGGCAGTTCAACTGCCCGGACAACATCGACCAGGCCGCGATCATCGAGGGCGTCAAGCGCGCCCAGGAGTACGCGGAGAGCAAGGGCTCGCTCCAGGTCGCCGCGGCGGGCAACGAGAACTACGACCTCGCCAACAAGACCACGGACTCGGCGAGCCCCAACGACTCGACGCCGACCACCCGGACCATCACCAACGCCTGCCTCGACATCCCGACCGAGCTCCCGGGCGTGGTCACGGTCGCCGCCAACGGCACCGGAACCACCAAGGCCTCGTTCTCCAACTTCGGCCAGGGCGTCATCGACGTCGCGGCGCCGGGCAGCAACGTCTACTCCACCGCTCCGGGCGGCGGTTACAGCACCAAGAGCGGTACCTCGATGGCCACCCCGCACGTCGCGGGCGTCGCGGCGCTGATCGCCAGTGCCAACCCGACCTTCACCCCGGCGCAGATCCGCACCGCGCTGGCCACCCAGGCCAACGACACCGCCTGCCCGTCGGACACCCGCTGCAAGGGGACCACGGCCAACAACGGGTTCTTCGGCGAGGGCCAGGTCGACGCGCTGAAGGCGGTCGGCGGCTCGACCCCGCCTCCCGGCAAGTACTTCGAGAACCTCACCGATGTCGCGATCGCCGACAACGCGACCGTGAACAGCTCCATCACCGTCAGCGGAGTGACCGGCAACGCGCCGGCCACCCTCAAGGTGGGCGTGGACATCAAGCACACCTACATCGGTGACCTCAAGGTCGACCTCGTGGCTCCGGACGGTTCCGTCTACGTCCTGAGCAACCGGGCCGGCGGCGGTACGGACAACATCATCCAGACCTTCACCGTCAACGCCTCCACCGAGGTCGCCAACGGTGTCTGGACGCTGCGCGTGAACGACAACGCCAACCAGGACACCGGCAAGATCGACGCCTGGAACCTGACCTTCTGATCTCCGGGCCCTCCGGCCTTCCGATCAGTGGCGCCACGGGGGCCATCGGGGAGCGGTACGCCGCACCCCGGTGGCCCCTGGTCCCGTCCGCCTACTTGGTCCGCAGTACGCAGTCCCCGCAGAGCCCGCCGCCCGGCACCTTGTAGTACAGGCAGCAGCTGCGGCGCACGAAGGCCACCCCGAGGCCGGGTTCGTGGACGAAGGTGCCGCTCCCGCCGAGCGGGCCGCCGTCGGCGAGCAGCCCGGCGGCTAGCTCGGCCGCCGCCTCCCCCGGCACCCGGTCCGTGAGCACCCGGACGGCGCCGACCAGCCCCGAGGCGGCATTGCCGCGCAGCACCAGCGGTGAGACGCCGAACCGCTCGCGCAGCGCCGTGTCGAGCACCGCGAGGTGGCCGAGCACGCTGTCCGCGAGGGCCCGCGCCGGGGTTTCCCCGGGGAATTCGGCGGGCTCGGGCAGCCACAGCTCCAGGGACCCCGCCCCAAGCAGCCGCCACCACAGGCGGCCGGGGCCGAGGTCCGGCACCCGCCCGGCGAGCACGGCGCAGCCGAGCCCGAGCGACCAGAGCCGCGAGGCGATCCCGAACTGCGCGGTCGAAGCCGCCACCCGGCCGGGTCCGCTCCCGATGCGCCGGCCGACTTCGCCGACGTAGGACCCGAGCCCCTCCCCGTAGAGCTCCTCGAGCGGGCGGAAGCCGGGCCCGGGCGGCTCTTTCCCGTAGGCCACGGTGAAGAAGGGGCCGACGGAGCCCAACTGCCGCAGTACGTCGTCCACCCCTGGCTCCGTCCCTCGTGAAGGGCCCCTCGTGCGAGGGGCCCTTCCGGTGATGATCTCAGGGTGGCCGGGGTGCCGGTGGCCCGGGCTCAGGCCTGGGTGAAGGCCGCGACCTCGAAGTCGGACATGTCGAGGCCGCCCTGCTTGGTGTCGTCGTTGGCGAAGACGAAGGACTCGATCGGAACGCCCCGCTCGGCGCTGAGCTGGGCCACCAGCTCCTGCAGGACCACCGTCTCCAGGACCACCCGGACCGCGTCAGCGACCTCGGGCAGGCGGACGACCGACAGGCTGTCCGCCGGCTCCACCTCGGCCGTGGTCATCAGCAGCGTGAGGTGGCCGGCGCCCGCCAGCGAGCGGGCCAGCTCGATCTCGCGGCCGTCGCCGTAGACGAGGTGCAGGGTGTTGCCCGCCGACTCCATCTCACCGTGGAGGTAGTTGCGGGTCGCCGAGTGGGCCGCGGTCATCCGCACCACCTCGCGCAGCAGCAGCGCGCCCTCCTCGGCGGAGGCCCGGGAGGCTCCGGCCGCCACGCCGTCGGAGGCGATGCAGCGGGCGCCGCGCTCCCGCAGGCCCGCCACGACGGCAGTGGCCTGCGAGTGGACCGCGGTGGTCTGCTCGGCGATCTCGCCCCACGGGTCGCCGTCACGGCCCGCGACGGCCCCGGCGATCAGGTCGAGGGCGACGAGGGTGCCGGTGTAGCCGATGGTCGAGGCGTACGAGTCGGGCTCGTTGCCGAGATCCACGGTGAGGTCGGCGAGGTCGCCGAGCGGCGAGGGGACCACGTTGAGCAGCGCGGTCTTCGTGATGCCGGGGGCGGCGCACTCGAAGGCGGCGATCGTCTCGGAGCTGCGGCCGCCCTGGGAGACGGCGATCAGGCAGTCGGTGTCGAAGCCGGCGGTGCCGGTCTCGATCTCGCTGGACAGCACGCGCTGGGTGACGATCCCGGCTTCGCGGAGCTGCTGTACGGGGACGGCGAGGGCGGCGTACGAGGCTCCGATGCCGGTGAACAGGGGGCGCTCGGCGCCGCGCAGTCCGGCGAGCTCCGGGGAGGCGAGCTGGGTGCGGACGCGGTCGGCGATCCGGGCGAGGGCTGCGCCCTGGTCGGCCTGGCCTTCGAGGAACGTGATGCGGGATCCGGACATGGTGGGGGTCCTTAGCGAAGTCTGGGGGTCGCGGGCCCCCGCCGGTACGGGCGGGCGGGGGCGGGCGATCGTGCGGGGCGGTCGGGCGGAACGGGGGCCGGCCTGCGGGAGCCGCCGGCCGGGGGCTCAGGAGGCGTCGGCCTTGGTGAGCGGCTTGCCTTCCTCGTCGCGTTCGCGGCCCGGGGTGGGGAGGTCGAACTTCACGATCGCCCAGCGGAAGAGCACGTAGTAGATGGCGGCGAAGGCCAGGCCGATCGGGATGAGCATCCAGGGCTTGGTGGCGATGCCGTAGTTCACGATGTAGTCGATGGCGCCGGAGGAGAAGCCGAAGCCGTCGCGGATGCCGAGGGCGTAGCAGACGGCCATCGAGACGCCGAAGAGGAAGGCGTGGATCGCGTAGAGCAGCGGGGCCACGAACATGAAGGCGAACTCGATGGGCTCGGTCACGCCGGTGACGAAGGAGGTCAGGGCGACGGAGATCATCATGCCCTTGACCATGGTCCGGTTCTCGGGGCGTGCGGCGTGCGCGATGGCCATGGCGGCGGCCGGGAGCGCGAACATGTAGATCGGGAAGCCGCCGGTCATGAACTGGCCCGCGGTCGGGTCGCCGGCGAGGAAGCGGGCGATGTCTCCGTGCACCTCGGTGCCGGTGGCCGGGTTGACGAAGCTGCCCGCCTCGAACCAGGGGAAGACCGAGAAGAAGTGGTGCATCCCGATCGGGATGAGGGCCCGGACGACGAGGCCGAAGAGGCCCGCGCCCCAGGCGCCGGTGCCGACGAGCCACTCGCCGAAGTGGAAGAACCAGCCGCCGACGGTCGGCCAGACCACTCCGAATACCACTCCCATGCCGACGCCCGCGAAGGCGCTGAGGATGGGCACGAGCCGGCGGCCGCCGAAGAAGCCGAGCCACTCGGGCAGCTTGGTCCGGCTGAAGCGCTGGTAGAGGAGGGCCGCGACCAGGCCCATCACGATGCCGCCGAGGACCTTGGCGTCGAGGGGCTCGCCGTCCACGCCCTTGGGGAAGGCGGGGCTGGCGAGTACGGCCTTGAAGACCAGGTAGCCGACCACGGCCGCCAGTGCGGTGGAGCCGTCCGACTTCTTGGCGAAGCCGACGGCCACGCCGATCGCGAAGAGCAGCGGCAGGTTGGCGAAGACGGTGTCACCGGCCGCCGCCAGGACCATCGCGAACTTCTGGATGAGCAGGGGGAAGTTCTCCCGGCCCAGCAGGTCGGCGCCGCCGAGCCGGGTCAGCAGGGCCGCGGCCGGCAGCGTGGCCACGGGCAGCATCAGGCTGCGGCCGATGCGCTGCATGACCGGCATGATCCGGCCCGGCTTCTTTCCGGCGGCCGGTGTGACCGCGGCGGTGGCCGTACTCATCTGGTGCTCCTCGTCGAGCGGGGTGGTGGGGACGACTCGAAGGTAACCAGTGGTTTTGGATTGGTCAACAGTGGTCCGCAGTGGTCTTTCACAAAACATCAACATGGGGCCTTAGGTCCCGTGAACACGCGGCCAGAAGCCCGATCGAGTGGTAGCGAGTGGTATTCTCGCTCCCATGACCGACGACGCTGCCATCGCCGACGCCACCTCCTCGCACACCCGCGCCGCGGACCCCCTCTGGGCCCAGGCCGCGGACCGCATCCGCGAGGAGATCGCCCGACGCGGCCTGTCCGAGGGCAGCAAGCTGCCGCCCGAGCGCGAGCTGTGCACCCGGCTGGACGTTTCCCGCGTCACCCTGCGCCGCGCGCTCGCGCGCCTGGTCGAACAGGGTCTGGTCACCGCCTCCCACGGGCGCGGCTGGTTCGTCGCGGCGCCGGTGGCTCCCGCGCCCGCCCGCGAATGGCCCAAGGACCTGGAGTCCTTCACCGCCACCGCTCGGCGCAAGCACATGCGCGCCAGCTCGGTGGTCCTGCGCCACGACACCGTCACCGCGTCCCTGGACGACGCCGACCGCCTCGACGTGCCCGCCGGCACCCCGCTGCTGCGCCTGGAGCGGGTCCGGCTGCTCAACGACGTCCGGATCGCCGTCGACCGGACCCTGGTCGTCGCCGAACTCGCGCCGGGCCTCGCCCGCACCGACTTCCGCGAGACCTCCCTCTTCGAGGAACTGCGCCGCTGGGGCGTCGAACCCGACCGCGCCGAGGCCACCATCGAAGCGCGCAACGCCGACGGGGAGCTGGCCGGCCACCTGGGCATCGCCGAGGGCGCGCCCGTACTCGTACTCGACCAGACGGTGTACACCAAGCAGCAGCGGCCGCTGCTGCTGTCCACGGTGGAGTACAGCGGGGACCGCTACCGGCTGCGCACCACCCTGCAGACAGACTGACACCGCCCGTCCGGGGCGCGGTAGCCCCGTTCGGCACCCTCCGGAGCCTCGTTCGGCACCCTCCGGGAACCCCGTTCGGCACCCGTCGGACAGCCGAAAGCCCCGGCCCGGGCGGTCGCCCGCCCGGGCCGGGGCTTTCGGGCGCCGGTCAGATTCCCGCGAGGAACTCCAGCAGTGCCCGGTTGAAGGCCTCCGGCTGTTCCACGCCCGGCAGGTGCCCGGCCCGCTCCACCACGGCGAGCACCGAGTGCGGGACCAGTGCGTGCAGGGACTCGGCCTCGGCGACCGGGGTGTAGACGTCGTCGCGGCCGACCACGATCAGGCAGGGCACCTCGGCCGGCAGCGCCGCGAGCACGGGGGCGTAGTCGGGCCGCTCGGCCCGCCCGCGCAGGGCGGCGGCCGCACCCTCGGGGTCGGTGGCGTACATCATCCCGGTGACCTCGGCCGCGGCCTCCGGCATCCCGGTCACGTTGTACGGCGCGAGCATCTTGTCGATGACCTCGTCGGTATAGGGCTTCATTCCCTCCGCGAGGAGCCGCTCGGCAAGGTTCCGGCGGAAGGTTTTGCCGTCTTCCGTTTCCGGCGGAGCGGAAGTGTCGGAGAGGACGAGGGCCCGCACCCGGCCCGGGTGGCGCAACCGCATCTCCATGGCGATCTGGCCGCCCATGGACACTCCGCCGACGACCGCCTGTTCGACGCCCAGACGGTCGAGCAGACCGGCGAGATCATCGGCGAAGTCCGCGAGCAGCGTTTTGCCCGGCAGCACCGGACTTTTCCCGTATCCCCGCAGGTCAGGGGTGATCACCCGGTAACCGGCCGTGGTCAGTGCGGCCGTCTGGGGGGCCCACATCGAGTGGCTGAACGGATGTCCGTGGATCAGGATTACGGGGGCTCCGTCGCGGGGACCCAAGTCCTCGAAAAAGAGTGTCACGCCATTGCCAATTTGGGGGTTCATGAGAGGACCCTAAGGGGCTACATTGAGCCACTCGCGTTCACCTGACAGCCCGTTGCCTTTCACCCGTGTTTTGCACGGGGGGCGACGTCAGGGACGCAGACTGTGCAACCACCCCACCGCCCAGAAGGACCGAAGGCTCCGTGCCCGTACCCGTACTCCTCGCCGGCCGCTCCGTGCGGCTTGAGCCCCTCGCCCCCCACCACACCGAGGCCTTGGCCCTGGCCGGGGCCGAGGATCGTACGACTTACGCCTTCACTCCCGTACCTCACGGGTTGCAGGCGTCACACGAGTACATCGACCGTGCCCTCGCCGATCAGGCGGCGGGTCGATCGCTCCCGTTCGCGGTGGTCAGAGCCACCGACGATCGGGTGGTCGGTTCGACCCGGTTCCTGGAACTCGATTACTGGCAGGGGCCGCTGGTGTGGCCCGCCGTGCCGGGGGTCCCGTTCGGCGATCCGGCTACGGCGATCCCCGATGCCGCCGAGATCGGCAATACCTGGCTGTCCCCCGCGGCCCAGGGCACCGGCATCAACACCGAGGCGAAGCTGCTCATGCTCCGCCATGCCTTCGAGACCTGGGGGGTCCGGCGGATCTCGCTGCGCGCGGACGCCCGCAACGGACGCTCGCGCGCCGCGATGGAACGGCTCGGGTTCACCAGCGAGGGGGTCCGCCGGGCCCATTCGCGGGGCCTGGACGGCGCCGTGCGCAGTACGGCCTTCTACTCGATCCTCGACGAGGAGTGGCCGACCGTGCGGTCGGTCATCGAGCTGCGGCTGTCGGCCGCGGCGCAGCGCAAGCGGCGCCGCAAGACGCTCATCCCGGCGTAACGGTCCTGCTCCGAGGTCCCGCAGGCCCCGGCCCCGGCCCCGGCCCCGCCCCCTGCCCCGCCCCCTCTTCCCGGTGTCAGCCGAGGAAGGCGGGGGCGAGGGCCGAGGTCATCAGCCGGGCCGGGGCCCCGCCGCCGTCGGCGGGCAGGGAGTACAGGTCGGCGCCGAAGTCCCCGGGCAGCGAGTAGACGACGGTCTTGTCGTCGGTCCACACCACCTGGTCGTCGACGCTGCGCTCCTCGGCGAGCGGAGCCTCGGCCATCGTGGCGAGGTCCAGGACGTACAGCCGCCACGGCGCGTCCGGCGACAGGCCCGGCACCCGCTTCTTGAACACCAGCCGGGTCCCGTCGGGTGACAGGGACGGGCATTCCAGGTTCTCGCGCAGCGTGGTCACCGTGCGCGCCGCGAGGTCGCCGCGGACCAGGTGGGTCTGGCCGCCGGTGGCCAGCGTCGCGTAGAAGGTCCGTTCGTCGGCGGCGAAGGTGACCCCCCAGAAGTTGACGTCCGCGTTGCGGTAGGTCTTGCCGTCCTTCTGGATGGTGAAGTCCTCCAGCGAGGCGTCGTACGTCCCGCTGCGCAGGTCCAGCAGGGAGGTCCGGGTCGAGAAGTTCGTACCGGCGTACGAATCCCCGCCCACGAAGACCGTCCAGGCGACCAGGTGACCGCCGGGCGAGACCCTGGCGCGGGTCGGGATGCCCGCCAGCGGGCGGGTGGCGACCTCCTTCAGCCGGGCGTCGAGGACCACCGCCTTGTAGCCGTCCTGCACCCCGCCCTTGTCGGCCTGGAGGCAGACCCCCGTGCCGGCGGCCGCGTGGAAACGCAGGCAGCTGACCCCGGAGGCGGTACGCGGACCTTCGGGCGCGCCGGCCGCCGCCGTGGCGAGCTCGTCGCGGTGCGGCCCCCAGGCCATGTTCCGGAAGACGATCCGCCGGCCGCCGTCACCCGCGGCGAGGGAGACCTCGCCGCGGGTGATGGGCGGCCCGCCGGCCTGGACCCGGTTCTTCTCCTCGGCGCGCGAGGAGGCCCGTACGACGGCGAGCGCACCGATGGAGGCGAGCAGCACGACGGCGGAGACGAGGATCAGGATCCGGCGCTGGAGGGGCATGGGTGGCGGCCCTTTCGGAGGCTACGGGGAGAGGCGCGACGGTCGGGGTGCGGTCAGGACGTCCAGATCCCCGTGATGTCCTTGGCGGTGGCCGCGTTCCCGGCGTGGGTGGTCAGGCCGGACAGCCCCTCCAGGGTGCGCAGCACGTCGTAGTGGTTGTAGGTGGTGGAGGTACTGGAGCCGGGGGTCACGGACTGGCCGTAGAGCACGGTCGGGATCTTGTTCCCGGCCAGCCGGTTGTCCTCGTCGAAGGTGACCACGAGCAGGCTGTTGTGGGTCTTGGCCCAGTCCGCGTAGGCCTTGACCTTGTTCTTGAGCCAGGTGTCGCCGGTGCCGACGGAGCAGTCGTGCATGTCGTTGCAGAGGTCCGGGACGACGAAGGACACCCGGGGCAGGGTGGTGAAGTCCGAGGGGAACTGGGTCATGGTCTTCGCCGTGGAGGTGGGCACGTTGGAGAACGCGAACCAGGGGTTGTGCTTGCGCGCGTACTTGCCGCTGGAGCAGGTGGTGGAACCCTGGCCGGGCAGCCCCTCGTTGTAGCTGGCCCAGGTCTTGCCCGCGGCGATCAGCTCGGAGGCCAGGTTGGGCGCGGAGCTGAAGCCCGGCGTGTAGCAGCTGTCGCCGGTCACGCCCTGGTTCGAGCCCGAGAAGAGCTGCATGTAGTTGGGCTGGCTCGGGTGCGTGATGCCGTACGACTGGGTGAGGTTGGCTCCCCCGGCCTTCAGGGAGTTGATGTACGGGGCGCTGGAGCTTCCGATGACCTGACCGTAGGCGTGGTTCTCGAAGACCACGACGACTATGTGGTCGGGTGCGGGCAGCCCGGCCGCGTGCGCGGGCTGGGCGGCGCCGATGCCGGCCCACAGCGCGGTGCCCGCGGCGGTGAGGCCCAGGGCGGCGGCGAGGGCGGTCTTGCGGCGGGACCGTAAAAGCGACATGCCGAACACGGAAGTTACCTCCGGGCAGGGGGGCTGGGGGCGGCGCGGAGGTACCGTACCGAGCGGCATGTGCAGAGGCCAGGGCTACTCGGCGAACAGATCGGGAACTCCGCACAGCCTTTTCGCGCCGGGCAACGCGCTCCCCTTCGGAACACCAAGAGACGTAAAAATCGGGAACCCTCGAGCACGTACGCTCATCTTTCGAACGAAAGCAGTCCAACCCCGCCCCCACGGGGCAGCACCAGCCGGAGAGCCACCGCACATGTCGCACGCACCCGACGGACAGCAGCAGCCGTACCGACCCGCGGAGCCGTACCGACCCGCGGAGCCGTACGGACCCGCGGGAACGTACGGACCCGCGGAGCCGTACCGGCCCGAGGAGCCGCGCCGGCCGTCCCGGGTCCGGCGGTGGGTGATCGCGGGTGCCTCCGTCCTCGCGCTCGCGGCCGTCGCCTCGCTCGTGATGAGCCACTACGAGATACCGCCCTTCACCGACAAGGGCGACTCCGTCTCCTTCGGGCAGCTGCCGCCGTCCGGTTCCGCCGGGGGCGACACCGGTGGAGCGGCGGTCACCCCGCCGCCGAACTCGAAGATGTCGATGCCCACCGGCCCGGCGGCGGACTTCAAGAACTCGATGACCCTGCCCGACGGCACGCACGTCGCCGTCACCACGATCACCGGCAAGAAGTCCGGGTTCAAGGGCAAGGTCTGGGTGTGGGCGCCCAAGGAGTACAACGACCCGAAGTTCGCCAAGAGCGGCTTCCCGGTCATGATCGCGCTGCCCGGCGGTGCCGGTTACCCGAACAACTACTGGATGGGCACCGACCTGGGCCTCCAGACCAGCATCAGCAAGTGGTACTCCGAGGGCAAGAGCAAGCCCTTCATCCTGGCCATGCCGGTGCTGAACCCGGGCCCGGACGACAAGGGCGTCTACTGGGACGGCTCCGACATCCCGGGCCAGCCCAAGATGGGCACCTGGCTGACCGAGGACGTCCCGGACCTGATGCGGGAGAACTTCCGCACGGTCAAGTCCCGTGACGGCTGGGCCTACATGGGCTCTTCCACCGGCGGCTTCGCCAGCCTGAAGGCCGTGCTGAAGCACCCGGACAAGTTCAAGGCCGCGATCTGCTCCGGCCCCGACATCGTCCCCGACTCCTCCCTGTGGACCGGCCACGACAAGGAGAAGGCGGAGAACAACCCCGAGCTGCTCGCCAAGGCGCTGATCGACAAGAAGGGCAGCCCGGACGTCTACCTGGCGTTCCAGGTCGGCACCAACGAGAGCAACAAGAACACCCTGCCGAACGTGCAGAAGTTCATCGCCGCCTACGGCAAGGGGCCGATCCACACCGAACTGAAGATCATCCAGGGCGGCCAGCACAACGCCAAGACCTACGTGCCCAACATGGGCGAGGGGCCGATCCAGTTCATCAGCAAGGTCATGGAAGGACCCGTCGAGTAGTCACCGCGCCCACGCGCACCGGCTCCGTGCCCTCCGGATCCCCGCGCCCCGGCCCGCCGAACACCTTCGGCGGGCCGTCGCCGTTCCAGGGCGCCCAGCCCGGGTCCCCGTCGACGGCGAAGCGCACCCAGGCCGCGTGCATCTCCCGGGCCAGCTCCTGCGGGGCGTCCGGCCCCGCCAGATGGGAGGCCTCGGGTACGTGGAGGGTGTCGAAGACGAAGCCCAGCTCCAGGGCGTGACAGGACCCGAGGCCCGGGATCCCGGAAGGCCACGCGAACTCGTACACGAAGCTCGGCGCGCTCCGCCCGGCCGCGCCCGCCAGCGCGCGCAGCGGATCGCGCAGCAGCCGGTCGGTGAGCAGGTGGCCGAGGAGGTCGGCCGGTCCCGCGCCGGGCCGCTCGGCGCGCAGGGCCCGTACGGCGGCCCGGTCCTTGCCGGAGCGAATCCGGCCCAGGGCCACGGACAGCGGCCCCAGCCGGTCCAGTAGCCGCATCGTGCCGGTCGGGGCCAGCCAGAGCCGGTACTCCTCGGCGGTCCAGCCCAGCAGCAGCGGTACGTCGCCCCGCGCGGCCGCCGCTCCGAGCGGATCGGGCGGCAGCGTCCCGGGGTCCGCGACCAGGCCGAAGGCGGGGCCGCCGAGCAGCGGAGAGGAGCGGCGCAGTACGGCCGCCTGGGCCGCGAGCAGATCGGGCAGGGCCGCCCCGGCGAAGGCTTCGGCGGTGGCGGGGACCTTGAGCAGCGCGGCCATCCGCCGGACCATGGTGCGCACCCGGTCCCGCGGCAGCACCTCGGGGGCGCCGCTCTGCAGGACGGCCTGCCGGAAGAGGCCCGCGGCGCGGGGTGCGGCGAGCAGGGCGCCGATGCTGATGGCGCCGGCGGACTCGCCGAAGACGGTGACGCGGCCGGGGTCGCCGCCGAAGGCCGCGATGTTGTCCCGCACCCAGGCCAGGGCGGCGATCTGGTCGAGCAGCCCGCGGTTGGCGGGGGCGTCGGGGAAGAGGCCGTAACCGAGGACGCCCAGGCGGTAGTTGACGGAGACGAGCACCACGCCGTCGCGGGCGAAGGCGGAGCCGTCGTAGACGGGCACGGCCGAGGAGCCGCGGGTGAGGGCGCCGCCGTGGATCCACACCATGACGGGCAGCGGGGCCGACGGAGCCGGGTCCGGGGTCCACACGTTGAGGTTCAGGCAGTCGTCACCGGGGACCTCGGGGTCCGCCAGCAGCGCGGCGAACGCCTCGGGGTAGGGCACCTTGGGCGCGGTGGGGCCGTACGCCCCCGCGTCGCGCACGCCGTCCCAGGCCTCGGGCGGCTCCGGCGCGGCGAACCGGCGGGCCCCGACGGGCGGGGCGGCGTAGGGGATGCCCCGGAAGACGGTGATGCCGCCCGGCCCGGTCCTGCCCTCGACGACGCCGAAGGCGGTCCGGACCCGGGGGCGGGGACGGTCCGGGTCCGGGGTCCCGCTCGCCGCTGCGGCCATCACGTCCTCCTGGGGTCGGGGCTCCCGGCCGGGGCTCCCGGGATCGGGATCCACGGCCCCGGATCCCCCGGGGCCGCTGAATGCGGTGTTCCGCACGGCGCCGGTCGCACGGTCGCACAGGCATGCGCGGGGTGACAAGGCGTGACCCCTCCCCGGGCGCGCCGGGTTGGGCGGAGCATGCGATCCCTGTCTCTCCCCCACCCCATTCGGAGCCTCGTCCGGGCCGGATCGGTCCCCGTCCTGCTGCTCGCGGCCACGGCCACGGCCGGAGCGGCGGCCGGCGGCAGCGCGTACGCGGCCGACGGCCCGACCACCGCCCTCGGCACCCCGACGGCCGTCGGGCCCGCCTTCCAGTACCTCGGCACGGACGACCGCCCGCACGGCATCGACTCCCCCAAGGGCTGCGTGGAAGCCCTGGGCGGCGGCGGGCGGGCGGTGACGAACAAGACCCGCCGCTCGGTGGCCCTGTACCGGGAGCCGGGCTGCGTGGGCACACCGGTGGAGGTGCTGGCGCCGGGCACGGTCATGCCGGTGCGCCCGTACTTCTCCTCCGCACGCTTCTCGGCCGGCTCGTAGCGATCCGAGATCACCAGCGGCCCATCGGCCGTGACCCTTGGGCGCTCCCCGCGTTGTATGCCATGTCAAACGCCGCAGCTTCTCTTCTCTGCGGCACCCCATTCCTCTCTAGGAGATCTTGATGTCGCGTATCGCGAAGGCATTCGTCATCACCGCTGCCGCCGGTAGCGCCCTGGCTGCCGGTGCAGGTCTGGCGGCTGCCGACGCCGGTGCGAACGGTGCGGCGGTCGGCTCCCCCGGTGTCCTGTCGGGCAACCTGCTCCAGGTTCCGGTGCACGTCCCGGTCAACGTCTGCGGCAACACCGTCAACGTGATCGGCCTGCTGAACCCGGCGTTCGGCAACACCTGCATCAACGCCTCGGGCCACGACGGCGACCACCACACCGAGGGCAACTACGGCGGCTGAATCGCCTGGTGACCCGAAGGGCCCCCGCCTTCCGGCGGGGGCCCTTCCTCGTGTTCTGGGGTCCTGGTGGCCGCCTGGTTTCCCCGTGTGCCCGGCTGCGGCCTGCTCGCCGGGGCTCATTCGTAGCGGTAGATCCCCTGGTGGCCGAGCATCTCGCGCGGGGTGACGTCCCACGGCGGCATCGGCTCGTCCAGGGCGATCACCCGGCCGCGCTGGAGGTCACCGAGTGCGAGCGGGGCGGCGGGCAGGTAACCGGAGGCCGGGTGCCGCTGCTGCCAGCGGTCCCAGAGCAGGTCCACGAAGGCGTGGTGCAGCCAGAAGGCGGGGTCGTTGGGGGCCGTGCCGCCGGTCATGTGGCCGCCGATCCACTGGTGCACCTTGTTGTGGTTGCGCCACTTCTCGCTCTTCGGGGCGGCCCAGCCCTCCAGCTTGTTGCGGAAGCCGCCGCGCCCGGCCGTCGAGTCCCAGGGGGAGCTGTCGTACAGCGGGTCGTCGATCGCCCACTGGAGCTCGGCCGGGGTCGGCAGGCTGATCGGGTTCTGCGGCCGGCCCAGGTTGCGGGTGAGGAAGGCGGCCTCCGTGATGCCCACCGTGACCGTCCAGTTGCCCTGGCCGTAGGCGAACGGGCCGGTCATCACCTGGCGGTCGCTCGCGCGGCCGGTCCCGCCGAGGAAGTCCTCGGCCCACAGGGAGGAGGCCGGGCTGTTGTCGGTGGTCCAGTCCCAGTACGGGATGGTGACGCCCGGGTCGACGGTCTGGAGTTGCCGTTCGAACTCCAGCAGGTAGCGCCGGTGCCAGGGGAAGAAGGACGGCGACATGTGCCCGACGCGCAGCTTGCGGTCCCGGTCGGGGACGAAGTACTTGTCGTGGGTGCGGACGAACGCGTCGTAGGTGCCGTTGCGCTTGAGCTCGAGCACGGCCGCGGTGAAGCGCTTCTTCTGCGCACTGGTCAGGTTCTTCTGGTTCTGCCGGGTGTACACGCCCTGCTACTCCTGTCCCCCGTGGTGCGCGGCGGCGAACGCCAATTGTGTGGTGCCCAGTTCGTCCACGGCCGCGCGGGCCAGCTCCAGCGGGGTCGCGTAGGACTGGAAGTGGTTGATCCCGCTCAGGTACGTGCCGTCGGAACGGCGCATGACGTGCAGGGCACGGCCGTCGATGCGGACGGAGGTCCCCGCCGGGTCGACGGCGATGTGCCGCCCGCGGTACGTCTCCTCGCCCGCCGGGGTCAGCGGTGCCGGTGTGAGCGTCTGCCGGGGACGGCGGGCCCGCAGTACGGGGGCCAGCGCCGCGGCGGTGCCGGCGAACACGGCCGCGGTGAAGGCCGTACGGAGGACCGCGCGGCGGGTGAGTGGTGCGGCGAGTGCTGCGTACATACGGTCTCCCTCGCTCGGTGGCCGGTGGCTACGGGTCTAACGCGGCGCGGCGGGCGAGGTCACCGGGAGCACCTACTCCTGTTCGGTGTGTTTGTAGTAGAGGGTGGTCGCCACGAGGCGGCCGGCCGGGTCGGTGGCGTAGTCGGGGATGGAGCCGGCCTCGGTCCATCCGGCGGCGCGGTACACCCGCTCGGCCGCACTGCCGCTCTCGGTGTCGAGGAACAGCAGCAGCACCCCGGCGCGGGCCGCGGCGGCTTCGGCTTCGGCGAGGAGCGCGCGGCCGGTGCCGCGGCCGCGGGCCCCGGGGTGGACCATGAGCTTGCGCACCTCGGCGCGGTGACGGCCGTTGGGCTTGGTTTCCCGGCTCCAGCTGACGGTGCCGTCGACCCGGCCGTCCGGCCCCCGGGACACCCACAGGGCGAGCGAGCCCTCTTCGACGGCGGGGCGCAGGGAGTCCCACCAGGCGGCGGCCTCCCGGTGGTCGAGGTCGGCGAGGAAGCCGATGGAGGAGCCGCCGCGCACGACGGCGAGGAGCAGGGCGGCGAGCTCCTCGCGGTGTGCGGTCAGGGCGGCGGCGTCGTCGATCCGGGTGAGGGACGGGAGGGAGGCGAGGGAGGGGTCCATCCGACCGAGGATAGGGATCAGGCGGTGGTGCGCTGGAGCCGGGGCAGGTGCAGATCGCGGAAGATCGCGGTCATGCGCAGGGCGAAGACGAGGCCCGCCGACACGACGATGTTGCCGGTGTCCGGAACGCCGGCCCAGTGCAGGCCTAGGTAGGACAGCGCCCCGGCGAGGGCGGCGGTCGCGTACACCTCTTCGCGGAGCAGCAGCGGCGGGAACTCCCCGCAGAGCACGTCGCGGACGACCTCGCCGGTGACGCCCGTCAGGACGGCCAGGATGAGCACGGCGACGGGGGTGACGTGCGCGTCGATGGCGGCGCGGGCGCCGATCACGGTGACCACGGCGAGGCCGACGGCGTCGACGACCATGAGCGTGCGGTGCGGGAGCTCGCGGCGGCGCAGGTAGAGCATGGTGGCGACGGCGACGGACCCGATGAGGACGAGCAGCACCCAGTCGTGGGTCCAGTAGAGCGGGTGTCGGCCGAGGATGAGGTCGCGCAGGGTCCCGCCGGAGATGCTGGCCGCGAAGGCCAGCACGAGCCCGCCGAAGGGGTCCATGTTGGCCCGGTGGGCGGCCAGGACGCCGGAGGCGGCGAAGGCGGCGATGCCGAGGAGGTAGAGGGCGTGCAGCATGGCGCCTCCTTCGAGGGGCGGGGTCCGGGCGGGGCCGGACGGCGGGTGGGCGGCAGCGGGCACCGGGCAGCGCACGGCGGGGCCGGCCGGACCCGAGCGGTACGAGGGATCCCGTAGAGCGTGCCGGATCAACCCGGGCGCGCGCATCGGCCGTTCGGCCAGGGCGGCGGTGCGGAGGCCGCCGCGCGGCCGCCCGTGCCGCCCGTGCCGCCCTGGCCGCCCTGGCCGCCCGTGCCATGACCGTCCCGTCAGGCGCCGCCGCCGAGCCGGTCGCGCTGGATCCGGTGGGCGAGGGTGCGGCGCACGGAGGCCGGGGTGTCCGCGGTGGCTCCCGAGGGGACGTCGAGGCCGCGGCTGATCGCGTCGTAGGCCTCCCGGTGGCTGCCGGGCAGGTCCTCCCGGTGCAGCCTCAGGTCCTCCTCGACGAGGCGTCGCAGCTCGTCCACGTCCCGGGGCGTGAAGCGCTTCTTCCCGCGGGCGATGGCATCGACGTGGCGGGCGCAGCGCGCGGTGTCCGGGTACGCCTCGGCGATCTCCTCGGCCAGGCCCCACAGGCGCCCTTCGAGCCACGGCGCGTCGCCCTGGTCGAGGGCGAGTCCCATCGGCGGGAGCGGGTCCTCCTCCTTGTACTTCGCCACCTGCTTCGACACGGCGGGCTGACTCATGGCGGTGAGCTGGGCGATCTTGTCCTGCGTCCAGCCGAGACCGGTGAACACCTTGATCATCTCGGTGCGCAGTTTGCGCATCTCCTCGCCCGCGCGGATGACCTCGTTCATCTCCGCCAGCATCCGCCCGGCCTGCTCCTCCGTCAGCGACTCGGGGATCCGGCGCGCACCTTCTTCACCTGTCATAGCTCGGTTATACACCGGAACCGCGCTCCGGAGGGATGCAGTCATAACCAGGTTGTACAACCTGGTTATGACTGGCAGGCTGTGCCCATGCCCACCTTCTGCGCACCCGATGGAACCCGGCTCGCCTACCGCACGATCGGCGACGGCGACCCGCTCCTCTGCATCCCCGGAGGCCCTACGGACTCCCGCTACCTCGGAGACCTCGGCGGCCTGTCCCGCCACCGCCGGCTGATCCTCCTCGACCCCCGCGGCACCGGCCGGTCGGCGGTGCCCGAGGACACCGCCTCCTACCGCTGCGACCGGCTCGTCGAGGACGTGGAGGCGCTGCGCGAACACCTCGGGCTCGCCCGGACCGACCTGCTCGGCCACTCCGCCGGGGCGAACGTCGCGATGGGGTACGCGGCCCGGTACCCCCGGAGCATCGGCAAGCTCGCCCTGATCGGCCCGAGCACCCGGGCCGTCGGGATCGAGATCACCGGCGCGACGCGGCTCGAACTGGCGCGGCTGCGCAAGGACGAGCCGTGGTTCCCGGCCGCGTTCGCCGCCCTGGAGGCCGTCTCCGCGGGCACGGGCAGCGACTGGGACGCCGTCACCCCCTTCTTCTGCGGCCGCTGGGACGACGCGGCACGGGAGCACCACGCCGCCGGCCTGCCGGTCAACCGGGAGGCCGTCGCCCACTTCGGCGCCGACGGCGCCTTCGCCCCGGAGGCCACCCGGGCGGCGCTCGCGTCCTTCGGGGCACCCGTCCTGCTGCTCACCGGGGAGTTCGACCTGAACAGTCCCCCGCGCTCGACGGCCGAGCTCGCGGCGCTGTTCCCCGACGCCACGCTCTCGGTGCAGGCCGGAGCGGGCCATTACCCCTGGGTCGACGATGCCGGACGGTTCGCGGCGGCCGTCGCGGCGTTCCTGGGGTAACGACCCGCTGGGTGGCGACCCGCCCGCCGCCTACGGGGCCGGAAGCTCCGCGAAGTCCGCGACCAGGCCGCGGTGGTGGCCGGCCGTGCCCAAGGCGAGGGAGTCGGCCTTGGCCCGCTTGAGGTACAGGTGCGCCGGGTGCTCCCAGGTCATGCCGATGCCCCCGTGGAGCTGCACGCACTCCTCGGCGGCCCGGACGGCCACGCCCGAGCAGTAGGCCTGGGCCACCGCCACCGTGAGCGGCGCATCGGCGGCACCGGTCGCGAGGGCGTCGGCCGCGGCCCGAGCCGCCGCGCGGGCGGAGGCCACGTCCAGCCACAGCCGGGCGAGACGGTGCTTGAGGGCCTGGAAGGAGCCGAGGGTGCGGTTGAACTGGTGGCGGGTGCGCAGGTACGCCACCGTCTCCGTCAGGCACCACTCGGCGATCCCGAGCTGTTCCGAAGCGAGCAGCCCGGCCCCCGAGAGCAGGGCCCCGGCGATGGCCGCGCGGGCGGTGGCCGGGTCGGCGAGCCGGGTTCCGGCGGCTCCGTCGAGGTGGACGGTGGCCAGGGGGCGGGTCAGGTCCAGCGCCACCAGCGGGATCCGCGAGACCCCCGCCGCGTCGGCCGGTACGGCGTACAGCCCGGTGTCGGCGAGGACCAGCAGCACGTCCGCGCAGACGGCGTCGGCGACGGAGCCGACGCTCCCGGCGAGCGAGCCCGCGCCGGAGTCCCGTACCGGCGCCGGAAGGGGCGCGCCCGGGGCCAGGGTCAGGGGCAGCGCGGGCACGCAGACGCGGCGGCCCGCCGCGAGCTCCCGCAGGAGGTCCGCGGACTCCGCGCTCTCGCAGCCGAGCAGGATCTCCGTCGCGAGGACCGAGCTCGTGAGGTACGGGACCGGCGCCGCGGCCCGGCCGAGCTCCTCCAGCACCACGGCCGCCTCGCGGTGGCCCGCCCCCTGCCCGCCCAGCTTCTCCGGTACGAGCAGTCCCGCCGCGCCGATCCCGGCGGCGAGCACCCGCCACAGTTCGGGGTCGTGGGGCTCGGCCCCCTCGATCCGGGCGAGGACGGCCGCGGAGTCGCAGCGGGCGGCGAGCAGGGACCGTACCGCCGTGCGGAGTTCCTCCTCGGTCTCGGAGTACAGCAGGTCCAGCGGAGCCGCGGCGGGAGAGCTCATCGGGCCAGGTCCTTCCAGGCGAGGTCCTTGTCGTCGCGCGGCTCGGGGGGCAGACCGAGGACGCGTTCGGCGACGATGTTGAGGAGGATTTCGCTGGTGCCGCCCTCGATGCTGTTGCCCTTGGCGCGCAGGTAGCGGTAGCCGGCGTCGCGGCCGGTGAAATCGACGATCTCGGGGCGGCGGAGGGTCCAGTCCTCGTACAGCAGGCCCTCTTCGCCGAGGAGTTCCACCTCCAGTCCGCTGATCTCCTGGTTGAGGCGGGCGAAGGTCAGCTTCATGCCCGAGCCCTCGGGCCCGGGCTGGCCCTGGGCGAGCTGCTGGCGCAGCCGCTCTCCGGTCAGCCGGGCTACCTCGGCTTCGACCCACAGCTCCAGCAGCCGCTGGTGCAGGGCGGGGGTCCGCAGTTCCGGCCGCTCGCGCCAGGCGGCGGCGACCGGGGCGATCATTCCGCCCTCGCGCGGGATCCGCATGCCGCCGATGGAGACGCGTTCGTTCATCAGGGTGGTGCGGGCCACCGCCCAGCCCTGGCCGACCTCGCCGAGGCGGTGGGCGTCGGGGATCCGGACGCCGGTCAGGAAGACCTCGTTGAACTCGGCCTCGCCGGTGATCTGGCGCAGCGGCCGCACCTCGACGCCGGGCGCGGTCATATCGCACAGGAAGTAGGTGATGCCCTGGTGCTTGGGCAGCGCCGGGTCGGTGCGGGCGATCAGGATGGCCCAGCGGGCGGTGTGGGCGCTGGAGGTCCACACCTTCTGACCGTCCACCACCCAGTCCCCGCCGTCCCCGACACCGTCTCCGCCCTCAGCGTCGGCCCCGCCCTCGCGGACCGCGCGGGTGCCGAGGGCGGCCAGGTCGGAGCCGGCGCCGGGCTCGCTGAAGAGCTGGCACCAGACTTCCTCGCCGAGCCACAGCGGGCGCAGGAAGCGCCGCTTCTGCTCCTCGGTGCCGTAGGCGAGGATCGTGGGCGCGGCCATGCCGAGGCCGATGCCGATCCGGCGCGGGTCGTTGTCGGGGGCTCCGGCCGCCTCCAGCTCGGCGTCCACGACGGCCTGCAGGGAGCGGGGCGCACCGAGGCCGCCGAGGCCTACGGGGTAGTGCACCCAGGCGAGTCCGGCGTCGAAGCGGGCGCTCAGGAACGCCGCGCGGTCGGTGGTGGCGGGCGGGTGCGCGGCGAGCAGTTCCCGTACGCGGGCGAGCAGCTGGTCGGCGGTGGGCGCGGCGGCGGTCATCGGGAGCCCCCTGCGGGGGTGGCGGGCAGCGTGGCGTCCAGGGCCGGTACGACGACCAGCCGGCCGGTGGTGGTCCCGTCGGCGAGGCGTTGCACGGCGTCCGCGGCTCCGGCGAGCGGCACCCGCTCGCTGACCAGCGGCTTGATGGAGCCGTCGGCGGCGAGCCGGGTGAGCTCGGCGTGGCAGGCGGCGATCGCGGCCGGGTCCTTGGCGGCGTACAGGCCCCAGTGGAGGCCGAGGATCGCGTAGTTCTTGACGAGGGCGTGGTTCAGCGCGGGCGCGGGGATGGTGCCGCTCGCGAAGCCGACCACGATGATCCGGCCCTCGAAGGCCACGCACTTGGCCGAGGCGGTGTAGGCCTCGCCGCCGACCGGGTCGTAGACCACGTCGGCGCCGCGGCCGCCGGTGAACTCCTTGACGCGGGCCACCAGTTCCTCGCTGGTGCGGTCGATGACGAGATCGCAGCCGAGCTCCTCGGCGGCGCGCACCTTGGCCTTGCCGCCGACGACGCCGATGACGGTGGCTCCGGCGGCCTTGCCGAGCTGGACGGCGGCGCTGCCGACCCCGCCGGCGGCGGCGTGCACGAGGAGGATCTCGCCGGGCTGGATCCGGGCCCGGCGGTGCAGGCCGAACCAGCCCGTCTGGTAGCCGATGTGCAGGGCGGCCGCCTCGGCGTCGTCGAGTGTGTCCGGGGCGGGGAGCAGGGCGCGCGCGGGGGCGGTGACGTACTCGGCGAAACCGCCGTGCGGCAGGCTCGGGTTGGCGATGACGCGGCGGCCGTCGTCGGTCTCGCCGCAGATCTCGACGCCGGGGGTGAAGGGGAGCGGCGGGCGGATCTGGTACTGGCCTCGCACGAGCAGCGCGTCGGGGAAGTTGACGTTGGCGGCGAGCACCTTGAGCCTCACCTCGCCCTCGCCGGGCACCGGTTCGGGAACCTCTTCGAGGCACATGGCCTCGCGGGGCTCGCCGGGTGTGTGTACTCGCCATGCCTGCATCCGGGGCCTCCAGCCGCCGACGGGAACCACGCCTCGCGGGCATACTAAGCGGTCGCTTGCACTCATGGGAACCAGTGGGAGTCGACGGGAACGAGGCCGTCCGCAACGACGTGCGCCGATCCGGTCCCATCCCGCCCGCTTTCGGGCAACATATGACACGGGCACGTCACGAACAGGCACGACTGACGGGCACGGGGACCCCGCCGTCGGGGCGGGGCGCTGCACACATCCTGGGGGAAGCACCACATGAGCAGAGGCATGTCCGCGGCCACAGCCGCCGTCATCCTGGCGGGCCTCGTCACGGCAACCGGTCCGGCCTCGGCCGCAACGGTCCCCGCCGCGCCCGCCGCGTGCGTGCCGGACGTGGTCAGACTGCCGGCCCTGCCCTCCGGCCCCTGGACCTCCGGGGCCGTGAACGGCTTCGGGGCGAACGGCCTCGCCGTCGGCGAGAGCCGCGGACTCCCGGCGTACTGGACCGCGGACCGCGCGGTCCACGCCGTCCCGCTGCCGGCCGGGTTCGAGAACGGCAGCGTCACGGCCGTCAACGCCAAGGGCCTGATGGTCGGCACGCTGAAGCGCTCCTCGGACTCCGCCGGAGCCGCCTTCACCTACCGTGCGGGGGACGCGGCGGTACGGCTGCTGACCGGGGCCGCCTCCGGCTCCGGCCTGTCGGACGTCAACGACGCGGGCCGGATCGTCGGCATGGAGGGCGGCGTCCCGAAGGAGTGGGCGAACGGCACCGTGGTCCGCGTACTGCCGGTGCCCGAGGACGCGCACCCCAGCACCCGGATCGTGGCGGTGGACGGCATCAACAAGCGCGGGGACGTACTCGGAACCGCCCACACGGAGTACCTGGACGTGGAGAACGACCAGGTCGTCAGCAAGACCTTCCCGGTGGTCTGGCCGGCCGGCGGCGGATACCCGCCCTACAGCCTGCCCGTCTGGAACGAGACGGACTGGACGACGGGCACCCGGGCGAGCGGCATCGACGACAAGGGCCGCGTCGTCGGCTACGAAGCGGAGAACTACCACGGGCTGCGGCGCCGGACCCCGGCCGTCTGGAAGAAGCCCTACGACGCGCCGCCCGCCAACCCCGGACTGGTCACCGGCTACGAGAACCTGACCCTCGAGGGCATCAGCCCGACCACGAACGTGACGGTCGGCACCGCCGTCACCTTCGTCGAGGGCTACGCCCGGTACGTGCAGGCGGCCTACTGGCCGGGCACGGGCGCCCCGCTCGTGCTGCCGAACCCGGCCGGCGTGGGAGCCGACGTGAACACCGAGGCCCGCACCGTCTCGGACGACGACCGGGTGGGCGGCTCCTTCCGCGATCTGCTCACCTTGACGGACAGCGCGACGATCTGGACCTGCGCGAGCAAGCAGGCGTACCTGCCGCAGGGGTAGAGGGTTGCGCGGCCGGTGTTACGGCCATGGCGCTCTGAGCGTGCGCACGCTATCGATGGCCGCATGAAAAACATCGATGGCCGACCGGAAGACCCGCTGCGCGGCCTGCCCGCGCCCCCGCCGCTCGGTGCGGCCGCCCTGCCGCCCGGTACGTTCACCGGCCGGGCGGTGCTCGTGACCGGCGGCGGGACCGGGCTGGGCAAGGCCATCGCCACCGAGTTCGCGCGGCTCGGCGCGGATCTGGTCATCGCCGGCCGCCGGATCGAGCAGCTGAAGTCCGCCCAGGAAGAGCTGGCGGCCGTCCCCGGGGCGGGCCGGGTGACGGCCGCCGTCTGCGACATCCGCGACCCCGAGCGGGTCGCCGAGGTCTTCGACGCGGCCGCGGCGGCCTTCGGCGGGGTACCGGACGTGCTCGTCAACAACGCAGCCGCCAACTTCCCCTGCCCGGCCGAGGACTTGTCCCCCAACGCCTGGCGGGCGGTGGTCGACATCACCCTGACCGGCACCTGGTTCGTGACCCGGGAGTTCGGCCGCCGCCACCTCGCCGCGGGCAGCGCCGGTTCCATCGTGAACATCGGCGCCTCGTACGCCTGGACCGGCGGGCCCGGCTATGCGCACAGTGCCGCCGCCAAGGCGGGGGTGAAGAACCTCGTCGAGACCCTCGCCGTCGAGTGGGGACCGTACGGCATCCAGATCAACGGCCTGGTCCCGGGGTTGTTCCCGCACGCGGACATGACGGAGGACATCCGGGGCGGTCTGGAGCGGGCCGCCCCGGACGACAAGGACACCAGACAGCCCGCCCTGCGGGTCGGCGCACCGCGCGAACTGGGCTGGGCCGCCACCTTCCTGGCCTCGCCCTACGCCCGCTTCATCACCGGCCACACCCTCGTGGTGGACGGCGCGAACTGGCAGCGCCGCTCGCTCGTGAACCCCGAGGTCATACCAGTCCGCGACCAGTTGGGGCGGGGGCCGTTCACCCCGTGACGTGCCGGGCGGCGTGGACGCACGCGCCCTCCGGCGCGCCTGACGGCCCCATACGTCATTTCGGCGCGACGCGCCATGGTGCGATCGTGTGACACATGGACCCCGTCTACAGCCCTCGTCCACCCCATGGAGGTGTCGCGGTGAGCACGGTGAGCACGGGCCGCCCGTCCTTGACTGCACGGCGCCGGGAGGCCACGTGGTACGAGATCGCGGAGGCGGCCGCCGACCTGTTCTCCGAGCGGGGGTTCGAGGCCACCACCGTCGACGACGTCGCGCGGGCGGCCGGCATCTCGCTGCGCACCTTCTACCGGTACTGCCCGACGAAGGAGGACGCGCTGACCCCGGTCCTGACCGCCGGCGTCTCCACCCTGGTCGAGGAACTCGCCCTGCGCCCCGCGTCGGAGCCCCTCACCGAAGCGGTCCAGGCGGCCTTCACCACGGCCACGGCGGGCACCCGCTACGAGGGGCCCGGCCAGACGGCCCGCCTGATCCAGGTGATGGGCGGCGTCCCGGAGATCCGCCTGCGCTGGCTCGCGGCCGCCCGTGCGATGCAGGACCGGCTGGTGCCGGTCCTCGCGGTGCGCACGGGACGCCCGGAATCCTCCCTGGAGACCCGCGTCCTGGCGGCCGTCCTCATCGACGCGGTCACCGTCGCCCTCGAGCACTGGGCCTCCGAAGGCGGCCGGGAACCCCTCCCGGCGGTCTCGGCGCGCGCTCTGGCCCTCCTGCGCCTGGAGGAGTAGCGCCGCGGCGGGGCCCCGGGGGCCAGCGGCGCACGGGCGGTGCCCCGGTTGTCAGTGGTCCGGTGCACCATGGACCGCATGTCCCACGCTGATCTGACCCTTGACCAGTGGCGCTCGTTCGCGCTGCCGGACGTCCACCGGTTCGCCCGGGAAGCCGCCGCCCTGGCGGGTGCCCGGGTGAGCCTGATCGATGCCGTCCCGCACCTCGGCGGCCCGCTCCACCGCGTGTTCGTCGAGCGGGAGGGGCGGGAGTTCGCCCTGATACCCGGGGGAAGCGTCCGGCTCGGGTTCGATCTGGACGCCTGGGAGCCGACGCCGGAGCAGACCGCCGACTTCGAGCAGAGCCTGGCCGAGGAGTACGGCTACGGCCCCGATCTCACGTCCCACCTGGCCGAGTTGCTGAGCCCTCCCCGGACCGTCAACCTCCCGACGGTGTTCATGGCCGTGGAGAACGAGCCGCTCGACGAACCCCCCGCCGGCATGCCCGCGGTCCTCGCGGGGCGCGGCCTGCGGATGCCCGGCGCCGACGAGTGGGAACACGCCTGCGGGGCCGGGGCGCGCACCCTCTTCCGGTGGGGCGACACCTGCCCGATCAGCGAACCCTCCTACGGCAGCGGCACGTTCGCTCCGCGGTGCGAGCCCAACGCCTTCGGCCTGCGCATCGCCTACGACTCCTACGCCGCCGAGCTGAGCGGCGACCGCGGCGCCGTCCACGGCGGAGACGGCGGCGAGTCCGTGTGCGGCGGGTACGGGGACCTGTGGGCCTGGCTGACGCTGGCCACGGCGAACCGCAACCCGGCGATGGCCGAGTTCGTGTACGGCCCGGAGGGCGAGTCCGCCTGGGAGGCCTTCTCCGTCCGGCCGGTGCTCACCCTCCCGTGAAGTGCGGGGGACGGCGCTGCGACTTGGCGGTGTAACCCTCGCGGGAGTCCTCCGAGGTGAGGGTGAGGGCCGCCGTCATCGCCACGCGGTCGAGGGCCGCGGGCAGGGCGGCGTCCGCGTACGAGTCGATCGCGCGCTTGATGCCCTGGACGGCGAGCGGGGCGTTGGCCGCGATCTCCGCCGCGAGCGAGCGGGCGACCGCCTCCAACTCCTCGGCGGGGACCACCTGCTGGACGAGGTTCAGGCGCTCCGCCGTCCGGGCGTCGATGCGGCGGCCGGTCAGGGCCAGGAACTTGGCCCAGCCGGCGCCCGCCTCGCGGGCGATCCGCAGGTCGCCGCCCGCGTCCACCGCCACCCCCAACTGGGCCTCGGGCAGGGCGAAGACGGCGTCCTGCGCGGCGATGCGGACGTCCGCCATCAGGGCCAGTTCGAAGCCGAAGCCCAGGCAGTACCCCTGCACGGCCGCCACCACCGGCTGCGGGAGCCGGGCCAGGACCGCGAAGCGTTCGTGGACCCAGCGGATGCCCTCGTAGTAGTTGCGGTTGCGCTCGGCCGCCGAGCCGCCGGTGATCGCTCCGCCCGGGGCCGTCACGTCGATGCCCGCGCAGAACGCCCGGCCCTCGGCCCGCAGCAGGACCACCCGTACGGCGGGATCGAATCGGATCCGGTCCGCGAGCAGGCCCAGTTGGCGCGTGGACTCCCAGCTCCAGCCGTTGAGCTTCTCCGGCCGGCAGAGGGTGAGCTCCGCGATCCCGTCCGCGACGTCCAGACGGATCCGTTCCTCACCCTCCGCGATCTCCGTGCTGATGGTGTCGATCACGCGGACACCATAGGGGCCTCGGCCTAACGCGGGAAGACCTCGAAGGCCACTGCCGGACGGCCGCCGAAACGGGCAGCCGCCTGCTGGGCGTTGCCCGTCAGGAAGGCGCGTACGTACGTCTCCGGGTCCTCGTCCGTCAGCGCGGCGATGTACGCCTTGTGCTCCATCAGGGACTGCACCGAACGCTCCAGGCCGGGGCCCGCATCGGCCGCGTGCGTGGGCGTCGTGGTGCCGGACACCGCCACCCAGCGCACCCCGTTCCACGGCTCCAGGCCCTGTTCCGTGAGGAGCTCGGGGAAGATCCAGCGGTTGCCCGCGTCGCCCGCCGCGTCCAGGGTGGCCCGGCCGACGGCCTTGTGGTCAGGGGTGTTCCAGTAGCCGCCGCCCTCGGCCCCGCCCCAGGTGTCGCGGTGGTTCATCGTGATCACCAGCTCGGGGCGGTGGCGCCGGATGGCCGCCGCGATGTCCCGGCGCAGGTCCAGGCCGTACTCGAGGACCCCGTCGCGGTGGTCGAGGAACTCCACCGTGGGCACGCCGACGACGGCCGCGCTCGCACGCTGCTCCGCCTCGCGCAGGGGGGCGCACGCGGCGGGGTCGATGGTGTCGATGCCGGCCTCGCCGCGCGTGGCGAGCAGGTAGACGACCTCGCGGCCGCCGTCCGTCCAGTCCGCGATGGCCGCCGCGCAGCCGTACTCCAAGTCATCCGGGTGCGCCACCACGGCCAGCGCACGCTGCCAGTCGGTGGGCATGGGCTCCAACGGGGCGGGCCCGTCCAGTCGTTCGTTCATACGTCGCACAATAGGCGAATGGAGACACAGGGGCAGGTGGTGGCCCTGCTCGACGCCACCGGGTCGTTCTTCGAGCCCGCGGTCACGGCGTTCCCGGGCGCGGACGCCGCCGCCTGGGAGCGGGCCGCGCTGCTGGATCCGGGCGCGGCCGGGCCGGACGGCTCCTGGCGGCTGGACTTCCGGTGCTTCGCCGTGTCCCGGCCGGGCGGCCGCTGGGTGCTGATCGACGCGGGGGTCGGCCCGGCACAGGGCCCGGCGGCCGGCTGGGCCCCGGTACCGGGCCGGCTGCCCGCCGCGCTCGGGGAGGCCGGGATCGCCCCGGCCGACGTGGAGGCGGTGGTCCTGACCCACCTGCACGAGGACCACACGGGCTGGACGCAGGACGCGGCCGGCCGGCCGTTCTTCCCCGACGCGCGGTACCTCGTACAGAGTGCGGAAGTGGCGGCCCTGGACCGGGCGGATCCCGTGTGGGACTGGACGGTGGCCCCGCTGCGGGCCACCGGACAGTTCCACGAGGTGGCCGGCGAGCACCGGCTCGCTCCCGGCATCACCCTGCTGCCGACGCCCGGGCACACGCCCGGCCACCAGTCGGTGCTGGTGGAAGGGGTGACCGGGCCGGGACGCGGCCGCGGGCGCCGGGGCCGGAACGTGCTGGTCACCGGCGACGTACTGGTCCACGCGGTGCAGCTGGCCGATCCGGCGGTCCCGTACTCCCACGAACGCGACCGCGCCGCCGCCCGCGCCTCGCGGGAGGAGCTGCTGGACCTGGCCGTACGCCGCCGGGCCCTGCTGGCCACCGCGCACCTGACCCGGGCCTTCGTGGAGCCGCCCCCACCGGACCCCGAGGCCCCCCGGCACGCCCGGCGCCCCCGCGCGCGCAGCCGACATGCGACCGCTGGGGAGGCGCCCTAGCATGAAGGATGGCGTTCATCCGGTTCGTGCGACTGGCGCCCGCGGCCGTACTGGCCTGCGGTGCCCTGCTCCTGACGAACGGCTCCCCTCCCGCCGCGGCCCAGGTCCGCGCCCCCGCGGAGGTCACGGCCCCGGCCGTCACGGCCCTTCCGGGGCGGGCCGATGACGAGCAGCTCGCCCTCGACACCCTCGACGAGGTCGTACGGGGCGACTTCGCCGCCGTCTCGGCCCGCTTCGACGCGACGCTCCGCCACCAGGCGTCTCCCGAGGCCCTCGCGCAGGCGTGGAAGGACTACCAGGAGCAGTACGGGCCCTACCGGTCGCACGGCGACCCCCGGCAGGTCACGTCCGTCCACGGATCCGTGGTGAACGTGCCCCTCCACATGGAGAAGGGGACCGGAGAGTTCCGCATCACCGTCAACGAAGGCGGACACCTCATCGGGCTGTACTTCCTCCGCACGGGCATCCCGGTCCCGTAACTCCCGCGGATTCAGGGCAGGGTCAGACCTCGTCGCGCACGAGAGCCAGCAGCCGGTCCAGGACGCGCGGGCCTCCGGCGCGGACCCCGTCGTGCTCGAACTCGTCCGTCACCCAGGTCTTCAGGCCGCGGATCGCCCGGGCGGTGGCCAGGGAGTGCGCGGTGTCCACGTACATGTCGTCGTGGTAGACGGCCGCGGCCACCGGCACCGCGTTGACGGCGAGCTGCGCCCGGTCGTACAGCGGGGTCCAGCCGGTGCGCGCCACCAGCAGCTCGGCGGTCTCGCGCAGCGGGGCGAGCGCCGGATCGCAGTCGAAGTGCCAGGGGTGGATGGTCTCACCGGTGAAGTACAGCGGCTGCGTGTCCGCGAGGGTCTTCGCGGCGTCGAAGCGCGGGTGCCCGGAGCGGACCTGCTCGGCGGCCCAGCCGATGGGCGCGCGCCTGTCCTGGGCGTAGATCGCCTCGTGGAGCAGGGCGTAGAGCGGGTGCCCGGCGAAGGAGAGCTGGGCGTGCACGGCCTCCAGGAAGGCGTCGGACAGGGCGGGTCCGTCCGGGGTGGGGACGAAGGCGTCCTCCAGCAGGTAGTGCAGCTGGTGGCTGCCGTCGGACACGCCGAGGAGCAGGCCGAGGGACTGGAAGGCCTCGGCCGTCAGCAGGTATCCGCCGGGGAGTTCGGCCGGGCGCTCGACGAGGTGGGCGGCGATGCGGCGGGCCCGCTCCACGTCCATGGGGTAGCGGGCGTAGTGCGCCCGGTTCTTGCGCTCGATGCGGGGGTAGGTCGCCCCGTTTGACAGAACGCAAAACCCAAGGTCAGGATAGGTGTATGGACTCGACCGACACTGTCGGAGTCCTGTTTCTGGAGCGCGTCAGCGCCTTCCAGGGGGCGGAGAAGACAGACTCCATCGAAGCCCAGGATCAGACTCTCTTCGCGCGCCTGCAACAGGAGCAGGCCAAGGGCCGCAAGGTCCGGCACGCTGGCACGGCGATCGACAAGGGTGTCTCGGGCGCGATCGACTTCGGGGACCGCGACGGCATGGGGCCGTGGACGGCCGACCTCTTTCACACGTGGGATGAAATCTGGGTCACCAAGCTCGACCGGTCGTCCCGTGACCAGGAAGACTTCTTGATCTTCAACTTCCGGCTGCGCAAGGCTGGCAAGAAGATGGTCATCCTGAACGACCCGTCCTTCGCGTTCAACACTCCGATGGACGTCGCCATGGCGGCCATGAAGTCGATGACCCCGGAGGAAGAGCGCCGGGCGATCATCGAGCGCCTACAGGACTCGCACGACCGAAGGAAGCAGACAGCAGCCTTCCAGGCGAACATCCCTCCTTACGGATACACCACCGAGTATCGAGTGATCGACACTCCGCAGGGGCCGAAGAAGCGCAAGGTCCTCGTGCCGTTCCCTCACATGGTGAAGATCGTCAAGCTCATGCGCGAGTGGTACATGACCGACGACGAGATGACCGAGTCTGAGGTAGTCAGACGCTTGAACGACATGGGTGAGCTGACGTCTGGGGACTGGGTCCGCGTTCATAACGGACGGAAGCCCGGCGAGAGGATCAACCCCAAAGAAGGCGTCGAATACCTTCCCGAGATGTGGCAGCGCCACTCGGTCGTTCGCATCCTCACCAGCCTTCACCTACTCGGCGTGAAGATGACAGGAAGCGGGACGAAGGCAGATCCACGACGCCCCCTCTACAACCCGGATGGCACATACTTCCGCCCCTACGAGGCGATCCTCACCGACGAGGAATTCGAGTCGCTTCAAGCAGTTCTCGGAGCGCGCAGCAGCCGAACGACGGGGAACGCATCACGCGGCCATCCGTCACGGCTCAAGGGCGTGAACTGGTGCATCATCTGTCACCGGCAGGCTCGCATTCAGCGGAACCGGAAGCGGGGCAAGGTGTACGAGTACTACCGCTGCACGGGAAACTCAGCCAGGCAGATTCCTCCGTGCTCCAAAGTCGCCATGCCGGCCGATCGTGTGGAGACCTACCTCTCCGCGACCTTCCTGGAAGAAGAAGGCGAGAGCAGGGACCGCAAGCGGCACTGGGACCCCGGCGAGGATCACACCGCACGCATCAAGGAACTCAACGTCGCTGTCGCGAACCTCGGTGAAACCGTCGCCAAGGTTCCGGCCGGTCCGGCGCAGGACATTCTGATCCGGCAGCTCACTGAGCACAACGATGAACTCGTGGCCCTGTCCAAGCTGCCTCAGCGTGCTCCGGGATGGGTCTACGAGGAGGACGGTAAGACTTTCGGAGAGCTGTGGCCCTCGATGGACTGGGAGGCTCGCCGGAAGCTGCTCATCAAGCGCGGCGTGAAGTTCTACATCGGTGCGGGTGGCGAGTGGGGTATCGAGGTTCCCCCGTACTGGCCGGGTGAGGAGCCCGTGATCCAGGGAGAGGTTCTCTCGTCTGCCAACCAGCTCACCTAAGCGGAAGAACCCCCGGCTCCGGCCGGGGGTTCTCCGTGTCTCTGGCTTCGGATCAGCCGTTATCCCTCTCCCCCGGGGCGTAGATGTCCGGGAAGATCGGAGGCTGGGAACGGCTCGCCACCCAGGCCCGTGCAGCGTTGAGCATCTCCTTCGTCCACGGCGCCGAGTCGTTGGCGGTGATCTCTTCCCACACACTGACCGTGGCCTCTGCGAAGGCGTCCACGGCCACGCCGTCCGCTTCGTTGAACGCGGGCACCTGACGGGCCCACTCTTCAGCTTCTTCCGGGCTGTGCCCGGCCTTGATCAGCCAGACCACCCAGAGAGCGGGGTCAATCCACGGGGCCCCGGTCGATGCCCACGCCCAATCGACAAGGCGGGCGGTTCCATCCGACTTCACGAGCACGTTCGCGGGGAACCAGTCCGTGTGCAGAAGAGCGTCCCCGGCGAACCAGTCCGAGGTGGTGGTGTGGTGCTGCATGCGATCAGCCATGCTGCGCAGCTCAACGTCAGGTGCCTCCACCTGCGAGAGGTTCACGAGCAGCTCAACCACGAGGGGGAGATCGGCGGAGCCGGGTGCGTAGTCAGCGTGCCGGCCTTCTACGTTCTCGAAGGCGTTCAGGTCCCAGCCAGCGCCCTTGAGCCTCCACAGCAGCGCGGGCGCGATGCCTTCAACGTACGGAGCGATGTCGGCTTCTCGGCGCTGCGTCCAGATCCGGCGGTGATCACGCCGTAAGCCCTTCACGAAGATGCTGCCGTGGCGGGTGTGGACGTGAGCGGCGATCTCGCTGTTCAGCCCGCCCTCGGCGTTCTCGTACTCGGTGATCTTTCCGATACGGGCTTCGATCAGCGCTCGGGCATCAGCGGGGATCACCTTGTGGCGGTGAGTGGTCATGCGGGGAAGGCTCCTAGAAGGGCGGGGCCCAGGCCCAGGGTTCATGAGAAGAACCCCCGGCCTGAGCCGGGGGTTCTCTCTGTTCCCGACCGTGCTACGCGCGGCCTGCCAGCATGAGCGCCAGGGGGCCGGCGGGGAGAAGGAACTGTCCCTCCGCAGCGGCCTGGATGGCGTCCTGCATCGGCCACCAGGACAGCTTGAAGTCCGCCTCAGACGGTTCGAGCTGCTGGGCACCCAGGGTGAGGTCATGCGCCTCGAAGAGGTGAACGCGCGCCGTGCTCCCGAGGGTGATGGCGTACGAACCGAGGCTCCTCCAGGAATCCGCGGTGACTCCCGCTTCCTCCTGGAGTTCCCGACGAGCGCACTCCTCAGGGGTCTCGTCCCCTTCGACCCGTCCCCCTGGGAGGAACAAGTACTCGCCGCCGTGGCGGGGGAACTCCGCGTTCAGAATCGCAACAAGGCCGTCCTGGTCCACGGCCACGATGACGGCCGCGTCCGGGGTGTTGTCCGTGTGGTCCATATCGATTGAGAGTAGACCCGATTCACCGAGTGAATGCCGCGAACGGAACATTCATAACCTCAGGGCGGGCAGTCCCCCTCCCCCAGAATCCGTCCTCCCCGAACGAGTCGCCGTGGTCGGCGCAGAGGATGATCAGCCACCGCTGGTTCTGGGTGAGCGTGGTGATCAGCCGTCCCAGGTGCTCGTCCGCGTAGGCGAGTGCTGCGGCCTGTGAGAGGACGCTGTCCGTGCTCTCACCGAGGTAATGCCCATGGGGTACGTGCGTGGCCGACACGTTGACGAAGAGGAAGAGCGGGCGGCCTGCATGCCCTTCCGCGACGCTCAGCGCCTGGTCGACTTGATGCCGGGTGGAGTCCGGTTCCGGCGAGCAGAACTCCGGGCGCCAGTGGTCCTCGTCGAACATCGCGGGGAGCACCCCGCCGAGCGGCGTCTCCCGGGAGAAGTAGGTGACGCCTCCGATGCACACGGTGCGGTACCCGTGCTGTCCGAGGCCGACCAACAGGTTCGGCGCGTCGAAGACGAAGGTCTCGGGGGGCACCTTCTTGAAGGCCGGCGGGCGGCACTCCCACAGGCGTGTGGGCTGCTCCGGCTGTGGCAGCTTGGGCAGGAACCCGGAGAAGTACGCCGTGTGAGCCGGGAGGGTGAACGATCCCGGGGTCTGGCGCAGCTCCCACCCGCCTGCGGGGAGGAGGCCGGCCAGCACCGGGGTCAGCCCTTCGTCCAGAGCCTGGCGGGCCACGTCGTACCGGAGGGAGTCCAAGGTGACGAAGAGGATGTTCGTCTCGGTCTCGATGATCTCCGCCGCGTTGATCACTTCTACCTCCACATCACACCCGGGTAGGGCTCGATGGTTCCTCGGGCGTGCTCGTTGACCGGGATGGGTACCTGGTCCTCGCTGATCATCTGGCGGATCAGGATGAGGCCGGACTCGTCGGTCAGCGGCTTCCCTTCCTTCCCGTACAGCGTGATCGTGACGACCTGGGCCCCGTCGTCCCCGGAGTCCGTCTTCACGCGCATCCCCGGAACACCGCCCAGGGCGGTCATGGCGGTCAGCAGCTCGTCTTCCTTGGCGATGCCGTGGTCGTAGACCTTGCAGGCGTAGTGCCTGGCGTTGATGGCTCCCCTGCACATGCGGTCGAAGAACTCGCTGCTGGCCTCGTGCCCGTCGTGGGCGACGACGAGCTGATTCGCCCGGGTCACCACGACGAAGCAGGAGGCCAGCCACCAGGCGACCCCGGAGTGGATCTGCTCAGGGACGCGGCCGGATGCCCCTCCGTCGCGGACGACCGCATCGACGTCGATGGGGTTAAGCACGGATGGTCTCCATGTGGGCTGTGATGGCGTGCACGAGGTCGTTCGGGGTGAGCCCGTCCGTTTCGAGCATGACCGCGGTGGGGTCCTGGGCGGCGACCGCGTCGAAGCTCTCCACGAGGCTCTTGAAGCGCCCGGGGATGCCGAAGAGGTCAGCGTCGTCCTGCTTGTAGTCCGGCTTCTGTTCCAGGCGGTTCCGGAGGGTCTCCTCCGTGCACCGCAGGTAGAACGTCACGTCCGGCACCACCAGGTAGGGCCTGAACGGGAAGAGCAGCCGATCCACCTCGGAGGTCCCCGCACCCTGGATGGCGGCCTGGCAGGCGACGACGGAGGACGTGTACCGGTCCGCGATCACGGGGCCGTTGGTTAGGGCCTCGCGGGCACGGTCGGAGACGTGCAGCAGTCCCGACAGGTAGAACGCGAACTGGGGCAGCGGCTTCAGGGCGCCGGCTTCCCGCGACCACTCGTCGTGCGGCGCGTCCAGGGTGTGTATGACGGTCCCGTTCCACCGCCGGGCCAGCAGCTTGGCCAGGGTGGACTTGCCGAAGCCCGAGGGCGATTCGAGGGCGATGAAGACCTCGGCGCGGTCCTCGTCGTAGGTCAGGGGCTCGAAGGCGCTGGGGAGCTGGATGGCGTCGATCACAGGGTTCCCTCCGTGAAGGCGGTGACGTGCTTGGCCACGACTTCGGCCAGGTACTCCGGGTCATTCAGGTGGTCCTTGAGGTCCAGCCGGAGGTCGTCTCGCAGCAGGCAGGGCTGGAGGCCGCCGCCGTGGTCGACTCGCAGAGACCAGAAGCCCTCCACGCACTTCGACCGCAGGGGGCAGGTTCCGCACTGGCCGACGTGGTGGCGGCCCAGGTCCCGGTGGATGACGTCGATCTTGACGCCGTCCACGTTGAACACGCGTCGCCCCTGGCCGACGCCGGCCACCTCGATCCGCTCGTCCGTCGTCAGGGTCCGCAGGTGGCGGATCACGTCGTCTGCGGAGACAGCGTTGCCCACGATTCCGGCGTTGAAGTCGGTGTTCACGAGTTCGATGAACTGGACCGGCATCCGGCGGTTGAGGGCGAAGTCGAGGATGCCCCGGATTTCAGGGGCGTTCGTCGTGAGGAGGAGACAGTTCAGTCCGACCTCCTTGAAGACCTCGCGGGCGGCCTCGATGCCGTCGAGGACGAGGGCGATCTCGAAGCGGGTCTGCGCGATGGTCCGGAAGGTCTCGTCGGAGAAGTAGTGGAGGGAGACCTTGACCTTGTCCAGCCGGGTCTTGGCGAGCCACGACTGATGCCGTCGAACGTGGGTGCCGTTCGTGATCAGGGTGTACGAGCCGTCCGGGCCGAGCGGCGGGAGTCCGGACAGAACCGGGCGGGCCATCGGAGACGTGAGCGGCTCGCCTCCGGTGAAGTAGAACCGATCCATGCCCCTGTCGGCCAACGCCCCGATGATCGTGATGTAGTCCGTGGCCGCGAGTTCGCGGGGGCGCGGCTGCTGGGTGCGGTCCTTCTTCGTGAGCGGGGGCGGCGTGTCCCCCTCGTTGTGGCAGAAGAAGCAGGCCAGGTCACACCTGGGCGTGAGCGAGATTCGAGCCTGCCCTCGGAGGGCGTTGAAGTTCCGCAGGGCAGTCCAGTCGACTACCGGTGGGTCGTAAGGGGAGAGCGTGATCGTCACAGCAACCTCCGCACTTGTGGCTTGCCCGCCCGTTTGGGGCGGGAGTAGGTGGGGGCCCGGCTACTCGGGAGCGACCACACATGCAGCCGGGCCCAGCTCCCTTCCTGGCTCGGGGGGAAGGCCAGAAGCTCTCGGGAGCGCGTCCCGCGCGGGTAACGGCTGATCGCCGCGCGGGAGATCTAGAGATTCTTGATCCAGGAGGCACACAGGAGGACACCGAGGATGAAGCTGGTGAGAAAGATGATCAGTCGGTACACCACATCTCCGGGGTCTCCGATAGGTCCGCCTGCTGTCGGGGAGCGATGGTGCGGAAAGGCCGGCGGCGGGCGGCACGGTCGTCTACGGGGACCCCGGAGAGGGAGCACCGGTCGATGAGCGTGTAGCCCGTGTGGTCAGCTATGCGACCTCTGGTCACCACGGCGAGCCGACCACAGCCAGTCCCGGGGCATCTCAACGCGTAGAGCCGTTGAGTATCCGGGTCACGGAATACCTGGTGTGGGTATCCGAGATCAGCTACCGAGGGTGTGATGAGGACGATCAGAACCATGGCTTCCGTCTGAGATTGAAGCCTCGCCCCGGCCGGGGAGATGGATGGAGTGATCACGGCCGGGGCGAGGTGCTTTCGGTACTGACCGATTCGGTCGCCGACAACCGGACCGGTCAGGTCTGCCCCCATCCCGGACCCGTTCCTGACGTCCGGGACAGGGAATCTATGCGGCGACGCGCGCCAGGGGGCGGTAAACCTTGCCGTGCATGGCCATTACCCAGGGGGCATGGGTTCGGAAGATCAGCACCCGCTCGGATCGTCCGCTCGGGGCCCTCATGTCGTGCACCCGGTGGTACCCGCCGTCCAGTGGGATCAGGTCTCCGACACGAACATCGGTGGGCGGGCACTCGATCGCCTCGAAGCCGATCGGGACTTTCGGCCTCGCCGGCCCCGGGCCTTTGGCCCCACCGCGGCCCCGATTCCGGGCCTCGCCGGAGGAGGTGTCCTTCACACAGACCGTCTCCATGGCGGGCCACACGAAGCCGTTGCTGTTCTCCAGCTCCAGAACTCCTCGGTGGACCACCTTCACGACGCCCCGCTCGCCGCGCTCGGTGTCCGTGACCCGGTCCCCCTTGCGGAAGCGGGGCTCCCTCTCGCGCTGACTCAACCCTCTCACCTCTTTCTCACCGGAGGCTCGTGGTTCCCGATGACGCGGACCGGGCGGTCACCGACGATGACCTTCTCCTCGTCCTCGCTGGCGTAGTGGCAGAGGCGGGCTTCGGTGGTCCAGCTCGTGTCCCCCGGCGGGCGTACCAGGGTCAGAACCTCACCGTTCACCGCGTCCACACGACCGACTCGACTCAGAGCGTCCACAACCACGTCCCCTTCCACGAAGGTCACCTCGTGCTCCAGTTGGTGAGAATGTGGGTCAGGCGCTCCATGTCACGAGTGGTCATGCTGGTGAAGCGCCAACATCCGGGAATCCTGGGGTCCTCGAACAGGGCGACGCTCGGCAGGTCGTTGGTCACGAACGCGGCCTTCAGGTCGGCCGCAGCTCGCTCACCCTTCCTCAGCTCCTCGTCCATCGCCATGGTTCTCACTTCTCACCTCCGTTGATCACCTCTGGCCTTGTGTGCAACAGATTGGACCGCCGACTGCCTTAGCGACAGGAAGAGTTGAGGGCGAGGCCGTTGAGGTCGACCGGAAAACTTTGCGCCGCGATTACTCGCCCCCTGGCCTGCTCCGTGGTGTCCCGACTACTTTGTGCAACATGGGAGAGAACGCCGAACTGAAGGCGGCACTGGCCAAACTCGGTTTCAAGCAGGAGGAGTTAGCAGGTCAGATGAACACTGCGCTCCAGCAGCTGACCGGCAGGACCGGCAACTTCTCGGACCGCACGGTGAGGAACCTGCTGAACGGCTCGACCAGCCGCCCTGTCGGCAAGACACGGATTGCTTTGGAGTCCGTTTTCGGACGCCCGATCGCGGAACTAGGGTTTAGACCACCTAGCTCCGAAGCACTTCGGGAGGACTCCGTGCTCCGTCGCCGCTTTGTCACCGCAACCACCAGCATCGTCGCCGCCAGCGCAATTCCGGCCACTTCCTCCGCGTCGCCCAAGCGGATCGGGACGCAAGATGTCGAGCGGCTCCAGGAGCGGTTCGCAGAGATCATTGCTAGTGATCACCGGCATGGTGGTCAGCGAGACATCGAGGTCAAGGCCGCTGCCATGTCCGGCGAGGCTCTAGACCTCCAGGAGTCGGGGAGCGCCAGTCAGCGAGTCCGTAGTCACCTGTACGGGACTGCTGCTGCCTTCCGAAGCTCCGCTATGTGGGCCGCGATCGACGGCCGCAGGTACGACGCCGCTATCGCGCACATGCAAGCAGCTCAACACCTGGCCGAGATGTCCGGGGACTCCGCCATCAAGTTCCGGATCTGGTCACACGCCGGCACCATGTACCGACACATGGGGCGCCATGTCGACGCGGCCGCCGCGAACCAGGTCGCCAGGAACCTGGACCTCACCCGACGCGACCCCATGTTTGCCTCGCTCGGGCTCGCTCGCCAAGGTGCAATCCACGGCGCCGCTGGCGACAAGAACGCGACCCGCAGAGCCTTCCACGACGCCCAGGTCGCCATGGACCGAGCCGACCCGTTGGCTTACCGGCCGGTCTGGATGAACGCCTTCTTCGACCAGGCCGAGCTTCACTCCCTCGCCCTCTCCGCATACCTGGCCCTGGGCGACCACGCCCGAGCCGAGTACCACGCCCATCAGTGCCTGGCGAGCCTGCGCCCCCACATGGCCCGCTCGAAGGCCATCTCCACGACTCGACTCGCGCGAGCGCAGTTGGAGCAGGGCGACCTGGAGCCTGCGGTCGTGACCGCAATGTCGGTGTCCCGCGACGCAGCGATGCAGCACCCTCGGGTAGCGGGGATGCTCCACGTCTTCGGGAAGCGGCTCCAAACCCTGGCACCGGCAAGCACCGAAGCCACCACCTGGACTCAGTACGCACTCGACACCCGGAAGGCCGGCCTATGACGAGCACGCTCACCCTCCAGCGGTACACCGAGCTGGGGGCCGTGAAGAAGACGTTCCTGGACCTGTGGGCGGAGGTCCGAGCACCGCTGCTGCACCTGCCGAACTATGCCGTGAGTACCGTCTCTGAGCGTCTCGATCGGCACGCTACGGACGAAGGCTTCGAGGTCGTGATCGGCTACGACGGAGACGAGCCGGTGGGATACGCCTACGGCAACCACGCTGGGCCAGACGACAGGTACTGGGCTCGGATCACTCCCTTCCCTGATGACCTGTCACTCCGCGGCAGCGGCTTCGCCCTCAAGGAGCTGGGCGTTCGACCTGCATGGCGAGGAACCGGCGCCGCCAAGCGCATCCACGATCACCTCCTCGCGGGCCGCGAGGAGAAGTACGTGAGCCTGATGGTGAACCCGGAGGCTGGCGATGGAAAGGTTCAGCGCATCTACGAGTCGTGGAACTACACCCCGATCGGCACGAGCCAGCCATCCCCGGATTCCCCCGTCCTCCTGGCCATGGTCCGGAACACGAGCTGACCTGGTAGTTTCACCGGGTCCGACACGGCCCGCAGTACACGGGTTGGACACCACGAAGAGCCCCCTCCGGCAGCTGTCGGCGGGGGCTCTTCACGTTTCCGGGCAGGACCAAAGCCCTACGGCCGGCGAGGCCGAAAGGCCTACCGCGGTGCGCCTATCGCAGGCTTGAGACGCCGTCTCCGAGGGAGTAGAAGAAGTCGCGCTCGTCACCCACACCGTCATGCGACGGGGTGAGGTAGCTGGAGAGTTCCTCACGAGGTTCGGCGGCCTGGGCCGTGCCGGTCATGGTCAGCGCGGCGCCTACGAGGGCTACCGCTGCGAGGACACGCTTCATGGTGGTCATGAGCTGCCAACGATCTTTCCCTCAGCCGGTCACGGAGGTGCGTCCGCCCAGGTCTCAGGGCCTCCCCCGCGCCATTCGAAGAGGGAGGCGTCAGTGAGGTCTACGGCCTCCGGGTCCGGGTGGCCGGCTTCCCGCAAGAACTCGACCACGTCACTCGCCTGGTAGGCCGTGCCGAGGATCTGACCGTCGTACCGGACCTTGCGCCACCCTCGCTCGTCGGGAGGGTAGACGACCACTCGTCGCTCCATGCCCTCAGCCTCTGCGACAGCTGTCGGGGCCGCACCTCGGCACCCTTGCTCGCGATCCAGATTTGGCACGCGTGTTCGATTCTCAGGTATCTCGCCCGAGCTTCTCCCGCGTCTGCTTGGCGAGGTCGACAAACCCGTCCAGCCACTCCTGAGTCACGTGGTCTTCCCAGATCGGCAAGTGCAGCGCCGATACCCAGGGGCCGAAGACGCGGCCCCCCGAGCCAAGGTTCCCGAACGCTCTGAACCTGACGGGCGCGTACACCTTCACCCGCTGCATCACGAGCCGGATGCCGTTGCAAACCGTGTCGGGGTCGGCCAGCCAGACACCGTTTGCCTGCGGCTCCAGACGGCGCGGCGGCCGGTGCAAGCGATGCATTGCAGGGAAGCCGTAGACGAACGGGGCCGGACCGTCGACATCGATCTCGACACCCACGCTGTCGACGTCAAAGCCGATGGCTCCCACGTTGGAGATCCGCACGCCCATGAAGCGCTGCTCGGAGTCGGCATTGAGAAGCTTGAACGACGGGACGTTTTCGATCTTGGAGACGATGTTCTCGCCCCCAGCAGAGATGACGCCGACCGCCTCGGCCTCCGCCCTCGGCGTGGTGAGCAGCAAGAAGATCTGCTCGGCCTGGTTCTCGGTGAGGCCGGCGCTCCGGCCCTGGGCGGCCTGTCGCCGCTTCCAATCGAGCAACTCGTCGACGGGGTAGTCATCCTCGAAGTCATCGATCCAACCGTGATGCTTCGGGCACAGCAGAAGGAGGTTCTCCTCCGAGTTCACGCCCTCGAAGTCCGCGTCGTACCGAGGGCCGCCGATGCTCTCCGCTCGGATGTGTGCGATCTGCGCGGTGACGCTGAGCTTCCCACGATGCTCCTGAATCAGCAGCTCCTCGCACTCTGGGTAGGCGCAGTGCGACGCACGCCCGAACAGCAGCTTGCAGAGCTTCGGCGAAGGCTTGAAATGGCTCACGGAGCCGACGATAGGGGCTGCCGCCGACATCGACCGCAGATTCCCGAATCGGGCTACACTCAAGATTAACTGACGGATCGTCAGATTCATTCGAACGACAACCAACCACCCGAGGTGCGCCGAAGGGCCGCCCCGGAGGGCGGCCCCGCAGCGGGACTTCTACTTCTCGTCGTCCTGGAGCTTGCCAGCGGTCTTGGCCTTCTCGTACGCCGACTTGATGGCGCCGGGGATCTTGCCTCGCGAGTTGACTTCCAGACCCACGCGCGCCGCGTACTTGCGAACCTTCGCGTCCTCACTGTCACCGGCAGCAGCAGGCTTCCGGATCTTCTTGCCCTCCAGACCGATCGCTTCGGCCTTCTCCACGAGCTTCTTGGTCGCCTCGGCGTAGGCAGCCTGCGCCTTGTCGAAGGAGGTCGCCAGGTCGGACAGCTCCTTCTTGTCCTTGGCTTCCAGCTCAACCGCACCGGAGTACTCGATGTCACCGATCTCGATGGACAGCTTGGTGATGGTGACTTCCTTGAGAGCCATCTCGGCACTCCTTCTTCTAGGTGATGATCAGAGACTACACATGACATCCAGGGAGAAGCAACCTGCTTGAACAAACAAGAAAACCCCCGCCCATCCATGACGGATGGGCGGGGTTTCATGTTTAGAACTGCATCTCACTTGAGCCATCGAGACCAGTCAAGATTCCAAGAGTTCAAGCCGTTGTCAGGCTTGATCTGGCGGTCCGGTGAGTTCACGACACGCACCACGTCACCGACCATGCTGTTCTCATAGAACCACTTCGCGATGGTGTCCTCGTTGGCACTGCCAGGCTTCACGTCCGGTAGGCCGATGCATCCAGCCGACGTGTTGGCCTTACCGAACACATTCTTGCCCTTCCAGTAGTTCCCGTGGAGGAAGGTGCCCGATCGAGACAACCGGAGGGCGTGCGGTACGTCGGGGATGTCGTAGGCCGGCGTCCCGTCATCCTTGTTGATACCGACCGTGCGCGCATCCATGTGGACCTGGCTCCGCATCTCGGAGACAACCATGTCGCCGTTGTACGTCGGGTGCTCGCTGCTGCCTGCGGTGATGGGGATGGTCTTCAGTACCTGACCATCGCGCTTCAAGGTCAGTGTCTTGGTCGCAACGTCAACGGTGGCGATCTGCTGCCGCTTGATCGTGAACTTCAGCGGCTTGGGCCCGAGGCCCTCCACTGTGATGGCGCTGCCCGCGATCCAGTAGAACTCGGGGCGGAAGTCGAGGCGGTAGGCGGAAAACCAGTACCCGCGGACTTCCTGCCCCGCATCGGAGGTGACCTTGACGGCCTGGCGCACCTCCTTCTGGTTGGGCACAGGTTTCGCGAAGGTCAGCGACACCGGCATCCCCATGCCGTACGAGCCCCCATCCCGGACGCTCAGGGCGTGCTTGGGTATGAGGACCGGGTCCGGAGTCGGAGTGCCGGCCGGAGGCGATGACGGGGTTGGCTGCTGCGACACCGAGGGCGGATCGGAAGTCTTCTTCGCGGGCTCACCCCCATGGCTGGGGAGGCAGGCGGCGAGGGCCGGCGCGGCGACCAAGGCGGCCACGAGGAGCTTTTTACGCAGCACGGTACGTCCTTTCCAGCAGTCCGAAGTGACCGGGCCAGACGGCCCGTGCGATACCCGAAGACGCAAGAAGCTTCGAGCAGTCCTTGCAGGGTTCGCGGGTGATGTAGAGCGTCGCCCCCTGGCAATCCGCCCAGCTCGCATGCAGGAGAGCGTTAGCCTCCGCATGAGTCTCGATGCAGTCCTCGTAACCCGAGCCCGACGGCTGTTCCGAGCAGCAGCGCGCACACTCGCCCGCGAGGCATGACGGTCCACCTGGAGGGGAGCCGTTGTACCCGGTTGCCCGGATGCGCCGATCAGCTCCGACGAGTACCGCGCCAACCTGTGAGCGAAGGCAGTCGCCTCGCACAGACACCGCCTGCGCGATGCCGATGAAGTATGCGTCCCAGCCTGGACGCGAACTAACCCTGAATTTCACGCATCCACCCTGTGTTCGGACACCTCGCAGAGGTACGGGTTCAGGTTCTTCTTGATGAAGGCTTCCGCCTTCGCTTCCGAGGAGAAGACACCCACGACCGGAGGGGAGCAGCATCCGCACTGCTCCCCCAGCACAACCCAGATGGTCACTTGGTCGCCTCGATGAAGTCTCCGATGGCGGACGCGGTGAACTTGCCGACGAGCCGCTCGATCTCCTTGTCGTTCTCGTCTATCGCCATGAAGGTGGGGACCATCGACACGTCGTATACGTCGAACATCGAGTCACCCTCGGCTTCCTGGAACACCACGTCGTCCACGCTCACGTCCTTCTCGATGGCGACGCGATGGATGGTGGGCTTGGCGAACTTGCACGGGCCACAGGTGGTCGAGGTGAAGAGAAGGTAGTTGGTCATGCAGAAAGCTCCTTAGTGTTTGGTGTCTTCAAGGTCGTACAGGCTGCCCCACGAGTCCCTGCCGATCTCGGGGTCAGTCGGGATCTCAAGTCCCTTGATGGTCTCCGCCATCAGGTCAGCGATGATCTTCGCTGCGACTTCCGCCTTCTCGATCGGCACCGAGAAGAGCACCTCGTCGTGGATCGGCAGAAGCATGTAGGGGGTGATCCCCTTGCGGTGCATGCGGACCAGTGCGCGACAGGTGATGTCACGACTTCCGGACTGGATGAAGTAGTTGGCTCCGGAGTACGCCCGCGACTTATCTACGTAGAGGCGTCGCCCGGACGGTGTGGTGATGTAGCCGTTCCGGCGCGCTTCCTTCGTCTTGTCGTCCATGAAGCGCTTCACGCCGGGGAAGGTCTCCATGAAGCCGTCCATGACGCTCTCGGCAACGTCATCGGAGACTCCGGCCTGCTCGACCAGTGCGGCTTTGCCGCCGCCGAACACGATCAGGAAGTTCCCCATCTTGCCGATCTTGCGACTCACGCCCGCAGCGTCAGCCGTGATCTGATGGAGGTCTTCGCCTTCTCGGAACGCCTTGAGCATTCGCCTGTCGCCGGAGTGTGCGGCCAGGAAGCGCAGCTCCATGTTGGAGTAGTCCACGGAGATGATGCAGTGGCCTTCGTCGGCCAGGAAGCAGTTCCGGATCTCCGCGTCACCTGCGGGCAGCGTCTGCGCCGGCACGCCAACGATGCTCATCCGAGCCGTCCTGGCCTGGATGCTGTTGATGCCCGGGTGGATGTACCCCTTGCTGTCCACGAGGTCGAGGAAGGACTTCAGCCACGTGTTCCGCTTCTTGCGCGCGCTCTTGGCCTGCTCGATGGCGAGGGCCAGGAGGTCACCCTTCTTGACCAGCTCACCGAGAAACTTCTTGTCAATCTTCCGCTTGCCGCTCGGCGTCCGATCCTTGGCGAAGACGCCCCGCGCCTCGAAGGCGTCAGCAGCCTGTTCGGTGGACCACGGGTTCTCACAGCCGAGTTCACGAGCGATCTGTGTCCACTCCAGCTCATCCGCGTACAGCTTCTCGGAGAGTCGGACCGTGTACTCCACGTCCAGGCGCACACCGCGCCGAGACATGTACGAACAGATCTCGGCAACCTCGTGCTCGAACTCGATGAGGCTCCTGGCCCCGTTCGCGATCTTCCGCAGGAGTATTCGACCAAGCCGGAACGCGAGGATCGGATCGAGCGCGGAGTACGTCAGATAGATCCCGTTGCCCCAGGGGACGGCCTTGAAGACCTCACCCTTCTTGACTCCGAGGTCCCGGGCGAGCTTGCCCATGCTGGCCTTGATGGAGGCCGCGGTGCCCCTGTCGATGTAGTGCTTGGTCAGGGATTCAAGGCCGTGGCCGGTGCCTCCCTCAGCCTCACCACGGCTGTCTACGAGGTGAGCCAGGATCTTCGTGTCGAGGACGGCCGGCCAGAGATCTTCCATCCGCAGGTCAGTCGTCGCATCGAGGACCAGGAGGTCATACGTGGCGTTCTGGAGGATCAGCCGGCCTTCACGCCGGATCACGTCCCGGATGGCCCCCACGGCGGCGCCCAGTAGCTCTGCACCCAGCTCTACGGGCACCACGTAGGCTTCCCGGTCGGTCCCGAACTGGACCAGTCGGAGCTTGAAGTCGTCAGCCCACCAGTCGAGTCCGGATGTCTCACTGTCGAGCCCGAAAGTCTTCCCGGAACGAATCCAGTTCACAAACTCGGGGATGTCTGCCTCTGACTCCAGCACGTTGAACTGACAGACATCCCCAGCGACTTTGAAGCAAGCCCTGATCAAACCGTACGCCTCTTCCTGTTTATGTAGTCGTTGAGCACCTCCCAGGTCTGCAAGGAGGAGGGGAGATTCTCGTAGCGCCCGAGCATGAGGTTGCATTCAGAGCACAGGGCCCCTCTCACGCACACACCGCACTTCTTGCCGTTACCTCCGGGACAGCAGGCGTGATCGTGGTCCAGCACGAACACACTTCGCATCGTTCCCGGGTTCTTACTGCCGCAGATCGCACATCCGAAGCCTTGGCCGATGAGGATGATCAGCCGGTCGAATCGGTTCATGCCGTACGGCTTAGTCGCATCGCAGTCTCGGCACGAGTCCTTGTAGCCATCCGCCTGTCTCCGAGACAGGGAAAAGAAGGAGGGGTCTCGATAAGTGCGGCACTGGGAGCAACGGCGAGTGTTCCCCCTCCATGCAGCACGGTGACCGAGCCTCCGCAGCACCTGTCCCCGGTTCTTCTGAACGCTGTGCGCGTTGCAAAGTCCGTTACTTCTGGGGCCAGATGACCGTCGCGGGCGGTCGCACATCCAACCTTCACCGCTTGCCACACAGGTCTCAACCAGCATTCGATCCCCCTCGCCAAACTTCCAAACTTCAAAACTTGCACGGGGACCTCGCCTGCTCACCCCCCAACCCCATCATTGCCGCCAGTTTCCATGGATGTCAAGTCATGGATGTTAAGTAAGAGGCCGCTTTCGGCGGAACCGACCCTGCTCGTCGCGCTCCGGGAAGCGCCGCTCCAGGTCCACGTACTCAAGGGCGGCGATCTCAAGCTCTTCCTCAAGCTCCTTGATGAGTGCCCAGTTGTTCGCGTTGGCGTTTTCCAGCAGAGCCACGGTCTTGGCCTGCTGTGTGAGCTGCGAGCGAAGTGACTCGATGGTTCGCGTCTTGGAGCCGAACATGACTAGAACTCCTCGGTGATGGGGTGGATGTGTACGGCGCGGGTGTGGCGCCGGTTGATGTGGTGGGTGACCTCGTCGTCGTAGATGACGACCAGTTCACCTTCGTAGTCGATGAGGCCCTCGAACTCGTCGATGTCTCCGTCCGCGTACTCCACGAAGATGAGGTGTTCTGCTGTCACTTTCCTGCTCCCTTGGTCATCGTGTTGTGGAAGTCCATGGCGATCTCTTCAGCCGCTTCGTAGCTGAAGCCCACCGAGCGGGCATGCTTCTTCAGCTCTCCCGCCTTGGTCACGGACTTCGAGTAGAGGTTCACGACCTCGTTCATCTGGGCATCGATGGCGTTGAATCCGCACTCTTCGAGGTAGTTCATGAACTCCTCGGGGTCGGGGAGGGTGCTCATCGCTTGATTCCCTTCTGTGCCGCGACGAAGATCGCCGCACCGAGAGTTACCAGGATCATGATGTTGATCCCGATGATGAGTCCGTAGAAAAAATCCACTAGCCGGACACCTTCCTGTCGTGCTTGATCCTGTCGAAGAGGGCTGCTGCCCCTGTGCTGTCCCAGAGCACGGCGGAACCCGCCTGCGTTTCGTAGCCCATGTCGGCTACGGGGATGGTGGCTCGGTAGATGGTTCCGGTGAACGAGGCCGCGAAGCGCGCAAGCTCCCACGGTTCCAAGTCCTTGTCGAAAACCACAGATTCCAGAGCGGGCCCCAGAACGCCCAGAACATTGGTCGGTCCTACCTCCTTGGCTATCGCCTTCAAGAACTCCTGCTGGTTGGCGTTGCGCCCCAGGTCTCCGGTCGGCTCCTGGTAGCGCTGCCGCACGTACGCGAGGGCCTGGGCGCCGGTTAGCCGCTGGGTGCCGGCCGCGAAGTTGGCGCCGCTGTTCCGGTCCTTGATGGGCTTCTTGATGTCCATCTCCACGCCGCCCAACGCGTCGACCACGTCAGCGAAGCCCTTGAACCCGATCTCCGCGTAGTGATCGATCCGGATGCCGGTGTTGTGCTCGATGGTTCGGGTGAGCAGCGACCCGCCGCCCCAGGCATAGGCGGCGTTCAGCTTGTTCTGCGAGGCCGGGTAGCGCTTCCCGGACGCCCCGATGAAGGCCGGAATCGTCACCCAGGAGTCACGGGGAAGGGACAGTAGTGTCGTGCCGTACTGGCCCTGGTGGACGACCAACATGGTGTCCGTCCGCTTGCCCTCCGCAGAGCCTGTACGAAGGCGCTTCATCTCCTGCTCGGACAGACCTTCTCGGGAGTCGGAGCCCACGAGGAGGAAGTTCCTGCCCTCGCCGGCCGAAGGTCGGTCAGAGGCTGTCAGGTCCACCTCGCGCTCCATGCCCTGGTCGATGTGCCGATACGTGGCGGCTGGCACGAGAAGCACTACGACGAGCACTCCCCCAGCGATGAACCGTGGCTTCACTTGGCCATCACGCACCTCGCGGGAAGGTCTCCCATTCGGGAGAACGACCACAGCGAGCACGGCCCTGCGAAGTGGAGCCACAGGCCGCCGACGATGGCGACGACCAGGGCGACCGCGTTGACAGCCTTCACTGCTCGTCCTCCCAGGGGAAGTCATCGGTGCAGAACTGCCCCCCGCAGGGGCAGTGGTCGAGGTCTTCGATCCACGCGATCACGGCGCCACCCGCCCGTGGGCGTCGAAATGCTCAAAGGCGATCGGGCAGACCTGCCGGGCCTTGGCGTCCATCTGCTGTGCAACGTCCTCGATCTCCTTGAGCGGGAACGTGGGCACCTTGGAGTCCACGTGCGCCCACCGCAGGGAGAGGAAGTTGAGGAGCGATCGGAGGTTCATCGTCACGTAGAAGCTCGTGTAGAGGGACATCGGGAGAACATTCCGGGCCACCTCGCGGGCTATACCTCGGTCGAGCATGTGCTCGTAGGAGTCCCACGCTTCAACCGCAATGCGCTTGTGCTCGCCCTCGGCGGTGCGCTGCTGCTGGTAGTCGCCGGGCTCGAAGGTGTAGGCGCCGGGCTTGCCGATCTGCCGCAGCGCCCTGTCAGGGGCCGGCGTGTAGAACACGGGCTCCATCACCTTGTAACGGCCCGAGACCTCGTTGAACGAGGCAATGCGGTGCCTCATGAACTCGCGGGCCACGAAGACGGGGCACTCGATTCGGAACTGGTAGGTCACCGACTCGAAAGGACTGCCATGCCTGTCCCGCATCAACATGTTGAGGAGGCCGCGGTTAGCTGTGGGGTTGCCGCTGGTGCCGGAGGAAACTCGGGCGCTTCGAGCGATGGTCTCGTCTGAGCCCATGTGGTCCACCAGCTCAACGGTCATGGTGGATCGGAAATCGATGGTCTGCACTGCTTGCCTTCCGGGTGATGGGGGCCCGGCCCGTGTAGCCGGGCCCCATGCATCAGGTGCTGGTGTTACTTGGCGGCGAAGGAGCCGCTCTTCTGGCGCCACAGCGGCGGGCACTGGTCGCCCTTGGGGGTGCCCTGCGGGGCTCCGCAGAACTGGGCGGCCCAGGAACCGCCGTCCTTGAAGTTCCGGCGACCGTGGTCGCAGGTGTACTCGTCGCCACCGGAGGCAGCGGCCGGCGCCTGGCGCTGGACCTGGCCGTTCTGGAAGGTCGGCTTACCGGCCGCCTTGACCGGGCCCTTGTACTGGGCTCGGGTGTACTCGGCCGCCTTGGCGGTGAGGTCGATCAGGCCGACTTCCTGCATGGCCACCAGGAGGTCACGGCCGCGCTCGGCAGTCTCCTGAGCACTGGCTCCGTACACGCAGGGGGTGAGCCACTCGCCGCTCATCTGGTCAGCGGCCTTGAGGGTGAAGCCGATCTTGAACGGGTTGGGGGTGGTGGCGGTAGCGATGGGGGCCTCCTTGGTGTTGATGTGGTCGTTGCTCGGGGCGGTCGGGGCGTCAGCTGCGAACGGGTCGTTCTCGAAAGGCATTTCATTCTCCATGGATGTCAAGTGGACTGCCGAAGAATGGGGCGCTCACACGCGCCCCTCACTATGATTATCGCTTGCGTATTCCATGGATGTCAAGTTCGCATCCTCGAAACACAACTCGCAGACGAATTCCTCAGCGTCTTCGAATCGGGGATACAACTCATCAACTTCAACACCGCACTGCATGCAGTCAAAGTCGTCATTCCATTCGCTCATCGGCACTAGATCGGGCACGCCCCCGACGCACAGACCTCGTCGTAACCCGTGTCCGCGTCAGCCTTTCCGTCCGTCTTGGAGACGAGCGAGAGGTACTGCTCTTCCTCGATCCGCTCATACGGGGCCTGGTCGCGAGAGACCTCCGGGAAGATGGTCGTGCCCTTGAGCAAGTCGGCGTACTCGGTGAGCGCGTCGCCCAGGTCTTCCACGCTGATGGTCTTCGGGTCGAGGTTGACCGTCATCGAGACGGCGTTGTCGGCCCACAGCTTCTGGTACAGCTCCTGGACGTTGAGCGTCTCCCGCAGGGTGATCTCATCGACCGACTGAACGTCGGGGTAGTCGACGGCCAGCGGGTCAACGGTCGGGATCTGCACGACCATGGTGTTGGCCGCGTAGATGCACGGCTCGACCTTGTAGCCCTTGGCCTTGTACTCCTCCACCTGCTGAACCTCGGACGGCTCGACCGTCGAGAAGCGAATCCGTCGGATGAAGTGCCGCGCGAAGATTGGATGTACGCCTTCACCGGAAGAGCCGGCGAGCTTGGCCACGGTGCCCGTGGGTGCGATGGTTCGCCGCTTCACCGGGATGGGGATGCGGAGCTGGTGGCAGTAGGCCGTGGCCTCGCGGTCGACCTCCTTAGCCATGGTCCGGAGCATCATTTCCACGCCGAAGTGGTTCGGGCTCTCGGAGTACGGGACACCGAGCTTGGCGAGGTAGTCGGCGAAGCCGAAGTGGCCCACTCCAACGCGGCGCATCCGGTCGATAGCCTTGCGGGACTTGTCGTCAGCGACCCGGGCATGGGTTGCCCGGATCAGGTACCGGATCATGAGCCTGTGGGCTTTGGCCAGGCCGTCAGCGTCGATGTGCCCCTTGCTATCCACGAAGCTCCCGAGGTTCACGTGGCCGAGGCAGCAGGGCTCCCACTGGCTCAGCGTGATCTCCCCACAGGGGTTGGTGCAGTACGTACCGTCAGGCTCACCTTCCGCGGAGTAGGAGGAGTTCCAGAAGCCGGGCTCGCCGTTGGCGTGCATGCCGGCCGCCATCTCGTCCATCACCCGCTGGGCGTGGTCGTGGAGGATGTGGCGCTTGTTCTTGAGGGCCGCCGAGAACTCGTGGTCGGTCTCGACGCTGATGTTCGTCGTCCAGTGCTTCGACATGTCGGCCTTGCAGCGAATGAAGCGGAAGATGTCCGCATCAGCCCAGTGCATGATGGCCATGCGTGCGGAGCGGCGCACACCACCCGAGACGACGCACTGAGCGATCTCGTGGTCGATCTCCATCGCGTCGAGCCCGGACAGCGGTCGAAGGAAGTTCCCGGCACCTTCGAGCACCAGGCCGACGTTGCGCATCATCGACGCGAAGGGCAGGGGGCCGGAGGCGGACCCGCCGAACTTCCGAAGGGGGGCTCCCTTCTTGCGGACACGAGACACGTCGTAGACACGGCTTCGGTGGGCGGTCTCGGGGTTGTGGGCGGTGTCGATCAGGTCGCGAAGAGCGTCAGCCCAGCCCTCGCGGGAGTCCTGGACTGCGTAGGCGCCATCCCAGTCGTAGGCGTACTCGGTGCTGATGAGACCGGCTTCGAGCATGTCGAAGTAGTCGGGATGCTGGGGGTCGCACACGACGTGCACTCGGACGGGGACGGCGACGGCCGGCATGTCCTTGAGGTATCGCGAGCTGTAGTTCGCTCCGACGCCTCCGCCCTCCATGAGACGGGAGAATAGGAAGGTGAAGTGCTCCGCGGGCTCGTCCGAAATCCAGCCGCTCGCCCAGCAGTTGTTGAGCGCGTAGTCGCTCACGCCGGAGGACTTGATGTGCCGCCCAGCAGGGAGAACGCGGAAGTCCGTCATGAAGTCGATGAGGTCCTGACGCTCACCCTCGTACTGGTACTTCTCGTCCACCAGGGCGAGGTTTCCGTCGACCACACGCTGTACGGTCTGCGGCCAGGTCTCCTTGGAACCGTCCGGCAGGGTGCGGCTGTAGGTGCGGGTGAAGACGGTCTGAGCGGTCTCGGTCTTGAAGTGCGTCATTCTGCGGTGTCCTCTTCCTGGTACTTCTTCTGCTGGAGTTCGTAGTCGTCGGGGTCTTTCAGGTCACCCCACGGGGTAAGAAAGTCATCCATCGTAGTTGTTTCCCGTGATGACTCGGGCGCTCGCGTTGGACATCACCGACCGCGAACCGGTGCCGCTGTAGGCGGCGGTCGACGTGGCTCGGTAGCCGTTCATGTGCATCGTGAGGGCGTCAACTGCCCTTGTGAGTCGCATGCGTTCGGCGTTGGTGAAGTTCGTCTCGCCTGCCACGTACTTCCGGACGATGACCATGCGATGGTCTCGGGAGAGCTTGGCGAACCCCTTATCGAGGTCCACCTTGTCCGTGTAGTTCACCCGCTCCACGTGATCCTTCTTGGACTTGCGTCCCGTGGACAGGGTGTTGACCTGAGCATCGAAGATGCTGCCCGACTTCTCCTCGGTGGGGATGACGCCCTGAGCGAGGAGCCGGCGGACGTAGTCCGGGGTGTACGTGAAGTTCCCGTGGGCCTGGCGGTGGGCGTTGATCTCCTGGGCTGCGATCTGCGAGGCCATCAGCAGCATGCCCTTGAAGGCGATCCGCTTGTCCTTGTCGTAGGCGTCGAGCATCTTGCGTGCCGATCGCTCCGAGTCCACGAAGCGCTCCATGATGGACTGGCTGATGTCCTCCGGGTCTACGAGACCGGCGTACTTCCGGGCGGTCATCCCGCCAACCTTGGTGGCGTCGATGAAGAGCTTGTCCCACTCGTCGGCGGTGATCACGATGTCATTCATTGCGGTGAGCTTCTCCGTGGATGTCAAGTCTGTTGGGTAAAAATTGGCGCCCCAGGCGCTCTCACCGCTCACTTTCACTATGCGGTGCCAGTTCCATGGATGTCAAGTTGCGGAGCTGACGAAGCGGCCCAGCGCATTGCGCTTCACCGACCCGTAGACCTCTCCTTCAACCATGAACGAGCCATCTCGCTCTACGTCGATGATGCTCGGGGACACTCGGTTTCCGTTCACGTAGAACAGACCGAAGGCCAACTGCCAGTTTCCGAACCCTGCTGCGCCGAGGTAGGAGGCCTTCTTGATGTCCATCAGGCAGCCGACTTCGACGCCCGTGAGCTGACGGGCCGCGAACTCCCCGCTCGACTCGCTGATGATCCCGGCGCGGTGCGTGTGGCCGCAGACCACGTTCTTCTGGAACTTCCGCGCGGCGTTCATCGCGGTACCGCCAGCAAAGCGGGAGAGACTGATGCCCTTGGCGTGCCCGTGGGTGGCCGTCCAGCCCGGGGCGAAGTCGTACTTGAGGGGCTCGAAGTCGATGCCGAACTCGTCCAGTCGAAGCAGGTGGGGTTCCTGGAAGATGACCTCGTCATACATGGCCGGGCAGCGCTCCACGAGGTACTTGTGGGGCCGCTCGCCATGGTTGGACCCTAGGAGGGTGACCTTCTTGTCGTAGCCCTTGCGGAGCGGGCGGACGTGGTTGGCGACTGTGTAGCCGGCCTCTTCCTTGACGCTCATCCCGTACTCGGCGCGCTTGCCTGCGGACCAGCGGCCAGGGGCCGTGTAGTCGGTGATGTCGCCAATGTTGATCACCTCGTCCGGCTGGTAGTCGTGAATGAAGTTGATCAGGTTCCTGTTCGCCGCCTTGTGCTCCAGCGGCATTTGCAGGTCGGACACGATCACGATGCGCTTCACTTGCTGATCCTCTCGATCTCGCGGGAGATGTAGAACTTGGCCTTTTCGAGGTCCTGAACCGTCTTGTCGGAGTCCTTGAGACCCGCACGCCAGATGTACTTGATGGCGTTACCGAGGCAGAAGTTCAGGTGCTCTGTGATCTCGATGCACTCCGTCCCACTGGGGTGTGCTGTGTAGTGACTCGGGTGATTCACCACATCTTCCATGGATGTCAAGTCGAAGTCCGCAGAAAGATCCGCAGCCGCCTCGCGTCCACTGACGAACTTCGCCATCACATACCCACCTTGCTCAGCAGGGCTTCACGGCCCATGTCCTTGTGCGTCCTGTTCACGTCCATGCCCGGCGCCATCGGGACCTCCAGGGCGTTGGGGAGGAGCTTCGCTACGTGCTGGGCGAACCCCCTGCCGGCCTCGTCGCCATCGGAGAGGACGAACACCGTGCGGTAGCCGATGAACAGCTCCGTAAAGTAGTCCTTCCAGCCGTTCACTCCCTGAATCCCCACGGCCGGGATGCCGCACATCTCGGCCGTCCACGTGTCGGCCTCGCCCTCGCATATCGCGATCACGTCGGAGGAGCGGACGATGGCCTCGGTGTTATAGATCCGCGGGGTGTCGCTGGCCATCGACTGCATCTTGCCGTGGCCCACGTGGACTTCGTCCTTGGAGTCCCGGAAGGACCCGTCAGGGTTGCGCACGCACTCGTCCCGGATACAGCGGAAGCGCAGGGCCGCCACGCTCCAGATACCCGTCGCCCCTCGTCGGAGGTAGGGCACGCAGATCGTTCCCCGGTACTTGTCGAAGCCGCTAGGAGCCGAATCGTCGACGTACCCGAGACGGAACTTGTCGAGCTGGTCCGGCACCAGGCCCCGATGCACCAAATACTCTTCGGCCGGGCTCCCCTCGAACTGCTTGCGGGCCCGTACCGCGACCTCCATCAGCAATGTCTTGCGCTCTTCTGTGAGCCTCACGGAACGTGCAGCCTTCCTTGGTCATGATGATCGAGTAAGCCGAGCCCTTGAACGGGCATGCTTGGCAATTGATGCAGCCACGGTCGTAGTTGACGCTGGCCGATGGCCTGTCCTCCTCGTGTGCGGGGCACAGGCACTGAATCCATCCGGGCCGGTAGTCGGGGGCTTCCCAGTGCGGGTAATACCGCTCTACGACTTCCCGGATCGGCCCCGCCGGCTCCCGCTGCTCAGCGGGCCGACTGCCGAAGAGTCCCATCCAAACTTCCAAACTTCCTAACTTCCACGGGGAACACCCTGTGGGCCTGTGACATGAGGTTCCAGGTCGGATCCAACTGACCTACCGTCACGCGGAGATTCGAGCGCTGCGCCCGCCCAGTCCGCCGAGGTCCGTACTGGTCATCCATATTGACTGTCACTCACTCTTTCCATGGATGTCAAGTTGACTGCCGATAAAAACGCTGCCCGATCAACCGAACAGCGGGAGGGTCTTCCAGGTACGCGGCTGCACTTCTCGCGATCTCGGGATCATCCCGAAGCCCCTTGGCAAGCAACTGCCGATTGCACCTCGCACAGCAAAGTCCGCGCACCACCCCGGTCTTGTGGCAGTGGTCCACATCGAGGCGCTTCGAGCGGGACTGTCGGCAGATCGCACACGTCCCGCCTTGAAGGCGATACAGCTCGTCGTACTCCCCGGCCGCGAGGCCGTACGTCGCTTGGACTCTCGATTCGTGGGAGGACTTCGACCTTGCCTTCCGCTGGCACGTAGCGCAGATACGCCCCCGACTTCCAGAGTAGAACCTCAGCGCCCGACACCTGCCGCACCTCTCACACCTCTTAAATCCCGTCTTACACGCGGTAGACACTGCATTCCTTCCCGTAGGGCTGCCCGTTGAGGTACGTGTCGTGGCACACCGTGTAGTTCGACCGCTTGGGGGTCGGGGGCTTGGGCTTCGCCGGAGCCGGCACCTGTGTGGGCCTGGGCACCTGAGGCTTCTCCTGCACCTTGGGCGCTTCGGCCGGCGCTTGGGACGCCTCACTGGGGCTCGCCGTCGCGCTGGGGGCCGGCGGGCCCTCCGGGGTCCGACTCGGCTCGGGCGAGGGAGTCTCCTGTTCGGCCACCGCGGACTCCGGCTTGGCCTGCTCCTGGTCCTCGATGTGGAGGTACAGGCCGGTGATGAACACCGTCAGCCCGAGCACCAGGGCGGCCAGGGCCTTAGCGAACATCCCTTACCACCGAACCATCTCCAGTCGCCCCGTCAGGTCACTGGCAACCTCAGCGGACCCGTGTGGGATGCCGTACGCCTGACACCAGCGCTTGAGGGCTACGGCCAGCGTCGAACCCGTGGCTTCGATGTAGCGCCCGTTTCCGTTGAAGTCGGCGTAGACGGTCCACACACGCCCTTCCTTCGTCCCGTAGATCGACCAGTCACCCGAGTCGTCGTGCCGCTCCGCGACGTGCCCCACGGCACGATTCCGCTCCACGATGTCGATCACTGCGTCAGTCATGTTCACTCCCTCTCTCACTTCCGACCTTACTTTACATCCATGATGAACTCAACTCCATGGATGTCTAGTACGAGACCGAAGAAAAGGCGTCGTCGGTAAACGTCATGGTTGAACCGTCGAAGCCGAGTTCAACGAAGGTGTTGCCTGATGAATCAGACCGCCCAGCACGGTTCTTCACCGTGGATACCGCAAGCGTGGACTCATCCGGCTTGTGCAGCGTCAGCACGAGGGCAGGAACCCGCGTGATCTGTCCCTTGACCCCGTTCATGGGGATCGGACTATCTCCGTTGTTGTGGGGGCCCGTGGTGTGGTGGAGGCCGGCCACGTGGGCCCCGGTGACCCGCGCCATGTCGTTGGCCCAGTCCATGAGGCTCTCCAGGCCCGAGAAGGGGTCTTCCTCGTTACCCGCTCCCCCACCACGGATGTTCGTGATGTTGTCGAGCACGATCATGTGCGCGTCCTCGTTGTAGAGCTCGTACCAGGCGGACACGGTCCGCTCGACGTCGGCAACACTCGGGCTCGCGTTGTAGTTGAAGCGGATGGGGTTCTGGTCGAGGGTGGCCGCATAGTCGTAGATCCGCTCGCCACGGACGATCTCCTTGGACTCGTCCATCCGGAGACCGGTCAGCATGGACAGGGCCCGCGAGAGCTGGATGTCCGCACTGGAGTCCGCGCTGAAGTAGATGGCCGGGATGGGCTTGTCGGCCTTGATGATCCGGGCCAGGGTGTACGCGCTCTTACCCGTACCGCCTCCCGCCACGGTTAGCGACAGCTGTCCACGGATGTACTGCGTACCTGCACGCCCCATGGACTTGAACGCTTCCGGCAACGGCTCACCGCTATCACCGCGGGCTCGTGCCGACTGACTCAGGGTGTACAACCCGATCTCCTCTCATTCGTTGGTCTAGACCCGTTATCGCTGCCGACAAGGGGTGTCGTTCTTGACCTTGCGGTGCAGCTCGTCTCGGCCTGGTGCGAAGTGGCTGGCCGCGAAGGAAAGGCCGGCCCGCATCGAGGAGACCTCTCGCCGGAGCCCTTCGATCGAGGAGTGGAAGATGTCCGTGCGGTTCTCCAGCATGGTCCGCAGCTCCTGCTGCTCCCACTTGACGCGGGTGACCTGGCTCCGAAGGACTGCCCGCTCCTCAGCCGCCGCCTTGATGTGATCCATCATGTCCTGGTGCACGGACTCGATGTCCGTGGTGTCCATGCCGCCCTGCTCTCGGAGCATGGCCGCTATACGGTTGAGCTTGACTTCCATGGAGGCCAGGACATCAACCTTGACCTCTTCAGCGCGGTCCTCGATGTGCCGCTCGGTCGTCACGATCATCTGCGCACACGCCCCGGCAACGTCCGCCCGGGTCGCGTTCTCCCAACCGTCGACAACGTTGTCTTCAGCTACTTCCGCCGCCGCATCCACGTCGCAGGTCTGGATCATTTCGGCAGTGATCATCTCAGCGAAAGACTTGATCATGAGTGCTTCCCTATTCATGACTGGTTTTGGTTTTTATGACGGCTTTACGAGTGTGGACTAGACCTTTCGGCCTGTGCAAGCCAGAACCGAACGATCTGTAGTGATGTAAGAACCAGAGGGCTAAAGCCCTTGCCGGCCACGGGACTTTAGTCCCAGAAGATCATGCCGAGTACTGGCAACTTCGCTGCACCGGGCAGCGTCCGCAGGCTTCTCCCGGGGTGGGACGATAGTCCCCGGCCTTGATCCTCTGATCGGCAGTCACGAATACTTCCGCGATCTTGTCGGAGTTGGCTTCGAGCTTCCGGACACGGGACGGACGGCCCGTCTTCCCTGCCCAGAAGTCACCCGTGATGCACTCCGTGCCGTACTTCCGGTTGATGGCCACGGCGTACGTGTCGAGCTGGAACGTGTCGTCCATGCCCGGGATGGCCCCGGTCTTGATGTCCCGCACCCGAACATCCCCCTTGGGGTGGTCGATGACCTGGTCGATGAAGCCCAGCACCTTGACCCCGTCGAACTCAAGATCAAACCTTGCCTCGATGGCCGGCGAGTTGGTGACGGGATCGACCCATACCCGCTCACCGGGGTTGTCCTTGTACCACTGGAGATACTTCGCCACCTGGTCGAGCCCCACCCCGTACCGGCGATCCAGGTCCGTGAACCCCTGGTAGGGGCCGCTGGCCTGCCACCCCTCCTCGTCCGGCTCCCGCTCCAGGGCATCGTTCGCCATCCGGGTGTAGACCTTCGCGAACTCCGCCTGGGCGTCCTCCAGGGCCGCTGTGCGCCCGCTCTTCTCCCAGAGTTCCGCGGCCGCGTGGACGGCCACCCCCATGGGGAGCCAGGCCGCTTGCAGCTCCGGCTCCCGGGCTATCCGTGCGAGGTAGAACGCGTACGGGCACTGGTTGTACTGCTTGACCTGACTCACGCTCCGAGGCTTCGTCTTGTACGCTTCGGCCCGCTCTTCGATCGTCTTGCTCACGTTTCTAACCTCCCATTCTTTTTCCATGGATGTCAAGTTGATGTTCAATGTGAAGCCCCCACACGGGGGCTGTCACACCTTCTAGACCTAGAGACCTTCGAGGGTCAGCGCGGCCCGCTGTTCTTCCGTGATCTCACCGTGAGGCCGGACAACCAAGCCCGATTCCTCCGGCGTCCGCTCGTCGAACGCCCACCCACCGCACTTGGCTACCTCGTTCGGGGGCTGCTCGGGGTCGAAGATCAGGATCAGGCTTCGCACGGCCCGGAGTCCCCGCCACCACCCCTCAAGCTCCGTCTGCTTCGTCTTGCTCAGTGCGTTCGGGTCGAGGTGGTGCAGCAGGTGTGCCGACAGCAGGTTGTACTGGTTGCACTTCTGCATGGCGGTCGGAACCTGGAAGGGCCGGAGCGCCTTGGCCTTCTCCCGGGAGGTCATGCCCAACTGCCGCTTGTCTCCGTTGATGTGGAAGTACACGCCCTGCCGGGAGATGCCGAACAGCTTGGCGATTTCCGCCACAGGCATGGGCTGCGCCATGGTCCGCAGCTCACGGATGCTTTCCGGACTGACCCCCGCCAGACGCACTCGCTCGATGATCTGATCACGAGTCTCGCTCATAGTCCTTACACCTTGCACTGGTTAAGTCGCTTCCGTCTTACCGATCCCAGCGAAATCTGTGACGGCCGTCGCGATTACCAGAACAGTGTAGATCATTCCCATCGTGGATGTCAAGCTAAACAATGCAGTTCCCATGAACGTTGAACCAAATCCTACCGATACCAGAGATCCGGCTTCTCGCTTTCTTGAACTTGCAGCCATGAGAATCACAGTTGCCGGAAGAGAAGACACAAGAGCTTCAAGCCCATTCATCGGTAAGAAATTCCCTTGATTGCTTCTATGAAGTCTTCCGGCCACTCATCCGTAGGCATGATGGTCCCGCACCGATAGCGCGGGAAGCCCCACACATTGAACGGGACGACCTCCCGGCGACCACCCCCCACATCGTCGGTCCGGTAGGTGATGACGTAGCCGTCCCTGTCTGCGAGTTCAGTCGCTTCATGCCAGTCAGCCTTGACCGATTCCCAGTCCGCCCACCCCTGGTGGTAGTGACTGCCACCCGCGTGAGTGATGGTCACGGCGTACTGCCCCGGCTCTCCGATGGTGCCATATGTTCGGGTCATGGTTCAAATCTCCATGGATGTCTAGTAGCGGACCTGACTTCAAGATCAACTAAATGCCGGCCGGGGGCTTGCTCCCGGCGACCAGGGGGGTCGTTCCCGCGGCCTCAAGGGCCGCTGCCACGTCCCAGTGCGGTATCTCGTTCCGGTAGTCGGCCACCTGCACGTACCCGCCGGGCAGTACCGACATCGTGTAGTCGGGGCAGTCCTCCCGCGTGATGGGACGCTCCTCCTGGACCACGTACACACAGATCCGGGGGTCAGCGCCCGGAGACTGGTCATGCCACCGGCGAGCGAAGCTGAACGTATGCTCCATGCGCTCTGCCCAGAGGTAGGGGCCCACCTCGCTCACGTCGGAACCGGCGTTGACGAACTCGACTGCATACATCCCTAGTTCCTGATCTCTCGCTCGCGCATCGTGTGGTGGGGGTCTTGCATCTGCCAGTCCCCGTGGCCGTCGCAGTAGGCCGTACTCAGCCACCTACGAATGCCGTACCGCTCCATGTCCATCCAGCGGGTAGCGGGCTCTCCGCACTGGTGACAGCCGATACCGCCCCCGTCCAGAGCCTTGAACCACTGGACCGACCCTTTGGTGCCGCCCTTACCCATCAGGCGCTCACAGAGGCAAGCAGGTTCCGCGCTTCGCAAACGACCTGCTCGGCCGCCGCCGCAACGGCAGGGTCTTCCTCGATTTCCTCCGCTACCTCCTCAGTGAAGTGCATCAGCCCGGCCCGGATGAGCGTGTCGGGAGCAACCCCGTTCAGCCGCCCCAGGTGGAACAGGTTGGCCATGAGGTCCCCGGCGACCTCCCGCATGATGTCCCCACCCAGGTTGCGTGCCCCTATGGCGTCCTCGAAATACTCGTCCTGCCCCGTGTACCGCCCGAACTCTTCCAAGGCGCTCAGCGCCCACTCAGCACGCGTAAGGTTCGCTTCCATGGGGCCTTCGTCGTAGATGCTCATTGGTGTGTCTCCTTCGCAGAGTGTTGGGGGTCTTACTAGCCGCGCACGAGCGGCGCATGGCCGTCGAGAATCGCTACGTGCTTGAGGTAGTCGGCCGTCTTCCCGCCGAACTTCTCGACTGCCATTTCGTCGGAGTAGTCGCTAGCGTCGCCGGGGTTGTCCGCCCACACGTGGAACACCGTGGGCTCATCTCCCGCGTACGCCCGTAGGTCATCCGCTCCCGGTTCCCACCACTCGCACTTCCAGTCCAGAACGACCGTGTACGGGTTGACACCCCTTGCGCCCGTCGGTCGCACCGGGCCGCACCCTCCGCAGTTCTCCATCACGTGACCGCTTCAACTTCCTTGAAAAAGTCCATGATTGTGAGCTGCCCCGCGTTCCGCAGGTCGTCATGGAACTTGTCCGCGACCGCCCGCTTAACGGTGTCCACGTATTCGGACAGGTCTATGAAGTGGTCGCAGAACGAGCACTCAATGTCTTCCGTGGTCTCGTCAATGTCCCCGGAAAGCGCCCGGTAGTAGACCTCATCCCTGCATTCATGCGTGGATGCATCACAGGAACACGACTCGTCCGCGTAGCACTCGCGCTCTGACGGGTGGTTCTCTTCGTACTCGATCTCCGACGCCCGGTCCTCATCCAGGTACCCGTACGAGGCCAAGCAACCCTCTACCTCCTCCACTACCTCCACGACGCGCGCACAGTTCATGTCGTAGATGAAGGAGCGTCCCGGACCGTAGTCCCAGTGGGCCGCCTCAGGGTCCACGCGCTCAAGCTCAGAGATGATGTGCTCCGCGTTGGATGCGTACTTAGCGAACGCCCACGTCTCGCCGTAGTAGTGACGGGAGGAGGTTTCGCTAGACACCGGCCCATCGTCGTAAGGCTCGGTGATCATGCCGATCGCCTGCCACCCGTTCGACTCTGCCGCTTCCTCGAACTCCCACCGGCTGTAGCTGTAGTTCCGGCTAGCCCACTTGGTCACGTTCTCGTGAAACTCGATGCCCATTGCCCCGACCTCTTCCCTGTTTGTTACGCGCTAATTCCGGAAACTACGGCTTCGAGTTTCTTGGCCCAGCCGATCAAAAATTCCCTGTCCTCCCACGCCTGTTCGTTCTCCAGGAAGTCAAGGTCATCCGTATCCGCCCCGTCATCCGCGTTGTTGTACACGGGGTCATAGCTCGGAACCTCCGACTTGCGCTCCTCAATGTGCGCACCTTGCAACCATTTGAACTCTGCGACGAACTCGCGCACGGCCTCGACTGCGACAACGCTTTGATCCTGCATGGCCAGACTCTCCAGTTTCTTCATGGATGACAAGTTGCAGACCTGTTAAACAGGTCACCTCTAGTGCGAGGAAAACACGTACCCGCTACGAGTGATCGAGTGGTCACAGTTCCACGCGACTACGTCAATGCTCGGAGACCAGCCACGGCACGAATCCTGAGCCGCCCGATACTCTTCATCGGTTTCCATGAGCTGTTCATGGGCGAAGTCCTCCATGCTGTCCCACTGGCCACGGAAGCACTCTTCGAAGCGGCTGCCCGCTTCCTCTACGTCCCACGACAGCAGTGCCAGGTACTCCATGAACGCTGCGGTGTCCGACTCGTGTATGCCGTTCTCATCCATCACTCGGTAAGCGTTCAGGACGGCCCACAGCGGCTGGTCACAGTCCACGTGCGGAAACCAGTCCCCCGCGAATCCGCGGAGGTCCTCAGCGTCGAACTCGTGCTCTTCCGCGAAGATCGCGATCGTCTTCATGACACCCATGATCGTTGCCCTGTCTCTCGTGTAGTGGCTGGCTAGGTGCGCTCAGAAGCCCTTGCGGAAAATGACCCGCAGTGCATCAAGGCTGTTGGCTCGAAGGTCCCTCACGGCCCGCTCGTGAGCCGTGAGCGCACGCTCTACGGTCCGCGTGGTCAGGTTGTAGGTGTCGCCCTGCTTAAGGGTGATGCTCACGCCGTAGCTCCCGTGTGGGTTAGATGAAGTGGGGGCGAATCTCAGACTCGGGCAGATAGATCGTGCCGCGCTCACTGCGGCACTGATAGCTCATCTCGCCTGTCAGGTAGTGGGAGCCGTACTCATCCCACACAACGTACTCAACCCCGTTGAACATGAACCGCTTGTCAATCACGTGTGCGGTGTCTTTCGTGTGCTGCGTTGTTCTGACATTGAGAACACTACGGATGTTCTCCATGGGTGTCAAGTCAGGTTCTTCGCGCGCATATAGGGGACAAGCGTGTACACGTAGAACTGAGCGACTGGCGTCACATGCACACACTCAAGGTAGTGCAGTACTCAACGTTTCATCAATCAAAGCTAAACGATTGAAGAACTCAACGTTGAACAATTCAATCATGAACAATCAAAGGTTCAACACTTCACACACTCAAGCACTTAGGCAATCACTACACGCACACACATGGGCACAAGGGGTAGAGGTAGGTGGGCCATGCGCATGGTGAATGCATAAGTATTTGATTCATTTCATATCAATTCAAAGAGAAATCAAAACCAAAATGAAAATGAAAATAGAACGAAAATTCAAGGCAAGTTTTAAGGCGCGAAAAGTTTTCGAGGAAAAAGCAACGACATGGAGGGGTGGGGGGTACCCGAGATCAATTCAATTCCCGGCCGATGCGTCATAGCGGCTCCCATTGGCTACGGGTCCCCTGACGTTGAGTAAGTGCCGAATGACACTGCGCTTTCACCGCTAATCACCTCGAACTCCCTCCAGGTGAATTAGTGGGCGCCGGCCACAGTCCTCGCAGGTCAGCCCCCATTTCGAAACTCGCAGGTCAGAGAGGCGCAGGCTGCGCCTGCATGGTTATGCATGTGAACTGCGTCACCGACCTGTGTAGGTGGGGCCCGATGCACCGCTATGTAAGAAGTGAGGGTGGAACGCAGTGACACACGAGCCCAAGGAGGAGCGAGGTACGAGCGACGACGCGGGGCGAGTCACAGCCCTAAGGCCGCGCCTGAAACGCGGCCACTGAGTACAGAGACTAAGCAGCCCCTCGAAGGGCTGCTCTTGAGTAACTGATTAGCAGCCTCCTAAAGGCTGCTCTGAACTCTCTCCAAAAAGAACTGCTCCTGTTGGTCGCAGTTCCAAAAGGGTTCTCTCAACTTCACCTCACCTACCGGACCCCCTGAAGGGGTCCTCCTCAAACTTCCAAACTTCCTAACTTCCTAGGTGCGTGGCTCATGTCTGCTTCTCCTCCTGGACCTCGCTGGTCTCCTCCTGCTCCTCGTGCTCCTCTCCGCTCGCACGGCTGGGGAGGCCGGCAGGGTGAGCGCGAGGACCTGGGGCCTGGCTGGCGGAGACGTCGAGCTGCCGCCTGGCGAGAGGCCGGCGGGCTGTGTCAGCACCTCCGGTACGACACAGGGCTTCCGTGCGTCGCGGCTGGCGCCGCTGTCGACCACATCATCCCGGTGTCTCAGGGAGGCTCCAGCGAGCCTTCCAACCTCCAGGTGCTGTGCAAGTACCACCACGACAGGAAGACGGCCCTGGAGGCCGCGGAGGGGCGTCGTAAAGCCCGAGCGGCTCGCGACATACCGCGCGGGAAGCGCGTTCTTGGGTCCCTCTGATCCTGTGATCCAGTTCACCTTCCGCGGGTGACCTAATCACCTCGATGCACCCCTATATACAAGTGAGGGAAGAAAAACTTCCCGCTCCAATTTGAGTCGAGCGCCTTGAATGGGTCTGTCCTCGAATTGATGCTTCGGTTGAGAACCCCCGTTGAGATCCCTCCGGGGGTTCTCCCGTTGTTCCACTCATTTAAGGATGCAGAGAGCATGTGCGATGTCCGGTAAGTCTCGCAAGAAGTCCTCGTTCGAGGATCGCGCCGAGCGACTGCAAAAGGTCGAGATGAAGCAGGCCCGAGAGTTCGAGAACTACCTTGACGAGTTCAACGAGGTGTTTGACGACTCGGACCCTGCTGATGCTGGCGAGCACTGGTCGGCTCGCGACGAGGAGGTCTAGTGGCTCGGAACGGTTTCAGCGGCCCGGCCCCCAAGCGGCCGGAGGAGCGTCGACGCGTCAACAAGGACGTCATTGACCTCAAGATCGCACCCAAGCACTACGCGAACGTGGCCAAGGGCCGTGACGGCTTCGATGACTCCTGGCACCCGATCGCCCAGCGGATCTACCTCTCCTTCGTGGAGTCGCCGCAGTCGTTCTTCTTCGAGCCCTCGGACTGGGCTCAGCTTCGCCTGGTGGTCGAGTCCGCGCACATCTCGCTGACTCGGTACTACGACCGCGTGTCCATCGACATGGTGACTGCGGTCATCGACGCCCTACAGGACTTCCTAACGACGGAGGCGACCAGGCGCCGAGTGCGGGTGGCCGTTGAACCGACTCCGGTCGAGTGGCCGGCCTCCGAGGAGCACTGGCACGAGATCGCGAAGGCGTGGTTCGAGTCCCTGGCCAAGTCGGGCCAGGCCGCCTTCTACCAGCAGTCGGACATCGCGTTCGCCACCTACGTGGCTGAGGTGATGGACCGCTACCTGTCGGCCGGCATCAAGATGTCCGGTCGGCTCCTGGCGCTCATCACGAAGGCCTGCGGGCTGCTGCTGACGACGGAGGCCTCTCGCCGAATCGCTCAGATGGAGCTGACGAAGGTGGAGACGCGAGACATCGACGCTGAGGTCACCAAGCTCATGGAGCAGTACGCCAACGCCCTGTAGGGGGCGGGCCCGGTGCGTGAACACCGAGCCCGAGCCCGTTAGCTGTCCTTCTTGCGGAACTTGGTCGACAGCTTCTCGGCGGCCTTAAAGCCGATGAACTGTGCCACCCCCTTGAGGGCCGACCACGCGAGGTCCATGAACTCCACGATGCGGTCCTCCTTTCTGCCGCCGCTGGATTTAGCAGCTACACCCAATCTTTGGGCCTGCCAGCTACGCGTGAGGTGAGCGCTTGCGGTGCGTTCGCCGTTGCGGAGCTGGACGCGGTCCCCCTTCGGTGAGGTGCCATCGCGACGTGCTGACGGAACCCTATCCGCCGCGGCCGACATCGCACCGTCTGATACCAAACCGAGGCCCCGCGGCCTCTCCGAACCTCGAAGGAAGGAGGCCGGCGCGTGAAGCAGGTCCGCACCATCAAGGACGACTACGTTCCGGCCCCCAACCGAACCCTGGGATGGGTCATCCTCCGCTGGACGGCTGAGCACTTCCGTCCGGACTGGAAGTTCACGCCGTCCCAGGTGAAGCGCATCCTGCGCATGTACGAGATCGACGAGAACGGCCGGTTCGTCTGGAACCAGATGGTTCTACAGCTGGCGAAGGGCACCGGAAAGGGCCCGTACTTCGCCACCCTGGCAGCCATCGAGTTCCTCGCTCCGTGCAGGTTCAGCCACTTCGACTCGGAGGGCATGCCGGTCGGCAAGGTGCCCGACGAGGTGTGGGTGCAGCTCTACGCGACCAACGTCGAGCAGACGAAGAACATAATGCTCACGCTCCACTCGCTCTTCACCCCGGAGGCGAAGGAGAAGTACAGCATCGACCCGGGCCAGGAGCGCTACCACGCGCGGAACCCTGAGACCGGAGCCTTCTGCCTCCTGGAGGCGAAGACGGCCTCGTACCGCTCCGCCGAAGGTGCCCGACCATCGGCCCTCTTTGCCGACGAGACGTGGCACTGGAACGAGGCGAACGGCATGGTGAACGTCTTCAACACGATCACCGCCAACGCCGCCAAGGTCGGCGGCCGGCTCTTCTGCGCGACCAACGCGTACATCGTGGGCGAGGACAGCATCGCCGAGCGAATGCACACCGCTTGGCAGCGTCAGCAGGACGGCCGGCAGAAGCGGACCGGCTTCTACTACGACGCCGTGTCGGCTGACCCCGACTTCGACATCGAGGACGAGGAGGCCCTCAAGGCCGCCATCCTCGCCGCGTATGACGACTGCTACTGGGCGGACATCGACGCCATCATCGACCAGTGCTACTCCGGCGTGATCACCCACGACGAGGTGCTCCGGAAGTACTGCAACCTGGTCACCGCCTCCGGTGACTCCCTCGTGGACCCAGTGGCGTGGGGGAAGTGCAAGGTCGAGTCCGAACTCAGGCCCGGTGACCGGATCGTCATGGGTCTCGATGGAGGTGTCTCAGACGACGCCACAGCGATCGTCGCTCTGAGAATCCACGACTCGTTCATCCACCCCATCGCCATCTGGGAGAAGCCAGACGGCCCCGAGGGCAACACATGGAAGGTCGACCACGAAGAGGTCTCCGACCTCGTTGACTGGGCTTTCAAGACGTACAAGATCGAAGCCTTCTTCTCGGACGTCGCCTTCCTTGAGTCGTACGTCGATGTCTGGTCCGAGTCCTACGGCCCCCGCCTCGCCATCAAGGCGACTGGCAAGTCTTCTGTGGGCTACGACATGCGCGGAAACCAGGCTGAGATCACCAAGGCGAACATGTCGCTCGTTGGAGCCATCGAGAGCCAGCGGGTCTCCCACAACGGCCACTACGGCTTGAAGCGTCACGTGGAGAACGCGAAGAAGAGGCACAACAAGTTCGGTGTCTCCTTCGGTAAGGCGAGCCGAGATTCGAGTTACAAGGTCGATGCCTACGCGGCGTCCCTCTTGGCGTTCATCGCTAGAACGCGACTCGTTGAGTCCGGCAAGTTGAACAACGGCCCGGTCCGTATTCCGACCCTGACGTCGATTGGGGGTTTCTAGCAAGGAGGATGTGAATGGAGAACTCTGTTTTCCCCGGGGAGATAGCTGGTGTGCTCAAGCGTGCCAAGCACTCGCTTTCCATGATCCAGCGTGACCGTGAGGATCTGGAGAAGATCGATCGGTACGCGCGAGGGCTTCACAAGTCGCCCTTCATGCCGTCGAAGGCGAACCCCGAGTTCCTGGAGCTGTCCAGGCGAGCGATCCACAACATCATCCCCCTGCTGGTGGACGCCCCCACGAACGCGCTCGCGGTCGAGGGCTACCGACGTTCCGACGTCTCCGGCAACCCTGACGAGTGGCAGTTCTGGCAGGCCAACCGGATGGACCAGCGCCAGTCGTTCGTCCACCGCCAGGCCATCGAGGCCGGCCACGCGTACGTGACCGTGCTGCCGTCGAGGACGGAGCCAGGCAAGCCGGAAATCCGCGGGCACTCCCCCATGCGAATGTTCGCGGCCTACGACGACCCGATCTTCGATGCCTTTCCCATGTACGCGCTTCTGATCGAGTCGCCCGACTACAACCAGGACAACCCCACCAGGGGCAAGTTCTTCGATGACAAGCGCGTCTACGACGTGGTGATCGATGGCTCGGTTCGCGTGGTGGGCTCTCGCCCTCACGGGCTGGATGTCTGCCCGGTCGTTCGCTTCGCTCCGCGCCTGGACCTCCTTGGCCGCGCCTACGGCATGGTCGAGGGCCTCATTCGGCTCCAGGACAAGCTGAACCAGATGTGGCTGAACATGTTGATCGCCCAGCACTACACGGGCTTCGCGATCCGCACGGCGACAGGCCTGGCCCCGATGGAGCGCCTGGACGAGAACGGTATGCCGATGCTGGACGCCAACGGCCAGCCGACGTTCATCCCGCCCATCCTGGACCCGTCCACGATGCTGATGTCCCCCAACCCGGACACCAAGTTCGGGCAGCTGCCTTCGGCCGGCACCGAGGACTTCCAGACGGCCATCGAGCTGGTCGTCCAGCACATGTGCGCCGTGACGGAGACCCCGCCGCTGTACATGCTGTCGGGCAAGCTCTCGAACCTGAGCGCCGACGCCCTCGCGGCATCGGAGAGCGCCTTCACGCGGAAGTGCGACGAGTACCGGATGTCCTTCGGTGAGTCCTGGGAGATGGTCCTGCGGCTCTGCTCGCTGGTCTCTGGTGACCGTGACGGCTTCGAGGCCCAGGACGCTCAGGTCATGTGGTCCGACAAGGGCAATCGAAGCCTCGCCCAGGCCGTGGATGCGGGCCTCAAGCTCGTGCAGATGGGCGTCCCCACGGACATCGTTCTGACGAAGGTCCCGGGCTTCTCGCAGCAGGACATTGACGAGGTGCGTGAGCGCCAGGAGGACGAGGACGGCCTCAACGGTGCCGCCGAGAAGTTCGCGAACCGCCTCCGTGCTCGCGGTGCCGCCGAGGACCCGAAGGAGAAGGCCAGGGCGGTGAGGGATGAGCAAGCAGCGTGAGAGTGACCGGGCCCGCAGGTTCTTCCAGCGGGCCCAGGCCGCCCTTGGCGCCGAGGCTTACCGCCAGACGCTGCAACGGGTCGAGCGGACCAACCCTGCTGACTTCCTGAGGGACCCACTGCGGTGGGCTCTGGAGTGGCATCAGGACATCGAGGTCGCTCGCAAGAAGTCCCGCAGGCTCGGCCAGTCGTACTACCGACTGGAGCGGGCCATCTGGCTGGACGAGACGATCAACCACGACTCCTCGTTCGGTCAGCCCACCACGAAGGCCGAGCTGTGGAACGAGCTGTATAAGGCCGGCGGGTCGAAGCAGCGACTCAAGCCGGGCACCGTCACGATCCCCACGAAGAACGAGAACCCGTGGGCCGACTACACCGAGGACAAGTCGCTGAGCGAGGTCACGGCTGCCGTTCACTTCAAGGCCGAGCGCCGCGTGCGCAAGGCCGAACGCGAGGCCATGCAGAAGCAGGAGCTGACGCTTGAGTCCCTGGACGAGCTAGATGATCTTCTCGATTCCATCGGCACGAACCTCGCTGGTGAGGCTCAGAGCATCGTGGAGGACGGCGGCCGGGACGTGATCGGTGAGGGCGTCGACAACGACCCTGGAGCCCTCGCGTACATGCGCGTGACCGATGGGAACGCCTGCTACTTCTGCGTGATGCTGGCGAGCCGAGGTGCGGTCTACCGCTCCAAATCCACCGCCGGACACAGCCAGATCCGGAAGTTCCATCCGAACTGCGGCTGTTCCGCTGTGCCCATCTTCTCGCGCAAGTACGACTACCCGCAGGAGACGAAGGATGCCGTCGCGCTCTGGAAAGAGCACTGGAACGGCTCGATGAAGGACTGGCGTAAAGCCATCGAAGCCTTGAACAAGAAGAACCGTTAGACGGAAAGGGAGATCATGTCTGACTCTGTTGAGAATTCCGAGACCGCTACTGAGGAGACTCCGGTGGTTGAGGCTGAGACCCCGGCCGTTGAGGCCGAGGTCGAGACCCCTGAGGTAGAGGTCGAGAAGACCCCCCAGGAGGAGCCCGCGGAGATCGAGGAAGTTCCCGCTGAGGAACCCGTCGAGGACTTCAAGGGCAAGTACGACGAGGCCCAGTCTGAGCTTGCAGCGCTTCGCGAGAAGCTCTCCGAGGTCGAGGCGAAGGTCTCTGAGGGCGAGAAGACCAAGAGCGAGTTCAGCGACTTCAAGGCGAAGTCCGAGGCTCGGGAACTGGCCCTCACCAAGCAGATGATCGGCGCCAAGCATGGACTGCCGGCCGAGCTGATTGAACGCCTCTCGGGTACCGACGAGAAGTCCCTCACCGAGGACGCGAAGAAGCTGTCCGCCTTCGTGGGCAACGGCTCCAGCACGCTCGGCAAGGGCGGCCTGGACCCGAACGAGGACGCCTTCGATCCCAAGAAGCTCGCAGCCAGCTACCGAAAGATGGCCAACGGCAGCCTGTAGCAGCGCCTGCATCAACAATTCTCGCCCCCTCCTTGGGGGCTTTTTTCATGCCCTCTTTTAAGGAGATCCCACATGGCTAACACCATCATCAATTCCGACAAGCTCGCTGCGGCTTCGCTCGCGAACCTCGAAGCGTCTGCGGTCCTCGCTGCGACCGTCCAGAAGCAGGCCGCGGGCCAGTTCGATGGCACTGTCGGTCACGCGGTCAACATCCGCCGGCCTGCGATGCTCGTCGCGGACGAGGGCAAGATCGATGGCACGGGTACCGGCTTCCTCGGTGCTGCGACCATCAAGACCCAGTCGCTCAACGAGACCGTCCTCGCGGTCAAGCTCACCGATCACGTCTACAGCGCGGTCGCGCTCAACGACGCCGAACTGTCGCTGGAGATTCCCGAGTTCGCCGCCCAGGTCGCGCTTCCGCAGACCGATGCGGTTGTCGACAACCTTGAGCGCAAGGTCGCCAAGGCGATGACCGGCTTCGGCACCGACGTCAAGGCCCTGGAGCTGGACAAGGTCACCTACGGCGACAACCAGACCCAGCAGGTTGTCTCGGCCGAGCAGATCCGCTTCAAGGTTGCCGAGCTGGCCTCCGCTCTCACCGCCACCAACGTGCCGACCAGTGGCCGCTACCTGGTGCTCGGCGCCAAGGTCGCCGGCCAGCTCCTCAACGACCCGAACCTGGTTCGCGTCTCCGAGGCCGGCACCGGCTCCGCCCTGCGTGAGGCCGTCATCGGCAAGCTCTTCGGCTTCACCCTGATCCAGTCCAACCACGTGGACGCCGAGACCATGTACGCCTACCACCCGAGCGCCATCCAGCTCGTGACCCGGGCCCCGATGGTTCCCCCGTCCATCAAGGTCGGCTCCTCGCAGGCCGACTCGGGCTATGCCCTCCGCTGGGTGCGCGACTACGACTCCAGCATCGCGTCCGAGCGGTCCTTCTTCTCGACCTTCGTCGGCGTCGTCGCCGTGGACGACAAGTACCGCAACCCGAAGACCGGCGCCGTCGAGGACGACTCCAAGGTCCTTCGCGGTCTCCAGGTCAAGGTGACCGGCACCCCGAAGCCCGCCCCGGCCGCCAAGCCGTAACGATCGACTGAAGCGGGGTCCCGCCAAACTTCCAATTTTCCACGGTTCCTGGCGGGGCCCGGCTTCACCCCAAGGAGGTTCTTATGTGTGAGCCCCTAGGGACTCTCTCTGAGCTTGAGGCACGCATGGGCCGTCCGTTCACGGATGACGCCGAGCGAGGGCAGGCCACAGCCGCGCTTGCTGATGCGTCGGACATGGTTCGGGCTTACGGGAATCCGTACTGGAACTGCGCCTGTGATGACCGCAAGGTCGTCACTCCAAGGGCTGTTCGTGCAGTGGCGTTGGCGATGGCCGAGCGGCGGATGCGCAATCCGGAGAACTTCGTCTCGGAGGGTGCTGGCGAATACCAGTACCGCTACGCGGAGAACGGTGCCAACGGGGCCGCTCCATCGAAGGCCGAGATCGCACTCATGGAGAAACTCTCCAACAAGAACGGGCGCCTTCAGACTCCTGTCGTTGAGCGCAACCTCCGGATCAACAGCAGCTACATGTACCCGTACGGGGCCTCCGAGGCCAACACCATCGGCCACATCTTCTAGGGGGTTGTCATGGGACTTTTCGACTACCCCCCGGTGGAACTCTCGGTTTTCGAGTACGCAGAGGCCGACGACGGCTATGGCGGCAAGATCCCTTCTATCGGCAAGGAACACAAGATTCGGGCGTTCGTTCAGGCGATTGACGCTGACGACAACTCGTCTCAGGGGTGGACCGAGCCAGCGCGGTACAAGGTGATCGCCAGGGTCTTTCCGGCTCGACGTTGGGCCTTGGTCCGGCTGGATGGTCAGGACTTCACGTGCAGCGAGATCCCTCGCGTTCATCGCGGCTCGAAGCGGACTGAGTTCGTGTCAGCCGTGATTGAGAGGCGAGGCTGATGGGCTGGGTTCACCCGCGCACGAACGAGATCGCGGCCGGCCTGGAAGGCGTTCAGGCGGCGGTCGAGGCCCAGGCCCACGTGCAGCACTCGAAGGTGATGGCTAAGGCGGCAAACCACGTTGATACCGGCCGACTAATCAGCAACATCACCGTGCGACGACACAACAAGGGCCAGGCGATCGTCTTCAAGGACCCCAACATCCTGTCCATCAACTACGGCCATTTCACCAAGGACGGCACGTGGGTCGAGGGCATCCACATCATCGAGGAGGCCCTGAGCTGATGGCCATGATTCTGCCCGACTCCGAGTCTCTCGCTCGTGACGCTCTCGAACACCACCTGATACGCGACTTCAACCGGACCGACGCAAGCGTGCGCGTCATCATGCCGAACGACTGGATCAAGTTGTTCCCGCTGGTGACGATCCGCAAGAGCAGTGGCACAGCTAGGAATGCCCGCTATCTCGACTCGGGTGTGTTCACGGTGCACTGTCTCGCGGGCTCCCGGAAAGAGGCTTCACTCCTTGCCCGGCAAGTCCGTCGCGCCCTCGCTGACGCATGCCTTGAACGGTACAGCGACGGCGAAGGTGCCCTCACTTACTTCAAAGAGATCACCGGGCCTCTCTATTCGTCGGGCGATACGCAACTAAATCATCCCGACGTTCATCGATTCGTCGCCTCTTACATCTTGTATTCGCACCCGGCTAGCGGATGAGGAGAGGCGGCTTTCTTATTTCCCAGGGAGAAACATGAACACTTACGCAGGTGAAGAGAACAAGGCAGTCGAGAGTGACGCGATTGTCCCGAAGACTGGTTACATCTACGTCGCCCCAGTCGGCACCCCGGCCCCTAAGTTCCCGTTCCGTCCGGCCTCGGTGAGCGCGTCGCTGGACGGCGACGACACCGGCGTGGAAGAGGGGGACAAGGGGAAGCTCACGGGCGCCTGGAAGTCCGTGGGCAACACGTCACTTGAGAACGGCATCGAGATGTCCGTCGAGGGTGACGACCCCGAGGTGCTGGGTTCCTGGCAGGTTGGCGCTCTCGCCATCACCACGCCCGACAAGCAGTACTCGCTGACCATGAACCTCAACGACATCACCGTCGACACCATGAAGCTGTACTACGGCGGCGACGACTCCAACGTCGAGGGCGAGAGCTTCATCATCCCCGCGAAGCCGAAGCCGACCAAGAAGGCCCTCTTCATCATCGGCCTGGACGACGAGAACGCGGTGGGCTGGTTCTACCCGAACACCTCGATCATCGGCAGCGACGCCGTGACGATTGATCCCTCCGCCCTCACCGAGGTTCCGGTGAAGGCTCAGATCCTGGCCGGCCAGATCGGCGGCAAGGACACGATGGGCCGCGTCTACCCGAAGACCAAGCTCGCGTCCACGCGCGCGGACTTCATCACCGCCTGAGAGGCGTACCCAAACTTCCAAACTTCCAAAGTTAGGAACGTTGGAAGTTTGGCACTGACCACCCCCCGATCCTGTAACTCCCTTTCCGGGATCGGGGGGTTCTTCATCGAGAGGGAGATCACCACCACCTATGGACTTTCTGAAAGGGAGAAAGAATATGGCTACTCTGGACTTCAACACGATGCTCGCTGCGGCTGAGAAGAACCCCGGCGTCGAGATCAAGGCTTTGGACGGCAAGACCGTCACCCTCCGCCGGTTCGAGAACCTCCCCCGCAAGGACTTCAAGCTCGTGCTCAAGTACATGGGCATCCTCCAGGACGAACAGGTCAACCAGGAGGAGAAGATGGACGCCATGGATGCGTGCCTGATCGCTGCGGCCGACAAGAAGGACTCCCTCAAGGACTCGCTTGAGAAGATGCCTATCGGCAGCCGTAACGAGGTCTTCGAGACCTGGATGACCGAGGACGAAGAGCTGGGAAACTCCTAAGCCTCCGCGAGCTACTTGATGCGCACGGCGGGGCGATAGCTGCCGACCTGATGAGGTTCTACGGCATCGACGTCCGGGAACTCTTCACGGGCAGACTGTCACCCCTGTTCTGTGTCGCCTTGGTCGAGCATCTGCCGATCGAGTCGGCCTTCAAGACTGCCCTCATGTGCGATGGAGGCCATAGGGACTTCGGCTGGGACCGGAACACCTACATGCTGGCCGAAGTGGTTGATTCCTTGCAGGCGCTCAGTGCTGCCTTCATCCGCTCGAAGGTGAAGAACCCGAAGAGCGTGAAGCAGCCCAAGCCTTACGTGAGACCAGGGCAGCAACAGAAACGCGCTCTGAGTGGCAACCAGTTCGCCCGTGCTCTCGATGACAGCACCGGGCTTCCCGGCACCAAGACTTTCGCTATCCCCAAGGCCGTTCTGGACCGCTCCGCGTCCAGCGAAACCCATAAGGGCGGTGATGAACCTACCCCGTTTGTAGTGAAGTAAGGAGGTAGCTATGGCTGGTGGACCGGGAGGTAAAACTGTTGGTTCAGTGAACGTGCGTGTCGTGGCAGACACGTCCAGCTTCAAGAGGGACATCGCAAAACTTGTCGCGTGGTTTAACGGCAAGAAGGTCTCCCTAGAAGTTGATGCGGACACCAAGGCTGTCGAGGCCAAGCTCAAAGCGCTTGAGCGGGCTCGGTCGGCCACGGTGAACGTCGCCGCTGATACGGCTCGCGCCCGAGCCGAGGTTGAACGCCTGGCTCGTCGTCGCGAGTCGATGACCCTGGACGTGGACGTTGACCCGGACCGTGTCCGGCGTCAGCTCAACGCCATGTCCAACGGCGTCAACTCCATCCGGGTGCCCGTGGACATCGACACGGAGGAGATAGGCCGGCGCCTGCGGGATCGCTCGCAGTGGCAGGACATCTCGATCGACGTCGATGCCGACACCGCTCTGGCTACGGCCCAGATCCGCGCTCTTGAGACTGAGCGGATCGCCCTCCAGGCGGACGTCGATACGGCCCGTGCTCAGGTCGAGCTGGAGCGTCTGGAGCGGGCTCGCCGGGTCGAGCTGGAGGCCGTGGTCAACCCGATCAGGGCTCGTGCACAGATCGAGCTTCTGACACGTCATCGCCGCCTGGAACTCCAGGTCGACGCTGTGACCGCTCTGGCGGATGCCCGACTCGCAGAGGCAACCCGAGACCGCAGGGTTCGGATTACACCGGACATCCACGGGATCGCGACGGTCGCGGCCCGCTTGGCGGTGCTCACCCGGGATCGGGACATCAACATCCGGGCGAACTTCCGAAACAACGCCCTGCACGCGATCACCCGCGGCCTCAACGCGATGCTCCAGGGCTTCCAGAACGCATCCACGCTGGCCACTGCCCTGGGTGCCGGCGTGCTCAAGGTCGGCGCCTCGATCGCCCAGGTTGGCGCTCAGGGTGTCGCATCGTTCACGAGCATGTTCTCCGAGGGAAGCGGTGCTGCGGCCCGGTTCTTCGGGGCTGTGTCGTCCAGCGCGACGGAGGCCGGCTCTTCCCTCTCGTCCTTCGGGGCGAAGATGGGCGAGGTCATGGCCCAGGTCGCCGCTGAGGGGCCCATCGGCATCCTCAAGCTTGTCGGGGCGATGGCGCTGATGGCCACCAGTGCCGGTGCTGTCTCGGCTGCGGTCGGCGCCCTGGTCGGCGTCGTGTCCGCACTCCTGGCCGCGTTCCTGGCCCTGGCGTCTGCTCTCGTCGGCATCGTCGGGCTCCTCGGTGCGATGGCAACGGCCATGGCTGCTGCTGCGGTCGGTGCAGCTGCTCTGGCGGCTGTGCCGCTCCTTCCGATGGCTGCCGCTGCTCTGGTGGCTGCCGGGAACATGGATGAACTCCAGAAGAAGTTCGAGTCGGCTATGACGTCGATCTCGGAGAAGGTCAAGCCTGCCGCTCAGGGGCTGCTGGATCAGTTCGACAAGACTTTCTCCGGGCTCGGAAAGTGGCTCGACCAGTCGAAGGACAAGCTGAGGAGCTTCTTCGATGCGGGCGTCAAGTTCGTTCAGCCGCTCGCGGATTCCTTGACAGGGTTTGTCGACGTTCTTCTTCCGAAGCTGACAAACGCCCTGAATTCATCAGGGATGATCGAGTTCGCCGAGAAACTGAAGACCGCCTTCATAGGAATCGGATCTGCCATCGGTGAGTTCATTCAGATTCTCGCCGACAACGGTGGTCGACTGGGTGATGTCATCCAGACGATCAGCCAGAACTTCCAGGTTCTCCTTCCGGCGGTAGCCCGGTTCATCGTTGCGCTCTCGGCTGCTCCGGAGCAACTGGGCAAGTTCACAGAAGGGATTGCCTCCTTCCTGGATGCCCTCGGTTCTTCCATGGAGCGAGCCTTCCAGACAAAGGGCTTCGAGGACTTCATGTCCGGAGTCCAACGTGGGCTGACGACCCTGGGTGAGGCCATCGGAATCTGGGTGGAGACCGCCGCTAGTCACGGTGCCGAGTTCGGTACGGCCTTCGAGGCCGTGGCCCAGGTCTTCAAGGACACGGCCGCGCCCATGGCCGAGTTCATGGCAGCCGGCGCCCAGGTACTACCGACCGTGCTCCAGGGCATAACGGACGGGATCAACACGGTCCTGCCCGCCCTACAGCAGTTCATGACGGTCTGGGCTCAGGCTTCACCTGCGGTGATCCAGTCCTTGGCGGACGTCGTAGCTGCGCTCCTCCAGAAGCTCTCCGAGCCCGCCATGGTGGCCGGGATGCAGCAGATGATCGACGCGTTCGCTCAGCTCGCCATCGCGGTGATCAACTCGGGTCTGCTGGAGACCGTGGTCGAACTCGGCACCTCCTTCGCCCAGTTGCTGACCTCCATGCTCCCCATCATTCAGGTGGTGCTGAACATGGCGTCGGGGTTCATGCAGCTCCAGTCGATCGTTCTCGACACGGCGAGCTACCTGGCCGGCGGCGGGCTGATCAAGGACGGCATCGACATGATCGGCACTGCCTGGTCGTGGGTGACGGACAAGTTCAAGTCGGACTCCGAGTCTGCTGCGGAGGAGACGAAGACGGTCTTCGATGCGGCCGGTGAGGCCGTTCAGACCACCGCGGCTTCCATCGCCCAGCAGGCGGCGAACATGTACGCCCAGGTCGCCGCTGAGCACGGCCAGATGAAGGACGGTGTCCTGACCGACTGGACGTCCATCGGTCAGTACGCGGACCAGATCAACCAAGGCATCGGCACTGCGGCTGAGAACGCCCAGGTCCGTGTCGATGCTGCTGCGGCGGCTGCTGACGCGTCTTGGGCCGCTCACATGGCGACCCTCCAGAGCACCACCTCCACGGTGTTCGATGTCCTGACGTCCGGGTCGCAGGCTACGGCCGATGCGGTTGCTGCACAGGCAGAGCGGATGGCTCAGAGTGCGACTCAGGGCGCCGCTCAGGGCAAGGACGGCATCACCTCCAACATGGATGGGGCACAGCAGGGCGCCAAGTCCGCGTTCGACGGTATGTCCGCCGATTCGCAGGCCACTTGGTCGAAGATCGTGGCCGACGCCGCTACCGGTACGTCGAACATGAACACCACCTCTACGGCTGCTTGGGATGCCCTGGGGCAGCACATCAAGAGCACGCTGGACACGGCGAACGCTGCTGTGAAGACGTCCAGCGAGACTGCGGCCAAGGACCTCGTGTCCGCCCCCGACAAGGGCGCCCAGAAGTGGGGCGAGTTCCCTGGCAAGGTCCAGTCCGCCGCGAACTCGGCGGCCAGCTCCGTGCAGTCGGCCTGCAACCAGATGACGGCTGCGCTCAACGCTGTGACCAGCAAGACGTACGTCATCAACATCCAGGTCAACACGACGAAGGTCGTCACCGAGATCCAGCAGGCGGCCTCGTCGGCTGTCTCCGCTGCGGGTGGTTCTCCTACGGGGCCGATCGGCTACGCGGCCTCGTTCGACGCAGGCGAGTTCCGAGCTTCGGTGGCCTCCGCTGTAGGCGCCGGCCGATCCGGAGGGGCGACGCACGAGGAGGGTCGGAACCTCCTCAAGGCTCTAGAGCGCGCGACGCACGCCATCGAGCGACAGGCAGATTCCGGGGCTCGTTCTCAGAACGTCACCGTGAATGCCCGCACTGACGCCAATCCCTTCGAAATCGGCCGCGAGGTCGCTTGGGCTATGAGAGGAATGTGATGCTGAATTCGACTCGGGTTCCAGATGACCACATACCGGCATCGTGGACTCTGATGTCTAAGACGCTGCGGGGAAAGTTCTGCTTTGGTGGAGCTTTCCCCGTGGCGCCTGTTGAGGTCGTTGGCCTCACGTCGGCACCAGAGCTTTTCACGAACTATCAGAGAATGATCTCGCGCGACGGGATGTGGAAGGGCACGCAGTATCTGGGTGGCCGTTCCATCACGCTCTCCATGAACATCCTCGCCTCCGAGAACGAGAGCATCAACACCATCGTCAACGAGTTGTCGTGGGCCTTCCCTATCGGATACGGCACGAACCAGGAAGAGATCGAGCTTCACTTCAACATCCCTGGAATCGCCAATGGGGCCGCGGCCTACTTGAAGGGTATGGTCCAGAAGCGCGACATCAAGCTGGACAAGCAGTACGCCCAGCACGGGGCGGCCCGCATCGATGTTGAACTGTATTGCAACAACCCGTCGATGTTCGGCTACGGCAGGGCCCAGGCCCGCATGGACACGGCGGCCGGCTTCTTCAACGGCGGTGCTCCTGCCCCCTTCGTCTTCACGGACTCGGGGCTCGACTTCCCTGCTAACTGGGCGCCTGGCGTGGAACAGAAGGTGCTCGTCACCAACAGTGCCAAGGACACGGACGCCAACAACAAGCAGGTTGGTCCGCACTGGGAGGCCAAGATATTCGGCCCGGTGAACGACCCGAAGCTCGTCCGTCGTAACTACTTCGAGGACATCTGGTCGATCGGTCTCAAGGGCCAGTACGCGAACTTCTACCTGCGCGAAGGTCAGTCTTTGATTTACCAGCAGGTCAAGCAGGACCCTGCAACCTCCGAGAACCCTATCCAGCCCTTCACCTACATGAAGAAGGTCTGGTGGGTAGGAGGTGAAGGCACCAAGCCCATCGACATCACCGAGCACACGTACACGACCAAGCCTGGCGCCGAGGACGACAAGTCGGGCGAGTTCTGGAAGGACGTCGGGACTCTACGGACAAGCCCGAAGCAGATCGCCACGTCTGAGTACTGGTCAATTCTCCCCGGGCAGAGCAAGAGCCCCATTGGTGGAAATTCTCACGGCACGGTCGAGTGGTGGGGCGGAGAGTTCATTTAGTCATCGCGACAGCGATAAGGAGGCACATGCATGGAACGCGTTAGCTTCATGGACGGAAATCAGTACACCGCTCGTGAATTCCGCCGATGGTTCGGTACGCAGCAGGATGGCATCAAGGGATTCGCTACGACCGATGCGTTTACGGTCTCGGCGGGCAATGGCGTCGCCACGGTGAACCCGGGAATCGGATTCGCACAGGAACAGAATGCAGGTAACAGGGAACAGGGTCTCTATCAGATCATCGCCGACCAGGTCATGACGGTTCCCTATAGCGCGAGCGACTCCTACATCTGGATCATGCCGAACGACAAGAAGGACTACGACACCGAGGCGGACCTCGAATCGAGTGCCCATATGCGGCTCCTGGTGAGGTCCGACAGGAACACCCCTTCGCCTCGGGCGCTACTCCTCGCGAGGGTCCTGAACCACCAGGCGAGTGACGAGCGGACGAGTCCCGGCAGCGGGCAGTTCATCATCACCCGCTCGGGGCCGGCGAGGTACGGAGCCCCTGGTAGCAGTGCAGTTCCGCTGTCCGACCTGGCCCACCTCAGCCTCGGCACGCAGTACACCGACCTGGCCACCGGGCAGCGTTGGGTGCGCGTCGCCACGACCAACACGGCTGGCGACTGGTTCCGCGACCAGGGCGAGGTTGGCCCGACGGGCCCGCGCGGCGTACAGGGCCTCACAGGGGCTGCGGGTCCTCGCGGAGAGACCGGCGCGAAGGGTGACCTCGGAGACCTAACCACGGGCTACCCGCACGACATCAAGGTCACCGAGGGCAAGACCCTGCTCCTGGACCAGGTGGACGTGAAGGCCGCCCTAGCCAAACACGACCAGGAGCTCGTCTCCGCCAAGTCGGACATCGGAACCCTGAACGGCAAGGTTCGAGCACTGGAGACGGCGGTGTCCGATCTCCAGGGAAAAGTTAGCCCGGGTGTTTCGGCCCGGTCTAATGGTCTCTCCAACTCGACGCACAACAATGCTCCGCTGTATTGGACTGCTGCCCTTGCGTTGAACGGCTTCAAGGCCGATGCAAACAAGGGCTCGTTCGAGTGCAAGACTCCCGGCCGATATGCGATCTCGGTTACCGCGTCCACCTCGGTTACAGGCAGCAGTACGGGAACTCGAATTCACCTCAACGTAAACGGGTCGGACCAGTACCAAGGCTCCTTCGCTACGACGGGTGGGCGCCCCTCTTGCGGCGTGATGGTCACCCTCTACGACGGAGATCGGGTCTCGGTGTCGTTCACCAGCAACACCCGAATGTCTGTGACTTCCGAAGAAACGTTCTTGTCGATAACCAAGCTCGGCTGATCTAACGCACGACGTGAAGGGCCCTGGCCATTGAGGCCAGGGCCCTTTTCATGCCCTCGCGAAAGGACCAACGCATGAACTTCCAGCAGGCTCCCCGCGAGCTGGCAGCACCAAAGCCCTACAACCTCCCCGACTACTACACGATCCAGCCTCGCTCAGAGAAGCCTAAGGCCGAGTTCACCGGCGTGGGTTGGGAGGTCGGCATATACACCCGTGGTCCCCGGATGCGCGAGGTGATGGATGAGCCCGTGTTCGATGAGGCGGACCTCGCCTTCGGTTCGGAGACGAAGGGAACCAAGCGAATCTACTGGGGGTTCCGGTTCGGATTGAAGAAGGTGGTCCCGGCCCTTGAGATCAGCCTGAACTCTCAGATTGATGAGCCCAACACGGCGTCCGTCACGGTCCCACTGGGAGGCGATCCTGTGGGCATCCTCCGCGGCGAGGTGTACCCGTATGACACAGCGATCGAGGTCACCTTCAATGGGTTCAGCATGTTCGCGGGCATCGCGTGGACCTGCCGGGCCAACTTCGCCAGCCAGTCTCTCACGATCAACGCGGGCGACTTCCTCTCGTTCCAGAAGTACCGCACCAGCGACCGGACCCGCATGAAGGGTGAGAACAAGCAGGCGCGGGACATGGACATCGTGGATGCCCTGTGGTGCTGCGCGATGCGGTCCTCCAACCTGAACGCCGGCATCCACGCTGCGGTCCGACGTGATGCTGGCCGGCCTGAGCGTCGCCGCGGTGTCGCCTTCGGCTACGGGCAGTTCAACACCGTCCTTGACCTGCTGTACGAGTGGGCGGACAACCGGGATGGCTTCTACATCTACGACGCTCCGGTGCGAGTCCCTCCGTCGAACATCAACCACAAGATGAGCGACGAGGCCGAGAACAGCTACACAGGCAGGTACCCGGACACGGTGCTGATCCCCCAGGTGTGGTTCACCAAGAGTCGGGAGCCTGTCCAGCTCAAGGTCCCGGTTGATGACGCGATGCAGCCCCTCAAGCTCGTGGACCGAGAGAACTGCGAGATCACCGACCTCCTGATCGACGCTTCGTCCTACGCGAACATCTCGACGGCAGTGGGCACGCCCGGCTCGCTCACCAATGACCGGCAGTCGACGGAGTGGCGCCCGTGGGTCTCAGAGTTCTCCCCGGGCATGGACCCCGAGGACGGATCGGCCTCCCCCGTCCCCATCAAGAACATCGTGGTCAAGCACAACATTCGCATTGACCCCAAGGACCCCATGGGCAAGGTCAACCTGTCCCTACTGGCAGACAAGGCCAGGATTCAGCTCAACCGCGCGAAGGAACCCGCGATCATCCCCACCGTGCGGGTGTATCCGGATCAGATTCACCCCGGGTTTTTCCGACAGGCCAACATGGGCCAGTATCTACGGCTTGAATCTCGCACGAATGACTACGCGCAAATCGACGGCGATTACATGGTCGTCGGGTCCAAGATTACGGCCGAGAAGGACGGGTCTTCGATTGTGGATCTGAACCTTGTACAGAAGTCGAAATTCGAAGTCCCTACTACGTAAGAAGGTATTTTCATGATGACCAGTCTCGGAGCCCCTTCTCTTGAGGGGATGCTCAAGGATCTCGAAACCCGAGTCAAGGCACTCGAAACCGCCCCGATGCCTACGATCCCCGACCACCTTGAAGTGGAGTCGATCTCGTTCCGCAACACGGACCGGCCTTCCTCTGCGTGGGTCAAGCTCGCCATGGCTGACCGTGACAACGGTGCGGGCCGAAAGCAGGGCTTCGGCTCGTTCTACATCTCGGAAGGAAAGGAAACCTTCCAGGGTTGGGTGATGGTCAACTCCAACGGCCCGGGTGGATACGCGGCGGTCCCGTATGAAGGCTGACAACATCCGCGGGTTCACTTACCTGGCTCTGGCGATCGGCGCGATCCTTACATTTTGGATTCCCTCCCAGGTCCTTGTGGAGATCGGGGGGCAGTCGACGGACGCTGTCTTCGCCGCCTTCCTTGCAGCGGCCGGCGCCCTGATGGCCTGGGGTGCCTTCCGGCGAAAACCACTGCTTGAGTACACCGCCGCACCGCTCGGCATCACCGCCTTCATCGTGTACGCCGTGTGCTCATTTTGGCTCGGCAAGTACGGCATGGGCCTCGTAGTGAGTGCTCACGCCGGATGGTTCCTGGCCCGATATATGACGCTCCGAAGGGAGCTGGAAGACTTCAAGAAGGAGAAACGAGGATGCAGGCAGTAGAGATCGTCACCGCCCTTTTCGGCGCGGGTGGCCTGGCTTCGCTCGGGCTGGTCTTCCGGGCAATGCAGGCCCGAAAGGACGGCTTCAACCGGGTCCGCGCTCAGCACATCGAGGATCTCGCGGCCTGGAAGTCCGAGCTACAGAGCACGGTGCGGGAGCTTGAGGGCCTGGTGAGGTTCTACCGCACGCAGGCGGCTGACTACGAGTACCAGCTCCGAGCCAACGGCCTGACTCCCGAGTCGTCTGCGGTCCCACCTCCGAAGGCTCCCGAGTGAGGTCGGTCACGGGGCTGACCTAGGGGGGTCAGCGCAGCGCTATGTAACAGGTGGGGGTCACCTACTCGGGGTGAAGGTCACTGGTTCACGCATGGGCCCGGCTGTCGACGCAGGCAGCCGGGCTTTGCCATGCCCGCAAACTTCCAAATTTCCAAACTTCCTTGAGGAGGCGTCGCCCCATGGCGAACACTGCCGCGTCGATGATCAATCTTGCGCGCACTCAGATCGGGTACCGCGAGGGCCCCCGCGACAACGAGAACAAGTTCAGCAAGGAGACACCTTCGCTCGGCTGGTCTGACCAGCAGCCCTGGTGCCAGACCTTCGTCTCGTGGCTGGCGTGGAAGACGAACAACAAGGACGTCATCCCCACCACGGCGTCTTGCCTGACGTGCACCAACTACTTCAAGTCTCGTGGTCAGTTCCACTACCAGAACCCGCAGCCGGGCGACCTGGTGATGTACGGGGCCAACGGCGGGACGCACGTGGACATGGTGACCGAGGTGTCGGCTTCCAAGATCCGCGTGATCGGCGGTAACACCGGCGGCAACCTGGCCGGCGCCTACTACAACGGCAACGGGGTCTACGAGAAGTGGATCGACGCGTCCTCTTCCAAGATCCACGGCTTCGGCCGGCCTGCCTACTCGGGTGCCGGGAACATCAACGGCGGAGGCACCACGATCCAGCCCCCGATCGGGAAGCCCGACAAGCCCCTGGTGGCGGACAACAAGTTCACCGTGAAGAAGGGGATGACCCTGCTGGGTATCGCCGCCCTCCTGGGCGTGACGCTCCAGCAGCTCCTTGGCGCCAACCCGGACGTCAAGGACCCTGACAAGATCACCGAAGGGCAGGAGCTGAACATCCCGAGCCCCGACAAGCCGCCGGCCAAGCCTGACCCTGAGGTGTCCAGGCCTCCGACGACGAGCAAGCCCACGGGCGAGAAGCCCGGCGAGGGAGGCGGGACCACGAAGCCGGTGACTGGCGCGAAGCCCACTGGGGAGAAGCCGACTACCGGCGGGAACGGAGGGGGCACGGTGACCACCAGGCCGACGACGAGCCACGACCAGACGACCACGTATGTCGTGAAGGCCGGTGACACCCTCTGGGGTATCGCTACCCGTCACGGCATCACCCTCCAGAAGCTCCTGGACCTGAACGCTGGCCGCTTCCCAAACCCGGACCTGATCTTCTCGGGGCAGAAGGTGTTCCTGACCGGGGACGCCATCAAGGTCCCGGACACAATCAACAAGGTCCGTCCGAGCAAGCCGACCCCTCCGGTGGTCAAGCCGGTGAAGCCTGTAACCCCCAAGCCGGTGGTCGAGGAGACGAAGAAGCCCGAGGTCGAGAAGCCTCCGGTGAACCAGGTCAACCTGACCGGCCTCGATCAGTCGACGGGCGGCCAGCGAGCCTGGGACCGCCCCCTGACCGCTGCCGAGAAGGCGAACGCCCGGGTCATCTACGACGTAGCACTGGAGAAGTTCGGGGCCACTGACGGCCCGCGCGCAGCGGTCATAGCCATCGCCACCTCCTACCAGGAGAGCCGTCTCCAGAACCTCCGGCACGGTGACCGTGACTCGCTGGGGCTGTTCCAGCAGCGCCCCTCGATGGACTGGGGTTCGGCCACTCAGATCATGGACCCGCGCTTCGCGGCCACGAGCTTCTTTGACGGTCGCGGTACGAATCCAGGTCTCAAGTCGTTCAACTGGAAGTCGATGACGCTGACCCAGGCCGCACAGAAGGTCCAGCGGTCGGGGACGCCCAACGCTTTCGCGGCGTGGGAGCGCTCGGCTGCTGCTGAGGTCCGCTCGTTCGCTGGCTCGAAGGGCGGCAAGCACGCGGCCCCGTACGACGAGGCGAAGGACAAGCCCAAGGGTGAGTCCGAGAAACCCGTAACGAACTCCGCGGGTTGGGTCCGGCCGGTGGCCGGGGCCGTGGGTACGCCGTTCGGGAAGCCCGGCTCGATGTGGTCCTCGGGCTACCACACGGGTACCGACTTCCCTGTCCCGCATGGCACGGCGGTAGGGGCTGCTGGTCCTGGGAAGGTGATCAAGACGGGCTGGGGTGGCGCCTACGGAATGATGGTCGAGATCCAGCACGCGGACGGCATCGTCTCCCGTTACTGCCACCTGTCGGCCCTCGGTGTCGGTACTGGAGCGGAGGTGAAGGCCGGTCAGCAGGTTGGCAATGTTGGCTCTACTGGAAACTCTACTGGTCCCCATCTGCATCTTGAGTTTCTTGTGGGCGGCAAGCAGGTAGACCCGATGAAGTTCATTCGATAACTGCATGACATTGAGGGGCCCTGACTTCGGTCGGGGCCCCTTTGTGTTGGAAGGGAGTCTCATGGAGACACGGCTCATTGTGGGCGATGTGTATGACCCCAACGGGGAGAAGGCTGACGGACGCATTGAGTTCTCAGTTCCGAACGGTGCGTTTCTCCCGAGCGGCTTTATGGGCCCTCGGAAGTTCTGCGCGCCGATCAAGGAGGGTCACTTCGAGGTGAAGCTCGTTCCGGGCAACCTCGATGGCGGCAACCCGAAGGAGTGGCCGTACGACGTCGCGATCTACTTCGACGGGTATGCCCAGCCGGAGCGCTTCCGCTCGTTCATCTCGAAGGACTACCGAGACGGCTTCAACTTCTTCGACACCGTGAACACCGACCCCCTTGCGTCGGAGTTCCTTCCCGTCCGTGGCGTCAACGGTCTGTCGGCCTACGAGGTGGCTGTCGCCTCCGGCTCCTGGAAGCCGCAGCCGGGGGTTCCGCCGCTTGAGGACGAGCATGACTGGGTTGAGTCCCTCAAGGGCGGCGAACGGGGCGAGAGGGGCCCTCAGGGCCCTCCCGGCGAGAAGGGCACCCCTGGTGACGCAGGCCCTCAGGGCGGCCCCGGTCCGAAGGGCGATGACGGTCCCGCCGGTCCCGCTGGCCGCGACGGTGAGCGTGGCCCTGCTGGTACTCCTGGCCCTCAGGGAGTGGAAGGTCCCCGCGGCCTCCAAGGCGAGGCCGGCACTCGTGGGCCGCAGGGCGAAACGGGGCCTGCGGGACCTAAGGGGCCGACTGGTGAACCTGGCCCGGACGGCAAGCAGGGGCCTCAGGGACCGCAGGGTCTTCGTGGCCCGCAGGGCGACCAAGGCCTCAAGGGTGAGACAGGCCCGGAAGGGCCGAAGGGCGAGCCCGGCAAGGATGGCTCGGTTGGCAACCTCGCTGAGATCATCGACAACCACCTGACGCGAGATGGCGTCGCGTCGATGAAGTTCCGCGCCAAGGGGTCTGCGCCTGAGACGGTGCTCGACTCCGAGAAGATCAAGGAGCTGTCGGAGAAGCCCGGCCAGAAGGGCGACAAGGGCGAGCCGGGTGACCGAGGTCCCGCAGGACACGACGGGGCACAGGGGCCGGCGGGCGCTGACGGCCAGCAAGGGCCGCCCGGCAAGGACGGCGAGCGCGGGACGATCGGTCCACAGGGAGAGCCTGGTATGCCTGGCCGCGACGGCGCGAACGGGAACGACGGTAGTACGGGCCCTGCGGGCAAAGACGGGCCTAAGTGGTACATAGACACGGGTGAAAACGGCCCGTGGGATGCACAGGAGGGCGACTTCCACCTGCACAAGGTTCGATTTGATCTTCAGCAAAAGCAGGGGGGTGTCTGGGTTGAGATCGGCAGGATCAAGGGCGATCAGGGGTGGCCGGGGACTGCTGGGCCTAAGGGCGAGGACGGCATACCAGGACCTGCGGGTGAGAAGGGCGACTCCGGACCGTCAGGCCCACCCGGTGCTCCCGGCGCAACGGGTCAGCCGGGCAAGCAGGGAGAGAAGGGCGACACAGGCGCCAAGGGTGAGCCCGGACAGCCGGGCCCGCAGGGTAACCCTGGCACCCCTGCGGACATGTCTGTGGTCAACGCCAAGGCGGACAAATCCTGGGTCGAGACACAGTTCACCGACGCGCTAGGTGAGGTCAACCGAATCGCTCTGGACGTCCAGACCCTGATGGCTCGACCGCAGGTGTTCGTGGGCTCGTCCGAGCCAGCCGTGGGCACTGCGGACGTCAATGACGTGTGGGTGCAGCCGTGACGGATTACAGCTCATACAAGGTGTTCGACGGGCAGTCGTGGAAGCCCGCCCAAGCCGCCCACCGCTTCAACGGCCAGACGTGGGAGAAGGTCTGGCCGCTAGGCATCCCAAAGGTCAAGATCCTGAGCGTCGAGCAGAAGGAGGTCGAGGGAGTCGGCTACGCCGCAGTCGTCAAGTGGGAGAAGCTCCCCGGTACGTACGTCTACCGTGTGGGCCTCAGGGTGGGGTCCCCTGCGGAGAAGGTGGACCTTCGCGACGAGGAGCCCGGTGATACGGCAGCGCTCTTTATCGGCAGGCCGGACTGGTTCGGTCAGACCATCTTCATTGGTGTCGTGGCCGAAGACACCCAGACGGGCAAGTGGGGCGACGAGATCGCCAGCATGTCCACGGTTGTGCAGGCGCCGGCACCCGTTGCGCCCACGAACCTGAAGGCCGCCCTCACGCCCGGTTCCCTCACCGCCGCTCTGTCCTGGACGGAGTCCGTGTCGGCGTTCGTCCAGGGCTACGAGGTGCAGGGCGGCAACACCAAGGGTGGGTCCCCCTGGAACACCGCCTTCAACGTCACGGGCAGCACCTTCGAGTTCGATACGAGCCAGTACAGCCTGTCTGGCTTCGGTGAGTCGTGGGAGTTCCGCGTCCGGACCAAGGGGTTCGGCACGAACAACTTCAGTGGCTGGACATCTGTGGTCAGGCCGGGTCCGTTCGAGGATGCGGTCCATCAGCAGGGTCAGGTGATCGGCGTCGAGCCGCGCCAGCCCCAGGGACAGCGACGGGTGACCGTCACGTGGTCGGCGCCGGCCAACGGAGTCACGCCCAAGCGGTACATCCTCCAGTGCGGCCGCAGCGGCTACGCCTGGAGCCCGGAGTTCACCATCCCCCACGATGGGAGCAACACCTACGAGTTCCCCGAGAGTCTGTTCGTGGACGAGCGAGACGGGGCGCTGTGGAACTTCCGCATGCGCGCGATGAACAACGAGGGCGAGGGACTCAACGGCGGTTGGTCCGCTAACCAGCAGCTGACCTTCCGCAATGTCGGAATGCCTAACCGACCCCCGGGCCCGCTCAAGCTCGTGTCGGTCGAGCGCGGAGGCAGCACGACCATCAACATCCGGTGGACTCCCCCGGACTATGGCGGGGACGTGAGGACGAACAAGCTCTACCTGACGAACGTCAGCACAGGTCGCAGCCGAGAGACCACGCTCGACGGGGATACGCACCACCCCAACGGGGATCGGCAGTCCAACGTGAGTGTCAGTGCGGTCGGAGGCTCTCCGTACGTCACGTGGCGTGTGCAGCTCACTCCGACGAACAACCACGGCGACGGCCCCACGGCTGATCAAGAGTTCACCGTCAACCGCCTCGCCAGCCCGACGAACCTTCGGGCAGGTGCAGTGACACATGACTCCATCGAGATCCTCTGGGACCCGGTAGAGAGTGCCACGGCCTACGCCGTGTTCAGCAACGGTCTCATGCGCGGTTTCACCCCCGTGCCCGACGCTGGGACACACGCAGAGGTGGGCGCCCTCCTACCGGACACGGAGCACGTCTTCCAGGTGGTCTCGGTCTTCAACGACGAGGTCAGCGAGGGCTCCGAGAAGCTGCCGGTGCGCACCGCATCAGCGCCTGACGAGGGTCTGGCCCTTCCCGCCCCTGTGGTGACGCTGGAGCGGAACAAGCCCGCCTGGAACAAATGGCAGGCCTCATGGACGGCCGTGCCGGCCGCTGTCGCCTACCGGCTCAAGTGGACCGGGGTAACGCCCGAGGGTGGCGGCCACGGCAACCACACCGTCCCGGACCTGGACGGCCTGAGCTACCAGTACAGCGGGACCGATCTGGCCTGGAACGAGACGGTCACCTGTCAGGTAGCCGCGGTGGACGCAGCGGGCAAGGAAGGCGAATGGTCGCTGCCGCAGAACGCGGTGTGAAATCAACGAGAGGAACATCATGGTGGAGATCAGAAACAACCCAGCCAGGTACCTCGGCATCGTCGGCGCACTGCTCGCCCTGGCTGCTACGTACATCCCGGGCCTGCCTACCGAAGCGATCCTCGCTGTGGTGGCCGCGCTGATCGGTGGTGGTGTGGCTGCTCAGAAGATGGAGGACGGCAAGACAGAGGAGGCCCTCATGGAGGCGACTCCAGACGAGATGGCCATGGAGCGGCAGATGAACCTTCTGGCGTCGGAGAACGCGATGCTCCAGGAGCAGCAGCAGGAGAGGCCGGCGGAGTGCGCGTGCGCTCCCCCTGAGCCCCCGGGCGAAGAGCACACGGCAGAGCTGGAACCCGTGAGGGGTGGCCCCCTCCGGAAGCCGAACGTCGAGGAGTTCTCCCTTGACGATGGCCGAGCACTGTTCCGCCTGTAGAAGCACGAAAGAGCCCCCGAAGGGAAGAGGATCAACCTCAACCCAACGGGGGCCTTTCTTCGTTTCGGGCAGGCTACTCGGCGGCCTGGTCCTCTTCCTTCACGAGCACCGCCATCTGGCGGGGCTTGGTCGCGCCGGGAACCTTGACCTTGATGATGTCGGCTCCGAGGTCGTTCAGCATGGCCGTGATCTCTGCCGAACTCCTGCGGAACCCGAGGATCTTGATGATCTCGGTCCGGCTGACGCCTTCCGGCCCTGCGGAGGTCAGCACTTCGAGCAGGGTCTTCCTGTCGTCCGAGAGCTTGAGCGCCCGGGGGCCGGGTGTCGCCGCCGTGTTGAATTCCTTGGAGACGTACCGCGCGCTCTCGATGGCGTAGTCCACGACCGCCTTGGCAGCCTCAAGGTCCGCCTTGCTCACCTTCAAGCGCCCGTTCATCAGGGCGTAGATGGCTGCCACGCGGATGACGTACGGGAGGCGTCGAGTCGTGAACTGCTTCATCATCTCGGAGTCCGACGAGGTGTCGTTGTACTCCTCATAGATGGTCTCCACGTAGTACTTCTTCGCCGGAGGCGTGAAGCTCACCCGCCGGTCTTCACCCGGCTCCTTGGCGAACTCAACCGCTTCACCCAGACGCTTCCCGAACGCCTTGAGCTGGTCGCGCCAGTCGTCGGGGTAGTCGGGCCACGCGACTTCCTTCGTCATGTGGACGAACATCGGAAGGAACCGGTTGTAGGTGCCTCCGGCCATCTCGTGACTCTTGAGTCGAGCGGCGAACTCTTCCGGCGTCACGTGCCCGATGATCGTGATGTGGGGCTCGGTAGCAGTCTCCGACTCCCGCGTCTTGATCGTGAGGCTCTTCCCGTCCCAGGCGTCCCGGAGGACTGGACCGAGGGTTCCACCGTGAGCCTTGGACATGACGACCGCGAACTCACTGGCCGTGACGAGCAGACGCTTGTCCGAGACTCCGTAGTCGATGAGCGCACCGGATTCCATGCGGCGCTCGATCTCGTCTTCATCCATGCCATCACGTACGGCGTAGATGAGACCTTCACCAGACGACAGGGACGGGGTGCGGTTGTGCTCCCAGAATGGGATGTCTGCGTGACGGAGAACATGCTCTCCAAGGTCAGTCGCAGTTCCCTTACGACCCTTGCCGGTTTCACCCATGATGATGAACCAGGCATTCACCTGCTGATCGATGGAAGCGGACGCGAGGCGGTAGTAGCCCGCCATGCAGGAGAATCCACCGAGTAGCGTGGCGAGGATGCCGGCCGGGTCAGCCTCTGTGTGGGGTTCCACGTAGTCCAGGATCTCCCCCGCGATCCCGTGGAACGCCTTCCTGTCTAGCTGAGGACGCCCTTGAGGTTCTTCAAATGCCATTACTCGGAGTACTCCTTGAAGTACTTGTAGACCGCAATCCAGTCAGCTGACTCGATTTCGGCCGTGCTGAGTTCACTACGATCGCCAAGCCACCTTACCGCAGCCAGGGGGAAGGTTTCGGGTGAAGCCTCAACTCCCCTGAGGCGCTCACCCACTACTTGCATGTAGTAGTCGGGGTGCTCCTTCTGCATCTCTCGGAACACCTTGCTCGTTGCTGGACTCTCACGCATCACATGCCCCTCCTCGATCCGGGCCTACCTTGCGGCTTCTCGTTTTTCAGACGGAGTTCATACGGTCCCATTGGTAGAGATTCGATGTACTGGACATAGATTTCACGCACCATCCTGCGCACGTGAACCCTCTCTTCACGCGGCATGCGCGCAGCCACGCCATGTCGTGAGTTCATGGCTCGATCGAGCATCTTCCCGAGGCGCTTGTTTCTGACGGCACTCAGGCAGCCGTCACAGCAGGCCCACGGTGATGAATAGTCGTGGATCACTCCGCTGAGTGGTTCGGTGATTCGGATTTGCTTTCGAGGGACGAACACGTACTTCGGGTTGGGGTAGTGGCAGAAGTCGCACGGCGTTTCGGCGTCAAGGGGGTTCCCTTCAACCGGCACCGGCTCGTGATCGCGTTCAACACCAGAGAGGTTGATGACTTCACGAGCTTCGCTGAGAGTTTCGAGTGGGTGAAGGTAGACGACCTTCTCTTCCTGCCACTCATCATCGCTCTGCACGAGCGAGTAGAGGTTCAGCGGCTCCTGGCACTCCCGACAGACCATGTACGGGCCGACCTGCCCCAGACGAGGGGACTTCCTGTCGGTAGCCATGGCTGGAACCTAGCACGACCCCCACTCAAACTTCCAAACTTCCAAACTTGCTCGCTCAGGCCGTCTGAGCTGCGCTAATGTTTCTTCCAACGTGGGCGACATGCGGGTACGCGGCTTCGTACACCTCGGCGGCGGTGGCGTCGAGGGAGGGCAGCCCGCCGGTGATGAGGGCGGCGGCCAGCCCCTCGGGGGCGGCGCCCAGGTAGTGGGTGACGCAGAAACCGCCGAAGCTCTGGCCGAGGACGGTCCAGGGCGCGCCGCCGGTGAGGAGCGGGCGGATGGTCTCGGCGTCGCGCACGATGGAGTCGGCGCGGAAGTGGGCGAGGTACTCGGCCTGCTGCGCGGGGCCGCCGCGCAGCGGCAGGGTCTGCCGGTTGACCGGGGTGGAGCGGCCGGTCCCGCGCTGGTCGAGCAGCAGCACCCGGTACTCCGCGAGGGCCCGCTCCAGCCACGCCTGCCGGCCGACGAACCGGCGGGCGCCGAAGCCGGGTCCGCCCTCCAGGTAGAGCAGCCAGGGCAGGGACTCCGGGTCCTTGCCGGTGGCGACCAGTTCGCGGGCGTACAGCTCGAGCCGCTCGCCGTCGGGGCGGGCGTGGTCGAGCGGAACGGTGAAGTGGTGGTCGGTGAGGACGACACCGGGCTGGCGGTAGCTGCCGGCGGCGGCGCTCTCGGAGGGCACGGGGTTCACGGGGGTCACGGGAGGTCCCTGGGGTCGGCGCGGTGCGGTGGTGTACGCGGCAGCCGTCCCGGGGCCGGTGGGTGATGACGAACCGGGACGACGGGCCCGCCCGAGCTTACGCGAGGCCCCCGGCCGGGGGCGGGGCCCCGGGGCTCCGCCGGGATTGCTCGATGAGGGCTTCCACTCCGTCCAGCATGCGCGCGAGCCCGAACTCGAACAACGTGCCGAGTTCCAGTGCGAACTCCTCCCCTTCGAAGAGGGTGGACAGGATCGGGAAGGAGCCGGCGGTCTGGATCGACTCCATCCGCGGTTCGTTGGCGGCCATCCATTCCTCGGGGGTCATGCCGGTGTCCTGCCGCGCCTGCGATTCCAGCTCGACGGCCGCCGCGACGCCCTGGGCGTACCCGAGGAGGGCGAGGTGGATGTGGATGATCTGGTTCGGTGTCAGCCCCAGGCCGTGCAGCGCACCGAGGACCCGCTCGGTGTACCGCATCGCGTGGGGCGAGGCCATCGGCCGGGTGAGGCCGGCCGTGGCTCGCGCCAGCCAGGGATGGCGCTCGCACAGGCCCCACAGCCACCGCGCCTCCTGCTCCAGCTGCGCACGCCAGCCGAGCGGTCGCGGCCCCGGCGGCTCTCCGCTGAACACCGTCTCCGACATCAGCCGTACGAGTTCGCCCTTGCTCGGGACGTGGCGGTAGAGCGCCATGGTGGAGACGCCGAAGTCGGTGGCGACTCGGCGCATGGACAGTGCGGCGAGCCCTTCGCCGTCGACGAGAGCGATCGCGGCGCGGACGATGCGGTCCCGGGTGAGTCCGTGAGGAGGAGCCGGGGGTCGTTCTCGTCCCGACTCGGCGACGACAGTGCCGACACCGGGTACGGGCCGCACCAGGCCCTCCTGGTTCAGGGTGGCGAGCGCCTTCGTCGCGGTCGCCATGGCGACCCCCCACTCCTGGGTGATCCGCCGGGTGGAGGGGATGCGGGCACCGGGTGCGAGCTCGCCCGTGGCGATCCGCCGACGGATGTCGCCGGCGATGCGGAGGTAGGGCGGTTCCATGGCCATGAGTGCACTGTACTAGTGCACTCTCACAGCGTTCAGGCCGCTCCAAGCCGTGTGTTGGCGGAGTGCACTAGGCATCTGTTTGCGGCGCACACCACGGCCCCGGTCTCCTGCCGTTCATGGACAACACGCCAAGCCCCCGCGCGGGGCGCAAGGAATGGACCGCCCTCGGGGTCCTGATGCTGCCCCTGCTCCTCGTCTCGATGGACGTCTCGGTCCTGTACTTCGCGATCCCCTACGTCAGCCGGGACCTGGAGCCCAGCGCGACGCAGCAGTTGTGGATCCTCGACATGTACGGCTTCGTCCTCGCCGGGCTCCTCGTCACGATGGGCGCCCTCGGTGACCGGATCGGCCGGCGCACGCTGGTGCTCGCGGGAGCGGCGGTCTTCGGAGCGGCCTCGATCGCGGCCGCGTACGCGTCCTCGGCCGAACTGCTCATCGCCGTGCGCGCGCTGCTGGGGCTGGGCGGCGCCGCCTTGATGCCCTCGACCCTCGCCCTGATCCGCAATCTCTTCCACGACGAGGAACAGCGCGGCAAGGCAGTGACCCTGTGGACCGCCGTCATGACGATGGGCATCTCCCTGGGGCCCGTGGTCAGCGGTCTGCTGTTGGAGCACTTCTGGTGGGGCGCGGTCTTCCTGATCAACCTGCCCGCGATGGTGCTGCTGCTCGTGCTGGTGCCGTTCCTGGTACCGGAGTTCAAGTCGGCGAAGCGCGAGCCCTTCGACCTGCCGAGTGCGGTGCTGTCACTCGGCGCGGTGCTCCTGGTCATCTACGGCATCAAGGAATGGGCCCGGCACGGGTACGAGCCGCTGCCCGCGCTCGCCATCGGCATGGGGCTCGTGTTGGGCTTCGTCTTCGTCTTGCGGCAAAAGCACCTCGCGCATCCGATGATCGACCTCGGCCTTCTCGGCCGGCGCAGCTTCGGCGGCCCGGTGTTCGTCGGTCTCCTCGCGATGTTCGCCACGGTCGGGATGGCCGTCTTCCTCACCCAGTACCTGCAGTCCGTCCTCGGCATGAGGCCGTTCAACGCCGCGCTGTGGAGCCTGGTTCCGGCCGCCGGAGTGGCCGTCGCGGCCCCGGTCGGAGCCGCCCTCGCCCAACGCGTCGACCGTGCGTACGTCATGGGCGGCGGCTTCCTCCTCTCCGGGTGCGGCTTCCTCTGGCTGACCCAGGTGCGCACGGACTCGGCGCTCTGGTTCACCCTCGCAGGCGCCTCCCTGTACGTGGGCGGCCTCGTCGCCGCGATGACCCTCGCCAACGAACTCGCCCTCGGCGCGGCCCCGCCGGAGCGGGCCGGATCAGCCGCGGCCGTGGTGGAGTCGGGCCAGGAGCTCGGCGGAGCATTGGGCATGGCGATCCTCGGATCCGTCGGGGCGGCGGTCTACAGCCGGGAGATGGCGGGGGCGCTGCCCGCCGGCGTGCCGCAGGCCGAAGCCGTACGCGAAACGCTCGGCGGCGCCATGGCCGCCGCGTCCCAGCTTCCCGGAGGGGCCGCGGATGCCGTACTGACGGCCGCGCGCGACGCCTTCACGCACGGGATGAGCTTCGCGGCCGTGGGCGCGGCCGTCGCCATGGCCGGTGCCGCCTTCTTCTCGTTCACCTGGCTGAGGGGTGTGGGCACGACGGGACGCCCGGCGCCCTCACCGGCCGCCCCGCGGTCCGCCGCCCGCACACCCTGACGGCCGGATTCAGCGGGCGTCGCGCCACCAGTAGCGACCGACGATGAGCTCCTCCAGCGAGCGGAGCCGGTCCGCGGCCATGCGCGCGTGGACCTCGGGGCGTTCCAGTGCGACGCGGAGGTCGGCTGCGAGGTGGGTCGCTTCGCGCACCTCGCAGCCTGCCCGAAGGGTGTCCGGAGAAGTCCCCGTCGCACGGGCGACGACGTCGAGGACGGTCTCCATGTGCGGTCCGCTGAACCGGATCAGGAAGAACCAGTCGTCGACCGGGTCCCCGAAGCGGGCCCATTCGAAGTCCAGCAGGGCCGTCACGCTCCGGCCGTGCGCGAGCCAGTTGTCCCAGTGGCAGTCCGCGTGGACCGGGACGACCGTACGGCCGTGCGGGGGTGCGTCGTGCGCGATCGCCCGCAGTCCGTCGAGCAGGTGGGAGGGTACGGTCCCGTGCCGGTCGTGATCGGTGAGGCCCTCGATCCCGGCGAGGAACGCGGCCCGGCCGGTGAACCCTCCGTGGTCGAGGGTTTCCCTCAGCGTCCGGTCGGCCCGGCCCCCGGGCACCCAGGCGTGGAGCCGGCCGAGCCGCTCGACCGCCTCCTCGGCCAACGCGCGCGCGGTCGCCGCGTCCACGCCGGGCATGCCCATGCCGGGAGCAGCCCCTGGCACGCGGGCGTAGCAGGCATAGCGGACGTCACCGGTATCCATCCTGTGCGTCCCGCTGTCGAGCAGCGGGGCCGTGAGGTAGGCGGGCAGGTGGGGCGCGAGCGCGATCTCCCTGTTCAGCCGCGCGTGGGAGGTCGCATCGATGAGCTTCACGACCGCGTCCGAACCCACGTACACATGGTGGGAACCACTTGCGGCGGTGTCCATGGGACCGGGGTCCCGACCCAGGGCCGCCGCCGCGATCGCGCGAGCGGCGGCGTGGGCCTGCCCCGGGTCAGTCATCGGTTCGCGGGCGGTCAGGGGCCCGTCGGCGGTCAGGGATCCGTCGGCGGTCACGGGCCCGTGCGTGCTCAGAACTCGACCACCGAGCGGAGCACCTCGCCCCGTTCCATGCGTGCGAAGGCCGCCTCGACCCCGTCCAGGGCGATCCGCTCCGAGACGAACGCGTCGAGGTCGAGCCGGCCTTGCAGGTAGAGGTCGACGAGCAGCGGGAAGTCCCGCTCGGGCAGGCAGTCCCCGTACCAGGAGGACTTCAGGGCGCCGCCGCGTCCGAAGACGTCCAGCAGCGGGAGTTCGAGCTGCATCTCCGGCGTGGGGACGCCGACCAGCACCACCGTGCCGGCCAGGTCGCGCGCGTAGAACGCCTGCTTGTACGTCTCGGGACGGCCGACCGCCTCGATGACCACGTCCGCCCCGTTGCCGCCGGTCAGCTCCTGGATGGCCTTGACCACGTCCTGCGTACCGCCGTTGACGGTGTGGGTGGCGCCGAGTCCCCGCGCCCACTCCAGCTTCCGGTCGTCCAGGTCCACGGCGATGATGCGGGAGGCTCCGGCCAGCTTGGCCCCGGCGACGGCGGCGTTGCCCACTCCCCCGCAGCCGATCACGGCCACGGAGTCGCCGCGGCCGACGTTGCCGGTGTTCAGGGCGGCGCCCAGGCCGGCCATCACCCCGCAGCCGAGCAGCCCGGCGGCCGCCGGCGAAGCGGCCGGGTCCACCTTGGTGCACTGACCGGCGGCGACCAGGGTCTTCTCGGCGAAGGCGCCGATGCCGAGGGCCGGGGAGAGCGGGGTGCCGTCCTCCAAGGTCATGGGCTGGGTGGCGTTGTGCGTGGCGAAGCAGTACCAGGGGCGGCCGCGCTTGCAGGCCCGGCAGCTCCCGCACACCGCGCGCCAGTTGAGGACGACGAAGTCGCCGGGGGCCACGGAGGTGACGTCCGGGCCGACCGATTCGACGACCCCGGCCGCCTCGTGGCCGAGGAGGAAGGGGTACTCGTCGTTGATCCCGCCCTCCCGGTAGTGCAGGTCGGTGTGGCAGACCCCGCAGGCCTGGACCCGTACGAGCGCCTCGCCGGGGCCCGGGTCGGGCACGAGGATCGTCGTGGTCTCCACCGGTGCGCCCTTGCTCCGGGCGATGACCCCTCGTACGCGATGCGTCACGTGCTACCCCGTTCTCGATCACGGTCTCTTCGACTGCGCCGGAGGCCCCCCGAGGGTTCCACCGGTCCCCCGCCAACGTACACGCGCTGTCCCGCGTGCGGGAGTTGCACCGCGCCCGGGTGCGGTGGGCGGCCCGTCCGGGTGGGGTGGGTGCCAGGCCTAGGCCGTCTCTTTCGGATCTTGTCGGCCGTGCCCGCGGCGTCTGGTGCCGGGCCTGGCCGTGCTGTCAGGGCGTCCGCGTACTGGACGTACTCGGTTGCCCTGGCAGTGCGGCCAGGCGCGGTGCCAGGCGTCGCGGGCCCGGCAAGATCCGAAAGAGACGGCCTAGGCGTGGTCCCCGGACAGTTCGGGGGGCAGCGCCGCCCGTAGGGCCGCGCCGAAGGCGGCCACGGCGGGGTGGGCCGCGGCGCCGCTGCGGAAGGCCACGTTGGTGCGGCGCTCCATGACGAGGCGGGTGAGCGCCACCGCCGGGTCCGCGTGTCCGGTGATCCCCAGCTGCGGCACCACGGCCACCCCCTGACCGGCCGCGACCAGGGCGAGCACGGTGGCGAACTCGTCCACCTGGTGGCGGATCCTCGGCAGGAACCCGGCGTCCTCGCAGGCGCGCACGGTCATGGCGTGGCAGAGCGTGCCGTGCGTGGCGGTGATCCAGGGCGAGTCGGCGTGCGTACGGAGCAGCGCCCGCCGCCCGGCTCCGCCCGGCCCCGCCGGAGCCGCCCCGTCGGCCGGGACGACCGGCCCCGCCGGGGCGGTGGGTGTGCGCGTCCACTGCGTCGGTGTCGCCAGGTACATCGCCTCGCGGTAGAGCGGCTGCGTGGCGAGGCCCGGTTCCTCCGGCGCGGGGACGAAGTCGTACGCGTTGATCAGGGCCACGTCCAGATCCCCGGCCCGCAGCGCATCGGCGACCGCCGCCGGGTCGGTTTCGGACACCATCGGCTCCAGTCCCGGGTGCCGGCGGGCCAGCTCCGCCAGGGCCGCCGGGACGACGGCCCGGGTCGCGGTCGGGAAGGAGCCGATCCGCAGCGCTCCGGCCAGTCCCCCGCGCGCCTCCGCGAGCTCGGCGTCGGCCCGCTCCAGCAGTTCCAGCACCGCGTCGGCGTGCCGGACCAGGTTCTGGCCGGCGGGCGTGAGCCGGACCCGGCGCCCGGTGCGTTCCAGCAGGGGCAGACCGGCCTCGCGTTCGAGGACCGAGAGCTGCTGGGACACCGCCGAAGGGCTGAAGGAGAGCGCCTCGGCCACCGCGGCGATGGTCCCGCGGTGGCCGAGTTCGCGCAGGAGGCGCAGGCGTCGTACATCGAGCATCGGATCAGCTTACGGTTCAGGTAAGAAAGGCGAACTGGATTCGATGCTCGGGGCGGGTCAGGCTCGTTCCATGACCCAGACGCTCAGGACCTCGTCCACACCCACCGCCTCCTCCACCGCCTCCTCCACCTCCATCTCCGCCCCCGCCGCCCCCGACCCGTACGCCCCGCGCGGGATCCACGTGCCGCTGATCACCCCCTTCACCGCCGCCGGCGAAGTCGCCGCCGACGCCCTGGAGGCGCTCGCCCACGAGGTGCTCGACGCGGGAGCCACCGGGATCGTGGCGCTGGGCACCACCGGCGAGCCGGCCGCCCTCGACGAGGCCGAGCGCGACCTCGTCACCGACGTCTGCGCCCGGGTCTGCCGGGAGCGCGGGGCGGCGCTGACCGTGGGCGCCGGGGCGAGCGGGACCCGGGCCGCCGAGGAGTCGCTCGGCCGACTGAAGCGGTGGCCCGAGGCACGGGCCGCGCTGGTGACCGTGCCCGCGTTCCTACGGCCCGCGGCCGCCGGGGTGCTGGCGCACTTCGAGCACCTGGCACGGGTGAGCCCCGTACCGCTGATCGTCTATCACGTCCCGTACCGCACCGGGCAGCCGTTGGACGCGCCGCTGCTGCGGGCGATCGGTGCGCTGCCCGGGGTGGCCGGAGTGAAGTACGCCGTCGGCTCGCTCGACGGGGATGCGGTGGCCCTGCTCGGCGATCTGCCCGACGGATTCGCGGTGTTGGCGGGCGACGACACCTTCCTGTCGCCCCTGCTCTCGCTCGGCGCGGCGGGCGGGGTCCTCGCGTCGGCCCATCTCGCGACGGGCCGGTTCGCCGAGCTCGCGGCCGCCTGGCGGGCGGGCGAAGCGGACCGGGCCCGCCCCCTGGGCCATGCGCTGGCCCGGCTCTCCGCGACCCTCTTCGCCGAGCCCAACCCGACGGTGATCAAGGGGGTGTTGTACGCGCAGGGCCGCATCCCGACCCCCGACGTACGCCTCCCCCTGCTGCCCGCGGGCAGGGAATCGGTGGCCGCGGCACTGCGGGAGCTGGCGCGGCTTCCCTGACCTCGGCCTCCCTTCCGGCCCGGTTACCACAACCTCGCGCATCCCGGGTCCAGTTGACGATGCTGCGGCGGCCCGTCGGCAACCGGACCCAGAATGCTCGCCATGAGCAGCGAGGTACCCCCCGGGCGCGAGCACCTCTACATCAACGTCGAGCCCGCGGAGCATCCGGTGGCGGCCGCGCAGGAGGCCGACGCCTCCGACGCCGCGCAGCGGTACACGCGCTGCATCATCCGGGGCCCGCTCTTCGGGATCGCCTCCCAGGAGGCGGGCGGCGGGCACCGGTGGCAGGTGCCGGCCCCGGTCACGTGCGGGTATCCGCAGGACGCCCGGGACCGGCTGAACTCCGCCCTGTGGTTCCGGGCCAAGGACGACACCGCCGACCGGGCGGTCCGCCGGGAGCTCCTGGCCGCCGTCGCGCGGCTGGAGACCGAGGCGGTCGACGAGGTCACCGCGGCCGGTACGCGCTACCGCGTGGTGCGCTGCGAGGAGATCGTCTACAGCAACGGGGACGGACCGGAGCCGCCCCGCCCCACCGATCCGGAGCCGGTCGTGCGCGACTGGGAGCTGGGGACCCGGGACCCGGAGGTCGACCTGGGCTTCGTGATCGACCACATCGCGGCGGCGAGCGTCATGGAGGCCTCCGAGCGGCTCGCACTGATGGGCCTGCACTACCGCAGCCCCCGCTACCCGGCCGCGGTACGGGCGGACTCGCGGCGCGCGCTGCGCACGCACGCCGGGACCGTGCTGCTGCCGACCGGCTACCGGGTGCTGGAGCGCACCGCGACGGGCTGGGAGCCCGCGTCCGCGGTGCTGCCGAGCCCGCACGCGGCCCGCAGGGCACTGGTGCACATCCTGACCTGGCTCTGGCCCGCCACCTCCGCAATGCAAGGGGCCGAGCTGCCCGAGGCCCGGCGGGCGGGGTACGAGCGGGCGGCGGCGGAGTTCCGGGCCGCGGGGGACGCGAACGCGGTGCGGCTCGACGACGGCCGGGAGCTGCGGCTCGTCCGGATGCGCCGGCTGGTGCGGATCGGGCCGGACGGGCCGGAGGGCCCGCGGCCGTCGGACGAGGAGGAGAACGGGGAGGGACCGACCAGGATCCACCCCGCGATGGACGAGGACGGGACGATCACCTACGAGGGCTGATTGACCCGGGATGGGCGATTCGCCGCCAACGGGCGGGTCGCCCGAATCGGCCCCGGCGACGGGCGACTTGCCCGGATTGGGCCGTCGCCCTCCGGCCCGTGATGTGAGTCACGCCGGAGGCGTCAACATCATTTCCCCGTGAGGGACGATTCCCTTTTCCCGGTTGGATATTCACGAATTCCCGGATCTCTTTTCAAGGTCATCCACCGGGCCGAATGCGGGAAGTGGATCTCCCGGTCGAATTCGTGTCTTGTTCCGGCCCGTCGGGCTCGCCTACGGTCACCTCATTCCCGGTGGTCAGCTGCCGAATCCGGCCTCCGCCAGGGCTCTTCCGTCCCCCACGTGAGGAATTCCGCCATGCCCGCACACGGAAAGCACCGTCGGCCGAAGCAGCACCACGCACTCACCCGCAAGCTGGCCCTCGCCGGTACCGGCAGTGCCGCGCTGGCCCTCCCGCTGATCGGCGCGACCACGGCCGGGGCGGCCGAGGCGGCCATCGCCCCGACGACGTATTCCGTGGTCAGCGGTGACACCCTGAGCAAGATCGCGGCCGAGCACTCCATCGGCGGCGGCTGGCAGCAGCTGTACGAAGCCAACAAGAGCATCGTCGGCGCCAACCCCTCGGCCATCCGCCCCGGCCTGAAGCTGAACCTCACCGGTTCCGCCCCCGCCGCCGCTCCGGCCGCGGCCAAGGCCGCCAAGGTCACCACCGGCTACGCGAACAACCTCGACGGGTGGATCCGGGAGTCGCTCGACGTCATGGCGCAGCACGGAATTCCCGGAAGCTACGAAGGAATTCACCGCAACGTCATGCGCGAATCCTCGGGGAATCCGCTGGCCATCAACAACTGGGACTCCAACGCGGCGGCCGGCATCCCCTCCAAGGGGCTCCTCCAGGTCATCGACCCGACCTTCAAGGCCTATCACGTCCCCGGCACCCCGATGGACTCCTACGACCCGGTCGCCAACATCACGGCCGCCTGCAACTACGCGGCGGCCCGCTACGGTTCGATCGACAACGTCAACGGCGCCTACTGAACGAGCGCGGGACACCGCCGACTCAGCTCCGGTAGACCTTCTTGATCTTGAAGTCGGTACCGGCGAGGACGTAGCCGCCCTGTCCGTACTCGTCGCTCAAGTAGGGCCGGACCGCCGGGGAGTTCATCCAGGGCGAGACGTTGAGGTAGCGGGAGCTCGGGTTGTCGACGCCCAGCTCCTTGGTGGACTCGGCGAGCAGGGCGGGCAGGGCGTCCCAGTCGAGCGCCGCCATGTCCATGAGCGGATCGCCGGGCTTCACGGTGCCGGACGGGCCGGTGCGCTTGGCGACGCCGCCGCGGTACTGCCAGGAGTCGACGGTCTTGGCTCCGGGTGCGGTGGGGATGTCGGCCAGCACGTACTCGTCGTAGACCCGCATGTCGACGAAGGTGGTGGTGCCCGTCTGCTGCTTGAGCGCCTCGACGGCGGTACGGATGTTGGCCGGATCGATCAGGCTGCCCTTGGGCGGGGTGACCGGCTTGGGCGTGCTCGCCTTCGGGGTGGGGGTGGGCGTCAGGGCCACGGCGGTGCCCTGGGCCGGGGAGGCCGGGCCGGAGGCGGACGGGATGTCCGCGGCCTTCGTGTCGCCGCTCTTGCCGGCGGAGCCGCCCGCGTTCCCGTCGGGCAGCCACTTGACGAGGCCGACGACACCCGCGGCCAGGACCACCGCGAGGAGTCCGGCGAGCAGGGCCGGGCGACGGCGCCGGCGCGGGGGCGGCGGCGCGGGGAGGCTCACGGGGACGGTGAACGCGTACGGGTTGCCCCCGCCCGGAACGAACGGAGTCGGCGTCGGCGGTGTCTGAGCGGGACCGTGCGCCGCCGCCGGTATCGGTACGGACCCCATGGCGGGACCGGGGGCGGGGGCGGCCGGGCCGAAGCTCCCGAGGGCGACCGTCGGCACCACCGGGGAGCCGCCGTCGAGAGCACTGCTCGCACTGCGGAGCAACGCTTCCAGTTCCTCGGCGTCGGGCCGCACGGACAGGTCCCGCACCAGCAGCCGTTCCAGTACGGGTCCCAGCGGGCCGGACCGGACCGGCGCGGGGATCGGCTCGTCGAGCACCGCGACCACGGTGGCCAGCGTGGTGGCCCGGCGCAGCGGGTGCACCCCCTCCGAGGCCACGTACAGCAGCATCCCGAGCGACCAGAGGTCGGAGGCGGCCAGTCCCTCCTCGCCGCGCGCCCGCTCGGGCGCGATGTACTCCGGCGAGCCGATCAGGGCTCCGGTCGAGGTCAGCCCGGTGGCTCCGTGCAGGGCGGCGATCCCGAAGTCGGTGAGCACTGCGGAGCCGCCGGGGCGCAGGAGCACGTTGGCCGGTTTCACGTCGCGGTGCAGGACCCCCTCCGCGTGTGCGGCCCGCAGCGCGGAGAGCACGTCGAGCCCGAGGCGCAGCACGTCCGCCACCGGCATCGGCCCGGCCTCCAGCCGGTCGGCCAGGGAGCCGCCCCTGACGAGCTCCATCACGATCCACGGATGGCCGTCGGAGCCGGGCTCGGGCTCCACGATGTGGTGGATCGTGACCACGTTCGGGTGGGCGAGCCGGGCGAGGGCCCGGGCCTCGCGGACGGCCCGTTCGCGCAGTTGGACGACGAGCCCGGGCTGCGCTGCGGCGGTCGCCGGGTCCGGCGGCCGCACCTCCTTGAGGGCGACCTCCCGGTCGAGCGCGATGTCGCGGGCGAGCCACACCGTCCCCATACCGCCGCTGCCCAGGGGACGGGCGAGTTCGAATCGCCCGTCGATCAACCGTCTGCCGGCCTCACTGCTGTCCATGGCCGGTCATCGTAAACGCCACCACCGACGCCGGTGCACCCGTACCGGGACGTGGACATCACGGCCCCGGGCCCGGGCCCCGTACGACCGGTTACGCCTGCCTCTACTTCATCTTCGACGGAGGCACCCTCACCGACGCACAGATCGCCGCCATCGTCCTCGACCCCGAGGAGCACGGCGAGGTACGGGTCCACTCGGTGCGGGAGTGGGAGGCGCTCGTGGAGGTCTGACCCGACCCGCAGGTCAGCTGCGGGAGTTGCCGAAGAGCAGGCGGTAGGCGATGAGGAGGACCAGGGAGCCCGCGATGGCGGAGCCCCAGGTCGCGAGGTCGAAGAAGTCGTTCTGGATGGACCGGTCCAGGAACTTCGCCGAGAGCCAGCCGCCGGTGAAGGCTCCGGCGATGCCGATGAGGGTGGTCCCGATCAGGCCGCCCGGATCACGGCCGGGCAGCAGGACCTTGGCGATCCCGCCCGCCAGCAGTCCGAGGATGATCCAGCCGATGATGCTCATGCCCGTTCACTCCGCTTCGATGTGCGCGCCTCTTCGTGCGCGCGACGTCCGTTCAGGTCTCACGAGGAGAGACGCGTGAACAGGCGAAACGGTTCTCAGCCGGGCCGCCGGGACGCTGCGGCGGGCCGGAAGGCGGCCAGCGCCACGAGGCCCAGCACCGCCGCTCCCGCACCCGCTCCCGCCGCCAGGAATCCGCCGCGGGAGCGCCAGGACAGCACCGACAGCGTCGACTGGGCGGAGGCGAACGAGCCCGCGCTCAGCACGGATCCCACCGAGGCGGCCGACAGTGCCGAGCCGATCGAGCCGACCGACAGGACGCTGCCGACCGATCCGATGGAGAGGATCGAGCCCACCGAACCGATGGAGAGGATCGAGCCCTTGGAGCGGAGCGAGAGGAACGAACCGTCGTCGGGAGTCACGCGGCTCATGCTGCCACACCGGCCATCGGCGTGGGCTGCGGCGCGGCCTGGGGTGCGGCGACCTTCGTCTGCTGCGGGGTCCGGGTGAGCAACAGCACGCCCCGGGCCGCCGCGAGCGCCCCGGCCACGGCCAACAGGACGCCGAAGGCGCCGCCGTGGATGCGTTCACCGAGCAGGATCATGCCGATCGCGGCCGCGGCCAGCGGGTTGGTCAGGTTGACCACCGCGAGCGGGGCGCCGAGGCCGCCCCGGTAGGCCCGCTGGGACAGGAGCATCCCGCCGACCGCGAAGATCACCACGAGCAGCCCCACCGAGACGACCCGGACGCTGAGCAGGGACCCGCCCCGGCCGCCCGCCACGGCGACGGTCTGGGTCAGGGCGGAGGCGGCCGCCGAGGCCAGCCCGGACGCCGTCGCGTGGCGCAGCCCCGAGCGGGGGTCCCTCCGAGCGGTCAGCAGCATGATCACCGCGGCCGTGGCTCCGGAGACGGCGAGCGCCTCGGCCAGGGTCAGGGTCTCGTCGGGGGACGGGCCGGAGGCGGGCAGCAGGAGCAGGCCGAGGCCGACGACGGTGGCCAGGGTGCCGCGCCACTCGCTGGCCACGACCCGCCTTCCGGCGCCGCGGGCGCCCAGCGGAACGGCGGCGACGAGGGTGAGCGCGCCGAGCGGCTGGACCAGGGTGAGCGGCCCGTACCGCAGGGCGGCGGCGTGCAGGAGCGCGGCGGCGGCGTTCAGGCCGGCCGACCACCACCAGGCGCCGTTGCCGAGCAGCGCCACGGTGCTGCGGGCGACCGCGCGGCGGGCGAGGCGTTCCTGGGCCACGGCGGCCGCCGCGTAGGTGACGGCCGCGGCGACGCAGAGCAGGACGGCGAGGACCGTGGCGTTCACCGGACCGCTCCTACGGGCTCCGCCGGCTCTACGGGCCTCAGCGCGCCCGGACCCGCACCCGTCGGCACGGGCACGGGCACCGCCGCGGAACGCGGGACCGGCACGCTCCGCCGGGCGACGAGCGACCGGCCGACCGGGCGCGGGACCAGCAGCAGGGCGGCTCCGAGGAGCAGCGTGGCGACGATGGCGTCGAGCCAGTAGTGGTTGGCCGTGCCGACGACCACGAGCAGGGTCACCAGCGGGTGCAGCAGCCACAGGGCGCGCCACCGCGAGGAGGTTGCGGCGATCATGCCGAGGGCCAGCATCAGCGCCCATCCGAAGTGCAGCGAGGGCATCGCGGCGAACTGGTTGGCCATGGTGTCGGCGGCGGGCGCGGCCCCGTAGACGGTCGGGCCGTAGACCTGGCCGGTGTCGATCAGGTGGGCCTCGCCCAGCATCCGCGGGGGCGCGAGGGGGAAGGCCAGGTGGATGACGAGGGCCGCGCCGGTCAGGACGGCCAGGACGCGGCGGGTCCAGAGGTAGTGCGCGGGACGGCGTACGTAGAGCCAGACGAGGAAGAGCACCGTGGCGGGGAAGTGCACGGCCGCGTAGTAGGTGTTCGCGGTGTGCACGAGGGCGTCGCTGTGCAGGAGCAGGCGCTGGACCAGGCCTTCGCCGGGCAGGTGCAGGGTGCGCTCGGCGTCCCAGATCCGGGTGGCGTTGCGGTAGGCCTCGTCCGTGCGGCCGGTGGCGAGCATGCGGCCGCACTTGTAGACCGCGAAGAGGCCCACGACGAGCAGGAGCTCGCGCATGAGGCGGCGGCGGGCGCCCGGCCCCGCGCCGGCCCCGACATGTGTGGTGTGGGAGGTCATCCCCCGGTCTCGCTTCCTGTACACAGCTCTGGCTCACAATCGACACACCAGTGTATCGATACATTCTCGTATCGATACGAGTGTGTACCGATACGCTCGCGTTCCCGTAGACTTTCACTAGAGCCCACTGCACCGCGACCGAAAAAAATCGGCCATCATGGCGAGGGCCCACCCGGCCACACAGGCCTGCACGCAGCATCGAGGAGAGCCGCCCCATGACGTCGCCGACGCCGGAAGCCGCCCCGGCCCCCGCGCGCCGCTCCAAGATCACGCCGGAGCGCGAACAGCAGCTCTACGACGCCGTCCTCGAGCAGCTGCGCGAGGACGGCTACGAGGCGCTGACCATGGAGAAGATCGCCGCCCGGGCCACCTGCGGAAAGTCCACGCTCTACCGGCAGTGGAAGACCAAACCGCAGCTCGTCGCCGCCGCCCTGCGCGCGGACCGGCGCGGGACCCTCGCCGCGGTGGACACCGGAACCCTGCCGGGCGACCTGCGCGAGGCGGCCCGGATCGCCGCCTGCACCTCGGGGCGCGACACCCGGCTGATGCAGGCCCTCGGGCACGCGGTGCTGAGCGACGAGGAGCTGAAGGCGGCCCTGCGCGAGGCTCTGGTGGAGCCGGAGCTGGCGGCGTTCGATTCGATCGTGGCGCGGGCCGTGGCCCGGGGCGAGCTCGCCCCGGGAAACCCCGCCGTGGAGTTCCTGCCGGCGCAGCTGATGGGCGTGCTGCGCATCCGGCCCGTACTGGAGGGCCGCTACGCCGACGCCGAGTACCTCGTGCGGTTCGTCGACGCCTGCCTGCTGCCGGTGCTGGGCGCGGCCCCGCCGGAGGCGGACCGGGCGCCCGGACCGGGCGTGTGAACCGGGCCCTGAACCAGGTCCCCTGAACCAGCGGGCCGCCGCCCCCGATGACCGGACGGCGACCCGCTCGCGCTGCCTCGTGGGGACGGTGGCAGCGCAGCCCCCGGACCGGACGGCGGGCACTCCCTCGCGGAGTGACCGCCGACCGGTCCGTGCGGCTGTCCGGGCTGTGGCCCGGGCTGTCGTCCGGGCAGCTGCCCGCGCGGCCGGCTCAGTTCCGGGCCGCGCCCATCGCCCGGGCGAACTCCTCCGGGTCGGCGTCGAAGCCCCGTAGGGCCGGATCCAGGGACCAGACCCCCTCGCCGTCGCGGGTGAACTCGGCGACCGTGACCGCACTCGCCGCGCCGAAGCCGGTGAGGTCGTCCACGGCGAGATCGGTGTAGCCCTCCCGGATGCGCAGCCCCTTGCCCGCGACCTCGGCGAAGGTCACCGCCGGGCCGTCGCCCGGCCGCTGGATCACCACGCCCACCACGACCCGGGTCAGCGCGTCGGCGATCCGGGTGAGTTCGATGGTCATGACCTCGTCGAACCCCAGCCCCAGTCCGGTCCTGCTGTCCCGGTTCAGCGTGATGGTGCCGTCGGGCGACCGGCTGCCGAAGTGGACCAGGTGGACGGGGTCACCGTACGGGTCCGCGGCCCGGTAGACCGCGGCGATCAGGTCGAGGTCGTGGACGGGCGCTCCCGCCGGGCTGGGATCCCACCGCAGCGCGATCTCCACCTTGGCCAGGCCCTTGCGTACTCCGCTCACCGAACTCCCCCTCCGAACACCGTGCGTTGCCCTCCCATGCTGTCACGGGTCCCGCCCCGGGGGTCGAACGACCGTACGTTCCCGGCCAGTCCGGGGACCGGACGGGGCGACGGCACGGGGCTACCAGTCTCCGTCCTGGACCGGTTTGCCCGGCCGGGGTGCGTTCCCCAGGGGTGCGACCTGGCCGGGAGCGGGTTCCGCCCACGGGGCCTCGTCGGTGCCGAGCCATGCGCCGACCGGCTGCACCCCGCCGAGGGTGTCGGAGGGGGCGAGGTCGGCGCCGTCCTCGTCGTAGTAGTCGAACCACGGCAGCCCGGCCTGGGTGTAAGCGGCCCGGTCCACCGGCGAGGGCGGCGGCTCCTCCCCGGTGATCCGGCGCCATGCGGGCGGGGTCACCAGGTGGACGAAGACCCGCGCGGCCGGCTCGGCCGCCCAGTCCTTCACCTTGCGGTCGTCGCGGTACACCTCCTGCCGCATGGAGCCGCCGACGCCGAGCCCCATCGCCGGGGCCGCCTGCGGGGCCGGCCCGCCCCTCGTGCGGCGCAGCGGGCCCCTGGCCTCGGACGGGGCCGCGGGCGCTCCGGGAAGCCCGCCCGGCGCCGGTGCCGCCATCGGCGCCGGCATCGGCATCCCCGGGGCCGCTCCGTAGCCGCCGCCCGCGTAGCCGCCCGGCTGGCCGCCCGGCGGCACGATCCCGTAGGGAGCGGCGCCGACCCGGCCGGTCCCGGCCGTGCGTGCCCGCTCCTCCTCCCGCCACCGCTCCAGCGCCTTCGCTCCGAGCGGGAAGGCCTGGAGCTGCACGCCGCCCGCGGTCTCCTCACCGGTGACCTGGCCCTCCACGGTGGCGCCGAGCCCCAGCGGGACGGCGACGAACTGGCGGACCGTACCCGTGCCCGAATTGATCCCGTCCAGCCACGGCTGGCGCGGCAGCACGAGGTAGTTCTGCGGCTTGCGCCCGAGCGCGCCCGTCCACCGCTCTCCGGAGACGGCGCACACCTTGCCGACGCCGACCTGGAGCGCGGTGGGCTCCCGGGTCCCGCCGAAGCTGAGCCACATCGCCTCGCGCAGGTACACGGGGAGCATCACCCCGCCCTTGGCGAGCCAGTCCGCCGGAACCGTGTCCGGATAGTCCTCCACCCGCCGCAGCGGGAACTCCCCCAGCCCGGGGGGCAGATTGTGCGTACCGGTCTCCGGCAGGCGCAGCGTCCGCATGAAGCGGACCTGCGCCCCCTCGCCCAGCAGCAGTGCGTTCCCCTCGACCCGTACCCCGCCCTTGGCCACGTTGACCGGCTCCTCTCCCGTTCAGAACCGGATTCGCCGCAGGATCTGCCGCCGTTCCGGATCGTTACCCTCAAGATTTGCTCAGATGCCGTGACACTGCGCCCGACACCTTCCTAGCTTCCTCATATACGCGTCCACCAGCCCGTGCGGTTCCCCCGCGCCCCGGGCCGGTCCCGGTGCGCTCCGCGCGCTCCCGCGCGGCACCGCCCGCCCGCGACCCCGCGTATCCGCGTACCCCAGGAAAGAGTGCAGCATGAAGGTTCCCAAGGCCGGCGCCATCGCCGCAGTGATCGGTCTCTCCCTGACCGCATCGGCGTGTGGCGGTGACGATGACCAGGGGACCCTCGCCGTCGGCATCAAGTTCGACCAGCCGGGCGTGGGCATGCGGGAGCCGGACGGCACCTTCACCGGTTTCGACGTGGACGTGGCGACGTACGTCGCCAAGGAGCTCGGCTACTCGAAGGACCGGATCGTCTTCAAGGAGGTCCTCAGCAACGACCGCGAGCTCCTGATCGAGTACAACGAGGTCCAGATCGTGGCGGCCAGCTACTCGATCAACGACAAGCGCAAGCTGAAGGTCGACTTCGCCGGCCCGTACTTCCTCGCGCACCAGGACCTGATGGTCCGCGCCGACGACCCCACGATCACCAAGGCCGAGGACCTCAACAACCCCGCCAAGCGGCTGTGCTCGGTGACCGGCTCGACCTCGGCGGAGAACGTCAGGAAGAACCTGGCTCCCAAGGCGAGCCTCCTGGAGCTCGGCGGCTACTCCGAATGCGTCGTCGCCCTCAAGGACGGCCTGGTGGACGCCATGACCACGGACAACTCCATCCTGGCCGGCTACACCGCGCGCAAGGGCAACGAGGGCAAGTTCCGGCTGATCGGGCTGAGGCTGAGCAGCGAGAACTACGGGATCGGCATGAAGAAGGGCAGCGCCGAGCTCCAGGTCAAGATCAACAATGCGCTCCGCAAGATGGTCGAGGACGGCACCTGGGAAGCGGCCGTGAAGAAGAACTTCGGCACGGACTACAAGTACGAGCCGGCGCCCGCCATCACAGCGGGCAGCTGACGACCGTCGAAGCGGTGGCCGGGTCCGACCAGTCGGCGTCGAAGCGGGCGTTGACCACGTAGAGCCGGCCGCCGTGCACCGCGGCCGTCGTCGGCTCGTCGAAGCGCGGGTCGGTGATCTGCTTGACGAAGCGGGCCCGTCGGCCGTCCCCGCTCAGGGTGAACACGTCCACCGCATAGGCCCAGTTGCGTACGACGTACAGCGTCCGGCCGTGCACCACGAGCCCGTCGCCGTTGCGCACGGAGCCGCCGTCGAGGACCGTCCGGGTGGCGGAGCCGGTGCGCGGGTCCACGCGGAACAGCGCCTCGGCGGTGTCGTGCACCACGAGCAGGGCCCGGCCGTCGGGGGTCCGCTCGATCCCGTTGGCGCCCTAGTGGTCGCCGCCGGGCGGAACCGGGTCCCACTCGCCGCCGAGCCGCAGGGTGCGGGGGGCCGCGCCGGGGCCCGTGAGGTCCCGGCCGACGGGCAGGAAGTACAGGACGTCCGCGAAGGAGTCGGTGAACCAGGCGCCCCCGCAGCCGACGACGGCATCGTTGACGAAGGCGGTGCCGGTCGCGGCCTGGTGGGTGGCCAGAACCCGCCCGTCCCCGGCATCGATCACCCGGATCTGCCCGCTGGCGCCGCCCGCGACCAGCAGCCGGCCGTACGGGTCGAGCTTGAGGCCCACCGACATCGGTCCCTCGCCCCGGGTGATGATCCGCCCGGCGCCGGTGGTGAGGTCGAAGCGGTAGACCGAGCCGTCGAGCAGCGAGCCCGTGTAGGCCGTGCCGCGCGCGGAGACGGCGATCCCTTCGGGCTGGAAGCCCGCCGGGATCGCCACCGTGTCGGGCCAGGGCCTGGCCGCCTCCTGCGCCCGGGCGAGCGGCGCCCCGGCTCCGACGAGCGCGGCGCCTCCCAGCGCCGCGGCCGCACCGATGAACCCCGCGTCGTCCCCATCGCCCCGTCATGAGTGACCCCTCTCAACTGCCGTGCGCACTAGGTGCGTTGACGCCCACACCCCACCACATCGGTTGCGCTCCCCGGCAGTCCCCGGCAGTCCCGGCCGGGATCCTTCACAAGGGGACGGCGAAGCTCAGCCTCCCGAAACCGGGGCCTTGCCGCGCAGGACGGTCAGGAACTCCCGCATCCAGGCGGAGTGGTCGGGCCAGGCGCGGGCCGACACCAGCGTGCCGTCGACCACGGCTTCGGAGTCCTCGAAGGTGGCGCCGGCCGCCTTCACGTCCAGCTCCAGCGCCGGGTAGGCCGTGACCCGGCGGCCGTCGAGCGCACCGGCCGCGGCGGTGATCAGGGGGCCGTGGCAGATCTGCGCGATCGGCTTGTCGTCACCGGCGAAGGCCGACAGGATCCGCCGTACCTCGGGGTCGTTGCGCAGGTACTCCGGGGCGCGTCCGCCGGGCACGACGAGCGCCGCGTACTCCCCCGGGTCCACGTCGGCGAAGGCGATGTCGGCGGGCCAGGTGTAGCCGGGCTTCTCGGTGTAGGTGTCGAAGCCGTCCTCGAAGTCGTGTACGACGAACCGGAGCTTCTTCACCGCCGGCGCCGCGATGTGGACCTCGTACCCCTCCTCGATCAAGCGCTGGTAGGGGTAGAGGACTTCAAGGGATTCCGCCGCGTCGCCGGTCACGATGAGGATCTTCGGTGCCATGGGCTGCTCCTGGTAGGGCTGTTCACGGTGTGGCCTCCGCCACCGTGCCCGCACCGCCCCGCCCTGCATAGGGATTCTTCCGCCAATCACCCGCATGACGCGCGTAGAAAATCCTGCCTCCCGACACGTGCTTTTTACCTGTAGGGCACATGACAATGTGAATCTCGCTCTGCCACCTGATACCCCGCCAATTCCCCGGGCGGGAGCGGTGCGTGTGGAGAGGTACCCCCCACGTGATGAGAATCTCGCGCCTTACTCCCTGGGCAGCCGGCCTCGCGGCCGCGTCCTTGATACTGGTCCCGGCCTCCGCCTCGGCCGGCCAGCGGAACACGGCCGCAGCCCCCGCGGCAGCCCCGGTCTCGGCTTCGGCTTCGACCTCCGCCGTCGACACCTACTACGCCACCGCCGAGGGCAAGACCGGCGCCGCGCTGAAGACGGCCTTGCACAACATCATCAAGAACCAGTCCAAGGTGACGTACGACGGCGTGTGGAACGCCCTGAAGGTCACCGACCAGGACCCCGCGAACTCCAACAACGTCATCCTGGTCTACTCGGGCCGCTCGCAGTCGAAGTCCACCAACGGCGGCGGCGTCAACGACTGGAACCGCGAGCACGTCTGGGCCAAGAGCCACGGCGACTTCGGCACCGCCACCGGCCCCGGGACCGACCTGCACCACCTCAGGCCCGAGGACGTCACCGTCAACAGCACCCGCGGGAACAAGGACTTCGACCTGGGCGGCGGCCCGGTCTCCGAGGCCCCCGGCAGCCTGACCGACTCCGACTCCTTCGAGCCGCGGAACGCGGTCAAGGGCGATGTCGCGCGCATGCTGCTCTACATGGCCGTGCGCTACGACGGCGGTGACGGGTTCGCCGACCTGGAGATGAACGACAAGGTCAACAACGGCAGCGCGCCGCTCTTCGGCAAGATCAGCGTCCTGAAGCAGTGGAACCTGCAGGACCCGCCGGACGCCTTCGAGCAGCGCCGCAACCAGGTCATCTACGACACCTACCAGCACAACCGCAACCCGTTCATCGACCACCCGGAGTGGGTCAACTCCATCTGGTAGGCGTCCGCCGGAGCCCCTCGGCGCCCTACTGCACGCCGAGGGCCATCCACTTCTCCGGCGCCGCGAGCGGCTCGAAGCCGGCCTTCGCGTACACCTCGTGGGCGTCCGCGGTCGCCAGCAGGATCCTGCGCAGCCCGTACGGGGCGAGGTGGTCCCGTACCGCCCCCGCCAGGGCGGTGCCGAGCCCCTTGCCCCGTACGCCACGGTCCACGTACACGTCGCAGAGCCAGGCGAAGGTGGCGCGGTCGGTGATGACGCGGGCGTAGGCCACCTGGAGACCGGACACGGCGTCGTAGACCCCGAAGTTGAGGGACCCCTCGATGGCGGCGTCCTGCTTCTCCCGGCTCCGGCCGAGCGCCCAGTAGGCGTCCTCGGACAGCCACCGGTGGATCAGCTCCCGGTCCAGGCGGCCGGGGTCGGTGGACATCTCGTAGCCGGTCGACATCTCACGGCTGGCGGAAATCTCAAGGCCCTCCGGCGGGGGCAGCGCACTGTCGTCCATGCCCGCATCCAAGCAAAGCGGACGGAGCCCGGCCAGCGGGTTTCGACGGCTGATACGCCGAGGTGCAGCCGCGCTACAGCCGGTCGGCCAGGGCCTTGAAGGCCGGCCAGTCCAGGGCCGGGGTGCGGGAGTCCCAGACCTTCTGGGACAGGGCGGCGAGGGGGAGCCGGATGCCGGCCGCGACCTGGGCCTGGGTCTGGGATGCGGCCAGATCGCACCAGACGGCGAAGCGCGCGCCCAGGATCTGCCCGGCGTACCGCGCGGGCACGGCCGTGGTGCCGCGCAGGACGAGCGGGGTCCACTGCTCGTAGATGCGCCGGCCGTCGGGGTACGTGAACTGGTTCGGCTCCCCCAGTACGTAGTAGAGGTACTCGTCGTTGAGGTTGACGACGTTGCGGCCCTCGCGCAGGTACTCCAGCGGCGGCCGGGCCCCGATCTCCTTGCCCGTCCAGTACTCGACCTGGATGTCCCGGGCCGGCTGGGCGATCCCGCCGGTGAAGAAGCCGTCGTTCCAGGCCGCCGGCGCCCGGCCCGCCGAACGGACCACGGCCGCGCGGTCGTTCAGCCAGCCCGTCGCCAAGTCCTGGACCCGAGCGGTGGGCCCGTACCGCTGCCGGGCGGCGGCGGTGAGCTGCGGGAAGGAGGTCTGCGGATCGCGGTAGACCAGGGCCTGGTACTCGTCGGCGCCCACGTTCCAGATCGCTCCGGGGAACAACGGCAGGTACTCGCGCAGGAGTTCGTCGACGAGTTTCGCCGCCGCCGGGTTCGCGATGTCGACCGCGCCCTTGACCGCCCGGCCCTGGACGTCGCGCAGTTGCAGCCCGGGGTACGCGCGCAGCACCGCTCCGAGGTGGCCGGGCGAGTCGATCTCGGGGACGACCGCGATGTGCAGGCGGGCGGCGAGCGCCGTGATCTCGCGCACCTGCGCCTTGGTGAGGTGGGGGGTGGAGACGATCTCGGGGTGGGTGTCGGACTCGATCCGGAAGGCCTGGTCGTCGGAGAAGTGCAGGCCGAGCTGGTTCAGCTTCAGGTCGGCCATCTCGCGCAGCCGGTCCTCGATCCAGTCCGGGGTGAAGTACTTGCGGGCTATGTCGAGGTTGAGCCCGCGCTGCGGCTTGGCCGGGGCGTCGCGCACGATGCCTTCCGGGGCCGAACCGCCGCCGCTCACCTCCTGTTTGAGGGTGCGCGTGCCGTAGAACACCCCGGCCTGGTCGGGTCCGGTGATGCGGACCTGCCCGTTGCTGACGGTGAGGGTGTACGACTCGGGAGTACCGGAGCCCTTGGGCCCGAGGGCGAGTTCCACGTCCCCCTTGCGCGGGGTGGCCGATTCGGCGAATCCGATGCGCAGTTCCCCGGCGAGCAGCTTGCCCTCGTCCGCCAGGGCCGCGCTGTCGGCCGGCGGTACGACGACCCGCGCTTCGGGGGCGGGCCGCCAGCCGGGGCCTCGGGCCGGCACGTGTTCCCGTACGGCGGGGACGGTGCGCGGGGCCTTGGACAGCGGCAGGGCGGGCGTCGGTGAGGGCGCCGGGCCTTGCGGGGTGGAGGGGGCGGCCGGGGTCGCGGCGGGTGCCGTCGCGCCCGGCGGGGTGGTCGGCGGGGTGCTCGCCGCGGCCGGGGCCCGGGCGTCCCCCGGGCCGGGCGCCCCGGACGCACAGCCGGGGACGGCGACAAGGGTGACCAGCGCGGCGACGGTTGCCGTCGCGATGACGTGGCTCCGCCCGTACTGCTTCGTCTGCCGCATCATGCACCTGTCCCCCGTACCAACGTGGCACGGGGGGCGGCGCTGCGCGACCGGGGCAGGGAATCAGGCCAGGACGCCGAGCGCGGACTCCGCGAATCCGTGGTCCTGGGCGGGGGCTCCGCCGCCGACGCCGATGGCTCCGACGAGCCGGCCGTCGCGGTGGACCGGCAGCCCGCCCGCGATGAACAGCAGCGGCCGGTCCAGGGCGGTGGGCAGCGTGTGGAAGGGGCCGCCGGGCTGGACGGCGTCGACGAGATCGGCGGTCGGGGCGTCGAGCTGCAGCGCCGTGAAGGCCTTGCGGGTGCTGGTCTCGCCCGAGATCAGGACGGCCCGGTCGTCGCGCCGGAAGGCGAGCGGGTGGCCGCCCGCGTCGAGCACGGTGACGCTGACCGCGACTCCGGCGGCTCCGGCGGCGGCCGTGGCGGCGGCCACGAGCGCCTCGGCGTCCGCGGTGGTCAGCGGGGCGACGGCGGTACGGGTGGGGGTGGGGGTGGGGGTGGACATACGGGTCTCCTGTGACGTGCGGGGGGATGTCGGGGCGGTACGAGGGGTGGTGGATCAGTGGTGGGCCGGGACGGCGGCGGCGGACGGGGCACCGGCGGCGATGACCCGGCTGCCGCCTTCGCCGCCCGCGCGGATCCCCGTACGCCGTTCCAGCGCTCCGGACACCAGGGCGAGGGCGAGGGCGGAGGCGGCCAGGGCCGCGCCGACCCAGTTCGGGGCGGTCCAGCCGAGTCCGGCGGCGATGACGAGTCCGCCGAGCCAGGCGGCGAGGGCGTTGCCGAGGTTGAAGGCGCCGATGTTGACGGCGGAGGCCAGGGTGGGGGCGCCGGCGGCCTGGTCGAGGACCCGCTTCTGCAGCGGCGGCACGGTGGCGAAGCCGAGGGCCCCGATGAGGAAGAGGGTGACGGCGGCTCCGGCCCGGGTGTGGGCGGTGAGGGTGAAGGCGGCCAGGACCACGGCGAGCGCGCCCAGGGAGGTGTAGAGCATCGGCATCAGTGCGCGGTCGGCGAAGCGGCCGCCGACGAGGTTGCCCGCGACCATGCCGAGGCCGAGGAGGACGAGCAGCCAGGTGACGGAGGTGTCGGCGAAGCCGGCGACGTTGGTCATCATCGGGGTGATGTAGGTGATGGCGGCGAAGACCCCGCCGAAGCCGAGGACGGTCATGCCCATGGCCAGGAGCACCTGGACGTTGCGGAACGCGGCCAGCTCGTGGCGGATCCGTACCCCCTCGGGGCGGGGCAGGTCGGGGACGAGCCGGGCGATGCCGAGCAGTCCGAGGAGGCCGAGCGAGGCCACGATCAGGAAGGTGACGCGCCACCCGAGGTGCTGGCCGACGAGGGTGCCGAGCGGGACGCCGACGACGTTCGCGACGGTGAGGCCGGTGAACATCATGGCGATGGCTCCGGCCTTCTTCTCGGGGGCGACGAGCTCGGCGGCGACGACCGCGCCGATGCCGAAGAAGGCGCCGTGGGCGAGGGAGGCCACCACCCGTCCGGCGAGCATGACGCCGAAGACGGGGGCCAGCGCTGAGACCACGTTGCCCACGATGAACAGGCCCATGAGCAGCATCAGCATGCGCTTGCGCGGGATGCGGGTGCCGAGCACGGTCATCAGCGGGGCGCCGAGGACCACGCCGAGGGCGTAGCCGGTGACCAGGAAGCCGGCGGTGGGGATCGAGACGCCGTACGTGCCGGCGACCTCGGGGAGCAGGCCCATGATCACGAATTCGGTGGTGCCGATCCCGAAGGCGCCGATGGCGAGTGCGAGGAGTGCGAGAGGCATGAGGGGTGCCCTTCAGGAGCTACGGGAGCTTCAGGGGAGGGGGGAAGGGAGACGAAGAGGGAGGCGGCGGGCGCGGCGATTGCCACAGCGGGTTGCCTGCGTCCACATTAATTGCAGGCGCGGGATATTTGCAAGCGCGGGCAATTGCAGACGTGCCCTATCCTGGAGTCAGCCACACGGCTTCGAGGAGGACGCCCATGACGGCCACGGACAGTGCACTCACCGCCCTCTCCCAGGGCTGGTGCGCCCTCTCCCTCCTGCACGGGCGCATCGAGACGCACATCGAGCGCGCTCTCCAGGCGGGACACGACCTGAGCGTGCGCGAGTACTCCCTGCTCGACGTCCTCAGCCGTCAGCACAGCGGCCCGGGCGGCCACCTGCGCATGCACCAGGTCGCGGACGCGGTGGTGCTCAGCCAGAGCGCGACGACCCGGCTGGTCAGCCGGCTGGAGGACCGCGGGCTGCTGAGCCGCTACCTGTGCGACACGGACCGCCGGGGCATCTACACCGACGTCAGCCCGGCCGGCCTGGCGCTCCTGGCCGAGGCCCGCCCCACCAACGACACCGCCCTGCGCGAGGCCCTGGACGAGGCGGCGCGCACTCCGGAGCTCGCCCTGCTGGTGGCCGCGGTGAAGAACACCCCGGCGGGGGTTCCGGCCGCCTGAGCCGTCTCTTCCGACGGCAGCCGGCCCCGGGCCGCGGCGCCCGGGGCCGGCCGGGTCACTGCCCGGAGGCGATGGCGGGTTCGCGCAGCTGGACCTCCGCACCCGTCTGCTTGAACGACTCCGCGGAGACCGGTACCAGCACGGCATCGCGGTGGAAGTCCCGCAGGCTGGTCGACCCGCAGCTGATCATCGTCGAGGTGAGCTTCGCCCGGGTCCGCTCGACGTTGTCGTACAGACTGCCGGCGTAGGGCACGTAGCCGTCGACGCCCTCTTCGAAGACCATCCGGCCGCGCTGACCGTAACGGGCCGCGTTCTGCGCACGCCGCGAGCCTTCGCCCCAGTACTCCTTGTACCACTGGTCGCCGATCTGCAGCTTCCGCGACGGGCTCTCGTCGAGCCGGGCGAAGTAGCGGCCGAGCATGATGAAGTCCGACCCCATCGCCAATGCCATCGCCATGTGGGAGTCACTGAGCAGGCCGCCGTCGCAGCACAACGGCACGTACACACCGGTCTCCTGGGCGTAGGCATCGCGCGCCTGGACCACATCGAGCAGCGCGGAGGCCTGCCCGCGGCCGATGCCCTTCTGCGCCCGGGTGGTGCAGATGGCCCCGCCGCCGATCCCGACCTTCACGAACGCCGCGCCCGCATCGGCCAGATAGCGGAAGGCCCTGCCGTCGACGACGTTCCCCGCGCCGACGTGAACGTCCTCGCCGTACGTCTCCCGCGCGAACTCCAGGGTCCTCGCCTGATGTACGGAGTATCCGTCGGAGGAGTCCAGGCACAGCACGTCCGCGCCGGCTTCCGTCAGGGCGGGAATGCGGTCCTTGAAGTCACGGGAGTTGATGCCCGCACCCACGCGCAGACGCTCCGCGCCGTCCACCGTCGCGCGGTGATGCGTCTCGCCGGTCCGGACGTCGGCCCCGTGCTGCTTCACCGCCAGCACGTCCGCGGCCTGGTCCTCGATCAGCTGGTTCTGGTGGATGAACGACAACCCGCCGGCCCGCGCCAGTGCCACCGCCAGCGTCGGCGACGACACCGCCTGCATGATGGCGCTCACCAAGGGCGTGGCGACCCGAATGCCCGGCTCTTCGCCGACCCGGTGACGCACCAGCGGCGCCCCGAGATCCACGTTGTCCGGCGTGCAGTCTTCTGTGGTCAGGCCCGGGATGAGGAGGTATTCGCTCAGCGTACGAGAAATCTCGGGGAGGATTTTCACATGGTCTCCAGCAGGGAGCCTGCGCGCCGATCGATGAGGGATCGATGCGGGATCGACGAGGCTCGTACGGGCAGTGCGGATCAATGCCGGCCGGTGGCGCGCAATCGGAAGGATGCGCTCTGGAGATCCTCAGAGCGGGCGCGACCGGCGGAGCAGTGCTCGCACGCGCGGCCGAACCGGCGGCGAAGGCAGGGCAAACCCCCGGTCCTCCGCGCGGTGCTGCACAGGCGCTGACTTCCATTGCGCCATGAGTGATCTTAACGCACTGCCGCTGTGCGCCCGTCGGCGCACAGCGGCAGGAGTGGCGGGAGCATCGGGTCGCCAGCGCCGAAGTCGGCCTCTCCTCCTCGTACTTGGCCGGGCGGCCTAGACCCGCTGCGCCAGCACCTGGCCGGGCCAGGTTCCGGAGAGGAACGGGTCGGTGCGGGTGAAGCCGTTGCGCTCGTAGTACGCGACCAGTTCGCCCGTACCGCCCGCCCAGCAGTCGACCCGCAGCAGCTCCACGCCGGCCCGCCTGGTCTCCTCCACGGCCCGGGCCAGCAGGGCGGCCCCGACGCCCAGGCCCGCGTACCTCCGGTCGGAGATCAGCAGCCGGACGTACCGCTCGGGTTCCCCGGCGGGTGCGATCATCGGCATCTTCGGGCTCGGCCCGGAGTCCAGCACCAGAGCTCCGACGGGCACCCCGCCCAGCTCCGCGACGTACGGGGAGTTCTCGGTCGTGTACCGCTGGACCCGCTCCACCCCGCCGGGGATCTGCGAGTAAGGGACCGTGCCCCACTGCTCGGTGTTCCCGCGGGCGTTCATCCAGGCCACGGCCGCGTCGAGCATGTCCAGAACGGCCGGTACGTCCGCCGGGCCGCCCGGCCGGATCCGTATGCCGTGTGTGGTGTCGTTCATGGAACGAGCCTAGACGCCGTCCCGGTGCGGATCCCCGGCGCTCAGCGCACGGTACTCCGTGGGCGTGAGCCCGTACGCCTCGCGGAACGCCCGGCTGAAGGCCACGGGCCCGCCGAATCCCCAGCGGGCGGCGATGGACTGCACCCGGTGTGCGGCGAGTTCGGGACGGCCCAGGTCGGCGCGGCACTGTTCCAGGCGGCGTCGGCGGATCCGGGCCTGGACGGTCTCCCCCTGCCCCCGGAAGAGCTGGTGGAGCCCGCGCACCGAGATGTTGTGGCGGGCCGCGATCGCGGGCGGTCCCAGCTCAGGGTCGCCGAGGTTGTGCTCGATGAAGGCGTGGATCCGCCGCAGGAGGACTTCCGCCCGGGCTTCGGAGGGGATCCGGTCCTCGGCGTCCAGGTGCTGGGCCAGGCAGGCCGTGGCGAGGTCGACGGCGACCGTGCCCAGCCGGGCCAGTTCCTCGGGCGCGCATTCGGCGGCGTGGTCCTCCAGGGCGGCCATGAAGGAGGCCAGGATCGCCGCGATTCCGCGGTCGCCCGGTATGCGGCGGGCCAGCAGTCGTTCCAGCCGTTCGGGACGCAGCGGCAGGATGCCCCGGGGGAGCATCAGGATCGTCGCGCGCACCTGGCCGCCGTCCGCGTGCATCGTGTTGTCGGAGGGGAGCGAGGTGTCCCACAGCATGAGGTCCCCGGCCCCGACCGTGCACGCGTTGCGGTTCTGGGACATCGACGTGACGCCCGTGCGCAGGAGGGCCAACTGGTACTGCTCCGGGTCGCCGCGCCGGATCAGTGCGGGCGTCCGCCGCGAACGCAGGGGCGACAGGGTGAACTTGGACGCGCGCAGGGGCCCCAGGTCCACCACGGCGGCCTCGCCCTGGAAGTCGGCCGGCCGTTCGCTGCTGAGGGCGGCCGGCATCACCTCGCGCGAGATGATGTCGGCGTACCAGTCGAACCGCTCCCCCGCCGGGACCCCGCCCGACGACACCAATGACCACATCCCGCGCTCCCCCCGTCCGCATGCTTGGCAAGATCCAAGCATGCGGCCAACGGACCACCACCGGCGCATGGTTCGGGCCCGGGTGCCGCCCCGCCCCCTCAGCGGCGGCCCGGTGACGCCGTGGCCGGCGGGGAGGAGGGCGAGGCCGAGGGCTGCGCCGCGGCGGTCGGCGAGCCCGACGGAGCCGAGCGGGCGGAACTCGGCTGTGGCGCACCCGTACCGGACTGCGGAGGCCGCGAGGGGCTCGCGCTGGGCACGTGCGAATTCGAGGGCGCGGCCGAAGGAGAAAGCGGCGACGGCGACGGCGACGCGGACGGGACGACCGACGGGGACGGACCGTCCTGAACCGTCCCCGGAGCCGAACCGGTCGGCGAAGCCGACGGCGGCGCGGCGGGCGGCACGGGCACCGGGCCCGGGCGGACCGGGGCGTCCGGCGCCAGTACGGCGTACCCCACCACCACCGCGGCGGCGGCCGCCAGCCCCGCCAGGGGCAGCGCGAAACCGCGCGGCCAGGCCCACGGCAGGCGCAGCCCGCCCGGCACCGGCGGCTGCGCAGGCCGCAGATCGCGCACGGTGATCCCGGCCGCGCGGGCGTCGAGGGCCTGTCGCAGCCGGTACTCCACCGGCCGCTCGGCCGGCACCCCGGAGGGCAGGTGCGCCCCGGACGGCCCGTACACGTCCGCCGGCTCCCGGCCCGGCCCCGTGGCCGGCTCCTGTCCACGCGTCATATCCGACCCTCCAGAATCCGTTCCAGCGCGTCCAGCCCGCGGCTCGCGTTCGATTTGACCGCCCCCCGGCTGATCCCCAGCGTCTCGGCGATCTCCGCCTCGCTGAGGTCGGCCCAGTAGCGCAGCACCAGGACCTGCCGCCGCCTCGGCGTCAACCGCCCCAGCGCGGCGAGGACCTCGCGGTGCGCCTCGTCGAGGACCACGGAGGCCTCGGCGGAGGGTACGTCGGCGGGTGCCTGCGGGATCCACGCGCGGGCGGTCCGGCGGCGGCGCAGCACGGAGCGGGCCGTGTTGACGACGGCCGTGCGCAGGTAGCCCAGCGCGTTGTCCACCTCCGTGATCCGCTCGCCGTGGCGCCGGTACAGCGCCGTGAAGGCGTCCTGCACCACGTCCTCGGCGGTACCGAGATCGTCGACCAGCAGCACCGCCAGCCGGACCATCCGCAGCCGGTGGGCGTGGTAGAGCTCGGTCACGGTGGGCGGCGGGCCGCCCGCCTCGGAGGGGTGGCCGTACGTGTACGCGTGCCGGTACGGCTCCGACGGCGCGGGCGGGGCCTGCGCGGCGGAGGAGCGCTCACGGCGCAGCAGGAACGACCACAAGCCCCGCCGCGGCCGGTCGAAACCGGACGCGACGGGGCCCGCGGGGAATGCGAGGTGGAGCACGGGGGTCCTCAGCCGTTGGCGCGGCGCCGCACGGTGTACAGGGTCGCGGCCCCGGCGGTGATCAGCACGGCGGCCCCGGCGCCGAGTGCGGCCGTGGTGGCGGAGGAGCCAGTATGCGCGAGCTCGGGCTCTCCGGGCGAGGACGGGGCGGCGCTCGGAGCCGCGCTGGGTGCGGCGCTCGGGGACACGCTCGGGACGGAGCTGGGGGAGGCGCTCGGCGTGGTGCCCGGGGGCAGGCTCACCGAGGGCTGCGGCTTCGGAGCCGAGGGGACCACGCTCGGCGCGGCGGTCGGCGCGGTGGTCGCCGGGGCGGGGGCGGGTGCGGTCGGCGAGGCGGACGGCCCCTGTGCGGCGGAGGCCGGACCGGCCAGCGCGAGGGCCGCGCCGGCGGCGGCGACGGCGAGGGCCGCCGCCCTGCGGGCGGACAGCGGGGCGCGCTTCAGGTTCTTCACGGTGGTTCTCCACGGTCGGCTGCGGGGCGCGGGATCACGCCCTTCACCCCCGCACGACGCGCGAGTCCCCGGGAGGTTGCCGCCGTTCCCGAAAAACTTTTCGCAGCCTCGGGCCGGTGTGGCCCGGCACCGGCCCGGCTACCCCCGTAGCGCTCGCAGGGCCGTGCCGAGGGTGGCCACGCCCTCCTCGATCTCCCCCACCGAGCCCGCGGCGTAGCCGAGGACCAGGCCCGCCGGGCCCGGGGTGATCCGGTGCCAGGACAGGGGGTGGGCCTTGACCCCGAGGTCCAGGGCCGCGGCGGCGAGGGCGGTGTCGTCGATGCCCTCGGCGTCCGCCCCCTCGAAGGTGACCATCAGGTGCAGCCCGGCCGCCGCCCCGTGCACCCGTGCGCCGGGCAGTTCGGCGGCGATCGCGCGGAGCATCGCGTCCCGGCGGGCCCGGTGGCGCCTGCGTACGAAGCGCAGGTGGCGCTCCAGCTCCCCCGAGGCCATCAGCCGGGCCAGCACCAGCTGGGCGAGGACGGGATTGCCGAGGTCGGCGTAGCGCTTGGCCTCGATCACGGCGTCCAGCCTGCGCGGCGGGACCAGCAGCCAGCCCAGTCGCAGGGCGGGGGCCAGGAGTTTGGAGACGCTTCCGGTGTAGCAGACGGCCTCCGGGAGCAGGGCTCGCAGGGCCGGTACGGGGGCGCGGTCGTAGCGGTGTTCGGCGTCGTAGTCGTCCTCGATGACGACTCCCCCGGCCGCCGCCCAGCGGAGCAGTTCGCGGCGGCGTTCTCCCTCGAGGACGACCCCCGTGGGGAACTGGTGCGCCGGTGTCAGCACCACCGCCTGGGCCGGGCCGGCCGCCAGGGCGGCGGTGTCGATGCCTCCCCCGTCCACCGGTACGGGCAGGATGCGCATGCCCCCGTGTTCCAGTTGCCGGCGCGTCCCGAGCGAGCCGGGGTCCTCGACCGCCACGTGCCGTACGCCTTCCGCGCGCAGCACCTGTGCCAGCAGTCCGAGCGCCTGCGCCACGCCCGCCACCACGACCACCTCGTCGGGGTCGGCGCGGATCCCGCGGTTCAGGGCGAGCCAGCCGACGATCGCCTCGCGCAGCGCGGGGGTGCCCTGCGGGTTCCCGTAGCCGAAGTCGGCGGGGGTCAGCTCGGCCAGGACCCGGCGTTCCGCCTGGAGCCAGGCCGTGCGCGGGAACGCGGCCAGGTCCGGCGCCCCGGGCGAGAGGTCGATCCGGCCCGGGGCCGCGCGCAGCGCGTCGACGAGGGCGCCCCATTCCCTCGTGCCGAACGGGTCGGCCGGGTCCCGGAGTGCGGAGCGCGCGGGCTCGGACGAGGGCTGCCCTCCGGTCACCGGTGCGGCCACCACGACCGTCCCCGCACGGCCGCGGCCGGCCACCTGGCCGGTCTCCGCCAGCCGCTGGTACGCCTCGGTGACCAGTCCCCGGGAGACCCGCAGCTCGGCGGCGAGGACGCGGCTGGCTGGGAGGCGGCTGCCGACGGCGAGCGTGCCGTCGGCGATGGCCGCACGGAGCCGGTCGGCGAGCCAGTCGGTGCGCCCGCCGGCTGGTGCCCGGCCGATGTCCAGCTGGAGGAAGTCCGACCCCCCTGCTTCGGACCCCGCCGCTTCGAAACCTGCTGTTACGGACCCCTCTACGGTGCTCTCTTTGGACCTGTCCATTGGTCCATTGTGGCGCCAGGCTCGACGGTATGAACACCTCGCCCCCTTCACACGCTTCGCACCCTTCACCGCCTTCGCCGCCTTCGCCCCGGCAGTTGCGCGACCTCGCCCCCGGCATCGCCGGCATGGCGCTCGTCGGCAGCAGCGTCACCGTCTCCCGCTCCCTCGTGGACGCCCCGCTCTTCGGGGTGCAGGCCGTGCGCTACACCATGGCTGCGCTGCTCCTCTTCGGCCTGGCCCGGCTCGCCCGGGTGCGGATCGCCGCGCCGCGCGGCCGGGAGTGGCTGTGGCTGGCCGGGGTGGCCGCGACCGGGCTGGTGCTGTTCAACGTCGCCGTCGTTCGGGGCGTCGCGCACGCCGAGCCGGCCGTGATCGCCGTCGCCGTGGCCTGCGTACCCGTCCTGTTCGGGGTGCTCGGCCCGCTGATGGAGGGCCGCAGGCCCAGCCGCCGGGTGCTGCTGGCCGCGCCGGTGGTCGTCGCCGGGGCGGTGCTGGTGGAGGGAACGGGCCGGACGGACGCGGCCGGGGTCGGCTGGGCCGCGCTCGCGCTGGGCTGCGAGGCCGGGTTCACCCTGCTCGCGGTGCCGGTGCTGAGGCGCCACGGGGCGTGGGGGGTGTCCTTGCACGCGGTGTGGATGGGCGCGGTGATGCTGGCGGTGCTCACGGTGTGCGTCGAAGGGCCCGCGGAGCTCGTGTCCGTGAGCCCGCGCCAGTGGGCCGCCGCGGGGTACCTCGCGGTGATGGTGACGGCGGTGGCCTTCCTCCTCTGGTACCGCACGGTGGCCGCGGTGGGCTCCGGCCGGGCCGGGCTGCTGACCGGGGTGGCCCCGCTCGCGGCGGCGGGCGCGGGAGCCGTCACGGGCGGCGGAGTACCGGGGCCGGCGGTGTGGCTGGGCCTGGCCGTGGTGGTCGCCGGGCTGGCGGCAGGGCTCCGGCCGGAGCGGGCACCCGGCAGGGCGTCCGCAGGCGAGCGGCCCGCGCCGGTCGCGGCGGTCGCGCCGATCGCGCCGGTCGCGCGAAAGCCTCGTAACGCCCAGGAGTCCGCGGCCCCTTGAGCACGCCCCGCCTTGTGGATCACAATCCGCAGATGGCAACGCCTCCGTACAGCAGTTGGATGCGGTACTTCTCGCCGACCGCCAACCACCGCCGGCTCGGGCTGGTGTGCCTCGGTGTGGGGGTGCAGCAGGGCGAGCTGCCGGTGGTCGGCCCGCGCGTGCTCGACCACCACGTCGCGGTGGTGGTGTGCGCCGGCCGGGGCTGGTTCAGCCACGGCGGGCGGGCCCCGCAGCCGGTGACGGCACCGGCGCTGCTGTGGCTCGTGCCCGGGGTGGAGCACCACTACGGCCCCGATCCGCAGACCGGATGGGACGAGTGCTTCGTGGATTTCGCCGGCCACAGCGTGGAGGCGTACACCGACCTGGGCTACGTCACCCCCGACCGGCCGCTGGTCCCGCTCAGCGGCACGGCCGGGGTGCGGCACGTGGTCGACGGGATCGTCCGGGCGGCCCGCCTCGGCGGCCCCCTGCTGGAGGTGGAGGCCGCCGCGGCCGTGCACGGGCTGCTCGTCGCACTGCGCTACGCCCGGGCCGGGGTGTCGCGGCACGGGGACGCCGTGATGGACACCCTGGCCCGGGACGCACTGCTGCCGATCTCGGTGGCCGAGCACGCCGCCCGGCTCGGGATGAGCCTCCCCGAACTGCGCGGAGCGGTGCGGGGCAGTACCGGGGAGGGGGTCAAGGAGTACCTCCTCGGTATCCGCCTGAGCCGGGCGAAGGAGCTGCTGGCCCGGACCGACCTGCCGGTCGCCGGGGTCGCCCGGCGGGTCGGTTACGAGGATGCCGCCTACTTCAGCAGGCTGTTCAGCCGCCGGGTGGGCGTGGCGCCCGGCCGGTTCCGCCAACAGCAGTCGGTGCAACAGCAGTCGGCGCGATGGCTCCTCTCTCCCCCGGAGCCGTCACCGCGGGAAGGACCCGTCACGGCAGGTAGCCGATGTTGAGTTCCGCGACCGCCGTCCACGGATTGCCCGAAACCTCCCTCGTGGCCTTGAGCTTGACGTAGCGCGCGGTGCGCGCCGTGAAGGCGACGTCCTGCTGGGCGGTGGTGTTGGCAAAGGTGCCGGAGGCGGCCGCCGTTCCCCAGGTGACGCCGTCGGTGGAGGTGAGGACCTGGTAGTCGGCGATGCGTCCGTTGCTCTGCGTCTGCCGGGGCAGGTAGTGCAGGGCGGAGACGTTGTACGAGGCGCCGAGGTCGAGGGTGATCTCGTGCGGCATCGGCGCGGTGGCCTGGTACCACTGGGTGTGCCAGATGGTGGCGCTGTCCCCGTCGAGCACGTTGGCCGCGGCGCCGTTCTCGCCCGCGGTCTCCTGGCTGTCGACCGCCTTGACGCTCATCTGCGCCTGCGGGACGAGGAGTTCGCCGCCGCTCCCGGAGCCCAGGTCGTCGACGGCGAGGTCGTCGAGGATGAAGTCGGCCTCGTTGTGGGAGCCTTCGCCGGTGACCTTCCGTACGCCGATCCAGGCGTCGGTCCCCGCGGTGAAGGTCTTGGTGAAGGTGGTGGCCGTCCGGGCCTGGTCCAGCGCGGTGGCCGTCTCGGTGCTGCCGGAGCCGGTGATGAACTGGTAGTCGCCGCTGAAGCCGTTCTCGTAGCTGAAGGTGACCTTGTACGAGCGGCCGGGCGTCAGCCGCAGGGTCTGCGGGAGGGTGCGGTAGACCAGGCCCTGGCGTTCCTCGTGCGATTTCAGCGAGTTCTGCCCGCTGATCACGTCGTCGACCAGCTTTCCGTTCCAGCCCGCCTGGGTGTACGGGGCGTTGCGCTGGGCGATGTGGGTGCGCGGGTCGGTGGCCGAGCCGCCGGCGCCGCCGAAGGCGAAGGGGCCCCAGCCCGCGTCGACGTTCTCGAAGTCCTCGGTGAACCAGTGGCCGTTCAGCGGGGTGCGGGCGGAGCGGACGACCCGTACGTCGTCCAGGTAGACGGTGCCGGAGCCGGAGGCCGCGGACAGTTTGAGGGTGGCCGCCGACTGCCCCGCGGGGACGTCGAAGAGCACCTTCATGCGCTGCATCTTGGTGCCGTTCTTCTCGCTGCCGCCGAGGTTGTTGGTCAGCGTCGAGGAGTCGGCGTAGACGGAGCCGGCCGTGCCTCCGGCCGGGGTCACGGTGAGGGTGGCTGCGCGTCCGGCCGGGGTGGAGACCCAGACGGAGGCGGCGTAGGTGCCGGGGGCGAGTCCGGTGAGCTGCTGGGAGACGGCGGGGGCGGTGCTCGGGGCCATCGTGAGCTCGTTCTGCCCCTGGGCGTTGCGGGTGACGGCGGCGCCGGAGCCGGTGACGGTCCAGGCGTTCAGGTTGCCGGAGAAGAAGGAGGGGTCCTTGACGGGGGCACCCTCGCCCCAGTTCGGGTCGGCCTGGGCCGGGGCGGCGCCGTTGGTGACGACGTAGGCGGTCTTGGCGGCGGCGTTGATGGTGACCTGCCCGCCGGTGACGGCCAGGTCGCCGACCAACTGGCGTCCGTTGTCGGTCAGTTTGTACAGCTTGGGCGAGGACCAGCCGGCCGGCAGGGTCCAGGTGGTGGAGGCCGCCTTGTCGTTCCAGTGGTAGAGCTTGCCGTCGCGCGGGAGCAGGTAGGCGGAGCCGTCGAGGACGGTCCGGCCGGCCGTGGTGATCTTGCGGGTGTTCCCGGAGGTGGTGATGGTGGTGCCGTTGGCGAGGGTGACCGTGTTGGCGGTCCACTTCACGATCGGCGATTCCTGGAGGTACTTGGTCGGCAGGTTGGTCGCGAAGGTGGTGGAGAGGAAGGAGGTGAAGTCCCGCTTGCCCTGCCAGCCCTCGTAGGCGGTGATCTCCGCGCCGCCGAGCAGCGGGTTGGCGGCGATCCAGTCGTCCTTGGTGTGGTTGGCGATGAAGCGGGCGATGTTCGAGTTGATGCCCTTGAGGTCGGTGCCGCCGTAGTTGACGTCGGTGGCCCAGTGGTGCCAGAGGGACTGTCCGGTCATGGAGTTGGGGAACTCCGTGGCGAGCTGGTAGCCGAGGCCGCCGATCTCGCGCTCGAGCCTGCGCGAGAGGTAGCCGTCGCCGTACCAGACGTCCACGTAGAGGAAGTCCAGGCCGGGGGCGGCTGCCTTGAGGTCCTGGAGCCGCTTCAGGCGCCCGCCGGACTGTCCGTCCTTGCGGGTGTCCACGTAGTACGACTGGTCGAGCCAGTCCCAGCCGAGGCCGCCGGTCTGGTGCGCCGGGTCGAAGGTGGCCGAGACCGGGTACTCCTCGGTGGCGTTGATGTGGACGCCGAAGTCGGCGTTGTAGCTGTGGCCGACGGTGGTGAGGGTGTTCAGGTCGGTGGCGCCGCCGAGCTTGGAGCCGATGTTCTTGTAGTCCATGTGGGCCGAGTCGTGGCCCTCGGAGGCGTACCCCTTGAGCAGGACGAACTGGCCGAGGCCGTCGGTGGCGAGGTTGACCCGCTTGGTCTCGTCGAGGGTCTCGGCGAAGGGGTGGGTGGCCGCGGAGGCGAAGTTGAAGGGGATGCGCTGCACGACCCGGTCGGCGGTCTGCTGCCAGCCGGTGGGAGCGGTCCAGATGTCGCGGTAGGCGACCGCCGCGTCCTGCCAGTCCACGGCGGAGTCGGCGTTGCGGTCGGCCGTGATCGCGACCCGGACGTAGGGCAGCGGCTCGGTGTCGGTGTCGGCCGCGCCCGAGGCCCGGTAGAGCCAGGATCCGCTCCACAGGCCGGCCCGGCGGTAGCCGCCCTTGTCGGTGACCTGCTTGCTGATCCGGCCGTTCTCGTTGGCGGTGCCGCCCGAGGGGGCGTCGTAGTACGAGTTGGAGTCGATGGCCGCGGCCAGTTTGCCGGTGTTGGCCAGCCCGTACATCACGGTCGTCGCGGAGGCGTCCACCGGGGTGTTCGCGGTGATCGGGGTGAAGGTATCCCCGGTCCCGGTGGTGGCGGTGTGCATCTTCGCGGTGGAGAGCGCGGCGCCGGTCTGGTTGCTGCGGACGCTGACGAGGTTGTGGTTGGGGATGGCGAAGCTGCGGACGCGCAGGGCGGCCGTGTCCTCGACCGCCGTGACCTTGAACTCCACCACCGAACCGGTCACCGAGAGCCGCGACCTGATGGTCACTCCGGAGAAGGCCAGCGCGTAGTCCACGCCGGAGGCGGAGGGGGTCGAGGTGACGGTGGGGGTGTAGGTGGTTCCGTTGACGACGATCGCGCCGATGGCGTCCTCGTTGCCGTTCAGCACGTCCCCGGTGGCGGTGCGGGTGTAGCTGATGACGCGGGGGAAGGCGCTGTCCACGCTGACGGACAGCTCGGGCGAGGTGATCGTCACGGGGCCGGCCGCCACGGCGGGGGCGGCGGGCACGGCCACGACCAAGGTGGCCACGAGACCGGCCACCGCGGCTGCGGCCGGCCAGAGGGGGGTTCGCATCGGACCTCCGGGAGTCGGCGCTTCCTGGGCGGAAGACCGCACACCGTGGAGGCCGGCGGTCCGCTCACTGACCTGACAGCCTGCGGACCACGGCCCGGCAGGCCCATGGACAAAGCCGCGCCCCGTCCTGGACTTATGTGACGGGTGGGTCGGGTGGGCGCACGCGCCCCGGCGGTGAGAGCGCGCAGAGCGCGATCAGGGCCACGGCCCTCGTGGCCAGGTGACCCGACCGGCCGCCCGGGGCCGCCCGGCCCGTCTAGGAAGCCCGTTCACCAGGACGGAAGGCCCAACCCACCGGCCGGGGATGCCCCTAGGCCGGCTCGGCTCCCTCTGCCTCCCGGGGGGCCGGGTACGCGGCCTCGGGCGAGCCGCGTCGGACCCACAGCAGGGCGCCCGCCAGGAGCAGTGCGGCCCCCGTCAGCCAGGGCAGCGGGCCCCGGGGCAGCACGCCGACGAGCAGGCCCGTGAGGGCTCCGGTCAGTTGGAGGGCGAGGGACTGGACGGACAGGGCCGTGGCTCGTCCCGTGCTCGGCACCCGGCGGTGCAGGAGGTCGTTCTGGCTCGGTCCCGCCGCGCCGAGGCCGAGGTACACCAGGCCGTAGCCGAGGATCGCGAGGGCAAGCGCGACCGGGCCCGCCGCCACGGCGGTGGCGCCGAGCAGGAGCAGTCCGCCCGCGCCGGCGCCCAGGCCCAGCAGGACCGCGCGCTCGCCGCTGCCCGCGAGCCGCGCGGTCAGGGGTGCGAGGTGGCTCCCGAGTCCGGAGCAGAGGAACCCGGCGCAGGCGAGCACGGCGAAGAGCATCGCGCCCGATTCCGGCGCCCCGGTGAACGACGCGGCGCGGCCCGGCGTCAGCAGTTCGAGCGCGGCGAGCGCGCCGCCCGCGGCCGCCGCGCTCAGGAGCACCCGGCGGATCAGCGGATCGCGGCCGCCCAGCCGTACCCCCTCGGTGATGGTGGCCGGGATGCCGTGGAGGACGGAGCGCAGGGTGCTCGGCGGGCGGGGCGGTTCGGGGAGCGCGGTGAGGACGTACAGCACGAAGGCCGTCTCCACGACGGCGCCCAGCAGCGGTGGTATGGAGAGCGGGAGCACCAGCCCGGAGGTTTCCCGGCTGAGCCGGGCGGCGGCTCCGTCGCCGCGGGCGAGCAGCCAGGGGAGCGCGCCCCCGAGCAGCGTGCCCGCCGCGAGCGCGGCGGAGACCGCGGAGCCGCCGCGGGCCAGTCCGGTGCGCAGTTCGGCGTCGGGGCCGGAGTGGGCCTGGACCGTGTCGACGTACCAGGCCTCGGCGGGTCCGCTGGACAGCGCGCGCCCCGCGCCCATGAGGGCCATCCCGAGGGCGAGGACCCAGGGCGCGGTGCCCAGGCCCTGGAGGGTGAAGGCCGTCAGGTTGAGCAGGCCCGCGGCGGCCAGCACGGCGCGGCGGCCCAGCACGTCGGAGAGTCCGCCGGTGGGCAGTTCCAGTGCGGCGGCGGTGACGGAGTGCGCGACGAAGAACGCGGCGACGGCGGTCAGGGACATGCCGCGCTCGGTGAAGAGCAGGATCAGCGGGCTGACGGCCAGGCCCACGGGGAACCAGTAGAGGACGCAGGCGGTCACGTAGCGGCGTCCCGCGGTGCGCGGGTCCAGGGACCCGGTCACGCCGCGGCTCCGGTGGTCCCGGAGACGGAGGGGGCCGACTCGGGTTCGCGTGCGCGTTTGAATTCTTCGCAGATCATCACGGGAGGTTAGGGCCCCGCCGCGGTGATCGCCAAGACACCCCCCGGGCCGTCTAGGTCGTCTCTTTCGGATCTTGCCGGTCAGGCCCGGCAAGATCCGAAAGAGACGGCCTAGGTGCTCGCCGGCACCAGGATCACGGCCGTCCCGTACGCGCACACCTCGGTGCCGACATCGGCCGCGTCGGTCACGTCGAAGCGCATCATCAGCACGGCGTTCGCGCCGCGCGCCTTCGCCTGCTCGATGAGCCGTTCCATGGCCTGGTTGCGGGTCTCCACCAGGGTCTTGGTGAGGCCCTTCAGTTCGCCGCCGATCATCGATTTCAGGCCGGCGCCGATCTGGCTGCCCAGGTGGCGGGAGCGGACGGTGAGGCCGAAGACCTCTCCGATGACCTGCTCGACCCGGTAGCCGGGGACGTCGTTCGTCGTCACGACCATCACACCGGTCTGCTGTGCGCCGGCGCCGCCGCCGTAATCCTCGATACCCATGGCATCCACTCTGGCGGCGTCGCGCGGTGCCCGCATCCGGAGGAGGGGGCCGGGGCTTCGGAGCAGCCGGGTTGCGTCCCCGGGCGGACCCGCGTATTGGGCATATCGGGCGAAGTCACGGTGCGTCAACGGGACCTCCCGGTCCTCCGTCGCCATAGTCGTCCCTGGCAACCGCCTGGTTGCCGCCCCGCGCCGCGTGCCGCGGCCGGGCGGACGTCTTCTCGGAGGAGCCGGCTCATGCTGAAGCCCACCAGGACCATCCTCGCCCTCACCGCCGGAAGCATGGTGCTCGGCCTGGTCGGGGCGGGCACGGCCGTCGCGGCCGACCACTCGGTGCCGCGCGGACCGGTCCTTACCACTCCCGTCCAGGACGCCGACGAGGAAGACGACTACGGCCGGGACGACGAGGACGGCAACCGCAGGCACGCCCGCGGCGTCGTCATCTCGCGCGGCCCCCTGACCGTCCGCAGCAGGCCGACCACCCACTCCCACAAGGTGGGCCGGGTGCACCCGCACGAGAAGCTCTCCATCGAGTGCAAGACGCGCGGCGAGCGGGTGGACGGGAACAACCTCTGGTACCTGCTGGAGGAGCGGGACGAGCACGAGTCCATGGACGAGGACCGCAAGGGCGCGATGACCCCGAAGTCGGCGAAGGCCGCCAAGGACCGCGACGACCGCTGGGTCGCCGCCCGCTACGTCAAGAACCTGGGCGAGGTCCGCTACTGCCGCTCCTAGGCACCGCCCCGCGGCGGGCCTATGGCCGCATCTCCGGGCGTACGGTGCGCGGTCCCACGCACCGTGCACCGTACGCCCGTACCCGTATCCGCAGTTCCCGGTCCGCCGTGACCACGACGCACCCGCCGCGCTCCGCGCAGGCGGCCGCGAGCTCCACGATCCTGTCGTCGCCGCTGCCCGGCGCCTCGTCCACCCGTACGCCGGGCACCGAGGCGACGCCCCGCGCGGCGCCTTCGACGACGAGGACGATCTCCTCGCCCTCGTCGCGCAGCGCCAGCCGGTCGCGCAGCCGCTCGGCGGCGCCGCGCCGGTCCCGCCACCAGCCGTCCGGCACGGACCCGACGACGTTGGCACCGTCCACGATCAGTACGTTCGGCTCGTCCATCCCTTCAGTATGGCGAGCCCTGCGGAGGCCGGAGTGCCGCAGTGCCGGCACTGACGGCAGTACCGGCAGTGCCGGCCGGACTAGAAGTCGCCGTAGTTGACCTGCCAGGTCGCCAGACCCATCCGGCGCCAGATCGCCACCACGCGGTCGCGGTCGTCCAGGGAGACCCGGACCGCGTACCGGTCGCGCACGTGCGCGTTGAACAGCTCCGCCTTGACGATGTCGTCCCGGCGCGTGTCGCCCGCCGCCCGCATCCACAGTTCGTCGTACGGGACTTCGTGCTCCCGCAGCCAGGCCTCGGTCGGCTCCCGGTGCTCCTCCCCGCGCCCCGACAGCAGGACGACGGTGTCGCCGTCGGCGCGCCGGAAGGAGTCCAGCGCGTCGCGCACCGGGGTGTTCAGCGTGTCGAGGCCGCAGCGCGAGAAGTCGTACGGATTGCGGTCGCCGGTCATCGCGAGCGTGCCGTCGATATCGCACATGACCGCCGTGGGCAGCGCCGGGTCGGGGACGTACGGGGACACGTCCGGCTGGTCGTTGAGCCAGTCCTCGGTGAGCCGCCAGCCGCCCTTCCTGGCCTTCGCGTGCTTGTCCGCGAGTATCCGGATGATCTCCTCGCCGACCTGGCGTTCGCGCGCGGCGTCGCGCCGCAGGCACTCCTCCACGGGCACGTCGGTGAAGTCGTGCACGACGAAGGTGGCCCGTCCCGCCACGGCCGCCTTGAGCCGCTTGGGGATGTGCGAGGTCAGGTGGGTGTTGTCGACGACCACGTCGAAGCCGCCCTCGACGGCCGCGCCGACGGCCGCGTCCTGGATGTCCAGCACGGTCTGCTCGTGCTTGTACGAGCGCCCGCGCTCCGGGTCCGGCACGTCGAGCATGGCCCGCAGGTCGTCGAGGTTGACACGGCGCATCCGCCCGCCGGACTCCGCCTGGAGGGCGCGCGCGGCGGTGGTCTTCCCGGAGGCCGGCAGACCCGTCATGACGTGGACCACCGGAAGCGCCGGGGGCGCGGGGAGCGCGGCCGGGGACGCGGGGGTCTCGGTTTCGGGTGCTTCGGACACGGGTTCAGTTCTCCTCGTCGTTCGTGAAGGGGTCGGACGCCTCGGGCCGCACCTGCCGCCAGGTGACCATCTCGGTCGTCCTGCCGTCGAGGCGCTGGAACAGCGCGCTGCGGACCCCGCTGTCGCGGATCGTCGCCTTGGCGGCGCGCGCGAACGCGCCCCGGTCGCCCGCCAGGTGGGCCAGCGAGGCGTACGCCTCGTCGATGGCGCGCTCGCGGAGCGCGGCCTCGGCCTCCAGGCGTTCGATCACCGAGCGCACCCAGTGGTCAAACTCGTCGGGCACCTGCTCCAGCAGTGCGTCGAGCGGCTTGCCGTCCGAGGCCTCGATGTCGGCGACGGTGCAGTTCAGGCCCTGGGCGACCTGCTTGACGGGCAGGCCGGCGAACCGCTGGATGCCGTGTCCGCGCCAGATGTCCCGCTCGGTCACGCCGGTGAGCAGCTTGTGGAGGCGTACGTACTCGGCGATCTTGGCCTTGGCCCGGATGCCGGAGGCGAAGCGCAGGACGAAGCCCTCCGCGTCGGTACCGGTCGCGGCGCCGCCGCCCGGCAGGGTGCTGGAGCCGGTCAGCGCGAGCAGCTCGTCCAGCGGCATGGCGGGCCATACGGTGACCACGGAGCCGATGCCCTGCCAGTGACCGGCGGCCTCGGTGAGCGGCACCTCGACGCCGTCCGCTCCGTACGCGGCGAGCAGGACCAGGTCGCGGCGGTCCCCGTAGTCCACGACGATGCGGTTCTGCGGGTACACGATCTCCGCGAGGTAGGTGGTGCCGGGGACCAGGGCGGAGGTGTCGCGTCCGTCGAGGCGGCGCTGCGCCCAGACGGCCTGGGTGCTGGTGAAGGAACCCCTGGAGGCGGCCCGCCACTTCCCTGCGTAGTGGAAGAGCACTCCGAGGCTGCCGTCGACCTTGTCGTACACCTCGAACGGCTCGTCCTCCGGCAGGGCGGGCGCGTACGGCCGGTCCGACTCGTGCTCGCCGACGTTGAAGAACTTGGGCAGCGGCAGCGCGACGACCTCGCCGGTGACGTCGTCGGCGACGAGTCCGCGGCAGCGCGTGGTGACCTGGTTCCAGACCTGCTCGTACTGGGCGGTCCGGGTGTAGCTGTAGAGGGACAGCGGCAGCTCGGGGTGTGCCTTGCGGGCCACGTATCCGGCGTCGATGGCCTCGGTCAGCGCCTGCGCGGGCATCAGGTCGTGCAGAGTCAGGCGGTCCTGGCTCATGGGGTTCCTCCCGGTTCGAGATGCCTCATTCTCAGGTCCGCAGGGCCCCGGCCGAAACCGAATTTCCGCTCGTTACCGCAGGTCCGCCGACCCGTGCGGGTGTTGGCCGCCCAGCCGGTTGATGTCCCGCGGCCGCAGGATCCGCTGGGTGCCGGCGTCACCGGGCCCTGCGGCGGCGACGGCGATCATGGCGCGGCCGAGTGCCCCGGTGGTGGTCACGAGGTGGGGCGCGAAGCGGCGCAGGACCGGGAAGAGCGGCGCGGTGACGGCGTAAGCCGCGCGGTAGAGCGGGGTCTTGGAGGGGATGCCGCGGTCCGGCTGCACGATCCCCGGCCGGAACATGTACGCCTCGAAGGGCAGCTTCAGCAGGTCGTTCTCGGTCTTCCCCTTGACCCGGGCCCACATGGAGCGGCCGCTCTCGGTGCTGTCGGTGCCCTCGCCGGAGACGTAGGCGAAGGTCAGCCGCGGGTTGGCGGCGGCGAGGGGGCGGGCGGCGGCGAGCGTCAGGTCGTAGGTGATCCGCCGGTACTCCTCCTCCTTCATGCGGAAGGAGGAAACGCCGAGGCAGAAGAAGCACGCGTCGTACGAGGCCAGGTCCGGCCCGGGCACCGACAGGTCGGTCGGATCGTCCCGGACCAGCTCGCCCAGCTTGGGGTGGGTGACGGCGAGCGGGCTGCGCCCGACGGCGAGCACGCTTTCGACGGACTCGTCGCGCAGGCACTCGCGCAGCACGCCGCGCCCGATCATGCCGGTCGCGCCGAAGAGGATGACGTTCACGGGGTCAGCCTAGGGCCGTGCCGTCTCCGTCAGTGCGAGACGCACAGCTCGTTGCCCTCGGGGTCCGTGAGGGTGGTCCAGGTGAAGGGGCCCTGGTTGCCTTCGTGCAGGTGCTTGGCTCCCTTGGCGAGGAGCCTCTCGACCAGGGCCTGCGGGTCGTCCCCGCCGGTGCGGACGTCGAGGTGGAGGCGGTTCTTGACGGTCTTGGGCTCCTCGATGAACTGGAAGAGGATGCGGGGCGCCCGTTCGAGGCCCTCGGGGTGGCGGATCCCCTGGCCCGCCTTCCAGACGAGGACGCCACGGTGGGTGGTGGTGTCCTCCTCGGTCGCCCGCCCGTCGGCGATCATCTTGCGGATGAACTCCTCGTCGCTGGGCTCGACTTCCCATTCGAGGGCCTCGGCCCACCAGTCGGCGAGGGCGTGCGGGGTGGCGGAATCGACGGTCAGCTGAAACGTGTAGGCCATGCCGGAACCCTACTGATCACCTCTGACAATCTGCCACCGGAAGGGGCCCGTAGTGGGACCCGACGGCGGGCTGACCCGTGTCAGGGTGAATCGGCGCTCACCTCCTCTCCCTCCGGCACGGCCTCCTTCGGCATCCACGACGGCTTCTTGAACCGTTCCAGGATCAGCGGCGCCGAACTGAAGATCACGGCGCCCGCGGCGACCAGGCCCACGTACAGTCCCGGACTGCCGATGGGCAGTTGGGACGGCGGGACGAAGGCCAGGACGAAGGCGAAGGCCACGGCGAGGAAGCCGAGGCCGCCCACCAGCCAGATGCCGGGCTTCCCCCCGGGGATGCGGAAGGCGCGCGGCAGGTCGGGCTGGGTGTAGCGGAGCCGGATGGCCGAGGCGTACAGCAGCATGTAGACGATGATGTACAGGCTGACGGCCATGGCCGAGATCAGGAAGAAGACGGTCGATACGTTGTCCACGACCAGGTAGAGCGAGGACAGCAGGGCCACCACGACGACCTGGACGAGCAGGATGTTCTTCTGGACTCCGGCCTTGTTGGTCTTCTGCATGAACGGCGGCAGCAGCCCGTCGCGGGCGGTGGCCAGCACGCCGCGGCTGGGGCCGGTGATCCAGGCGAGCACCCCGCCGAGGGCCCCGTAGCAGATCAGGACGGCGAGCACCTGCACCGGCCAGCCGACGTGCATGAGGCCGGTGGTGGCGTGCGTGAGGGCGTCGAAGACACCGGTGTTGATGTCGATGTCCTTGTACGGGAGGATGCCCGCCACCGCGAGCGCGCCGAGGGTGAAGATCACGAAGGACAGCCCGGCGGCGACCATGATGACGACCGGGTAGCCGCGCTTGGCGTCCTTCAGCTCGGTCGCGTGCACGGCCTGGGACTCGACGCCCGCGAAGTTCAGCAGGATCCCGGCCAGGAACGACAGGCTGGACAGGCCGGTCAGGTACGGCAGCCAGCGCGGGCTGGAGTGCCCGTGCGAGACGACGGCGACGGCGTGGTCCGTGGCGGTGGACCAGCCTGCGGCGTGGCCGGTGACCAGCCAGGCCAGACAGAGCGCGATGAGGACGACGCCGGGGACGACGGTGCCCAGGAGGAAGCCGTACTTGGTGACCTTGCTCGCGAAGTGCGTGCTCACCAGGGCGGCCCCGGTGCACAGGCAGAAGGCGACGACGATGAAGAGCCCGACGTAGACGTTGTTCGCGGCGAGGTCGGGGCGGCCGATGGCGAAGGCCGCGGCGGTCGCGGCGAAGGTGAGGCCGGTGGGGTACCAGACGATGTTCTGGACCCAGGTCAGGAAGATGGCGACGAATCCGGTGGGTTTGCCGAAGGCCTCGCCGACCCAGACGTAGAGCCCGCCGGCGCGGTGGCCGAAGGCGCCGCCGAGCTCGGCGGCGACCAGTCCGGCGGGAACGAGGAAGAGCAGGGTGGAGAAGCCGATGTACGCGAACATCGTCATCTCCTCCTTGGCCATCATCGGGAGTCCGCGCAGGCTGGTGACGATGGACGCCGCGGTCATGAGGCCGAGGGTGGAGACGGTCAGGTACTTCGTGTGCGGGCGGGCGCCGACCTGCGGTGGGGCGGCGGGCGAGGGGCGCGTGGTGAGCACGGTGTCCTCCTCAGAAGATCGACAGGCCGCCGGTGGCCGCGAAGGTCTCCAGCGCGATGGTGGCGGAGACGGAGTTGCCCTTGACGTCGAGGCCGGGGCCCCAGGCGACGACGGCGCACCGGTCGGGGACGACGGCGAGGATGCCGCCGCCGACTCCGCTCTTGCAGGGCAGGCCGACGCGGTAGGCGAACTCGCCCGCCTCGTCGTAGGTGCCGCAGGTGAGCATGAGCGCGTTGATCCGCCGGGCTTCGGCCCGGCGGATCAGCCGGGTCCCGTCGGCGCGCTCGCCGTGCCGGGCGAACAGCAGTCCGGCGCGGGCGAGTTCGGATGCGGTGATCATGAGGGAGCACTGCCGGAAGTAGTGGTCCAGCACCTCGGGAACGGGGCCGATCATGTTGTCGAAGTCGGCCATCAGGTAGGCGAGGGCGCGGTTCCGGTCTCCGGTACGGGCCTCCGACCCTTCGGTGACCCCGTCCAGGTGGAGGTACGGGTTCCCGGTCTCGGCGCGCAGCAGCCCGCGTACGGCCTCGAAGGCGTCGCCCGTGTACGAGAGCAGCTGATCGGTGACGACGATGGCGCCGGGGTTGATGAACGGGTTGCGGGGGACGCCGAGTTCCAGTTCGAGCTGGATCAAGGAGTTGAAGGGCTCCCCCGACGGTTCGCGGTGGACCCGGTTCCAGATCGTCCTGTCGTCGTGGCCGAGGACGAGCGCCAGGGAGAAGAGCTTGGAGATGCTCTCCAGCGCGAAGGGCACGTCCGCATCTCCGCCGGAGTGGAATTCCCCGTCCACCGTGGCGATGGCGAAGCCGAACTGGTGGGGATCGACCCTCCCCAGGTCCGGGATGTAGTCGGCCACCTTGCCCGCACCGATGTGCGGGGCCACCGCGCTCATGACCCGGCGGGTGATCTCCGCGTAGTCGGGGGTGCACTCGAAGGCGGTCATCACGCGACCTGCTCCGCCCGGATGCCGGCCGGGCTGAGCTCGGCGACCGCGCGACGGATGTCGGCGAGCAGCAGGGAGGCCTTGTCGCGGCTGATCTCGCGGCGGACCAGGATCCGGTGTATCACGAGGGGCTCGCCGGCGCAGGGCAGCGGGTACGCGGCCACCTGCCAGCCTCGCCGGCGCAGCCGGTCGGAGAGCTCGTACAGGGTGAAGGGACTCCCCTCGGGGTCGGCGAGGGTGTAGGAGACTCCGGGCAGGGCTCCCTTCCCGTCGTACAGGATCCTGAACTGGCCCATCGCCGCTATCTCTTCGCCCAGGTGGACGGCGGTGTCGGCGCTCGCCTGCTGGATCCGGCGGTATCCCTCGCGGCCGAGGTGGACCAGCAGGTAGTACTGGGCGATGATCTCGCCCCCGGGCCGGGAGAAGTTCAGGGCGAAGGTGGGCATGTCCCCGCCGAGGTAGTCGACCCGGAAGATCAGCTCGGGCGGGAGCAGTTCGGCGGTGCGCCAGACGACCCAGCCGACCCCGAGGGGGGCGAGGCCGTACTTGTGGCCGGAACTGCTGATCGAGCTGACGCGCGCGATCTCGAAGTCCCAGACCAGGTCGGGCTGGATGAAGGGGGCGACGAAGCCGCCGCTGGCGGCGTCCACGTGGAGGGGGACGTCGAGTCCGGTGTCGCGCTGGATGGCGTCGAGTTCGGCGGCGATCTCGGCGACGGGCTCGTAGTCGCAGGTGAAGGTGACGCCGAGGATCGCGACGACGCCGATCGTGTTGTCGTCCACGTGGGCGCGGAGCTGCTCGGGGCGCAGACCCGTGGCGCCGGGCAGCAACTCGACCCGGCGCAGCTCCACATCGAAGTAGCGGGCGAACTTCTCCCAGCAGACCTGGACGGGGCCGCAGACCAGGTTCGGCCTGTCGGCGGGCAGTCCGGCGGCCTTGCGGGCCTTGCGCCAGCGGGTCTTGAGGGCGAGACCGCCGAGCATGCAGGCCTCGCTGGAGCCGGTCGTGGAGCAGCCGAGCGCGGTTTCGGGCTCGGGAGCGTGCCACAGGTCGGCGAGCATCGACACGCACCGCTCCTCGATGGCGGCGGTCTGCGGGTACTCGGCCTTGTCGATCATGTTCTTGGCGAGGTTCTCGTCCATCAGCTTGCGGACCTGGGGCTCGGCCCAGGTGCTGCAGAAGGTGGCGAGGTTCTGCTCGGCATTGCCGTCGAGTTCGAGCTCGTCGCGGATGAGGGTGTACACGGCCTCCGGATCCGACGGCTCGTCGGGAATCCGGTGTTCGGGCAGGGAGCGCCGGGCGAATTCACCCGCGTAGACGTCCCTGAATCGCAGGGCGCCCTCAGGGGCACCGGCGGCTGAGTCCGACATGGAATCTCCTTACCTGGAATCCCGATTCGACGACCGGGTCGCTCCTTCTTGGACCTCTGCGGGTCGCTCCTTCTATCGTCTGCCGGGGATGGCTAGCATTTCTGCGGGACAAAGCCCCGTCCACTCCGCTCCCTTTCGGGGTGTGCGGGTCGCTTCCCTTCCGACGAAGGTCCCGTTTGCCCACCTGCCACGGACCGGCCCGCGCCACGACCGGAGGCACCCCTTGACCTCACCCCCACCGCGGCGACGCGGGATCCTGCCGCCGCTGGCCGACCTGCTGTTCCCGCCGGAGGCGGACGGCGCCGGGTCTCCCCACGGGGTGCTCCCCCCGCTGCTGATCGCCCTCACCTTCGTCAGCGGTGTGGTCGACGCGGTGTGCTACCTGGGGCTCGGTCACGTCTTCGTGGCCAATATGACGGGCAACGTGGTCTTCCTCGGCTTCGCCCTCGCCGGCGACCGGTCCCTGTCCGCCCCGGACTCCCTGCTCGCCGTCGGCGCCTTCCTGGCCGGGGCGGCGGCCGCCGGACGGCTACGGCGGACCACCGGGGCGGCCAGGATGTTCGCGCCGCTGGTGGCGGTGCAGACGGTCCTGGTGGGCGGGGCGCTCGCCCTGACCGCGCTCGGCGCCGGGCCGCCGGGCGTCATCGCCCTGCTCGCCCTCGGCATGGGCCTGCAGAACGCCGTCGTGCACCGGCTCGCCGTCCCCGATCTCACCACCACCGTCGTCACCAGGGCCCTGACCGGGCTGGCGGCCGATCCGTGGGGGCCGGGTCCGCTCCGCCGCCTCGTGACGATCGTGACCCTGCTCCTCGGAGCCCTCACCGGCGGGGTGCTGACGCTCCGTCACGGTGCGGTGTGGGCGCTGGCCTTGGCCGTGGGTCTCCTGGGCTGCGTAGCCCTCTCCCCCCGATGGGACGGCACCGGACGGCGGCCGTAGGGGCCGGACGCGCCCTCGGGGCCCGGGGCGCGGGGCCCGGGGCCCGCCGGGTGCGTCGAGTACGCCTCACGTCGACGGACGGTCCCGCCCGCGCTCCACGAGGAACGCCGCGCAGGTCAGCACGCACGCCCCGACCGCCACCCAGAGCAGCACCGTACCGAGGGGCCGCAGCCACTCCACCCCGGTCGGGGCGGCTGCCGAGAGGCAGGCGGTCGCCGTCATGCCGAGCGGGAAGACGCTCGACCAGCGCCGGGTGTCGTAGCGGGGCCTCGGCCGGACCGCCTCGGCGGTGAGGAGCACGGCGTACCAGGCCAGGGAGAGGCCGAGAGCCGCCAGGGTGACGGTACGCAGCCCCGCGTGCGCCCATCCCGTCCACAGCGGTGACGCCGTGAGCCCGGATCCGGCGAGGGCGGTGATGGAGAGCGCCCCGCCGGCCACCCAGTGGTCGCCCGCACCCGAGACGACCTGGCGGAAGTCGAAGCGCACGAGCGCCTCGGCGTAGAGCAGCAGGCCCAGGCAGAAGGCGGCCAGCGCCGCCCGGCCGAGCCAGTCGCGGCCGGTGGGGGCGGTCAGGGTGCCCGCCAGGACGGCGAGCCCCTGGGTGGCCACGCAGACGAGGAACGCCGCGCCGGGCATCCGGTAGCCCCAGTGCCGCAGGACGGCGACCAGCAGTCCCGGCCAGAGCACGGCGGCCAGCACCAGCAGCCCCACGGCCACGGAGGTCCACCCGAGAAGGGTGAGCCGGGAGCCGAGTACGGCGGTGGCGGCCACGGCGGTGAGGGCCGCCGGGGTGTCGGCCTCGGCGCGGAACCGTCGGCGGTCACCCAGGAGCCGGGCGGTGAAGTCGCAGGCGAGTACCAGCCACAGCGCGGTGGAGACGACCAGCGCGGCGATCGACAGCGCGTCCCGGCCGATCAGGTGCAGGCCGACGGAGATGATCCCGGCCGCCATGACGGCGGCGCCGGCGGCCGGCGACAGCTCCGCCCACCACCGGGCACCCACAAGGACTCGCACCCCGCCAAGGGACACCACCGCAGGGGGCGGGCCGCTGCGGCGCGCCATCACGGCGGCGGCGATGACCCTTCCGGGCGCGGTGAAGGGCTTCTCCCCCACCATTCGCTCTTCGATATTCCGATCCTATTTCCATCCCCGGGAAAGGGAATGACGAGCACATTTATGACAACCCGGCCGCATTCTCCCGGCCATCCCGACACGCCCATGTCCAGGCGGAATTGATCCGATTCACCGGTACTGTCGTCGTCAACGCACCGCTGATTCACGGGCCCTTCAGGGCCCTCTCTTTTTGCACAGGGAGAATGAAATGCAGGCCGCCTTGGCAACGGAGCCCGCACGCCAGGCCCCTCCCGCCCAGCCCGCGAGCTTCATCCAGGAAGTCCTGCGCGGTGTCGCTCAGGTCGATTTCATGCCGAGCGCGATCACGGGCATCTTCTTCCTGGCCGCCCTGGCCGCCGCGGGCTGGCAGTACGCCCTCTACGGCCTCCTCGGCGCGGTCGTCGGCACCGGCACCGCCTACGCGTTCGGGATCGACCGCGAGATCGTCTCGGCCGGCCTGCGCGGTTTCAACGGCACCCTCGTCTCGCTCGGGTTCGCCGTCTTCCTCGGGTGGGAGCACCTGTCCACGCTGCTGCTCGCGATCGGCGGCAGCATCACCGTGGTGGTCGTCACCTCGGCGCTGGCCACCGTCCTCGGCACGTGGAACATCCCCACGTTCACCGCACCGTTCTGCATCATCGCGAGCGTCATGACCATCGCGGCGCCGAGCTTCTCCCGGGTGTGGCACACCGGCCCCAATCTGGCGGCGCTGCCCGCGGCCGCTTCCGGAACCACCGCCCTCGACTGGGGCCAGCTCTGGCGCGCCTTCTTCGCGAACGTCGGCCAGATCTTCTTCATGCCGCAGTGGTACGTCGGCCTGATCTTCCTCGCCGGGATCTTCGTGGCCAGCCGGGTCGCCGGGGCCATGGCCTGCGTCGGCAGCCTCACCGGCATCTTCGTCGCCTGGGCGATGGGTTCGCCCTCCGACGCGGTCACGCAGGGACTCATGGGCTACAGCAGCGTGCTCGTCGCGATGGCCCTGTGCGGGGTCTTCCTCGTCCCGTCCAACTGGAGCTTCGCGTTCGCCCTCCTGGGCGCCGCGGCCGCGACCGGGCTCACGGCCGCGATGACCTCCTTCTTCGCCCCGTTCGGCGGCCACACCTTCACCTGGCCGTTCGTCCTGACCACGGTCGTCTTCGTCGCCGCCGTCCCCCAGATCCCCCGGCTGCAACGGACCTGACACCACCTCAGCCCGAACCGCCGCACCCAGAACACGGCGCCGGCAGCACTGAACCACCTTGAGAGCCGAAAGTGAGTGACCGATGAATCTCGCTCCCCGTGAGATGGACAAGCTCTGGATCTACGTCGTGGCCGACCTGGCGCGCAAGCGGCGGGACCGGGGCGTCAAGCTCAACTACAGCGAGGCCTGCGCCCTGATCAGCGAAGGCATCCTCGAAGGCGCCCGTGACGGCAGGACCGTCGCCGAGTGCATGGAGCTCGGCAAGCAGATGGTCTCCGCCGCCGATGTCATGAAGGGCGTACGGGAGATGCTTCCGCTGCTGCAGGTCGAGGCCGCCTTCGTGGACGGCACCAAGCTCGTCTCCTGCCACGACCCCGTCGGCGCCTGAGCGGTGGCGGCCATCGCACCCGAACGGCCCGGCCGGGCAACGGAATCGGCGGCCCGCGTCATCCTGGCCGGCGGTCACGAGGGCGGCTCCGCGGCGGGCGCCGTGCACCCCGGCCGGCCGCTGGCCGAAGCCGTGCGCGCGGGGCTCGCCGCCTCGTCCGAACCGGTGTGCGTGGTCCCGATGACGCTGGGGCGCGACCCCGGGCTGATCGCCGACTGTGCCCGCGCGCTGCGCTGGCTGAGCCGGGAGGCGGAGCCCGGGCGGCTCGCGCTGGCGCCCCCCTTCGCCACCGTGGACCACCTGACCGCGTGGCTCCGTACCGCCGCCCTCAAGGCGGTCCGCGCGGCTCCCGACTCCTCCGCCGTTCTGGTCACCGCACCCGCCGCGGGTCCCTTCCAGGACGCCGATCTGTTCCGGGTGGCCCGGCTGGTGCGCCAGTACGGGCACCACCGCTGGGTCGAGGTCGCCTTCGACGGCGGTGACCCGGACCTGGCGGAGGGCGCGGAGCGGTGCCGTCGGCTCGGCGCCGGCCACGTCTCCCTGATCCGGGCCGCGTTCGCCCCGCCCGCCGAGCTCCCCGCGGGGGTCCTGGACACCGGTCCGCTGCTGTCCGACGCCGCGATCGCCCAGGTCGTACGGGCCCGCTCGCAGGAGGCGCTGCACCGGCTGGCCCACGGGCAGGACGGCGTGGCCGAGGGGCTGGACGCCGAACACGGGCACGGGTACGCGCACTCCCACGGCCCCGGCGGCGGCCACCACCACCACGACCACGCGGACCCGGACGCACACCACACGCACGCGCACGCTCACGGCGAGGGCCACCGGCACGCGCACGGCCAGGGTCACGGCCACCCGCACGGCCATTCCCCCCACTGATCCGAAGGAAGGGAAGTACCACCATGTCAGGTGGCGCCACATACCTTTACGGCGAAGGCACCGTAGAGATCAACGCCGGCCGCCGCAAGGCCAAGGTCACCGTCTCCAACACCGGCGACCGTGCCGTCCAGGTCGGCTCGCACTACCACTTCTTCGAGGTCAACCGAGCCCTCGACTTCGACCGCAACGCCGCCTACGGCATGCACCTCGACCTGCCCGCCGGCACCGGCGTCCGCTTCGAGCCGGGCGACACCCGCGAGGTCGAACTCACCGCGTACAGCGGCCACGGCCGGCTGATCGGCTTCAGCTCCCTCGTCAACGGCGGCCTCGGCTCCACCGACACCCGCGTCCGCGCGATGAACCGGGCGGTCGAGCTCGGATTCCTGGGAGCCCGGACGGAGACGGCCCGGCAGGCCGCGGCGGCGCAGGCCGCCGCGCCGGCCGTGGAGACGCCCTCGAAGCCGGGGACCAAGCCGGCTTCGAAGCCGGCCGCCAAGCCCGCCGCCAAGGCGCCCGCCAAGACCGCGGCCGCCAAGAAGGCCAAGACCTCCAAGAAGGGCGACAAGTAGCGATGGCTGTCCTGAGCCGCAAGCAGTACACCGACCTGTTCGGGCCGACCGTCGGCGACCGCTTCCACCTGGCGGACACCAACCTGGTCGTCGAGGTCGAGAAGGACCACAACGAGGGCCACTACGGCGACGAGGCCGTCTACGGCGGCGGCAAGGGCATCCGCGACGGCATGGCGCAGGACCCGCAGGCGACGAACCTGCAAGGCGCCCTGGACCTGGTCATCACCAACGTGGTGGTCATGGACGCGATCCTGGGTGTGGTCAAGGGCGACCTCGGCGTCAAGGACGGGTTCATCGCGGGTCTCGGCAAGGCCGGCAACCCGCACACCCAGTCCGGGGTGCACCCCAAGCTGGTCATCGGGCCCGGCACCGAGGTGATCTCGGGCGAGCACATGATCGCCACGGCCGGCGGCATCGACACCCACATCCACTTCATCGCCCCGCAGCAGGCCGAGCACGGCCTGTCCAACGGCATCACCACCCTCATCGGCGGCGGCACCGGCCCCTCCGACGGCACCAACGGCACCACGTGCACCCCGGGTCCGTGGAACATCGGGCGGATGTATCAGGCGGTCGAGGACCTGCCGGTCAACGTCGGCCTGCTGGGCAAGGGCAACGGCTCGCTGCCGGAAGCGCTGATCGAGCAGGTCGAGGCGGGCGTCTGCGGCCTCAAGGTGCACGAGGACTGGGGCACCACCCCGGCCGCGCTGAGCAAGGCCCTGGACGTGGCCGACGCCTACGACGTGCAGGTGGCGGTGCACACGGACACCCTGAACGAGTCCGGCTTCTTCGAGGACACCCGCTCGGCCATCGACGGGCGCACCATCCACACCTTCCACACCGAGGGCGCAGGCGGTGGCCACGCCCCCGACATCATGCGGGTGGCGGGCGAGCCCAACGTCCTGCCGTCCTCCACCAACCCGACGCTGCCGTACACGGTGAACTCGGTCGACGAGCTGCTCGACATGGTGATGGTCTGCCACCACCTGTCGCACGACATCCCCGAGGACGTGTCCTTCGCGGACTCGCGCGTGCGCGCCGAGACGATCGCCGCCGAGACCGTGCTGCACGACGAGGGGGTCATCTCGATCTTCTCCTCCGACTCCCAGGCCATGGGCCGCATCGGCGAGTCCTGGACCCGGGCCTTCCAGACCGCGCACCACTGCAAGGACCAGCGCGGCAAGCTCGACGGCGACACCGAGCGCAACGACAACTTCCGCGCCCTGCGCTACCTCGCCAAGATCACGATCAACCCGGCGATCGCCTCGGGCACCGCCGAGTACATCGGCTCCCTGGAGCCGGGCAAGCTCGCCGACATCGTGTTGTGGCCGATCGGCTCCTTCGCCGCCAAGCCGAAGATGGTCATCAAGGGCGGCCTGATCAACTGGGCGCTGATGGGCGACCCGAACGCCTCCCTCCCGACCCCGCAACCGGTGTACTACCGGCCGATGTTCGGGGCCTACGGCAAGGCCAGGCAGGCCACCCGCGTCTCCTTCATGTCGCAGGCCGCGATCGAGCTCGGCGTACCGGAGAAGCTGGGCCTGGACAGCAGGGTCCTGCCGGTCCGGCACTGCCGCTCCGTCGGCAAGCAGCACATGGTCCGCAACGACGCCCTCCCGGTCATCACGGTCGACCCGGAGACCTACAAGGTCACCCTCGACGGGGTGCCGGCCACCATCGAGCCGGCCCGCGAGCTGCCCCTGAACCACTTGTTCTACCTGGCATGAGCACTGCCGCCAACGCCGCCGCGCTCAGCCCCGCGGCCGTGACGCCGGTACAGGCCCTGCTGGTCAGCCTCCAGCTCACCGACTCGGCCTTCCCCAGCGGCTTCTACACCCTCTCCCACGGCCTGGAGGGCTACGCCCAGGCCAAGGCCGTGACCCCCGAGGGCGTACCCGGACTGCTGGCCGACCTGCTGCGGCACGCGGTGGGGCCTTCCGACGCCACCGCGCTGGCGCTGGCCCACCGGGCGGCGCTGGCCGGTGACTGGGAGGCCCTGGCCGAGACCGACCGGCGGCTGAACGCGGCCAAGCTGAACGAGGGGCTGCGCCGCGCCGCCACCCGTACCGGCCGCCAGCTGCTGGACCTCGCCCGCGAGTGCGTCGGCGGCGAGCCGCTGGAGCGGTACGCGGAGCTCGTGGCGGCCAAGCGGGCCCCCGGCTCGCAGGCCGTGGCCGCCGGGGTCGCGTACGCGGCCGCCGGCGTCCCGGCCGAACAGGCCGTCGTGAGCGATCTGTTCGCCTATTCAGCCAGCTTCACCGGGGCCGCGCTGCGACTGCGGCTCACGGACCACCGCAAGGCGCAGGTGGTGCTGCGCGGGATCGCACCCGTCATCGAGGAGGTGGCGGAGGCGGCCCTGCATCGCGAACTCGCGGACCTCGGCGGGTGCGTTCCGATGGCCGATGTGATGTCGGGCCGTCACGAACGGGCCGAGGCTCGGCTGTTCGCCACCTGATCGGCCGATCCCGCTTCCTTCCTTCTTTCTCGATCCCATTCCTCAAGCCGTCTTTCCCTAAGGTGCGTGACTTTGATGACCGAGGACAACGTCCTGCGCGTCGGCGTCGGCGGCCCCGTCGGCTCCGGCAAGACCGCGCTGATCGAGGCCCTGGTACCGGTGCTGATCGCGCGGGGCCACCGGCCCGCCGTGATCACCAACGACATCTACACCCAGGAGGACGCCCGCCAGGTCCGCCGCACGCTGGCCGGGGTGCTCGACCCCGAGCGCGTCGTGGGCGTGGAGACCGGTGCGTGCCCGCACACCGCCGTGCGCGACGACCCGACGATGAACCTGGCCGCGGGCGCCGAGATGCTGGAGCGGTTTCCCGATGTCGACACCCTGCTCTACGAGTCGGGCGGCGACAACCTCACCCTCACCTTCAGCCCGGTCCTGGTCGACCTGTTCCTCTTCGTCCTGGACACCGCCGAGGGCGAGAAGATGCCCCGCAAGCGCGGTCCGGGCATCACCGAGTCCGACCTGCTCGTGATCAACAAGATCGACATCGCCCAGTACGTCCGCTGCGACATCGGCGTCATGGAGTCCGACGCGCACCGCGTGCGCGAGGGGCGCCCCGTGGTCCTGACCAACTGCCTCACCGGGCAGGGCCTGGAGGACGTGGCCACCTTCGTCGAGTCCTTCCGACGGGTGCCGGCGTGAGCGTCGTGGCAGATCCGCCCCACACCCCGCCGCACATCCCGCCGCACGCTCCGCCCCACACCCCGCCCGGCGCCCTCCTGCCGACCGGGCGCCTGGAGGCCGCGCACTACGAACCGCCGCGCGTCCCCCTGGAGGTGCTGCGGCACTCCTCGGTGCCTGACACCCTCGGTGTCGGGCGCCCCGGAAAGGTGGGGCTGCTGGAGCTGGGCTTCGAGCGGGTCGGCGGGCGCACGGAGCTGGTGCGGCACTACCAGAAGTCCCCGCTCCAGATCATGCGGCCGCTCTACTTCGACCCGCACCGCCCCGACCTGCCCATCACCTTCCTGATGTCCACGGGCGGCGGGGTCATCCAGGCCGACCGGCTGCGCACCGACCTGTCCTTCGGCCCCGGCACCTCGGCGCACGTCACCACGCAGGCGGCCACCAAGGTCTACCGGATGGAGCACGACTACGCCGTCGCCCAGACCTTCCTGACCGCCGGCCCCGACGCGTACGTCGAATACCTGCCGGATCCGGTCATCCCCTACGTCGACTCCCGCTTCTACCAGCGCACGGTGATCACCGCCGCCCCCACGGCCACCGTGCTGGTGAGCGAGACCGTCCTGGCCGGCCGGCTGGCGCACGGGGAGCGCAATGCCTACCAGGTCTTCGCCTCCGATCTCGAACTGCGCCGACCCGACGGCGAGTTGGTGGCCCTGGACACCGTACGGCTGGAACCGGGCGGGGCCGGGGAGTCCGGTGGCCGCTCCGTCGACGGGCCCGCCGTGCTGGCCGGCCGTTCCGTGATGGCCTGCTTCTTCGCGGTCAGCCCGCTCGCACCGGCCCGCGAGCTCGCCGACCTGCTGCACACGACCCTGGCCGGCCGCGGACTCCCGTACGGGGTCAGCGTGCTGCCGCAGGACTGCGGGGCCTGGGTGCGGGTGCTCGGGGAGCACACCGAGGCCGTGACCCGGGCGCTCGGGGCCGCCTGGGACGCGGTGCGGCGCAGGCTGATCGGCGTACCCGCACCGGATCTGCGCAAGACCTGAACCACCCACTCCCTCCTGCCTGTTCACGACCAGAGAGAGTTCCACCAGATGCCCAGTGGCTACGATACGGGTAATACCGCCTGGATGATGGCGAGCACCGCCATGGTGCTGCTGATGACCCCCGGCCTCGCCTTCTTCTACGGGGGCATGGTCCAAACCAAGCACGTGCTGGTGATGCTCAAGATGAGCTTCGCCTGCCTGTCGCTGGTGACCATCCTGTGGGTCGCGGTCGGCTACTCCCTCGCCTTCGGCAAGGACTCCGGCGGCGGCATGATCGGCAATCTCGACCACGCCTTCTTCCGCGGCATCGGGATGGACTCCCTGCACGGCTCCATCCCGACCGTGATCTTCGCCTGCTTCCAGATGTCCTTCGCGATCATCACGGTGGCGCTGATCAGCGGCTCGATCGCGGGCCGCGCCACCATGAAGGGCTGGCTGGTCTTCGTCGTCGCCTGGACCATGCTGGTCTACGTGCCCACCGCGCACTGGGTGTTCGCCGCCGACGGCTGGATCAACAAGTCCCTGGGCGCGCTCGACTACGCCGGCGGTCTGCCGGTCGAGCTCAGCTCGGGGGCCTCCGGCCTCGCGGTGGCCATCGTGCTGCGCAAGCGCAAGGACTTCGAGCGCGAGACGATCCGCCCGCACAACCTGCCCCTGGTCATCATCGGTCTGGCTCTGCTGTGGTTCGGCTGGTTCGGCTTCAACGCGGGCTCCGCGCTCCAGGTCGAGGGCAGCGCGCCGACCACCTTCTTCAACACCCAACTGGCGGCCGCGGGAGCAATGATCGGCTGGCCGATCATCGAGAAGTGGCGCCTGGGGCACGTGGAGATGCTGGGCGTGGCCTCGGCGGCGGTCGCCGGCATGGTGGCCATCACCCCCGCCTGCGGCGAGGTCTCCCCGCTCGGCGCGCTGATCATCGGCTTCACCGCCGGCGTGGTCTGCTGCTTCGCCATCAACATGAAGTACAAGATCGGCGTCGACGACACCCTCGACGTGGTCGGCGTGCACGGCTGGGGCGGCATCGTCGGCGTGCTCTCCATCGGCTTCTTCGCGACGTCCGCGATGAGCGGCAAGAAGGGCCTCTTCTACGGGGGCGGCCTGGACCAGCTCTGGCGCCAGGCCGTCGGCGTCCTGGCGGTGGGGACCTTCGCCTTCGCGATGACCTGGCTCATCGCCAAGGTCATCGACAAGGCCGTCGGCTTCCGCACCTCGGAGGAGTACGAGAACGTACCCGGCCGGGACGAGGAGGTCGCCTACGACAACCAGACCCTGGACGAGATCCGCGACCGGATCGGCGGAGCCGCGGCCGCGCCCCGCGAGCCCGCCGCGGTGGGCGCCGCCCAGGGCGCGTCGGAACAGCAGGACGCCGCGCTGCTCGCCGAAATCGTATCCGTGCTGGACCGACGAGAGCGTGACAAGTGACCGCGCACACGATTGCCGCCACCGTGTCGGCGGTCTCCGCCGCACCCGCCGTCGCCGACTCCGGCAACGCGTCCTGGCTGATGATGGCCACGGCGCTGGTGCTGCTGATGGCTCCCGGAGTGGCCTTCTTCTACGGCGGCATGGTCCGCACCGGCCAGATCGTCGCCATGCTGAAGATGATCTTCTTCTGCATGGTGATCGTCACCGTGCTCTGGTTCGCGATCGGCTACTCCCTGGCCTTCGGCCCGGATGCCGGCGGGCTCGGGGTCATCGGCACGCTCGACCACGCCTTCCTGCGCGGGATCGACGCCCGGTCGCTGACCGGCTCCGTGCCCACGGTCACCTTCGTGGTGTTCCACCTGTCCTTCGCGGTCGTCACCGTGGCCCTGATCGCCGGCTCCATCGCGGGCCGCGCGAAGATGGGCGGCTGGATCGCCTTCGTCATCGCGTGGACCCTGCTGGTCTACATCCCCATGGCCCACTGGGTGTTCGACCCGGCCGGCTGGGTCGCCAAGCAGCTCGGCGCCGTCGACTTCTCCGGCGGCACGGTCGTGGAGATCGGATCGGGGGCCGCCGGACTCGCCCTCGCCATCGTCGCGGGCAAGCGCGCGGACTTCGACCGCCAGGGCATCCGGCCGCACAACCTGCCGCTCGTGGTCATCGGGCTGTCCCTCATGTGGTTCGGCTGGTTCGGCTTCAACACCGGTTCCTCCCTGGAGACCCCGGGCGGCGCGGCGATGGCCTTCCTCAACAGCCAGCTCGCGGCGGGCGCGGCGATGGCCGGCTGGGCGGTGACCAGTTGGTGGCGCACCCGGCAGGTCGGCCTGCTCGACATGTGCATGGGCGCCGTCACCGGACTGGTCGCCATGACCCCGCTGGCCGGCGGGGTCAGCCCGGTATGGGCCACCATCATCGGCTTCCTCGCCGGGCTGACCTGCGCGTTCGCGATCAGCTGGAAGTACCGGCTGGGCGTGGACGACACCCTGGACGTGGTGGGCATCCACGGCTGGGGCGGCATCGTGGGCATGGTCATGGCCGGCCTCTGCGCGACCGGGACGCTGACGGGCCACAAGGGCCTCTTCTACGGCGGCTCCTGGGACCTGCTGAGCAAGCAGCTCACCGCCACGGTGGTGCTCGGGCTGTTCTCGTTCGTGATGACCGCACTGATCGGCAAGGCCATCGAGGTCACCATCGGGCTGCGCCAGCCCGGCGCCATGGTGGAGAAGGAGCAGGCCTACGCCGACGTCCTCTCCGACAACCTCGAGCAACTGTCGGGCGCCGCTCCCCGCGCCGAGGGGGCCGGTGCAGAGCCGGAGAGCGCCTCCGCGCTGGTCGCCCGGCTGCGCGAGGTCCTGCTGACCGCCCCGCAGGGCGGCGGCGACCGGCAGGGCGGAGACGACCGCGGCTGAGCACGGCCGCACACGGGCCGCGGACCCGGTCGCGTCACGCGACCGGGTCCGGGTCACACGGCCGAGTCCGGGTCAGCCGGTGAAGCCGAGGCCGCCCAGCGCCTTCTCGATGCGCGCGCGGTGCTGCTCCTCCCAGGCGTCCAGGGACTCCTCCGCCTCCTTCGCCAGCTTGTCCAGAGCGGCCCGCAGGATCTCGTCCTGCCGGGCGGCCGGGGTGACGACGATGCCCTCCTCGTCGGCGACCACGATGTCACCGGGATGCACGGTCACTCCGCCGACCCGCACGGCTTCGCCGAGGGCGCCGAGCTTCTTCTTGCCGCCCGGGATGGGGATGACACCACGGGCGAAGACCGGGAAGCCCGCTGCGCGCACCTCCGCGAGGTCGCGCAGGAGCCCGTCGAGCACGAACGCGGCGATGCCGCGGCGCTGGGCGACGGCGCACACGTTGCCGCCGGCGAGCGCGTAGTCCAGGTCACCCGATTCCACGACGATGACCGAGCCGGGCTCGGCGCGGTAGATGGCCGCGTGCAGCATCAGGTTGTCCCCGGGCTCGCACCGCACGGTGTACGCGGGTCCCGCGATGCGCGGCGCGTCCCACAGCGGCCGGATGCCGATGTCCATGACCTGCTCGCGGCCCAGGAAGTCGGCCAGGGTGGTGGGCGGGACGCCCTCGAAACCGTTGCGCATGTCCGTCCTTGCTCTCAGTGGCGCCCGCCCGTCCGGCGGGCCCGCCCGGGGCAGCAAGATCGTAGGTCACGGCGCCCCGGGAAGGCGCGAAGGGGCCGCGGGGCGGACGGGCGGCGGCGGGTGGGAGCCCTGCGCTGTCGGTGAACGTCCTCGGAATCCGGCGCGCGCAGTGCTTGGCTGGAGCGATGGAGATCCTCATTCTGGGTGGAACGGCATGGCTGGGACGCGAGTTGTCCCGGCAGGCGATCGAGCGGGGTCACTGGGTGACCTGCCTGGCGCGCGGCGAGAGCGGCGCGGTCGCGGACGGGGCCAGGCTCGTGGTGGCCGACCGGCAGAGCCCTTCGGCGTACGAACCCCTCCTGGACCGCACGTGGGACGCGGTCGTCGAGGTGTCCTGGCAGCCGGGGTTCGTACGCGGGGCGCTGGCCGCCCTCGCGGACCGGGCCGGGCACTGGACCTACGTCTCCTCCATCAGCGCCTACGCCTCCCACGCGACCCCGGACGCCGACGAGTCCGCGGCGCTGCTGGCCCCGGCCGAGGCGAGCGAGGCCGACCGCTCCGTGTACGGCGAGGCCAAAGTCGCCTGTGAGCAGGCCTCCGCGGCCGCCGTCGGCGACCGGCTCCTGATCGCCCGCGCCGGCCTGATCGGCGGCCCGGGCGATCACAGCGACCGCTCCGGTTACTGGGTGGCCCGCGCCGCGGCCGATCCGGTGGGGCCGATGCTGGTCCCCGACGAACCGGACATCGCCACCCAGGCCGTCGACGTACGGGACCTCGCAGGCTGGCTCCTCGACTGCGCGGCGAACCGGACCACCGGTACCTACGACGCGGTCGGCCCGGTGGTTCCGTTCGCGCAGTGGATCGAGCTGTCCCGCGCCGCCGGGGGGCACACCGGTCCGATGGTCCCCGCCGACTCCGAGTGGCTGCTCGCCCAGGGCGTGGCCGAGTACATGGGCCCCGGCTCGCTGCCGATGTGGGTCGTCGAGAAGGGCTGGGAGGGCTGGGCGGCGCGGAGCGGGGCGGCGGCGCGCGCGGCGGGCCTGCGCCACCGCCCCCGGGCCGAGCTGCTTGCCGACACCCTGAGCTGGGAGCGCGCACGGGGCCTGGACCGGACCAGGCGCGCGGGCCTGGGCCTCGGCCGCGAACGCGAACTGCTCGACGCGCTCGCGGCCGAAGCCGGCTGAGACCGGTAGCCCGGGGGCCCGGCGCCCGGCGCCCGTTCGGGCTACCGCGCGCCTTGCGCCGGGTATCCCGCGGAGGCGATCGCCGCGATGACGGCGGCCGGGTCGACGGGCCGGTCCGTATCGACGACGGTGCGGCCCGTGCGCAGGCTCGTCGTGCTGGCGACCACTCCCGCCAGCTCCTCCACCTCGTCGTCGATCAGCAGGCCGCAGCTGTTGCAGTGCATGCCGGCCACGGTGAACTCCATGCGCTCCTTCACGAGGTGCCCTCCCGGCTCTCGAAGGTGATCCGGCCGCCGTACATGCCCATGCCGCAGCTGTACTCGAGCGTCCCCGGCTGCCGGGCGCCCAGGTCGATGCCCGTGGTCCCGGTCGTGGGGAGGATCTTCTGGACGCCGAGGTCGGGGATGACGAAGGCGCGGACGCAGCCGCCCGTCCCCTGCGTGGCGACGACCAGGGTGGTGGGGAGACCGGCCGTCGCCGTGACGGCGGCCGGGGCGTAGGCGTTCGTACGGGCCCGGATGGTCACTGTCTGCGTGCCGTCCGGGTGGAGCACCACCGTGTCGGCCGCAGCCTCGACGGCGACCGCCGCGGGGGCTCCGGTGGGCCACCAGCCGCCGAGCCGCAGCCCGCTGCCGAGGGTCCACACCGCGACGAGCAGCACGACGACGGCGGTCGCCAGGGTCAGCCGCCCCTGCCACAGGCGGGCGGCGGAGCGCAGGAAGAAGCCGAGGGCGGCGAAGAGCGGGCCGGTCCCGAGGACGAAGCCGGCCATGACGGCCGCTCCCGCGAGCGGGGCGCCGGAGGTGACGGCGAGGAGCTCGACGCTCAGGGTCACCCCGCAGGGGATCAGCACGGTGAGGAAGCCGAGGACGGCCGGGGTGGTGACGGCCGTGGACCGGGCCGACCGGCGGACCCGCCGGCCCCAGGAGGCGGGCGTGCGCGGCACGAAGCGGCGTACCCCGCGCACCCCGAACATGTCGAGGGCGAACAGGACCATCAGCACGCCCGCGCACAGCATCAGCGCGGCGCGGGTGCGCGGGCCGGGCTGGACCGCGGCTCCGATCAGGCCGAGGGCGGCGCCGAGGAGGGTGTGGGAGAGGAGCTTGGCGCCGAGGAAGGCGCCGACGGGGGCGAAGAGGCCGCTGCGCTGCCACCTCTCCCGGGACCACTCGGTGGACCGGCGGCCGACGGCCCCGGCGAGCAGGCCTCCCTGGACGGCGGCGCAGGAGGCGCCGCCGGCGAACAGACCGGTGGAGACACCGGTGACGAACAACGCGGTGGATGAAGCCATGGGGAACGGACTCCCTGTACGTACGTCGCAGTGGATCAGGACACGGCGAAGCACCCCGGCCGTCCGGCGCGCGGACGGGTACGGGTGCGGGGCCGGTCAGGTCCGGCTGACGCAGAGGGAGTCGAGATCGGGCGCTCTGGGGCGGGACAGCCCCGGGGTCTGCACGGGCCCCGATTGGCCGCCGACCACGGCCTGCGCCCCTCCCGCGACGGACCCGGAAAGCTCCCCGGCCGGCCCGACGAACACGGTGGGCGCGTACGCCGAAGCCAGCGGACACTCCTGCCCGAAGACCGAACACCCCCCACCACCACCGCCCCCCACACCACTCCCCGCCCCCACGGCCACACCTACGGCTACGCCGAGGCCGGGACCCGTGCCGAAGCCCGTGGCAGGGCCCGTGCCGAAGCCGGGGCTGGTGTCAGGGCCGGGACCCGTGCCGGGGTCGGTGCCCGTGTCAGGGCCTACGGCCATCCCTTTGGGCGCGACCGCGCCAAGGGCCGGCGGATCCATGCGCGTGGCCGGTCCCGCGCCCATGGCCATCCCGGCCATGGCCGGTGTCCCAGCCGTCGAAGGCGACCCCGGCGTCCTGGCCGGTGCTGGAGGCCGGGCCGTACCGGCGGTCACCGGCGCCCCATGCATCCCAGCCGCCGCGCGGGGCTCAGCCGTCACGGCCATCCCCGCCGTCGCAGGCAACCGGTGCATCCCAGCCATCGCCCGGGTCTCGGCCGTCACGGCCAGCCGCAGAGTCCCGGCCGGCGCCGGAGCCCCTGACGGTGCAGGCGACCCATGCATCCCAGCCATCGCCCGGGTCTCGGCCGTCGCGGCCAGCCGCGGAGTCCCGGCCGGCGCCGGAGCGCCTGACGGTGCAGGCGACCCGGGCATCCCGGCCGGTGTCGCCATCGCGGTCATCGCGGATGCGGGATGCGTGAACAGCCCGCCGCAGGCGAGGAGCAGCACCGCCACGATGCCCGCGACGACGGCGCGAGCGCGGCGGAGGGCGCGGAGGGGCTGCATGGGCGCGATGCTACGACAGCCGCCCGGTGCCCCCACCGGCCGGGGCGGGGCGGTGACGTCGCGCGGATCCGTCACCCCGGCCGCTGCACCGTTACCGTGTGGCCATGGAGACGCGCACCCCCTCACGAACGAAGCCCGCAGGCGGTCATGGCGACCGCGCCTGAGGGCCCGGCCGTGGACGCGCCCCGGCGCGGCGCCTGGCTCCGCGCCGGCATCAGCCGGGACGGCGGCCCGCTCCGGGAAACCGAGCACGTCGTGTGGCTCCAGAGCGGCAGTCTGTACGCGGACAGCCGCGGGTTCGCCGGAACCACCTCCTACGACGGCCGGCAGATCACCTTCCACCACCACGTCGGCATCCCCGGCCACGACGTCGGAGTCCTGCGCCCCGACGGCGAGTCCTTGATCGAGACGGGCACCAATCTCGACGGCAGCACCTTCCTGGAGGTGTGGTCCCCGCTGCCCCGTGCCCAGGGCCCCACCGGCTGCTGGCTCGCCTCGGGCACCCAGACCGTGCGGGTGGGCAGCCACGTGGTGCACGTGGACGCCGCCGGGCACGGCACGCACCACGTCCTGCCCCACGGCGATGCCGCGCCGACGCCGCCGGATCAGACGGGCTGACCCGCCCCGGTCTCCGCGGCCCCGGCGGTACGCGCCTGCCCGCGGCCGAGCAGTTCCGCCAGGCCGCGCCGGGTGGCGGCCATGACCACGCGGTCCTCGGGCCGCAGGACGTAGCCGGGACGCAGGTCCCACACCAGGGCGGGCCGCCTGGCCGTGTCGTAGCCCGGCTCCGTGGCGAGGCCGGGGCGGCGGTTGGCCGGGGCGGCCGTGTCCAGGGCGACGACCCGCCAGGCCCCGGGCCGGAACGATTCCGCGACGGTGCGGCCCTCCAGCTGGGGATGGCCGGCCACCTCCAGCACCGCGAACACCAGCACCCTGCGCTCCACGGGGATCGCGCCGAGCACCTGGCGGCCCATCATCGCCCCGGCGAACGCGGGCGCGGCCAGGTGGGAGACGCTGCGGCTCCGGGTCAGGGCCGCCGGGTGGGCCTCGCGCAGGGTCCGGTAGACGGCGGTGGCGAACTCGTTGTCGTACAGCCGCATCACCACCCGTACGTCGGGTTTCACCGAGCGGGCGTAGAGCGCGGCCTCCAGATTGGTGGTGTCCGAGCTGGTCACCGCCAGCAGCGCGGCGGCGCGGTGGATCCGGGCGGCCTCCAGGACCCCTTCGTCGGTGACGTCGCCGAGCACGACGGGCACGTGCAGGCGGCGCGCGAGGGCGATCCCGCGGGCCCCGGGGTCGGACTCCACGCACACCACGGGGATCCCCAGCTCCCGCAGCCGCGCGAGCACCCGGGCGCCGACCTTGCCGAGGCCGAGCAGCACGACGTGACCGGAGAGCCCGCGCGGCGGCCTGCGCAGGGCCGTGGCGGTACGGAAGGCCCCCAGCGCTTCGAGCGCGGCCGCGACCAGGACGGGCAGCAGGAGCAGCCCGACGAAGCCGGCCAGGATCTGCAGGAGTTGCCGCTCGGTGGGCTGGTCCAGCGCGGGGTCGTTGATCGCGAAGACGTCGAGCAGGGTCAGGTAGACGGCGTGCAGCGGGGCGTCGCCCGTGACCAGCGAGGAGGCCACGGCCAGGGCGCCCACGGCGGCCGTGATCCCGGCCAGCGACCAGCGGAGCCTGCGGGAGAACAGTGACCCCACCGGCAGGGAGACCTGGTTCAGCCGCCGCCCTTCCGGTGCGGCGGTGGCGTGCGAGACCGCTTCCAGGGCGACGATCCCGCGCCCGGTCGCGGCTGCCACGGACCGGGCGTCCGGGAGGAGTTGCGGGCCGCGGTCTCCGCCGAGCTCCGATCCGTCGGCGCCGGCCGGGTCCACGGCGGTGGCGGAGAGCAGGGCGAGCGTGCACAGGCCCGGGTCGGCCACCTCGCCGGGGCCGGGAGGCGTGCGTTCCACCGCCCGCAGGAGCAGCCCGTCGGCCTGGATCACCTTGCTGGTGCCGGCGACGGCGGAGGCGACGAGTGCGGGGGCGGCCGTATCGGCGTCGGAGAGCACGGTCGTGGCGGAGTCGAGCCCCCGCCGGTCGAGCCCGGGTTCCGCGACGAGCGCCGCCTGGTCGAGCAACTCCTCAAGGTGCTGGCCTAGTTTGCGGTTGTAGAGGCGGATGACGAGCCGCAGCCTGGGGTTCAGCCGCCGGGCCGTCAGGGCGGCCCGTACGTTCGTCTCGTCGTCCTCGTACACGAGCGCCAGCGCCGCCGCCCCGGCCACCCCGGCTGCGGAGAGGGCCTCTTCGTCGGGGGCGGGAGCCTCCAGCACCCGCAGTTCGGGTACGGGCGCCTCCCCCGCGCCGGCCGGGTCCGCGGCGGCCGTACGGATCCGCGCGGCCGGGAACCGCCCCAGCAGCGCGCGCCCGGCCCCGACCCGGGCGCGGGTCCGGCCCGGTCCGGCGCCCGCACCGGGGCGCACCTCGCGGGCGGCCGGCACGACCAGCGTCACCTGCTCCTCGTACACGTCGCGGAGCTCCGCGGCCAGCCGGTGGGCGAGCCCGTCGTCCCCGCAGACGACCATCAGGTCGGCGGATTCGGGCTGTTGAGGGTGCGCGGAAGGAGAGGACACCGCCCCAGCATGCCGTGTCGGCCGGTTCGGCCGGGCGGCGGCCGCGCCGCGCGTGCGTCAGTGGATGACGGTGAAGCTGCGCCAGGGCAGGGCTTCGGGGGACGTGACGTTCGAGAGGGTCGTGCCCACGTAGGTGCCGTCGCCCCGGTCGAGCTTGCGGCAGTCCTCCGTCTGGTACAGGACGACGTCCACGAGGGTGTTGTTCACGACGTGGGTCGCCCCCTTCGGCAGGGCGATCTTGTGGCAGCCCTTGACCGAGGTGTTGCTGTAGCTCACCTCGACCGGCGAGTCGTGCCCCCGGAACTCGAGCATTCCGACGGTGCTCCGGCCCAGGCCCGAGCAGGCGGTGGCCGTCAGCAGCAGCGCTGCCGTTCCCGCGATGATGCTGATACGCCTGCTGTGGGACATGGCGCGGTCCTCGTCTGTGCGGTGGTGGCGGTCCTACGCACAGACTGCCCCGGCACGGCGCGTGCGGCCCCCGCTGCTCCGCCGTCCGGGTGAACGCGGCCCCGCGGCCCCGGCAGGTGCCGGGGCCGCGGACGCCGGGATCAGACGAGGTCGAACCGGTCCAGGTTCATGACCTTGTGCCAGGCGGCGACGAAGTCCTTGACGAACTTCTCCTTCGCGTCGTCGCTCGCGTAGACCTCCGCGAGCGCGCGCAGCTCGGAGTTCGAGCCGAAGACGAGGTCGGCCCGGCTGCCGGTCCACCGGACCTTGCCCGAGTCGTCGCGGCCCTCGAAGGCGTGGGCGTCCTCGGAGGTCGCCTTCCACGTCGTGCCCAGGTCGAGCAGGTTGACGAAGAAGTCGTTGGTCAGGGTGCCCGGGCGGGCGGTGAGGACACCGGCCGTCGACTGCTGGTGGTTCGCCCCGAGCACGCGCAGGCCGCCGACGAGGACGGTCATCTCGGGGGCGCTGAGCGTGAGCAGGTTCGCCCTGTCGAGCAGCAGGTACTCGGCCGGGAGCCGGTTGCCCTTGCCCACGTAGTTGCGGAACCCGTCGGAGGAGGGCTCCAGCGCGGAGAAGGACTCGACGTCCGTCTGCTCCTCGGTGGCGTCCACGCGGCCCGGCGTGAAGGGAACCTCGATCCGGACACCGCCGTCCGCGGCGGCCTTCTCCACGGCCGCGGAGCCCGCGAGCACGACGAGGTCGGCCAGCGAGACCTGCTTGGCCCCGGAGTTGAAGGAGCTCTGGATGCCCTCGAGGGTGCGGAGCACCTGCGCGAGGTCGTCCGGGTTGTTGACCTCCCAGTTGCGCTGCGGCTCCAGGCGGATGCGGCCGCCGTTGGCGCCGCCGCGCTTGTCGCTGCCGCGGAAGGACGAGGCGGCGGCCCAGGCGGCCGAGACCAGCTGGGAGACGGTGAGGCCCGAGCCGAGGATCTGCTCCTTGAGGGAGGCGATGTCCGCGGCGCCGACCGGCTCGCCGGAACGCTCCGGGAGCGGGTCCTGCCACAGCAGGGCCTCGGACGGGACCTCGGGGCCGAGGTAGCGGACGACCGGGCCCATGTCACGGTGCGTCAGCTTGTACCAGGCTCGGGCGAAGGCGTCCGCGAACTGGTCCGGGTTCTCGTAGAAGCGCCGGGAGATCGGCTCGTAGACCGGGTCGAAGCGCAGCGACAGGTCGGTGGTGAGCATGGTCGGGAGGTGCTTCTTCGACGCGTCGTAGGCGTCGGGGATGATCGCCTCGGCGTTCTTCGCCACCCACTGGTTGGCGCCGGCCGGGCTCTGGGTGAGCTCGTACTCGTACTCGAAGAGGTTCCTGAAGAACTCGTTGCCCCACCGGGTCGGGGTGCTGGTCCAGGTGACCTCGAGACCGCTGGTGATCGCGTCGGTGCCCTTGCCGCTGCGGTAGGTGCTGGCCCAGCCGAAGCCCTGGGCCTCCAGCGGGGCGGCCTCGGGGTCGTCGCCCACGCTCTCGGCCGGGCCCGCGCCGTGGGTCTTGCCGAAGGTGTGGCCGCCCGCGATGAGGGCGACGGTCTCCTCGTCGTTCATCGCCATGCGGTGGAACGTCTCGCGGATGTCGCGCGCCGCGGCGAGCGGGTCCGGGGTGCCGTTCGGGCCCTCCGGGTTGACGTAGATGAGGCCCATCTGGACGGCGCCGAGGGGGTTCTCCAGCTCGCGGTCGCCGGTGTAGCGCTCGTCGTCGAGCCAGGTGGTCTCGGGACCCCAGTACACGTCCTCGTCGGCCTCCCAGACGTCCGGGCGGCCGCCGCCGAAGCCGAAGGTCTCGAAGCCCATCGACTCCAGGGCGACATTGCCCGTGAGGACCATGAGGTCGGCCCAGGAGAGGCTCTGGCCGTACTTCTTCTTGACCGGCCACAGCAGGCGGCGGGCCTTGTCGAGGTTGCCGTTGTCCGGCCAGCTGTTGAGGGGGGCGAACCGCTGCTGGCCGGCTCCGGCGCCGCCGCGGCCGTCGCTGATGCGGTAGGTGCCCGCGCTGTGCCAGGCCATGCGGATCATGAGCGGGCCGTAGTGGCCGAAGTCGGCGGGCCACCACTCCTGCGAGTTGGTCAGCACCTCCGCGATGTCCCGCTTGACCGCCGGGAGGTCGAGCGCGTTGAACGCCGCGGCGTAGTCGAATTCCTCGCCGAGGGGGTTGGCCACGGCGGGGTTCTTGGCGAGGATCTTCAGGTTGAGGCGCTCCGGCCACCACTGGCGGTTTCCGCCGCCCTGGGTCGGGTGCGCTGCCCGCTCGTGCGCGACCGGGCAGCCACCGCCGCCCTCCGCCTTCGCATCGGTGACGATTGCATCATGGTTCTCAGACATGGGAATCCTTCCGGACCGGACCGGGGGTCACGGTGATCAGGAACTGCATGCGATGGAACATTTTTGGGGCACGGGGCCCGGCAGCGGGCCTCGGTTTCACGGTCGTCCTGACGCCGGGGCGGTCACCGTCGCGGACGGTCTCACGTCCAGTCTCACGCTGCTCCGGACCGTTCCTGTCCCTTGGCTATCAACACGACCGATCCTACGATGGACGCAATCCAAGTCAAGAACGACACCAAGCCCGTATCCAGTCGGATCCCGGACCGTAGCGGTACGTTTCCGGGGCATCGCGCCGATCTGCCCCGCCGAACTCGAAAACGGTGAGCCAATATGAGTGACCTGCTGGAGCGGCTGCGCGAGCGCGGCTGGCGGATGACCTCCCAGCGGCGTGTGGTCGCCGAGGTGCTCGACGGTGACCACGTGCACCTCACGGCCGACGAGGTGCACGCCCGCGCGGTGGCGCGGTTGCCCGAGATCTCCCGCGCCACCGTCTACAACGCCCTGGGCGAGCTGGTCTCCCTCGGCGAGGTCATGGAGGTCACCACCGACGGCCGGGCCAAACGGTACGACCCCAACGCGCACCATCCGCACCAGCACCTGGTGTGCTCCGGCTGCGGCCTGATCCGCGACGTGCACCCCACCGGCGACCCGCTGGCCGGCCTCCCGGCCGAGGAGCGGTTCGGTTTCACGGTGTCCGGGGTCGAGGTCACCTACCGGGGGCTCTGCGCCTCCTGCGCATGAGGAACGGGCCGGGGGGGGGGGAGGGGGAGGGGGGGGCGGGGAAAAAACAACCCCACGAAGGAGAGGTGAGAGGGGGAGGGGAGGGGGGGGCTGGGTGTCCCGGCCCCCCCTCCCCCCC
>NZ_JBHUBS010000001.1:171989-180255 GCF_042788835.1 Streptomyces sp. NPDC056883 | reverse complement strand
GGGGGGGGGTTGGGTTGGGGGGGGGGGGGGGGGGGGGCCGGGGGGGGGGGGTTTGGTGCTTGGGGGGGGGGGGGGGGGGGGGGGACCGGCGGGGGGGGGGGGCGCCCCCGGCCCGAATACGCCCGTACGAGTGCGCGCGCACGGTGTACGAGGTGGACGCGCCGGCCTGCCCGGACTCCCATCTGCCCGAACTCCCACCTGCCCGGACGCCGGCCCGGACGGAGGGTCAGCCCAGCCGGATGTCGGATTCGGGCTGGGCGACCTTGAACAGCGCACGGGCGATCACCGCGGCGTCCTCGTCGGTGAGGTGCGCGGAGAAGTGCTTCTGGATGCTGCGCATGTAGACCGGGGCGGTCGCCCGGTGGGCCTCTGCCCCCGCCGGGGTGATGACGGCCCAGGAGGCCCGCTTGTCGTGGGGGTCGGGCAGCTTGTCCACGAGGCCGGCGCGCACCATCTCGTCGATCAGGCGGCTGACCCGGGTACGGCTGAGGACGACCCGGTTGGCCACCTCCTGCATGCGTAGCCCGTGCTTCCCGGCAGCCTTGAGTTCGAGCAGTACGTCGTACCACGTCAAAGGGATCCGGCCGTCGCGCTGCACATCGTTCTCGATGGCGCGTACGGCGGTGTTGTGCGCGAGGAGCATCGCCCGCCACGCCTCGAGTCGATCATCCTGTCCGGTCACACATTGATCCTACTCCCATTGCGTGCGCCCGCACATACTTGTTAAGGTGCGTGCGTACGCACTTATTGACCCTTGATTTTCGGAGGCTGTCTCCATGGCGGTTCAGAACCTCTCCCGCGACGAGGTCAAGCAGAAGCTCGACAGTGGCAAGGCCGCGGTCGTCGAGGCCCTGCCCGAGCAGTACTACAAGGAGGCGCACCTGCCGGGCGCGCTGCTCCTCCCCGTCGACGACGTCGACACGCTGGCCCCCGGCCTGCTGCCCGACAAGGACGCCGAGGTCATCGTCTACTGCACCGGTACGACCTGCTCCAACTCGGGGATCGCGGCCGAGCGGCTCGCGGAGCTCGGCTACTCGAAGGTCTTCACGTACAAGGACGGCAAGGAGGACTGGATCGGGGGCGGCCTCCCGACCGAGTCCGGCGTCTGAGCGCAGCGCCCCCACACGAGCAGGAGGAACGGACGATGACCAGTAGCGCGACATCCCCGACCCGCACCGTCGACGGGGTCGAACTCCCCGCCGTGGGCGACTGGAAGGTCGACCCGGGGCACGCCGAGGTCGGCTTCCTCGGCCGGCACTTCATGCTCACGAAGGTGCGCGGCCGGTTCACCGGCGTCGACGCCACCGTCTACATCGGCGAGCGGCCCGAGGACAGCAAGGTCACCGCGGTGATCGACATGGCCAGCGTCAACAGCGGGGACACCGCCCGGGACGACCACCTGCGGTCCGCCGAGTTCTTCGACGTGGCCGAGCACCCCCAGGCGACGTTCACCTCGACGTCGGTGAGCTGGAACGGTACGAGCGGCACGCTCGCCGGCGATCTCACGATCAAGGGCTTCACCCGGCGCGTCGAGCTCGACGTCGACTACCTGGGCCACGCCAAGGACCCGTGGGGCAACGACCGCACGGTCTTCTCGGCGCGCGGCAAGATCAATCGCGAGGACTGGGGCCTGACCTGGAACATGGCCCTGGAAACCGGCGGGTTCCTGGTCTCCAAGGAGATCGAGCTCTCGCTGGAGATCGAAGCGGTCAGGGAGGTCTGACGCCCTGCGCGTCGCCCTGCCGGTCCCGGTACGGCCTCCGCCGTGCCGGGACCACCCCTGCCCGCGTCCGGACCACGTCGCCGACGGCGTGACCGTCAGGCCTCCAAGACCCGCCGCACCATCTCGCCCAGTGCTCCGCGGATCCTACTGGGGGTGAACTCGCTGTTGCGCAGGGCCTGTTGGAGGTCCGCATCGACCAGGGCGAGCAGCAGGTGCGAGGTGCCCTGGGCGTCCAGCTCCGGCCGCGCCTCGGCCAGCAGGATGGCCAGGTGGCGCTGCCACAGGCAGTAGGAGCCGATCTGGTACCGAACGCCGGGCGCGGTGGTCTCGGAAAGCCGGACCAGCTCCAGGTTCGCGTCGAGCAGATCCAGGTACGTATCGAAGAAGGCGGTGATCCGCGTACTCGCGTCGGCTCCGGGCCCCAGGGGCGGCGGCCCGAACAGCATCCTGCTCTGGAGCTCGCTCTCCTGGGCGTCGAGCAGGGCCACGGCGAGCCCGGACTTGCTTCCGAACCGGCGGAACAGCGTTCCCTTGCCGACGCCCGCGCGTGACGCGATGGCATCGAGGGACACGTTCTCGACCCCGTGCTCCCCGAAGAGCTCGGCGGCGACCACCAGGATGCGGTCGCGATTGCGCGCCGCGTCCGCCCGCTCGCGGACCGGCTTTCGGATGAGTTCGGTCACTTCAGGCGACCCGCTGGTCATGCTGTGTCTTCGTCCGTGACCTCGTAGGTACGTCGGTTGTCGCGAGTGTACCCATCTCGGACATCACGTGCGTCTGGTGGGCCACGACCACACCTAACCCCCAACTGCCGCTCATCGCCGTTTGTTTGCTTGCCCCCGTGAACACGATGTGTCAGGGTCGTTGCCGAAACGGACCGCAGTCCGGTTACCGGGGACCACCATGACACAGCTCAAGGGCCGCCGCACTGCATTCCCTTCAGGAGCCGGCCGCCCGCCGGAGAGTTCCGTCAGCCCGATCGGCAGCTGATCCCGCCCACCGCGAACACGGCGCGCCCCCGAGCGCGCACCACTCCCCCTGGCACGCCCGCCCTCGACCGGAGGAAGCATGACCACGCACATCAGCCCCGCCAGCCCGGACAACCAGCTCCTGGACCTGACCCAGCACGAGATCCAGGCGCTGCGCACCAGGTTCAACCTCGCCGACGCCCACACCCACCAGCAGCAGTCGGACAGCCAGCGCGAAATCGTCGCCCGGCTGCCCGAGCTCTGGTACGAGGCGGAGCGCGGGCTGCAGGCGACGGCCGAGGAGCGCTTCATCGAGGCCTTCTTCACCCTGCACCGCCAGGACACGGCCCTGGCCAAGAAGAAGACCCTGCTCTCCTACGCCGCCTCGATCTCGACGATGGTCGCCGGCATGTACCTCAAGCAGCAGCGCAAGTCGGTCACGCTGGTCGAGCCCTGTTTCGACAACCTCTACGACGTCCTGAACAACATGGGCGTACCGATGTACCCCATCGAGGAGTCGGCGCTCCACGATCCGGACCGGATCTACGCGGAGCTCAAGCGCCTGGTCCGCACCGACGCCCTGTTCCTCGTCGACCCGAACAACCCCACCGGCTTCACGCTGCTCCAGCACGGCCGCAAGGGCTTCGAAGAGGTGGTCCGCTTCTGCAAGGACCACAACAAGCTGCTGGTCATCGACTTCTGCTTCGCCTCGTTCACGCTCTACGACGAGAAGCTCGCCCGCTTCGACATCTACGAGCTCCTCGAAAGCTCCGGCATCTCCTACCTGGCCATCGAGGACACGGGCAAGACCTGGCCCGTCCAGGACGCCAAGGCGGCCATGATCACGGCCAGCGACGACATCCGCGAGGACGTCTACAACCTGCACACCAGCGTGCTGCTCAACGTCTCGCCCTTCGTGCTCAACATGCTGACCCAGTACGTCCAGGACTCCACCCGCGACCAGCTCGCCTCCGTCCGCGAGGTCCTCACGCAGAACCGCGAGGCGATACGCAAGGCGATCGACGGCACGATCCTGGAGTACCAGGAGCCCGTCGCCGGAGTGAGCGTCGCCTGGGCGCGCATCAACCACCCGGAGCTGACCGCGACCGAACTGCAGCGCCTCCTGGCCGAGGCCGAGGTGTACGTCCTGCCCGGCCGGTTCTTCTACTGGAGCCAGCCCGACCGCGGCGAGGCCTTCGTCCGCTTCGCCCTCGCGCGCGACCCGAAGGTGTTCTCCGACGCCATGGCCCGGATGCGCGAGGTGCTCGACCGCCATGCCGTCTGACACGACCGCCCCCGACGCGTACTCCGACGAGTACGCCGACGCCGCGCTCTTCCTCGGCATGAACAGCGAGGACGAGGACGTGCGCCGCGCATGCAAGGCCTTCTTCGTGGAGCGGCTCGACGGCAGCATCGTCATGAGCCTGGAGCAGGTGGGCCGCTGCGACGACATCATCTGGGGCTTCTCCCGCGAACTCCAGGACGCCTACTACCCGTTCATGGACAACCTGCACACGGTCATGGACATCCGGCGGCTCGGCTACGAGGAGGCCGACGTCCTGCGCGCCACCGACGCGGAGCTGCCCCGGTCCCTTCCCGTGCACGAACGACTGCTCCTGGGCATGGTCCAGGGCCGCGAGGGGCTGCTGCACACGGCCAGCCCGCGCCTCGCGGCCACGACCGGGTTCGCGCTGCGCGCCGTGGCCGGCGCCGACGGGCCGGAAGCCGTCTTCCCCGAGCCGCTGGAAAGCCTCTACCAGCAGTCCCTCGCCCTGCGCGTGCCGGCCGAAGCCCTGTGACGGAGGACCGATGATCACCGGAATGACCACCGCGCTCGTCACCCCGGTCGACGCGGCGGGAGAGATCGACGAGAAGAGCACGGCCCGCCTGATCGCGACCGTACGGCCTTATGCGGACGCCCTGTTGCCCGCACTGAGCACCGGCGAGGGGGGCTCCCTGTCGGACCGGCAGTGGCGGGACACTGTGACCGCCGCCGTCCGGTACGCCGACGGCTTACCGGTCCTCGCCGGCATCCTGCGGCCCACCACGGCCGCGGCCCTCGCCCTCGCCCGCGGCGCGGGCGGACTCGGCGCCGCCGCGGTCGTGGTCACCACCCCGTACGGGGTGGACGTGACGCAGGAGGAGATGTACCGCCACTTCGAGGCCGTGGCCGGAGCCGGACTGCCCGTGATCGTCTACCACGAGTCGGCCGTCTCCGGGAACGGCCTCGAACTCGGCACCCTGCTGCGCGTGTGCGCGCTGCCGGGGGTGGCCGGGGTCAAGGACTCCGCCGGGGACCCCGAGTTCACCCGGGCCCTGCTCGCCGCCGGCCCGGGCGTGCCCGTGGTCCAGGGGCTCGAACACCTCCTGTTGGATTCCGGACCCGTCGACGGATGGGTCGTCGCACTCGGCAACGTCGAACCGGAGCTCTGCAAGGCCCTGTTGACCGACCGAGGCGAGGAGCGGGCGGCGCAGCTGCACGCCGCCTGCGCCCGGTACGGCCTGGACCGGGACGACTGGTACCGCTCGCTGAAGACCGAACTGCTGCGGCGCGCCGTGATCGAGACCGACCGGGAGGTCCCGTGCTCAACGTGACACCGAAGCCCACCGACAGCCCCCTCAAGCGGCTGTTCCTCCTCAACCGCTCCCTCCACAACTCCACGGACCTCGCCCTGATCGAGGACCTGGAGGCGGCCTGGATCGAGCCCCTGGTCGAGGACCTCGCCGACCGCACGCCGCCGCTCGCCGGCCGCGCGGAGTGGAAGGAACGCCTCGACGGACTGCTCGCCCTCGAACGCGAGGGCAGCGCGGCCGGAAGCTTCCTCGCCGAGAAGGCCACCCGGGGACAGTTCGCCCACGTCGTCAGGGAGTTCGCCCTCGACGGACTGACCGAGGCACAGAACTTCTTCCCGGCGATACCCCGACTCCCCCTCCGCGCGCAGATGGCCGTGATGCGGGTGCTCATCGACGAGTTCGGCTGCGGCAACCTCCAGCAGACCCACTCCAAGCTCTACCTCGACCTGCTCGCCGAACTGGGGCTCCCCCAGGAGCTGGAGAGCTTCGTCGACACCACCTCCGACGAGACGTACGCCTTCCTCAACGTCTTCTACTGGCTCACCCAGCGCGCCGCGCACGTCGAGTACTTCCTCGGCGCCCTCGCCTACCTGGAGGCGAGCATCCCCGACGCCTTCACCGTGCAGGCCCGCGCCTGCGCCCGGCTCGGGATCGTGCAGGGCCGGTACTACACCGAGCACCTGCACATCGACACCTTCCACATGCGGGAGATGCAGACCGCGATCAAGGAGTACGAGGCGGCGCGCGGGCTCGACGCGACGAAGCTCTGGGTCGGTGCGCAGCTGCTGTCCGGGCTGATCGGGGGCGCCTTCGACGCCGCCGTCGCGCGTGCGCGGGAGGTGGCATGAGCGACGCCGTCCTGGAAGAGCTGCCGGGCGACCGGGTGCGGGTCCGCGTCGCGGGCCGGGAGTTCGTGATCGACGCCGCCTGTACGCACCGGCTCGGCCGGCTCGTGCACGGGCACGTCAATCCGCGCACCCTGCGCATCACCTGCCCGCTGCACGGCACCGGCTTCGACCTCGCCACCGGCTGCCCGGTGTCCGGCGCGGCGGCGGAGCCGCTGACGGTGCACCATGCGGGCGTGCTCGGGCAGCTGTACGCGCCGCAGGACGTCTGGCTGCCGGCCTCCGAGCGGCTCCTCGAATGGGACGACGGCTTCCACGACCTCATGCTCGGCGACCGGCTGCGCATGGCCGCGTACAGGGCGGCCGTCACCGAGGCGGTGCGGCCGGGCGCCACCGTCCTCGACCTGGGCACCGGTACCGGCATCCTGGCCCAGTGGGCGCTGGAGGCGGGAGCGGCCCGGGTCTACGGCATCGACCTCAACGAGAAGATCCTGCGGACCGCGACGCGCCGGCTCACCGAGGCCGGGTTCGGGGACCGTTTCCATCCGCTGCGCGGGTTCTCCTTCGACATCGAGCTGCCCGAGCGGGTGGACCTGATCATCTCCGAGATCATGGGCAACCTCGCCGACAACGAGAACTGCGTCGCGATCCTCGACGACGCCCGCAGCCGTTTCCTGCGGCCGGGCGGCGCGATGCTCCCGGTGGCCGTGGAGAGCTATCTCGTACCGGTCACCGCGGAGGCGGCGCACGGCGCGGTGCGCGACGGCGCGCCGCAGGACGCCGGGAGCCCGGCTGAGTTCGCCGAGCTGCTGAAGGGGCGCGGCGCGCGGGACGCCTTCGACCTCTACTACGACGCGATCATCCCGGTCGGCGGCCAGCTCTCGGCGCCGCGGCTCGTGCGCCGGTACGCCTTCGAGGGGACGCACGGCGCGCAGGAGACCTCGTACGAGGTTCCGCTCGTGTACACCGTCCAGCGGGCGGGGCTGTTCACCGGCTTCAAGGGCTATTTCGTGGCCACCCTCTCGGACACCGTGGCCCTGGACATCTCCGGCGACGAGGTCGCGGCCGAGGATCCGCAGGCCCGTACGACCTCGGACAGCTGGAAGCACGCCTACCTGCCGGTCCGGGACGCCGTGCCGGTGCGGCCGGGCGACCGGATCGCGCTCACCTTCTCCCGGCGGCACCCGGCGGACACCGGATCCGGATCCTTCGGACAGGTCTACGGCTGGGAGGGCTCGGTCGTCTCCGGGGACGTCACCGTGGCCCGCTTCTCGCACAGCACCCGGCCCGAACAGGAAGGCTGAACCCTGTGACCACGACGACCGCGACGGCCACCACCGGACCGATGAGCAGCGGGGTTGCGGACCCGCGGCTGCCGGCGACGCCCGACACCATCAGCGTCTACACCGATCTGAACTGCTCCTTCGCCCACGTGGCCGTCCACCGGCTGCACGAGACCCGGCGCACGCTGGGTCTGGAGGGCCGGATCTGGTTCGACTTCCGGGCCTTCCCCCTGGAGCTGTTCAACCGGGAGGTCAACGCCCGGCCCGGCGTCGACTCCGAGATCTCGGTGCTCGGCGCGCTCGAACCGGAGGCGGGCTGGCGGCTGTGGCAGGGGCCCGACTGGACCTACCCGGTCACCACCCTGCCCGCGCTCGAAGCGGTGCACGCGGCCAAGTCCCAGTCGCTGGAGGCCAGTGAGCGGCTCGACCGCGCACTGCGCCGCGCCTTCTGGGCGGAGGGCCGCTGCATTTCGATGCGCCACGTCATCCTGGAGGTGGCCGCCGCGACGGGCGCCGTCGAGGTGGACGAGCTCGCGAACGCCCTGGACACCGGCTCGGCGCGGGCCGCCGTGACCGCCCAGTACGAGTCGGCGCGCGAGGGACGGGTCAACTGCAGCCCGCACGTGTTCCTCCACGACGGCACCGACATGGCCAACCCCGGTATCGAGGCGCACTGGGTGAACGGCGACTTCGGACAGGGCTTCCCCGTGATCGACGGGGACCGGCCGGAGGTCTACGAGGAACTCCTCGCGCACGCCGCCCGGCTGCTCTGAACCTCGCGCCGTGGGGGGGGGGGAGCGGAGAGAGGGGAAGACAAAAAGAAGGGGAGAAAGGGGGGGAAGGGAGGGGGGAGGGAGGGGGGAGAGAGAAAGA
>NZ_JBHUBS010000001.1:130985-171979 GCF_042788835.1 Streptomyces sp. NPDC056883 | reverse complement strand
GATTGGCTGGAGCTCGAAGAGAACCCCCCCACCACCCCTCTCCTTCTCTTTACACCCTCCCTCCTCCCCCGGCCCCTCCCCCAGACCGTCCCCGCCCACGGGCGTGCGTCAGATGCGGTCAGATGCGGTCAGATACGGTCGGCCGCGATCAGGACGTACTGGAAGGAACCGTCCTTGTAGGACTCGATGAACGCCTCCTCGATGCCGGTGACCAGCGAGGACGTGGCCCGCAGCTCCCAGTAGGGCAGGGTCGCGGGAGTCAGGTCGATGACGGCCTGCGGTACGAGGCGGTTGTCCGCCATGGCCTTCAGGTACTCCCGGCGGGAGTGGATGTTGCACTCGAAGTGCGCGTTGATCTGGGAGACCCACTTCGAGGGCTGGCCGTACCGCGGGTTCCAGCAGCCGGTGATGGTCACGTACCGGCCGCCGACCTTCAGCACGCGGGAGTGCTCGGCGAAGAGGTCGTCCAGGTCGACGTACATGCTCGACTCGTTGTTCCAGGAGGCCGTGGCCTGCCCGGTCTCGAAGGGCGTGCCGAGCATGTTGCAGACGCGGGCCCGGACGTGGTCGTCGATGCCGAGCTCGCGGGCGCGCTGGTTGGCGAAGTCGGCCTGCTTCGCGGAGAGGGTGACGCCCTCGACCTTGGCTCCGAAGCGCTGGTGGGCCATCACCATCGAACCGCCGCGGCCGCAGCCGGCGTCCACGAGCGTGTCCTCGCGGGTGATGGGACCGAGGTGGTCCAGGAGGACTTCGGCCTGCGCCGACTCCAGCCGGTGGAGCTCGGCGACCAGCTTCTTCTCGTACTCGCTGTCGTCGGCGTCACCGAGGGCGGCGTGGTCGACGTCGCCGATGCCGTAGTGGTGGTGGTACAGGCCGTCCACGTCGCCGAGGCGCAGGTTCACGGGCCTGGCTTCGTTGTTCCAGTAGCGGGCGATGTCGCCCTGGTAGGGGGTCGCCGGACCGGGGATGATCACGGGGGCCTGGGTGGTGCCGTTGGAGCCGGTGGTCAGATCAATGCTGGTCACGAATAGGTCCGTCCTTTACCAGAAGTCGGGCAGGCTGTAGCGATAGGTATTGGTTTGGTGCCAGTAGTGGTTGCCGTCGACCCAGACGGCGACTCCCCGCAGGAAGCGCAGCACGCTCGGGACGGGGCAGGCCGCTGCCAGGGCGGCGGCCTCCGCTTCGAAGGCGTGCATGAGGTCGTTGTGGACCTCGACCGCCTTCAGGTAGCCCTCCTTGTCGGAGGTCCCCTCCCGGTCGGCGATCACCACGGGAAGGTTCATGTGCCGTACGGGGGCGGCGAGTTCCTTGGTGTAGGAGTAGAGGTCGTTGACGATCGTGGTGGCGTTCCCGGCGAGCGCGATGACCCGTTGCATGGCCGTCTGGGCGTGCAGATCGGCCGGGAGCTCGTACCCGCCGACGGTGTCGGTGATGGTCGGACAGGGGCGGAAGTTGTTGAACTGCCGCATGGCCAGGTACTCCCACACCTCGGGGACGTACTCCGTCTGGCTCCAGGCCGCCTCGGCGAGGTACCCCAGGTGCAGCCGGGCCATGTCGTGCCGGTAGCGGTCCGTCTGCGAGGGGCTGGCCTGCCGGACGAAGTACTCCATGGCGGAGGCGTAGGCGCGCCGGGGCGCGTCCGACTGGAGCGACGCCGCCCACTGCGGTTCGTACTCCTTCGTCGTGTGGAGGGGGTCGATGGCGGTGTGCGCCAGCAGGAGGCGTCCGCCGAGGCCGATGGGCGAGCCGCCGTGGTCCTCGCAGTAGCAGTCGTCGACCGCGTTCTCGGCGACCATCAGCCGGGTGGCGACCATCAGGTGCTCGATGGTGGGAGCGTCCGGGTGGCAGGCCACCATGTAGCGCCCGACGTGGAAGCCGTCGAACTGGTTCTCCCAGGCATCGGGGAACAGGTCGACCTCGTCCACCGCCCAGGCCTTGATCCGCCGGCTGACCTCCTCCACCCGCACCGGGTCGGGCTCCGGCACCGGGTGGTGGTAGAGGCCCGGGATCGGGTTTCCGGCCGCCGGAGCCCCGGGCTCGGCAGCCGCCACGGGTGCGGGGGGCGCCTCCCCCCGGCGTGCCGGGTGCAGACCCGCCGTGCCCAGGCCGCTGGGTCCGCCCAGGATCCGTTGCAGGGCGGGGCTGGGGGCGGGCGGGGCGGGCGCGGCAGCGGATGCCGACGGGGCTGACAGGGCTGACAGGGTTGGCGGGCCCGGCAGGCCGGCCGGGCCGGGTACTGCGGGTCCGCTCGGCACGGCGGGACCGCTCGGCACGGCGGGACCGCTCGGCACGGCGGGACGGCCGGGTACTGCGGGCCCGCTCGGCAGGCCGCCGGTCGCGTGGGTCTGGGCGCTGCCGAGGACGTGGGCCCCGAACTGGGCAGCGGCGCCGGGCAGGCTCGACTGCAGAGGGAAAGGCCCGGGCTCGGGCATCCGTGACTCCTTGGTGAGGTGGGTGGTCTGTCCCGGATCCCGGGCGCGCTCGGCCGGCCCGGGAGGGTCCGGGCTGTCGTCGTACGGGGGCCTCTGGCCGGGCCGGTCAGTCGCTCCGGCGGGCGATCTGGACGTTCTCCAGGACGCCGAGGGCGTCGGGCACCAGGATCGCGGCGGAGTAGTAGGTGGTGACCAGGTAGGAGATGATCGACTTCTCGTCGATGCCCATGAAGCGGACCGACAGGCCCGGCTCGTACTCCTCCGGCAGGCCGGTCTGGCGCAGTCCGATGACGCCCTGGTTGTCCTCGCCGGTGCGCATGGCGAGGATCGAGCTGGTGTTCTCCTTGGTGATGGGGATCTTGTTGCACGGCAGGATCGGGACCCCGCGCCAGGCCGGGACCTGCTGTCCGCCCACGTCCACGTGGTCCGGGTAGAGCCCGCGGGCGTTCATCTCGCGGCCGATCGCCGCGATCGTGCGGGGGTGGGCGAGGAAGAGCTTGGTGCCGCGGCGGCGGCAGAGCAGTTCGTCCATGTCGTCCGGGGTGGGCGGGCCGGAGTGGGTCTGGATCCGCTGCTTGAAGGCGGCGTTGTGGAGCAGGCCGAACTCCCGGTTGTTCACCAGCTCGTGTTCCTGGCGTTCGCGCAACGCCTCGATGGTGAGGCGGAGTTGCTCCTCGGTCTGGTTCATCGGGCCGTTGTAGAGGTCGGCGACCCTCGTGTGGACCCGCAGGACGGTCTGGGCGATGGAGAGTTCGTACTCGCGCGGCTTCGATTCGTAGTCCACGAAGGTGCCGGGCAGTTCGGCCTCGCCGGTGTGGCCGGCCGACATCGCGATCTCGGCCTCGCCGTGCTTGTTCTGCCGCTGCAGGGGCAGCGAGCTGAACCGCTGGATGTGCTCCTGGAGGTGCGGTGCCGAGTTCACGATGCCGGCGAAGTCGGCGCGGGAGAGCGTGAGGAGGGTGCCGGGGGTCTCGGCGGTGGCGGTGTAGTCCCACCGGGCGTCGGCGTCCAGCAGGGCGTTCTCGCCGAACCGGTCGCCGTCGGCGAGCACCGCGACGGAGATCTCGTCGCCGTACTTGCCCGCGGAGGTCTGGCTGATCCGGCCGTGGGCGATCAAGTGGATCTGCTCGGCGGGAGCACCCCGCTCGACCAGCACCTCACCGGCACGGAAATCGCGCTGGACGCAACGGCCGGCGATCGCCACCAGCACTTCTTCGTCGTCGAAGCCGCGCAGCAGGGCCAGTTCGCCGAGTTCCCGCGGGATCACCTGGACGCGGGCACCGTCCTGGACGAACTCGATGCTCCCGTCACCGACGGTGTAGCTCAGCCGGCGGTTCACCCGGTAGGCGCCGCCCTTGGTCTCCACCCACGGCAGCATCCTCAGCAGCCAGCGGGAGGTGATCTCCTGCATCTGCGGGGCGGACTTGGTCGTGGTGGCAAGGTTGCGGGCGGCCGACGTGCCCAGGCTGGATTGCTTGGGCGGATCCAGCTGTGCTTCCGGGCTGGTGTCAACAGTCATCGGTCGAGCTCTCCTTCATCAGCGTGGAAAGGAAGGCGAACGTCTGGGCGTCCGTCCAGATCCCGGGGAACCGTAACGGCGGAGATCCCCGGCCGACCGTGAAAAAACGTTGCCGTTGCTTCGTTCTGGTGATCCTGTCCCACACGGGGTTTGATCGACGGATCAACGATTTCCAGCCGGGACCGTACGGCCCCGGCGCGTTCGCCGCACCGTTGTGCCGGAGCCCTCGGCGGAGCCGACGTGCCGACCTGGCACTTACAAGGCGACCAGGGCATGCACGTGTGCAGGTGCTGGCCCGACTGGCCGATTTGCCTCTTGGATGATTCACTGGCTGCGGACATCCGCTCCCTGGGCTGCTTGCGGCTCTCGCTGCCACAGGGAGGGGTGAAGGAAGCCCCCTGCTCGGCGATCGCGGTGTTCGCCGGGCAGGGGGCTCCGTCGTAAAGGCGCCCATCGGGCCGACCGCGCCGGTCGAGTCGGTCGAGTCGGTCGAGTCGGTCGAGTCGGTCGAGTCGGTCAGGCGTACATGTCCTTCTCGTCGTACGAGGGCCCGTAGTAGCGCTCCAGCGCCTCCAGGGACTCGTGCGTGCGCTCCAGGGCCTTGGAGATCCTCGCCCGGGAAGGGGCGGCTTCGGGGTTCCAGGTCTCCGGCTTCCACAGCGCGGAGCGCACGAAGGACCTGGAGCAGTGGAAGTAGACCTGTTCGACCTCGACGAGGAGGGCGAGGGCGGGGCGGTGCCCCTTGACGGTCAGGGTGTCGAAGAAGGGCGCGTCGCGCAGCAGCCGGGCCCGGCCGTTGATGCGCAGGGAGTCCCCGCGGCCCGGGATCAAGAAGAGCAGACCGACGTGGGGGTTGGTGAGGATGTTCCGGAAGCCGTCCGCACGGCGGTTTCCGGGACGGTCCGGGATCACGAGGGTGGTGTCGTCCAGGACCTTCGCGAAGCCGGCCGGGTCGCCCTTGGGCGAGACGTCGCAGGTGCCGTCGGCGGCGGAGGTGGAGATCAGGCAGAGCGGGGAGTGTGCGAGCCACTGCACGTGGTGCTCGTGGAGGGTCCGGCGTTCCTTGCCCAGGGCCACCGCGCTCGGCTCGCCGAGGAGCTCGCGCAGTTCCCCCTCGGTGGTGATCTCCTCGAACGCCCCTGTGTCCACAGTCACTTGCCGCCCCCGCATGGTCGTCGGCGGCCGCCTGTCGCCGCCCTGCCTGCGACTATGCCACTGGTTGCGCGTACGAAGGAGCACCCCGCGCGAGCGGCCGCCTTCATGGAAACATCCCAAATGGTGCTTGACCGATCAACCTTCGGCACGTAACTTCGACCGCACCAACTCGAGAGCCACTGGAAGGGAGGCGAAGCCGGATGTCCACCATCTCCGTATCGCTTCGCCTCGCACACCAGACCGCCTGGGCTCCGGGTCGCGTAGCACACGGCTGCTGAACAGCCACCCCTCCGGCGTGCCCGATCGCGGCCCCGGAACTTTTCCCTCACCCTGTCACCACTTACGGCGCCTCCTTGCGTGCCGATTCGCCGCGCTCCGGGACACGGAGCTGCGGCCACTGAACGAGAAAGCTCCTGCCATGGCGACTAGGACAGTCCGATCGACCGCGCCCCGAAACGAGGACGCACCGTGGTAGCGGCGCGGATCACGGTCAACGGGAAAGAAACACCGATCGCCCCGGCCGCAGCCCACACCACGGTGCTGGACTTCCTGCGCGACCGCGGCCTCACCGGCACCAAGGAGGGCTGCGCCGAGGGCGAATGCGGCGCCTGTTCGGTGCTCGTGGCCCGGCCGGGCGTGCACAAGCCCACCGACTGGGTGGCGGTCAACGCCTGCCTGGTTCCGGCCCTGGCGCTCGACGGTCAGGAGGTCGTCACCTCCGAAGGCCTCGCCACCGTCGACGAAGCCGGCGCGGCCACCGCGCTGCACCCCGTGCAGGAGGAGATGGCCGTCCGCGGCGGCTCCCAATGCGGTTACTGCACACCGGGGTTCATCTGCAGCATGGCCTCCGAGTACTACCGGCCCGACCGCTGCGCACACGCCGAACCGGCCGTGGATTCCGTCGGCGGCACCGACTCCGAGCACGGTCCGAACGGTTTCGATCTGCACGCGCTGAGCGGAAACCTGTGCCGCTGCACCGGCTACCGCCCCATCCGCGATGCCGCGTTCGCCGTCGGTTCGCCCGCCGAGGACGACGTACTCGCGCAGCGTCGCGAGCAGTCGCCGCCCGAAGCCGTCGCCACCGAATACACCCGGGACGACAGCGCGTTCATCCGCCCCGGCACCCTCGCGGAGACGGTGCGACTGCTGGGCGAGCGGCCCGATGCGGTGGTCGTCGCCGGCAGCACCGACTGGGGCGTGGAGGTGAACATCCGCTCCCGTCGCGCGAGTTGCGTGGTCGCGGTCGACCGGCTGCCCGAACTGCGGGAGCTGCGCGTCGAGTCCGACCACATCGAGATCGGAGCGGCTCAGACGCTCACCGAGATCGAACGCCGTCTCGACGGCAGCGTCCCGCTCCTGGCCGAGCTGTTCCCCCAGTTCGCGTCCCGGCTCATCCGCAACAGTGCGACCCTCGGCGGGAACCTGGGTACCGGCTCCCCCATCGGTGACAGCCCGCCGGTGCTGCTCGCGCTGGAGGCCTCGCTGCTGCTGGCGGGCGCCGACGGCGAGCGCGAGGTCCCCCTGGCGGACTACTTCACCGGCTACCGGCAGAGCGTGCGCCGTCCCGGCGAGCTGATCCGGGCGGTGCGCATCCCGCTGCCGCTGTCGCCCGTCACGGCCTTCCACAAGATCGCCAAGCGGCGCTTCGACGACATCTCCAGCGTGGCGGTCGCCTTCGCGCTCGACATCGAGGACGGGATCGTCCGCAAGGCGCGCATCGGCCTGGGCGGCGTGGCCGCCACCCCGATCCGCGCCCTCTCCACCGAGGCGGCCCTGGAGGGCAGGGCCTGGACTGCGGAGACCGCCGAGGCCGCGGCCCGGGTCCTGCGGGCCGAGGGCACCCCGATGGACGACCACCGCGCCAGCGCCCTCTACCGCTCCGCGATGCTCGGCCAGAGCCTGAACAAGCTGTACGCGCAAACCACCGAGGCGGTGTCGTCATGAGCCAGTTGTCCGAGCGTCCCGAAAAGCCCGTCGTCGGTCTGTCGATGCCGCACGAGAGCGCGAACCTGCACGTCACCGGTGCGGCGCTCTACACCGACGACCTGGTCCACCGCACCAAGGACGTCCTGCACGCCTACCCCGTCCAGGTCATGAAGGCCCACGGCACGATCACGGCGCTGCGCACCGAGCCGGCGCTCGCCGTGCCCGGGGTGGTCCGCGTACTGACCGCGGCCGACGTGCCCGGCGTCAACGACGCGGGGATGAAGCACGACGAGCCGCTGTTCCCCGACACGGTCATGTTCCACGGCCACGCGGTGGCCTGGGTCCTGGGCGAGACCGTGGAGGCGGCCCGGCTCGGTGCGGCGGCCGTCGAGGTGGAGCTCGACGAGAAGCCCTCCGTGATCACCTTGCGGGAGGCGATCGAGACCGAGAGCTTCCACGGCGCCCGGCCCCTGATGGTGACCGGCGACGTGGACGCCGGCTTCGAGGACTCCGCGCACGTGTTCACCGGCGAGTTCCAGTTCTCCGACCAGGAACACTTCTATCTGGAAACGCACGCGGCGCTCGCTCTCCTCGACGAGAACGGGCAGATGTTCATCCAGAGCAGCACCCAGCACCCCTCGGAAACCCAGGAGATCGTCGCCCACGTACTCGGCCTGCACAGCCACGAGGTGACCGTGCAGTGCCTGCGGATGGGCGGCGGCTTCGGCGGCAAGGAGATGCAGCCGCACGGGTTCGCGGCCATCGCCGCGCTCGGCGCCAAGCTCACCGGCCGGCCGGTCCGGGTACGGCTGAACCGGACCCAGGACCTGACCATGTCCGGCAAGCGCCACGGGTTCCACGCCACGTGGAAGATCGGCTTCGACGCCGAGGGCCGCATCCAGGCCCTGGACGCCACCCTGACCGCCGACGGCGGCTGGAGCCTGGACCTTTCCGAGCCCGTGACCGCCCGCGCGCTGTGCCACATCGACAACACCTACTGGCTCCCCAACGCGCGGATCGCCGGGCGCATCGCCAAGACCAACAAGGTCTCCAACACGGCCTTCCGCGGCTTCGGCGGACCCCAGGGCATGCTGGTGATCGAGGACATCATGGGCCGGTGCGCGCCGCTGCTCGGCCTGGACCCGATGGAGCTGCGCGAGCGCAACTTCTACCGGCAGGGCCAGTCGACGCCGTACGGGCAGCCCGTCCCCCACCCCGAGCGGATCTCCGCCATCTGGCAGCAGGTCCGGGAGGACGCCGCCCTCGCCGAGCGGGGGCGCGAGATCGCGGCCTTCAACGCCGCGCACCCGCACACCAAGCGGGCGCTCGCGATGACCGGGATCAAGTTCGGCATCTCCTTCAACCTCACCGCCTTCAACCAGGCCGGTGCGCTGGTGCTGGTCTACAAGGACGGCTCCGTCCTGATCAACCACGGCGGCACCGAGATGGGGCAGGGCCTGCACACCAAGATGCTGCAGGTGGCCGCGACCACGCTGGGCATCCCGCTGCACAAGGTGCGCCTCGCCCCGACGCGCACCGACAAGGTGCCCAACACCTCGGCGACCGCCGCGAGTGCGGGGGCGGACCTCAACGGCGCGGCGGTGAAGAACGCCTGCGAGCAGATCCGCGAGCGGCTGCTCCAGGTGGCCGGCACGCAGCTGGGTACGAACGCCTCGGACGTGCGCATCGTCGAGGGCGTCGCACGCGCCCTGGGCGTCGACAAGGAGCTGGCTTGGGACGACCTGGTGCGCACCGCGTACTTCCAGCGGGTCCAGCTCTCGGCGGCCGGTTTCTACCGGACCGAGGGCCTGCACTGGGACGCGAAGGCGTTCCACGGCTCGCCGTTCAAGTACTTCTCCTACGGGGCCGCCGCGACCGAGGTGGAAGTGGACGGCTTCACCGGCGCGTACCGGATCCGGCGGGTGGACATCGTCCACGATGTCGGCGACAGCCTCTCCCCGATGATCGACATCGGTCAGGTCGAGGGCGGCTTCGTCCAGGGCGCGGGCTGGCTCACGCTGGAGGACATGCGCTGGGACTCCGGGGACGGCCCGAACCGCGGCCGCCTGCTGACCCAGGCCGCGAGCACCTACAAGCTGCCGAGCTTCTCGGAGATGCCCGAGGAGTTCAACGTCAGGCTGATGGAGAACGCCACCGAGGAGGGCGCCGTCTACGGGTCCAAGGCGGTCGGTGAGCCCCCGCTGATGCTGGCCTTCTCGGTGCGCGAGGCCTTGCGCCAGGCGGCCGCGGAGTTCGGGCCCGCCGGAATCAGCGTGGAGCTGGCCTCGCCGGCCACGCCCGAGGCGGTGTACTGGGCGATCGAGGGAGCCCGCCGGGGCGGTGCGACGCCGCTCGAGGGGCGGGCGTCCGACGACGGCGGGATCCTCGCCGGTGCCGATGCAAGCGCTTTGAGCAATGTCTGACATGAGCTGGGTCGCCGCGGTCGCGCGGTTGCGGGCACGCCGGGAAGCCGGCGTGCTCGTGACCGTGGCGACCGTGCGCGGCCACGCGCCGCGCCGGGCCGGTGCCAAGCTCGTCGTGGGACGGACCGAGACCTGGGGGTCGATCGGCGGGGGCAACATCGAGGCCGTCGCCATCGACCGGGCGCGCGAGCTGAGCGGCGCGGCCGATCCGGAGCCGGAGCTGATGGAGTTCGCGCTGAACGACAAGGTCACCAGCCGGCACGGCGTGCAGTGCTGCGGCGGAGCCGTCAGCGTGCTGCTCGAACCGCTGCCGGTGGTCCAGGCGGTGGCCGTCTTCGGCGTCGGGCACGTCGGGCTGGAACTGGCGCGCATCCTGGCCCGCCAGGACCTCGACCTGCACCTCGTCGACAGCCGCCCCGACATGCTGACGGAGGAGCGGCTCGGTGTGCTCTCGGACGCGGTGGCGCAGGTCCACGTGCACCACACCCCGCTGCTGCCGGAGACGGTGCTCGGGGAGCTGCCGCCCGGCACCCACGTCCTGATCATGACGCACGATCACGCCGAGGACGCCGCGCTGTGCGACGCCGCCCTGCGCACCCCCGGTCTCGGCTCGATCGGTCTGATCGGCTCGTCCGCGAAGTGGGCGCGGTTCCGGCAGCGCCTGGCCACCGAGGGCGGTCACGACGCCGGCACCATCGACCGGATCACGACTCCGATCGGACTGAGCGAGATCACGGGCAAGGAGCCCGCCACGATCGCGGTGAGCGTCGCGGCGGACCTGCTCCGCACCTTCGAACAGGACCGCCAGTGGGCGGTTCCGGTCCCGGTTTCGGATCCGGTTCCGGATCCAGTTCGGGTTCCGGTTCCGGACACCCTCGCCGAGGTGGCGTACCCCACGGCCGCCGGCAGCGCGTGAATCCTCGGCGGCCCGCGCGCCGCCGGGCGGCCGGGCGGTCCCGCGGACTCAGTTCGCGTCCGCCCGCGCCGGTCGCCTGAGCAGGTAGCCGGCCGCGCCCAGGACGAGCACCGCCATGCAGGCGATGAACACCAGTCCCGCGCCCTCCAGGCCGAGGGGGCCCTCCAGTACGCCCACTCCGATCACGGGCAGCGAGATGCCCGTGTACGCCACCAGGAACAGGGTGGAGATCACGGCTGCCCGCTGGTCCGCGGGAGACGCTCCGGCCACGGCGGACAGTGCCCCGCGGAAGGCGAGCCCCTGCCCGACTCCGCTGACCAGGGCGCTCAGCACCACCAGCGCCAGCAGGTCCCACCACAGTGCGCCGGCGAGCAGCGCCAGCCCGGCGAGGAGTACGGCGCACCCCAGCGGCAGCGAGCGCTCCACCCCGATGCGGCCGACGGCCAGCTGACCGGCGGTGGAGGCGAAGAAGGCCAGTGCGACCACCAGCCCGCTCACGGCCCGGTTGTGCACGTCCAGGGACTCCGCGAGGAAGGCCGGGCTGACGGAGGTGAACACCCCGAAGAGGGCGAAGCCCACGAACGCGGCGATCGCGGCCGGCCCGAACACCGCCCTCACCTGCGGGGGCAGGGCGGGCTTCTGCGGTCGTACGGTGCTCAGCGGCCGCCGCTCGCGCACCGTCTCCGGAAGCCGCAGCAGGACCACGGCCGCGGCCGCCACGAGCGCGAGGTGCACCACGAAGGGGAGGTACAGCGGCCAGGGGGCGTACTGCGCCAGGATTCCGGCGAGCAGCGGACCGCAGCCCAGTCCGCCCATGTTGGCGGCCGTCGCGACGAACGTGGCCCGCGAGGCGCCGCCGGGCGGTGCCAGCTCCATCACGTACGCCGTGGCGGCCCCGGTGAACAGGCCGGCGGACAGACCGGACAGCAGCCGTCCCGCGTACAGCCAGGGCATCCCGTCGGCGCACAGGAAGCAGACGGCGCTCGCCGCGGCGAAGCCCAGTCCCGCCAGCAGCACCGGCCGCCGGCCCACGGTGTCCGAGGCATTGCCCGCCAGCAGCAGTACGCCGATCACCCCGAAGGCGTACACGGCGTACACCACGGTCACCATCAGCGCGGAGAATCCGAACTTCTCCTGGTAGAGCCCGTAGAGAGGGGTGGGCAGCGTGGTGCCGGCCATGCAGACGACGAACACCGCGCCGCTCAGCAGGCACCGGCGCCACCCTTGTCGATCAAGGTCCATGGGGCCGACCGTATCCCGTGGGGAGCTGGGGGCTCGCGTCAGTACACCAGTTTGTAGGTCACGTCCTTGGGGACGGGGTCCGGTGCGGTGTCGGTGTAGAGGAGCCGGATCGTGGTGAAGCGGCGGAGGTCGGGGTGTTCGGGCCAGGCCTGCGGATGGCTCAGGGTGACCGTGACCGGGTAGGCGCGGAAGCGCCCGGCCGCGCAGTATGGGCGGCAGTCGTTCACCATGTCGGTGCCGGTGGCCGTGGCGCTGCCCGGCCCCCAGCTGTCCCAGCGGAGGTCGACGAGCCTGTTGTTCCCGTCGCCGCAGGCGAGGATGTACTCCGCGGGGCGCGTCTGCGCCTGCGAGAAGCAGTCGACGATCACGACGGGATCCTGTGGATCCGGTGTGCGGGCCGACGACGCGGCGGCGCCGGTGGTGTGTGCGGAGGAGGCCGAGGAGGCCGGGAGCACGGCGGCCGTCAGCGCCGCCACCGTGCACAGCAAGCTCGCCGTCCGCACCGTGCGCCGGGATGCGCGTGCGGGGCGGCCACCTGCGGAAACGTTCACGGCAGACCTTTCTTGCCACTCTGCGCACCGCCGGCACCACCGGCGTCTTCCCAGCTTCCCCCATGGAAGTGGGGCCCGCACCCGCGGGAACCGCGCGGGTGCGGGCGCCGGGTCACTTGCGCAGCAGGGCGCAGACGAAGTCCTCCTGGACCTCCCGGACCTGTTCGAGCAGGTCGGGGTTGCTGGTCAGGGAGGTCTGCGCGGTGATCGAGAAGGTCAGCGAGCGGCGGCCGTCCGCCGTGGCGGCCGCGAGCTGCGTGTAGCCGGCCGTGTTGCCGGTGTGGCCGTACACCGTTCCGCAGCGCGTGGTGTAGCGGAAGATCGCCAGGCCCGCTTCGGAGCGGCCGGGGCCGGGGGGCTGGGACAGGGCGCCGGGGATGAACTTGAACTGCTGGCGCCGGGTGCGCTCCGAGACGAGGGCGCCGCCCGCGTAGCCCCGGATGAAGGCGGTCAGGTCCTTCGGCGTCGAGACGATGCCTCCGGACGCCCAGGCCCCGGAGGCGCCCACGGCCTCGCTGACGTCGATGGGCCCCTCCTGCGGATCGATCTGGTAGCCGTGGAGGAAGGGGGTGGGCAGCCGGTATCCCTGGGGCAGGCTCGTGGCCCGCAGGCCCAGGGGTTCGTAGACGAGCTCGCGCAGCAGCGTCTCGTACCGGCGTCCGCTGGCGGCCTCGGCCATGAGGGCGACGGCGATGTTGTCGGAGTTGGAGTACGCGTAGCGGCTGCCCGGGGCGAAGGCGAGGTCCTCGTCGGCGACGAACTCCAGCAGGCGGCGGGAGTCGAAGCGGTGGCGGGGGTCCTCGGAGATGATGTCGATGAACCCCTGGGAGTTCGAGTAGTCGGGCAACCCACTGGTGTGATTGAGGAGTTGGCGGAGCGTCACCGCGTGCCACGCGGCCGGCTGCTCCGGCAGCACCTCACCGATCGTGTCGTCGAGATGCAGCCGGCCGCGGTCGACGAGCCCGAGGGCCACCGCTCCACTGAAGGCCTTGGCCACGCTGGCGATCCGCATGTGGTCCGTCGCCCGCGGCGGCCGGCCGCTCTCCACGTCGGCCACGCCGGCCCGGTAGACCTCCGTACGGTCGCCGTCGCGCAGGACGGCGATGACCCCGGGGGGACCGTCGGGCCGCTCCACCAGCTCCCGCAGTTCCTGGTGGAGGGCGGCCCCGGGGGGCGGGTTCCGGTCGGCTCCGGCCTGTGCGGGCTGCACGGAGACGGCGAGCAGGGCGCCGCACGCGGCGGTGGCGGCGGCCAGGCGCAGCGAGGGACGGAGCCGACCGGAGTGGCCGTGCGGGCGTCGGGACACGGAGGTACCTCCCGGGGAAGACGGACGCGGTGGCCCACGATGGCAGGGGCCGTCCCGGCTCCGGCGGCGACGCGGCCGCACGCCCGCGCTCCGTGGCCCGTCCGGCCCTGACGGGCCGGCGCGGCGCCGGGCGCGGCTACCAGACGGGGATGGGCGCGGGCGCCTCCGTGCCGAGGTCCGGTGCGTCGCGGAGTTCGACGGTGGCCCCGGGCCGGTGGAGCTCGAGGATCACCAGGGTGTTCCCGCCCGCACGCCAGAGGGGACCCGGTGCGTACAGGGTCTTCTGCGGTCCGCGCTCCCAGAACCTGCCCAGGGCGAAGCCGTTCAGCCAGACCATGCCCTTGGTCCACCCGGGGAGGGCGATGAACGCGTCGGCCGGGGCGTCCAGTTCGACGGTGACCCGGTGGAAGGAGGGGCCGTCCGGGAGCGCACCGGAGCCGAACTCGAGCCCTGACAGGTCGTCGAGGGGCAGCGGCCTGATCTCCCAGCCGAACTGGTACTGGTTGTCCAGCCTGACCCCGTCGCGGATGCCCTTGCGATCGGCCAGCAGGGGGCCGTAGTTGATGCGCCCCTGGTTCTCCACGAGGATGTCGAGCTCCGCTCCCCCGTCGGGTACGGCGACGGTCAGTGCTGCGAGCGGCTCGTCGCGTTCCAGCAGCCCGATCTCCCGTCCGTCCAGGAAGACCTGGGCGCGGTCGGCCAGCCCGTCGATGCGCAGCGCCGCCTCGGGCAGGGGTCCCCGTAGCCGGGTCCGGTAGTGGATCAGGCCCAGGGACTGGCCCGCTTCCTCCATGGTCAGCGGCTCGACGTGGTGCACGGGCTTGGAGAGTGCGTCCAGGGAGTCGGCCAGCGAGACGTGTTCGTCCACGGTGAGCAGCCTGGGAACCACCCGCGGGGGCAGGGCGGGGGGTTCGTGGGTGACGGGGGCGGTGTGACGGCCGATGACCTCGCGGAAGAGGTGGAACTTCCGGGTGAGTTCGCCGGCCTCGCCGACGGGGGCGTCGTAGTCGTAGCTCGTCACGTCGGGCTGGTAGGTGGCGCCGTCGTGGTTGGCGCCGTTCCACCAGCCGAAGTTGGTGCCGCCGTGCCCCATGTAGATGTTCACCGAGGCGCCCGCGGCGAGCAGGCTGTCCAGGGTGGCGGCGGCGTCCTGCGGGTCGCGCGTGTGGTGCGGCTCGCCCCAGTGGTCGAACCAGCCGTGCCAGTACTCCACACAGACCAGCGGGCCTTCCGGCTGGTACGTGCGCAGGGTCGCGAGCGAGCTCTCGGGGCGCGAGCCGAAGGTTCCGGTGGTCAGGACGCCGGGGATGCGGCCGCCGAGCTGGAACCCGTGGTCGGCCCCGTCGGTGGTGAACAGCAGGCAGTCCAGGCCCCGTCGGACCAGGCCGTCGCGGAGGTGTTCCAGGTAGCCGGTGTCGTTGCCGAAGCTGCCGTACTCGTTCTCGACGCCCACCGCCACCACCGGCCCGCCCCGGCTGCCGAGCAGGGGGACCAGTACGGGGGCCAGGATGTCGAACCACGCGTCGACCGCCGCCAGGTAGGCGGGGTCGCGGCGGCGGATCCGGATCGTGCGGTCGGCCAGCAGCCAGCCGGGCAGTCCGCCGAAGTCCCATTCGGCGCAGATGTAGGGGCCGGGCCGGACGATGACGTCGAGCCCCAGGTCGCCGGCGGTCCGGATGAAGGCCGCCACGTCGTTCGGCCCGTCGAAGGTGAACGTGCCGGGTCTGGGCTCGTGGACGTTCCAGGCCACGTAGGTCTCGATGGTGTTCACGCCCATCGCGCGCAGGCGCAGCAGGCGGTCGGCCCAGAGGTCGGGGTGCACCCGGAAGTAGTGGATGGCCGCGGAGACGATCCGGTGCGGGCGGCCGTTCCGCAGGAAGCCGGTCTCGTCCGTGGTCAGCGTCGTGATCGGCGTGGTGATCGGCGTCGCGACGGGCGGGTGGGGTGGCTGCACGTGTGCGCTCTCTTTCGGTGCTCCGGGTGCTGCTCGACTCGTCGACCGACAGGGCTCCGGCAGGAGGAGCCCCGTATAGAAAGCGCTTTCTACGGTCGCAGATCACGCTAGGCCGAACCAGCCCGGGGGGTCAAGGGAGATCGCACATGCGGGAGCGGCGGGGCTCACTCGTCGAGGAAGAAGGCGGTCTTGCGGACCACGAGGGAGCGGGTCATCGCGCGCAGGTCGTCGTCGGAAACCGTGGGGCCCCCTCCGGTGAGGACCACGATGGCGCCCTGGCGTCGTGCGATGTACCGGACGGAGTCGTACGTGGGCGAGCGCCAGGTGTCGGGGGCCACTTGTTCGCAGGGGCTCGTGTCGCGCTGCGTGCTCGCGGCCTTGACCTCGCACGCGTCCGGAGGCGCGAAGCCCGGCAGCTGCGGTCCGACGGTCACCCGGATGCCGCGCGCCTCGCGGTCGGCGGCGCCGGCGGAAACCGAGGACGGCAGGATCAGGTACCCGAAGGTGCCGCCGAACGTGTCGGCCTCCGCGAAGTGCACGCGGTAGCCGTCCAGGTCGGGAGCCAGCAACGGGACCTGGGAGGCGGCAAGTCGCTGCTCCTGGTACTGCGACATCTGCCGATCGCCGAGCACACCCGTCAACGGCCACAGCAGGACGAGGATCCCCGCAAGCACCCCCCAGCGCCTGAGGGAGCCGACACCGGGAAGGGCGACGGCGGCCGCAGCCGCGTACGCCGCGGCCAGCAGGAGCGGAGCGGTGAACAGGAACCACGGGCCCGAGGCGCCCGCCCGCGCGGACAGGACTGCTGCCAGCACGCCCAGCACCCCGCCCACTCCGGCAACCCGCCAGGCAGGACGGACGCCGGCCACCCGCAACACCACCCACCCGAGCAGGGTCGCGACGACGGGTGCGGCCGCCATCAGCACGAGGAAGTACCCCAGGCACCCCCAGCCCTCGCTCCGGCAGAAGTCATCGAAGTCCCAGGGCAGCAAGGCCACCAGGATGCACAGGCCGCCCAGCAGCGCGCCCACGCCGGCGGGCCGGACCAACGGCCGGAGCGCTTCGTGGCCGCCGGCACGCCCCACCCCGCCGCCGCCCCCGCCGCCCTGCTCCTCCACCGTCACGTCCATGCCCGCCGCCCCCTCGGTGAACGTCCAACCAGGCCACCCATCGTGGTGGCGCCGCCGTGCTCACACCATGAGTACGGATACTCATTCGCCGCCCACGGCCGGGCTCCGGGCGGTTCCTAGGCGGTGCGCAGGGCTTCGGTGGGCTGCATCCGGGCCGCGCGCCGTGCGGGGAGCAGCCCGGCGACCGCGCCGATCGCGACGGCCGCGCAGAGGCCGCCTCCCCAGGCAAGGACCGGGACGACGGTCGCCCAGCCCTTGACGTCGGCGTAGACGGCGGTGGCGAGGGCGCCCAGCGCCACTCCGGCCGTGCCGCCGAGTGCGGCGAGCAGGACCGCCTCGGACAGGAACTGCAGACGGATGTGGCCCTTGGTCGCGCCGAGGGCCCGCCGCAGGCCGATCTCGGAGCGGCGTTCGAGCACGGAGATGACCATGGTGTTCGCCACGCCGATGCCTCCGACGAGCAGGGCCACCGCCCCGAGCCCCAGGAAGAGATCCCCGGGACGAACGAGCACGCACCGCCCGCCCGGAGCAGACTTCCCTCGTCGGCCCGCTGACCGCGAACGGAGCTCGAAGGTGACCACCGAACGGAGCTCGGCGAACGCCGCGGCCGCGGCACCCCCCGGGCCGGTTACCGCGGCGCGGGCCCCGGCCCCCGGACCGGAACTCCTTGGGGCCGCCGGCGACCTTCTCCAGGATCGGCTGGCAGGTCTTGTCGGCCGCCTTGAAGACCGGGCCCTGCGGGTCGACACCGAGCGTGTCGCCGTTGAGGTCGAGCCCGCCCTCGGCATTGGGGTCGGGGAACTTGGGGACTCCGTTCTCCCGCATGCACGCGGAGTACGCCAGCGAAGCCTCCTGCACCCCGGCGGGCGGGGTGGCGTTGACCGCGGGCAGGAGCTCCTTGCACTTCTTGTCCGCGGCCTGGGCCTGCGGGGACTTCATGTCGACGGAACCGTCGATGTCGAGCAGGCCCCGGGCGTTGGGATCCGGGAAGGAGGCGACCCCGTTCTCGCGCATGCACTTCGCATACGCGAGCGTGCTCTTCTTGTCGCCGGCGGCCGGCTTCGAGGCGCCCGGAGCGGCGGAGCCGCCGTCATCACCGTCGGCTCCGCCGCACGCGCCGGCGAACAGCAAGACGGCCGCCACCCCGGCCGCGGAGGCCAGCGGCGCCCGGGGCCGCCTCGGCCGACGCGTGCTCGTGCTGTGCGGGCGACCGTGGCCAGGGGCACCGTGCATGTCAATCTCCGTCCCTCGTGGAGGTTCCTGTCGGCTCCGCCGGCGACGGGCGCAGACGAAGCCGGGACTCTTGATCCCACGCTAGGGATCAGCGGGTTTCAGGGAGGTATCGCCAACGCCGGGCCCGCAGCCCGGTCGGCGGAGCGAGGGCGTCCGCTCCCCCGCCGGGACGTGCCACCCATGGCAGTCGCAACGCCCCGCGCAACGACCGACCCCCGCCCCGCGGCCGATCTGCCGCCGGGCGCTTGGGGGTTGATGAACTGTCAGGGATGGGCGCACCTGCGGACTTTGGGTGGACGTCGGTGGAGCTCGGCCCGTACATGGTGGTTGATTCCGGGCCATGGACGGCTCTTGACGGTACTTGGGCGTTGTGCGAATCTCTCGACAGGTCTGGACCAATTGTCTTCATCGGGTGGGGGCCCGAGCTGTCAGACACCTCCGGCGATCCTCGGATTTCCGGCGGTCCCGACCACTCACGGCCATCGGCCGGTCCCCGGGGGAGGACCGGACGTCACACGGTGGCCGGAGCCGTCACCGAACCCGTTCGCCGCAGCCTGCCGTTGACCTCTGAAGCCCTGACGTGCGGTACTCCGCGCCCCGTGCCGCGTCCGCACGACGATGCGTGCTGCTCTTCCACCCTGCTCCGACGTCCTAAGTGAGCCGCCGATGTCCGAAGTACTCCCCCTGCCCGACACCAGACCGGCCTCGCCGGCCCAGCAGGGCGTCTGGCTGACCGACCGGCTGGGACTGGCCCGCGAGGCGTTCCACATGCCGGTGCGGATCTCCTTCGACCGGATCGACGCGGAGGCGCTGGCCCGCGCGGTGACCGCCGTGACCAGGCGCCACCCGGCCCTTGCCGCGCGGCTGGTGGAACGCGACGGCCGGGTCTGGCAGGAAGCCGCGGCGCAGCGGCCCGAACTGGTGCAGCTCGCAGCGCCCGCGGACGAGTCCGACGTGGAGAAGCGGCTGGAGGAGGAGGCCGCCCGCCCGTTCTCCCTGGAGACCGGCCCGCTCAGCCGCTTCACCCTGCACCGGCGCGCCGACGGCAGCGCCGAACTGCTGGTCACCGTCCACCACGCGGTCTTCGACGGCAACTCCAAGGACGTCCTGACCCGGGACCTCGCGGCCGCGTACGGCTCGGCGCTCCTGCCTGCGCCCACCGCACCGGCCACACCGGCCACACCGGGAGCCTCGACGGCGGATCCGGACACCGTACGGAGGGCTGCCGAGTGGTACGGGCCGCGTTGGGCCGCCGCCACCGACCCGGTACTGCCCGGAGCCCCGCGCACGCCGACCGGGACCGGGGCCGGTGAGGAGGTCCAGTGGCGCCTCGACGGCCCCGAGGCCCGGGAGTTGGCCACTGCGGCCGCCCTCGCCGGCACCACCGTCTTCGAGTTCCTGCTCGCGGCCCTGCACGGGCTGCTGCGCCGCTACGGCGGCGAAGCGGTGCCGGTGTCCGTCCCGCTCTCCACCCGGACGCCCGAACTCGCCGATGAAATAGGGTTGTTCGTCAACGAGCTGCCCGTCCACACGCCCGCGGCCGGCGCATCGGAGACCTTCGCCGCCTTCGCCTCCGCCGTGCGGGCCGAGCTGCGGGCCGGCTACCCGTACCGCCGCGTGCCCTTCGGCAGTGCCGTCGCCGGACTGGGCCCCCGCGTCGGCCTGACCGCGGTCTCGCTCGGCTACCGACGGCGCGGCCCGGACCCGGACTTCGCCGGCACCGGCGCCCGGATCGCCTGGGCGGTGCACAACCGCACCGCCCGCAACACCCTCCACCTCCAGGTCGTCGAAACCCCCGCCGGCCACGGCCCCCTGAGCGGCGGCATCGACTTCAGCCTCCAGTACGACCCGGCCGTGCTCTCCCCGGACACCGCCCGCCGGATCGCCGGCCACTACGGCACCCTGCTCGCCGGGGCGGTCGCCGCGCCCGAGGCCCGACTGCTGGACCTGCCGCTGCTGGACGCCGCCGAGCTCCGGGCCGTCACCACCGTGCCGAACGCCACCGACCGGCCCTATCCGGCCGACCGGACCGTGCTCGACCTGGTCCGCGCCCAGGCCGCCGCCACCCCCGAGGCGATCGCGGTCAGCACGGCCGGCCGCCATCTCGGCTACCGCGAACTCATTCTCCGTACCGACCAGTTGGCCGCAGCACTGCGCGCCGCCGGCGTCCGGCCCGGCGACCTGGTCGCCCTCCACCTGGACCGCACCGCGGACCTGCCCGCCGCGCTGCTCGCCGTCCTCGCCACCGGCGCGGCCTACCTGCCGCTGGACCCCGGCTATCCGGCCGAGCGCCTCGCCCTCGTGCTGCGCGACTCCGGAGCCGTTCTGGTGCTCGCGGACCGCGAGCCTTCGCCCGAGGTCGCCGCAGCCGCGCCCGCGGTCCTACGGATCCCCGCGCCGTCGGCGCAGGACCCGGCCGAGGCCACCACGGACGCCGGCGCCGACTCCGACCCCGGTCCGGACGACGTGGCGTACGTCCTCTACACCTCCGGCTCCACGGGCCGCCCCAAGGGGGTTTCCGTCGGCCACCGGGCGCTGGTCAACCTGCTCACCTCCTTCGCCGACCGGCTCGGCTCCGGCCCGCAGCACGCCTGGCTCGGCTTGACCTCGCTCTCGTTCGACATCTCCGCGCTGGAGCTCTACCTGCCGCTCATCACCGGCGGCCGCCTGGTCCTGGCCCCGGACGGCCTCGCCGTGGACGGCCCGGGCCTGCTCGCGCTGATCGCCGCCGAGGGCGTCACCCACGTCCAGGCCACCCCCTCCGGATGGCGGGTGATGCTCACGGCCGGGAACGGCGCCGACGCGCTCACCACCGTCACGGGCCTGGCCGGCGGCGAGGCACTGCCGCTGCCGCTCGCCCGCGAACTGCGGGCGCGCACCGCCCGGCTGTTCAACGTGTACGGGCCGACCGAGACCACCATCTGGTCCACCTGCGCCGAACTCCCCGCCGAGCCGGAGCAGGTCAGGATCGGCCGCCCGATCGCCAACACCCGGACCTACGTGGTCGACGAGCAGCTGAACCCCACCCCGCTCGGCATCCCCGGCGAGCTGCTGATCGGTGGGGACGGCGTAGCCCACGGCTACCTCGGCCGGCCCGAACTCACCGCCGAACGCTTCGTACAGAGCCCGTTCGGCCCGCCCGGCGCCCGGCTCTACCGCACCGGGGACCGCGCCGTGTGGACGCCCGACGGCGAACTCGATTTCCTCGGCCGGATCGACGACCAGGTCAAGATCCGCGGCCACCGGATCGAACTCGGCGAGATCGAGTCCGCCCTCCTGGAGCACCCCGCGCTCGCCCAGGCCGCCGTTGCCGTCCACACCGAGGAGGACGGGGAGCCCTTCCTCGCCGGCTATCTGGTCCCGGCCGCCGGCGCCCCGTCGCCCGCCCCGGCAGACCTGCGCGACCACCTGATGCGCACGCTGCCGGCCGCGATGGCACCGCAGCGCTGGCTCACCGTGGAGCGCCTGCCGCTCACCCCGAACGGCAAGTTGGACCGGCGGGCCCTGCCGGTACCGCCCCGCGAGACCCCGGTGCCACGGGCCGATGCCACCGACACCGCCGACGCAGGCGACGCGACGACCGGAGCGGTCCGCCGGATCTGGGCCGAGGTGCTGAACCTGCCCGACGTCGGCCCCGAGGACGACCTGTTCGACCTCGGCGGGCATTCGCTGACGGTGATCCAGATCGCCGCCCGGATCCGTGACGCGCTCGGCGTGGAGCTGGACTTCGACGTCTTCTTCGACGTCCCGACCCCGGTCGGCATCGCCGCCGCCGTGCGCGCACGCCAGTAGGGCGCCCGTTCCGCAGCGTGCCGGGCCCGCGCCCCCCGGCACGCCGGCGCGGCCCACCCGTTCGCGCCCGACCCCTACCCGGGACGCCCCGGCTCGGCCCCTGCCCGAGCAGAACCTGCCCTGCCCTGCCCTGCCCTGCCCTGCCGCCGCCCGTCCTTCCGACCGCGCCCCCGTACCCCCGCCCGTCCGCCCGACCGCGCCTCCGTACCCCCGCCGGCGGCCCCCGCACGCCCGAACAGGAACTCGATGACGGATACCCAGGACCTGCCCACCGACTGGTCCGCAGCCAAGCGCGCCCTTCTCAGCCAGCGGCTGCGCGGCGCCTCGGCCCCCGCCCGGGTGGTGAACCCCCGCCCGGCGGACACCGCACCGCCGCTGTCCAGCGGCCAGGAACGCCTCTGGTTCATGGACCAGCTCGCTCCCGGCTCCACGGCCTACACCCTGGCGCCGGCCCGCCGGCTCCGCGGCCCGTTCGACCGCGCCGCCCTCGACGCCGCGCTGACCGACCTCGTGGACCGGCACGAGAGCCTGCGGATGACCTTCCGCACCACCGAGGCCGGTACCGCAGAGGTCCTGGTCGCCGAGCCCGCGCCGTTCTCCGCCCAGCACCTGGACGCCAGTGCGGACCCCGACCCGCAGACGCGCGCCGCCGCGGAGCTCGGCGCGCTGATCGCCGTCCCCTTCGACCTCCAGGCCGGCCCGCTGCTGCGCGCCCTGGTGGTCCGGATCTCCGAGGACGACCACGTCCTCGCCCTCGTGATGCACCACATCATCTGCGACGGCTGGTCGATCGACCTCCTCAACCGCGAGCTCGACCTCCGCTACGCCCACCACGCCCACGGCACCCCGGGCGAACTGCCGCCCCTGCCCGTCCAATTCGGGGACTACGCGGCCTGGCAGCGGGACCGTCTGGAGAACGGGCCGCTCGCCGCCTCGCGCGAACACTGGCGCACCGAACTCGACGGCGTCCCGGCCCTGGAGCTGCCCTCCGACCGGCCCCGCCCGCCGGTGTTCACCTTCGAAGGAGCCGCGACCGAGTTCCACTGGAGCGCCGAACTCTCCCGCCGGGTCGGCGAGGTGGCGCAGGCCTACGGCGCCTCCACCTACATGGTGCTGATGGCCGCGTTCCAGGCCCTGCTGAGCCGGCACACCGGCCAGCGGGACTTCGCCGTCGGCTCCGCCGTCGCCGGCCGCCTGCACAGTGAACTCGAAGGCGTCGTCGGCGCGTTCGTCAACATGCTGCCGATCCGGGCCCGGCTCGACGGCGACCTCGACTTCGGCCGGCTGATCAGCCGGGTCCGCGAGACCACGCTCGACGCGTACGCGCACCAGGAGGTGCCGTTCGAGCAGATGGTCAACGATCTCGCGGTGGAACGCGACGTCAGCCGCGCCGCCGTCTTCCAGACCACCTTCGCCTTCCAGAACTACGGCGACCCCGCCGCCGCCCCCACCGCGGGCCCGGCCTCCGAGGGTTTCGGCTACGAAGCCACCACCACCCACGCCGACCTCGCCCTCTACATGCGCGAGGAGCCGGACGGCGGCCTCTACGGACTGCTCACCTACCGCACCGACCTCTTCGACGCCGGCACCGTCGAGCGGCTCGCCGAACGGTTCGAGCTGCTCACCGCGGCCGGGTGCGCCGACCCCGCGCTGCCGGTCGACCGGCTCCCGCTGCTCAGCGCGGTCGAGCGGACGGCCGTGCTGCGGACCTGGGCCGCCGGTCCCGCACTGCCGGACGGCGGTCCCGCCACGCTCACCCGGGCGCTGGCCGAGGCCGCGGCCCGGACGCCCGAGGCACCGGCCCTGGTCTTCGAGGACCGCACCCTGACCTACGGCGACCTCGACCGGCGCGCCCGTGCCATGGCCCGGCGCCTCCGGGCGCTGGGCGTGGGTGCCGACGACCGGGTGGCCGTCTGCCTGGAGCAGTCCGCCGAGCTCGCGGTCGCCCTGGTCGCCGTGCTCAAGGCGGGCGGCGGCTACCTGCCGCTCGACCCCGAGCAACCGCCCGCCCGGCTCGCCCACCTGGTCGCCGACGCCGGAGCCAAGGTGCTGATCACCGACTCGGTGCTGCGACCGCGGTTCGGCGACCACCCGGCGATCGACCTGCTGACCGGCGAAGGCGACGACGACGGCGGCGGCGGCCATGGCCACGACGACGCCGCACCCGAAGGGGACGGGGCGCTGCTGGAGGAGGTTTCCGGCGCCGACCACCTCGCGTACGTGATCTACACCTCGGGCTCCACCGGCACGCCCAAGGGCGTCGCGGTGCAGCACCGCCAGATCCTCAACTACCTTGCGGGCGCGGCCGAACGGCTGCGGATCGAGCCCGGGGCCTCCTTCGGGCTGCTCCAGTCGCTCTCCTTCGACTTCAGCATGACCATGCTCTACCTGGCGCTCACGACCGGCGGCCGGGTCCATCTGCTGCCGCGCCGGATCGCGGGCGTGGAACTGGCCGCGGAGATCGAGCGGGCCGGCATCGACTACCTGAAGATGACGCCGTCCCACCTGGCCGCGCTGACCGCCGACGCGCCGCTGGAGCGGCTGCTGCCGCGCCGTGCGCTGGTCCTCGGCGGCGAGGCCAGCAGCTGGTCCTGGGCGGCGGGCATCGCCGCACTGGGCCGGTGCGCGGTGTTCAACCACTACGGGCCGACCGAGGCGACGGTGGGGATCACCGTCCACGAGGTCACCACCGACGGCCTGAACGCACCGGGCAGCACCCCGATCGGCAGCCCGCTGGCCGGCGGACGCTGCTACGTGCTGGACGAGGCCCGCAACCCCGTTCCGCCGGGCGTCACCGGTGAGTTGTATCTGGGCGGGGACCGGCTGGCCCGGGGCTACCTCGGGCGCCCGGACCTGACCGCCGAGCGGTTCCTGCCCGATCCGTACGCCGCCCCGGCCGGCGTGGACCCGTACACCGCCCCGGCCGGCGTGGCCCCGTACGACGCCATGGGGACCGGCGGTCCGCGGATGTACCGCACCGGCGACCTGGCGCGCTGGCGCGCCGACGGGTCCCTCGAGTACCTCGGCCGTAGCGACGACCAGATCAAGGTCCGCGGCTACCGGGTCGAGCCCGGCGAGATCGAGGCCGCGCTGACCGCCCTGCCCGGCATCACCCAGGCGGTGGTCCTGGCCCGCGGCGAAGGCGTCAAGCAGAACCTCGTCGCCTACCTGGAACGCCCCGCCGGCGGCGAACCGCCGGCCGCTGCCGAGCTGCGCGCCGCCCTGGGCGAGGTCCTGCCGGACTACATGGTCCCGGCCCGCTACGTCGTGCTGGAACGGCTGCCCCTGCTCGCCCACGGCAAGGTCGACCGGAAGGCACTGCCCGCGCCCGCGGACGGCCCGGCCACCGGCGCCCACGTCGACCCCGAGCCCGGGACCGAGCAGGTGATAGCCGCCATGTGGGCGGACCTGCTGGACCTCCCCCGAGTCGGCGCACTGGACGACTTCTTCGAGCTCGGCGGCCACTCGCTGCTCGCCACCCAGGTGGTCGCCCGGATGCGCCGTGCCTTCCCCGACCTGGCCTCCCCGGTCAGTGTGATGGACCTCTTCAAGCACCCCACGGTCCGTCGTCTCGCCGAACTGGTGGCCACCCCCGAGGGCGACCGCGGCCCGCGCCGGCTGCTGCACCTGCTCACCCCCGAGCGCCGCAAGACGGCCGCCAGCGTGGTCTGCGCCCCCTACGGCGGCGGCAGCGCGCTGATCTACAAGCCGCTCGCCGACGCCATGCCTGCGGACTGGGCCCTGCACTCCATCGCCGTCCCCGGGCACGAGCTGGGCGAGGAGGCGATGGACGTCGACGAGGTCGCCCGGCTCTGCGCCGAGGAGATCGTCGCCAACGTCGCCGGGCCTCTGGTGCTCTACGGGCACTGCGGAGTCGGCGTCCGGCTGACGGTGGAGATCGCCCGCCGGGTGGAGGCGGCCGGCCGGGAGATCGACGCCGTGCACCTCGGAGGCATCTTCCCGTTCGCCCGCCCGAAGGGCCGCGGCGCCGCGCTGGCCGAGCGCTTCGCCGAGCTGGCCGCCCGGCTGCGCAGCGACCAGGGCATGATCAACGCCCTGGCCGCGGCGGGGCTGGACGTGGACGAGGTCGACGAGGAGCAGCTGCGGCTGATCGTGCACAACCGCCGAGTCGGCACCAAGGGCGCCGAGCGCTACTTCGGCGACCTGTACGAGAGCGAGGGCGGCACGATCACGGCGCCGGTCATCGCCGTCTGCGGGGACCGGGATCCCGCGACCGAGTTCTACCAGGAGCGGTTCCGGGAGTGGCACCGGATCGCCGGGACCACCGCCGTGGTGGTCCTGGACGAGGCCGGGCACTTCTACCTCAAGTACCGCGCCGAGGAGCTGGCCGGCATCCTGACCGGGGTGCACCGCTCGATCGCCGCCGGCGAGGAGGCGCGACACGAACGCACCGCCGACGCCACCTGGTGGCTGGCCGGCCTGTCCCGCGACGTCGCCGGGGCGGAGCCGGACTCCGAGCAGGGCCTCGTAGGGGAGCTCGTAGGGGAGCTCGTACGGGAACCCGTGCCTGAACCGGGGCCGGAATCCGGGCCGGAATCCGGGCCGCCGGGGCAGCCGGAGCGGTCCGGTGCACCGGGGAAGGCGCGGAAGGCCGCCCGCAAGGCCCGTACGCGCCGCCCCGTCCGCCCGACCATGGGCCGCTTCCTGGCCATCGCCACCGGCCAGCAGCTCTCGATGATCGGCTCGGCGCTCACCGAGTTCGCCCTGCCGATCTGGATCTACCTGCAGACCGGCTCGCTGTTCCAGCTCGGCCTGCTCGCCGCCTTCGGCCTGGTGCCCGGCATCGTCGTCGCCCCGCTGGCCGGCGCCATCGTCGACCGCGGCGACCGCCGCCGGGTGATGCTGGGCGGCGACATCGCGGCCGGCCTGACCCAGGCGGCCCTGCTCGCGCTCTACCTCGGCGACTCGCTGGAGATCTGGCACTGCTACGTGATGATCTCCCTGCTCTCCACCGCGCTCGCCTTCCAACGCGTCGCCTGGGGCTCGGCGGTGCCGCAGCTGGTGCCCAAGCGCTTCCTCGGCCGCGCCAACGGCGTGGTCCAGATGGCCCTCGGCCTCGCCCAGTTCCTCGTACCGCTGATCGCGGTCGGCATCCTGCACGTGATCGGCCTCGGCGGCATCCTGGTCTTCGACGTCGTCAGCTACCTGATCGCCACCGGCGTCACCCTGGCGGTGCGCTTCCCCGACGTGATGGCCGCCACCCGCCGCGAGAGCGTCGGCGTCGAGATCCGAGCGGGCTTCCAACGCGCCCTCGGCAGCCGCCACTTCAGGGCCATGCTGTTCTGGTTCGCGGTACTGAACATCTTCCTCTCCCCGCTCTTCCTGCTCATCACCCCGCTGGTGCTCTCCTTCTCCTCGACCGCCGCAGCCGGCTGGGTCTCCACCGCGGCCGGTCTGGGCGCCGTACTCGGCGGCCTCACCCTGCTGATCTGGGGAGGGCCGCGCCGCATGCGCCTGCGGGGCGTCCTGTTCGCCACCCTCGGCCTCGCCGCCGCCTGTGTCGTCACCGGCCTGCGGCCCTCGGTCACCGTGGTCGCCGTCGGCGCGTTCGGCATGACCTACGGGCTGGCGCTGCTCAACGGCATCTACGCGACGGTCATCCAGACCAAGGTGCCGATGCGTTTCCACGGCCGGGTGATCGCGGTGAACACCCTGGTCGCCTGGTCCACCCTGCCGATCGGCTTCGCCCTGGTCGCCCCGGCCGGTCCCGAACTGCTCCAGCCCCTGATGGACGAGGGCGGCGCGCTGGCCTCCAGCGTCGGCGCCCTGATCGGCACCGGCGACGGGCGCGGCATCGGCCTGCTCTACCTGGTGTTCGGCCTCGCCATGGCCGCACTGGTCCTCATCAGCCTCTGCATTCCCGTCCTGGCGCGCTTCGACCGGGACGTCCCGGATGCCGAGTCCGACGACCTGATCGGCCTCGAGACCCTGCAGGCCCGCGCGAAAGGCGAGTTGAACAGATGACCTTCCCGACCCCGATCTCCCGCCATCCGCTGACCGACGAGCAGCGCCGCCTCTGGTTCCTCCAGCAACTGAACCCTCAGGACGCCGGGTTCAACATGTACCTGAACCGGCGCTGGAGCGGCCCCATCGACCCGCGGGCGCTGGGTGCGGCCCTCACCCGGCTCACCGCGCGGCACCAGGTCCTGCGCACCCGGTTCGCCCTGGACGGTGAACAGCCCGTCCAGCTCGTGGAACCCGTACGGGACGTCGTACCCACCCTGATCCCGATCCCGGAGGCGGCGGAGGAGGCCTTCACCGCGGCCTGCGCCCCCTTCGTCAACGCCCCCTTCGACCTGGGCGAACGGCCGCCGCTGCGGGCCGTCCTGGTCAGTGCCGACGAGCACGAACACGCCCTGAGCGTGGTGGTCCACCACATCGTCTCCGACGGCTGGTCGTTCACCGTGCTGTGGCGCGAGCTGCTCGCGCTGTACCGCGAGGAGATCGGCGAGGGTCCGGCCGATCTTCCCGAACTCAAGCTCCAGTACGGCGACTTCGCGCTCGCCGAACGGACCAGGCTGGACGGCGGCGCGGCCGAGGAGGCGGTCCGGCACTGGAGCGGGCGCCTGGCCGGCATCGGCGCCCTGCGGATGCCGCTGGACCGCCCCAGGCCCGCCGAGCCCACCCACCGGGCCGGCTTCGCCGACCTCGCCCTCGGTCCCGACCTCGTCGCCGGACTCGACGCCCTGGCCCGCGAGCAGCGCTGCACCCCGTTCATGATGCTGCTCGCCGCCTACCAGTGCGTGCTGGCCCGCTGGAGCGGCACCTACGATTTCGCCGTCGGCACCCCGCTGGCCGGCCGCAACGAGACCGCGCACGAGGCCCTGCTCGGCTACTTCTCCCGCACCGGGGTGATCCGCGCGGACCTCACCGGCGAGCCCGATTTCCGCACGGTGCTGCGCCGGGTGCGCTCCGCCACGATGGCGGCGCTGAGCCATCAGGACATCCCGGTCGAGCGGGTCGCCGCCGAACTGGGGCTGCCCGTGCTGCCCGGCGTAGGACCGCTCTACCAGGCGGTGTTCGTCCACCAGAGCCAGTACGAGCTGGCGGGCGCCGACGAGCGGACCTCGCTGCCCGCGGGCGTCCGGACGGAGAGCATGGACTCCGGTTTCGACCGGGCCAAGACCGATCTGCTGCTGGACAGTTGGCGCACCCCGGGCGGCGGGATGACGCTCTCGTTCTGCTTCGACCGGGAGCTCTTCGAGCGCACCACGGTCGAGGCCCTGGCGCGCCGGGTCCGCGACCTGCTCGCCCGGGCCGTCGAGGACGTCGAGGTCCCGCTGCACGGCGACTGGCTGCTGACCGGCGAGGAGCGTGCCGCGCTCCTCGCGCTCGGGGCCGGACCTGCCGTCACCGAGGACGCCCGCCCGATCCTGCGCGGCTTCGCCGAGCAGGTCGCCACCCGCCCCGGCGCACCCGCCCTCGAGTGCGCGGGCAGCACCCTCAGCTACGCCGAACTCGACCGTGCGTCCGATGAGTTGGCGGGCCGCCTGGGCCCGGTGGCCGGCCGCGCCGTGGGCGTCCTGATCGAGCCCTCCTTCGCACTGGTCATCGCCCTGATGGCGATCTGGAAGGCCGGCGCCGGCTACCTCCCGCTCGACCCCGCGCACCCGGCCGAGCGCCGGCGGCTGATGCTCGGCGAGGCCGACGCCGCCCTGCTGCTCACCGGGGGCGAGCGCCCGGACCTGGGGGTTCCGGTGCTGGGGGTCGCGGTAGCGGGGGCTGTGATACCCGGGGCTCGGATACCCGGGACTCCGGTGCCGGGGATTCCCGTACAGCCCGTCGGCGGTCCGGACAGCGGAGCCGCGCTGCCCGGGACCGCCCCGGGCGGCCTCGCGTACGTCCTGTACACCTCGGGCTCCACCGGGGTTCCCAAGGGCGTCGCCGTCGAGCACGCCGCTCTGGCCGAGCGCGTCCGGTGGATGGCCGGACCGGAGGGTTACCGGCTCCGGCCGGGCGACCGGATCGTCCAGTTCGCCTCCATCGGCTTCGACACCCACGCCGAGGAGATCTGGCCCGCCCTCACCGCGGGCGCCTGTGTCGTCCTGCTGCCCGGCGGCGGCCGGATGCTGCCCGACCTGCTGCGCAGCGAGGCCGGACGGTCCGTCACCGTACTCGACCTGCCCACCGCGTACTGGGAGGAACTGGTCTCGCTCGGAGACCAGGCCCCGTGGCCGCCGGCGCTGCGCCTTGTCGTCCTCGGCGGCTCCGAGGCGCGCGCCGCGACCCTCGCCCTGTGGCGGGAGCGGCACGGTGACACCGTCCGGCTGGTCAACACCTACGGCCCGACCGAGGCCACCGTCATCGTCACCGCGGGCGACCTCGGCGGCGGATCCGTCGGCCACCCCGGTGGCGGGTCCGCCGGCGAGCAGCGCCCGCCGCTCGGCCGTCCACTGCCGGGGGTGCGGCTCTACGTCCTGGACCAGCACGGCAGCCTGATGCCGGCCGGCGCCGAGGGCGAGCTCCACATCGGCGGCAAGGGCCTCGCGCGCGGCTACCCGGCCCGGCCCGAGCTGACGGCGGAGGCCTTCCTCCCGGATCCGTTCGCCGGGGACACGGTCGGCCGGATGTACCGCACCGGCGACCGCGCCCGGTGGCGCTCCGACGGGCAGCTGGAGTTCCTCGGCCGCGCCGACGGCCAGGTGAAGATCCGCGGATACCGGATCGAGCCCGCCGAGATCGAGGCCGCCCTCACCGCCCACCCGGCCGTCGCCCGAGCGGCCGTACTGGTCCGCGACGGCCGCCGGCTGATCGCCTACACCGTCCTGCAACCGGCCGCAGCGCAACCGGCCGCAGCCCCACCGTCGTCCGTAGCCGCACGACCGTGCGCGGCCGCGCCCCAGGCGGCCGATCTGCGCGAGCACCTGGCGCTGCGCCTGCCGGCCTTCATGGTGCCGGACGCCGTGGTGCTGCTCGACACGCTCCCGCTCAACGCCAGCGGAAAGCTCGACACCGCTGCCCTGCCCGATCCGGACCCGGCGGGCGCCGCCGCCGGGTACCTGGCGCCCCGTACCGATGCCGAGGCGTTGGTGGTCAGCCTCTGGCAGGAGGTGCTCGGCATACCGAGGGTCGGCGTACTGGACGAGTTCCTCGCCCTCGGCGGGGACTCGCTCCTGGTCACCCGGGTCGCCGCCCGCATCCGGGCCGGCGTCGGCCTCGACGTGTCGATCCGCGACGTCTTCGAGAGCCCGACCCCGGCAGCCCTGGCAGCGCGCATCGAGGCGCTCCTGATCGCCGAGATCGATGCCCTCAGCGAGGAGGAGGCCGCCGACCGGCTGGACTGACCCCGCCCCGCGCACCCGCGCACCCGCCCACCTGCCCACCACCCCCATCCACCACCGAATCCCACCGGAGACCACCATCGCCACCACCGCGCAGCCCGCCGCCACGACCGTCCCGGAGCTCCTCGACGCTCGCGCCACCGAACACCCGGACCACGTCGCGCTGCAGGTCGTCGGCGGCGGGGAGATCAGCTACCGCCGCTGGCGCGAGGAGGCGCTGCGCGCTGCCGTCGGGCTGGCCGCCGCCGGGGTCGAACCGCACGACCGGGTGCTGTTGCGGTTCTCCAACGCGCGCTGGGAGCGGTACGCCGTCGGCTTCCTCGCCGTCCAGTACGCGGGCGGTGTGCCCGTCCCGGTCCGCGAGGACCTCTCCGAGGCCGATGCCTCCGCCCTGGCCGCGCTGGCCGGGGCCGGCACGGTCCTCCGGGACGGGGGCGATGGGGACGGCCTGAAGGAGGGAGAGAACGGGGAGGAGGAACCGCCCGCCCTCCCCGGACGGGTGGAGCTCCGTCTGGACGCCCTGCTGGCCGCCCACCCCGAGCCGCCGGCGGGCCCGCCGTACCGGGTCGGCCCGGCCGACCCGGCGCAGGTGATCGGCACGTCCGGCACCACCGGCGCGCCCAAGGGCGTGCTCGCCGCGCACGGAAACCTGACGGCCGGCCTGGTCACCCACCCCCGCCGCCGCGCCTACGCGCACTCGCGGCACGCCCTGCACGCCTTCCCGATCGGGACCAACGCGGGCCAGGTGATGCTGCTGGGCGCACTCACCGCCGCGCCCACCACGCTCAGCCTGCCGCGCTTCGACGCGGACCGGTTCGGCATCGCGGTCGAGGAGTTCGGGATCGGCACCGCCTTCCTGGTGCCCTCGATGGCGATCGAACTGGTCAACGCGGGCACCGCCGGGCGGTACGACCTGAGCAGTCTGCGCCTGGTCAACTCCTCCGCCGCCGCACTGCCCGTACCGGTGGCGGCCGCGCTGGCCGCGGCGCTGCCGGGGGCGACGCTGGTCAACACCTACACCTCCGCCGAGGCCTCGCCCGCGCAGATCTCCACCGTGGTCGACACCCGCCGCCCCGGCTCGCTGGGCCGCCCGGCCGACCCCGGTGACCTGCGGATCCTCGACGCGGAGGGGCTGCCGCTGCCCGCCGGGCAGGTCGGCGAGGTGTGGCTGCGCCAGCCCGGACCGCCCCGCGGCTACCTGGGCGCCGCCGGTGAGAGCGACCGGGTGTTCCGGGACGGCTGGGTGCGGATGGGCGATGTCGGACGCCTCGACCCGGACGGTTACCTGTACTTGGTCGACCGGGAGAGCGACGTCATCAAGAGCGGTGCGCTGAAGGTCTCCACGCTGCGGATCGAGGAGGCGCTGTACGAGCACCCCGCGGTCGCGGGCGCCGCCGCGCTCGGCCTGCCGCACCCCGTGATGGGCGCCGTCCCGGTGGCGGTCGTCGTCGCCGGGGCGGGCGGCCTGGACCTGGACGATCTCCGGCTGTTCCTGAGCAGCCGGTTGAGCCGCCCCGAGCTGCCGGTCCGGATCCTGCTCGCCGGCGAGCTTCCCAGGAACCCGAGCGGCAAGGTGGTCAAGCACCTGCTCCGCCCCCTGTTCGACGCGCCCGCGGAGTCCGCCGGTCCCGCGGTCGCTCCGGCCTCCCCGACGGAGCTGCGCTTGGCCGGACTCTGGCGGCGCCTGCTCGGCCGACCGGTCACCGACGTGGCCGCCGAGTTCTTCGCGCTCGGCGGCGACTCGTTCCGGGCGGTCCAGCTCGCCACCGGCATCAGCAGCGAGTTCGGGGTCCGGGCGGGCACCGCCCTGGTCTTCGAACGGCCCTCGCTGCGGTCCCAGGCCGCCTGGGTGGACCACCCCGACCGTCGGCAGAGCGCTGCCGACGCGGCTTCTGCCGGGACGGACACGGTGACGCCCTACCTGGCCGCGCTCCGTGCGCAGCCGCACGCCATCGCGCTCACCTCGCAGCAGGAGAACTTCTTCCGCTGGATGGCCGAGGCACCGGGGCGGGACGCCGGAGCGGTGACGGCGCTGTTCCGGGTGGCCGACCGGCTGGAACCGGAGACCCTCGGCCTGGCGCTGACTGAGGTGGTCCGGCGCCATCCGGCGCTGCGGACCCGGTTCGAGGCGGCGGGCGAGGGAGCGGGTGAGGGGGCGGGCGCAGGGGTCGTACGGGCGGTGCTGGACGAGGAGCCCCGGGTGCGGATCACGCTGACCCGTGCCCCGGGGGCCACGGACGCCGAGGTGGACGCCCTGCTGCTGGCCGAGCGGGACCGTCTCACCGACCTGGGCCGCGATCCGATGGCGCGCCTCCTGGTGGTCAGCCGGTCGGAGACCGATCACGTGGTGCTGGTCGCGGTGCACCACATGGTCTCCGACGGCTGGTCGGTCGGCGTGCTGCTGGCCGACCTCGGGGTGTTCTACTCGGCTCTGCGGCGCGGCCGTTCGGCCCCGCCGGCCCGATCGGGCCCGGGGTACCGGGAGTTGGTGGACTGGGCGAACGCGCACTGGCCGGCCTCCCGGGCCCACTTCCAGGCCGCGCTGGCCGGGGCGCCGGAGGCCGTCGAGCAGTTCGCCGGCCGCCGGGCGGTGGAAGAAGTACTCACCCAGGCGCACGAGTTCGAGGTGTCGGCGGCGTTGGCCGATGCACTGCGGGCCCGGGCGGCCGAACTGGGTGCCACGCCCTTCCTGGCCGTCACGGCGGCCTGGACCGGACTGCTGGCGAGTCGCAGCGGCCGCCCCGACCTGGTGGTGATGACCCCGGTGCCCGGTCGCCCGCGTCCGGACGCCGAGCGGACGGTGGGCTGCTTCGTCCAGTCGCTGCTGCTGCGGGTGGACGCGAGCGGCGGGCCCGGTTTCGCCGAGCTGGTGGACCGTTTGCGGACCGTCTACAGCGAGGCACTGGACCACCAGCTGTACCCGTTCGCGGAGTTCAGCCCGTCCGTGCCGTTCGCGGCCTGGCTCCGCTACGAGGCGTGGGCCGCGCCCGCACAGCTGCCCGGCCTGGCCTGCGAGCCCTGGGAACTGCCGCGCGGGAGCACCGTGCCCTGGCCCCTGCCGGGCGGCGACCGGGGCGTCCCCGAGCTGACCGTACTGGAACAGCCGGACGGCAGCCTGCGCTGCTGGCTGCAGTACAACGCGCGGGCCTTCGACCTCCCCGTGATCACCGAACTGGCACGGGAGTTCACGGCGGCACTGACCACAGCCTGCGGGTGACGCGGCGGGGCTCCCTGGGCCGGGCGCCTGGCGCCTGGCCCCGGGAGCCGGGAGCCGGGAGCCCCCGTCAGTGATCCGTAGGGACTCGTCCGGTCTCCGGCTCGGCGTGGTCCTGGCCCTCTCCGAGGGCGGAGGAAGCGGCCGGTGGGGCGAAGAGTGCCTGGACGGTTTCGAAAGCCGTTTCGCGCAGCCAGGTGTGGGCGCGGTCATCGTCGTAGCGCCGGTGCCACAGCAGGTACAGGGGAACGTCGGGCAGCTGGAGCGGCAGCGGCAGCGTGACCAGGCCGAGTTGGTCCCGGGCTGCGCGGGTGACCGCGTCGGGGAGGGTCACGACCAGGTCGGTGCCGAGCGCGAGGTGCAGGGCGAAGGAGGTGGTGGGCCCGGCGGCGACGACGCGTCGTTCGAGGCCGCGTGCGGTAAGGGCGTCATCGATCGGGTCGCGCAGGCTTCCGCGCCGCGAGACGGTGAGGTGTTCGGCGGCCGTGTAGCGGTCGAGGCTCGGCGGGCCTTCGGTGAGCGGGTGGCCCGGCCGCACGGCGACGACCAGCCGGTCCCTGCCGACGAGGCGGTGCCGGATGTCGGGGAGCGTCGGCCGGCCGGCGCTCGATTCGAGGTCGACCTCGCCACGGCGCAGCTCGGGGGTGTCCGTGCCGGGTTCGGCGGGCAGTCGCAGCTGGACACCGGGGGCCTGGCGGTGGACGGCGGCGATCAGGGCGGTGCCGCACGCGGCGGCCAGGGCGTCGTGCCAGCGCACGGTGAAGACCCGTTCCAGAGCTGCCAGGTCGAGTTCCTGTTGTGCGGAGAGGAGGCGGTGGGCCTGCTGGACGAGGGTGTGGACCTCGGCGCGGATGGCCAGCGCGCGGGTGGTGGGGACCATGCTGCGGCCGGTGCGGACCAGGATCTGGTCGCCGGTGGCCTTGCGGATGCGGCCCAGGGAGCGGCTCATGGCCGGTGCGGTGACGTGGAGCCGGGCTGCGGCACCGGCGACGCTGCCCTCTTCCAGCAGGGCGTCCAGGGCGGTGAGCAGGTTCAGATCCAGTTGCATGAGAGTAACTCTACGAGTGAAAAGCATGCACTTGTCGTTAATTCACAGGGCCTCTAACTTCGAAGTGCGGGCAGGGGAACGCGCCGCCCGCATCGACCGAACCCAGGGAGCCCGCCATGAGCACAGCCATGCCTTTCGCCGCCGACACGACGCTCCTGCCCGAGGTGACCGCCGCGGTGAAGGCCGCCGGCCGCACGCTGCGCGACCGCCACAGCTCGCACGCCCGAGGAGTGAGCCTCGACGAGATCGTCGAGGAGATCCACGCCAACGACGAGGCGGTCCTGGACGTGCTGCGGGAGCCGCTGCTGCGGGCCCGGCCGGGATCGCAGTGGGCCGAGGACGAGCTGGCCGGCGGCGCGCTTCCGCCCGGGGAGTGGTGGGTCGTCGACCCCGCCGAGGGCAACATCAACCACGTCCACGGCATGGACGACTGGTCCGTCACCGCCACCCTGGTCCGCGACAACCAGCCGGTACTCACCGTCGTCCACCTGCCGCTGACCGGCGACACCTACACCGCCGTCGCCGGCGGCGGCGCCCGCCTCAACGGCCGGCCGCTTCAGGTGTCCGCCAAGACCGACCTGGGCGCCGCACTCATCGGCACCGGCCAGGCCAGGCCCGGCGAGGACGAACACACCTTCCGGCGGATCGGCGACTCCGTCACCGCCATGCTCGTCAACGGCCTGGTCGTACGCGTGTCCGTGCCCGCCACGATGCAGCTCATCCACGTCGCCTCCGGACGCATGGACGCGTTCTGGCAGTTCTCCGACGTCCGCTCCGGCCTGGTCGCCGGCGCACTGCTGGTCTCCGAGGCCGGAGGCACCGTCACCGACCTGGCGGGCGAACCCTGGAGCACCGCCAGCCGCGACTTCCTGGCCTCCGCCCCCGGCCTCCACACCGCCGCCCTGAAGATCCTCTCGCCGATCGCCTGACCGGACGACCTCCACTCTTCCCGCCCCACACCGCAAGGAGCATCACTTCATGACCAGCATCGGCATCCTGGGCGCCGGCCGCGTCGGCGCCAACCTCGCCGGCAAGCTCTCCGAGGCCGGACACCCCGTCATCCTCGGCCGCCGGAGCCCGGCGGAGCAGCCCACGGCGGTCGCCGAAGGCGCAGGCCCCCGCGTCTCCTTCGCCGACCAGCGCACCACCGCCCGCACCGCGGACATCGTGATCAACGCGACGCCGGGCGACAGCGCCCTCGACCTCCTGGCCGGCCTGCGCACCGAACTCGCCGGCAAGATCCTCATCGACGTCTCCAACGCCACCCGGGACGCCGGCGACGGCCTGCCGGGAGACCTCTGCTATCCCGGCAGCAGCCTCGCCGAGCACCTCCAGGCCGCCCTTCCCGACACCCGTGTGGTCAAGACCCTCAACACCATGCTGTTCATGGTCATGACCGCTCCCGAAACCCTGGCGACCCCACCGATCGCCTATGTCTCGGGCAACGACGAGAACGCGAAGAAGACCGTCACCTGCCTGCTCGGCGACCTGGGCTGGCAGCCCGAATGGATCGAGGACCTCGGCGACATCACCACGGCCCGCGCCACCGAAGCCATGATCCTGGTCGTGCCCCACATCCTGCGCCGGCACGGCTTCAGGCCCTTCGCCGTCTCCCTCGCCCGCTGACCCCCATCGCTGCGGTATGAGTACGGTCAGCTCATGCAGAAAGTGGAGTGGGGGCAGCGGGGGCATGTCCTTCTCATAGCGGGGGGTGGCGCCGTGCGCCGTCGCGCCGTTCAGGTGGCTCCGAGTGCCAACCTGGCTGCGCTCGGGGTCGTTCCGGTTTCGCTGCTCCTGAACAGCGGTGTCTCCTGCGATACGACGTACCTGGACGGGGCTCGGGATCCGAACCTGGTGGTGACGCGGTTGCGGACGGCTGCGGCCACGCCGGGTCCGCTGCTGGTCTATCTGTCGGGCCGCCTCACCGTCGACCGCCGTGGCCGTCAACTGCACGTGGCTCTGGCCGGTACGACGGCCGGGTCGGTTCGGTACACGGCGCTGCCCTGGGAGTGGCTGGGCAGGGAACTGCGGGGCCGTCCGCCCGGGCTGACGACGGTGTTGCTGGATCTGGTCGCGGACAAGGCGGCGTGGCCGCTGCTGCAGGAGTACGGCAGCCTGCCCCAGTCGCCTTCCGCCGAGGTGTACGGGGTCGTCTCGCCGCCGGACTTCGCCGGCAGCGGGACTGCGGTGAGCAGGTACACCAGGTGCTGGATCGCTCAGCTCGCCGCGGGTCCGGGCCGTCCGGCGAATCTTCAGGTGCATGCTCTGGCCGTCGGTGCGGCGGCGCTGCCGCCGGGCACGCTCGTCGTGCCGACCGCGCGCGAGCTCGCCGCCCCCGCTTCCGGGAGGCCGGGTTCGGTGAAGGCCACGGATCCGGGTCCGGCGGTTCAGGCCGTGGGCGGGGCACCCGTCATGGGCCGGCAGGGGGCGGCCGCTCGGCAGCCGGCCGCCGCGGACGAGCCGGTACGTGATCCGCGGCCGCAGATCCACGCCCTGGCCCTTGCGGGCCGGCACGCGGAGGCCGCGGGTTTCGCCGAGGCCTGGGAGCAGTACGTGCGGCAGCGGTCGGGGTACGGGTCACCCGGAGCGATCAGCTGGCTGGAGATCCGCGCCGATCTCGCGCGGATGGAGGGTTCCTTCGAGCTCGCGACACGGCTGTGGACCAAGGCGGGCCGGATCCGGCTGGGCAGTCAGTCTCCCGATGCGCCGGAGGTCCTCGCGGCCGCGGCCGGCGCGCTGTACTGCTGGACCCGGCTCAGAGAACCGGTGGCGGCCCTCGACACGGCCACGGAGCTCATCCGTCTCCTGCGCGACCTGCCGTCCCTCGACCCCCGGAACGTCAAGCTGGCCGAGCAGCGTGTGGAGTTCTTGCACGGTTCTTCGAGCAGACCCGGATAGCCCGCTCGGGCGTCTTTCCGGTACCCGGGTCCCGGGTACCGGAGACACCCCCCGCTACGCAAGCGATACGAAACGGACCGTTGCGTGATCAGTGTGTGGCCGGAACCGGCAGCTGTCAACACGAGACGTAGCGTTGCGCTCGGATAGAGTCGGTCCGTGAGTCCCGCAACCCGCAGCGAAGAGTCCCGGCAGGCCATCATCGAGGCCGCTTTCGGCCTCTGTGTGGAGAGGGGATTCGCCTCGACCACGATCGAGGGCATCGCTGCCCGGGCGGGGGTCGGCAAGACGACCATCTACCGGTGGTGGCCCTCCAAGGCCGCCATCCTCATCGAGGGCGTCGAGAACGCCCGGGACGCCGCCGCCGGCTTTCCCGACACCGGTGACATCCGTGCGGACCTGGCCGCTCAGACCTCCAGCGTCATGAGCCTGTTCACCACGGAGTTCGGCGAGATCTGGCGAGGCCTGATCGGCGCCGCCCAATCCGACGAGGCTGCCGCGGACGGGGTCACCCGCATCCTGCGGGTCTCCATCGACGCGTGCGTCGAGCGTCTCGCCACAGCGCGCGACGCCGGGCAGATCCGCACCGACCTCGACCTCGAGATGGCCGTCGAGCTGCTCTACGGGCCGATCTACCACACCTGGCTCCTGCGCACCCGCCCCCTGCCGGAGGGGTACATGGAATCGGTTCTCGCCACGCTGCTGCCCGCACTGGTACCCGCGCCCGACCAGCACTGACCTGCGCGTTTCAGCTGGCCGATACCGGACGTTTCTTCGTGTCGGAGGCTGGGGAGGGCTCGGGCGTCGTGCCGTGCTCGCCACCCGGGGGATCAACAGGGGTGGGTGGGGGCGGCCGGCGTCGTATCCGTCCGAGAAGACAGGGGAGATCTTCTTGATGCCCATGGTGGTTTCCGCGATGTTATCCGTGATGGTGGCGCCCTCCGCGCTCTCCGCGCCCTCCGGCGCCGCCGTCTCGATGTACGAACTGCCGCTCCTGGCAGGCCATTCCAGTAGTTCGGCCCAGGCGATGAACGACGCCGGCGACGTCGTGGGGCTCTCGCTGGACGAGAACGAGGACGGTTACCTCGTACGGTGGGGCGCCGACGGCTCCCTCACCCGCCTGCAGGCCGTCTCCGGAGGTTCGGGCGGGCAGGCGGTCAGGATCGTCGAGGACGGCACCGTGGCCGGCTTCACCGCCACGCCGGACGGCGTGCGCCATGCCTCCCGATGGGACGCCTCGGGTGCCCTCACCCGCCTCGAGGAGCCGGCCGGCTACGTCGAAGGCGAAGCCCAGGACATCAACGACTCCCACGTCGCCGTGGGACGCCTGTCGACGGCCGCTCGCACGCGCCCGGTGCGCTGGGGCCCGGACGGCCGGGTGACCGTACTGCGCCTGCCCCCGAAGGCGGAGGGGGGTGTCGCCACCGGGATCAACAAGCGGGGGGAGATCGCCGGTTACGCGTTCGTGCCGGGCGAGAAGACCCGCGCCGTGCGCTGGGACACCGCGGGCCGTGTCCACGATCTCGGCTCGCTCGGGGGCTCGTACAGCGAACCGGCCGCGATCAACGACCGCGGCACGGTGATCGGCCGGGCGACCGACGGAGCCGGAGAGTGGAAGGCCGTCCGAGCCGCGCGCGGGAAGAAGTTCGAGGCCCTGCCGTCGCAGGGGATCGGCGCGCGGTCCGTGAGCGTCAACAACGCGGACGTCGTCGTCGGGAACGTCAAGGACCACGCGGTGCGGTGGGACGGGAACGTCACCACGGAGCTCGCGGTACTGCCCGGCACGGGCCGGGTCTTCGTGAACGGGATCAACGACGCGGGGACGGGCGTCGGCACCTCCGACGAGCGTGCCGTGACCTGGGACCCGCTGGGGCGGGTCACCGCCCTGCCACTGGCCGCCGGCATCGACACGACCCGGCCGCTCGCGATCAACGCGAACGGGAGCGTCGCGGGTGACGTGGGCAGTTCACGGAGTTGGCCGGTCCGCTGGCGCGCCGTCGTCTGGCGGTAGCCCGTTCTTGACGATCACGTGAACGTATCCGATCTTCCTCACGCATGCGGGACCGGTCGGGTTCTCCTTGCCCGAGGCAACGTGGACATCCGTCCGTCGCCGGTACACCATCACGGTTTCCCGGAAAGGGAGTTGACACATGAGGCAGCAGCACTTGCGGGTCCTGGTCGCGGTCGGGGTCCTCTCGCTGGGATCGGCCGGCACGGGGAGCGCGCACGCGAGCCCGGCCTCACCCAAGGGCTGCCCGGCGGTGGCGGAGATCTTCGCCACCGACAACACGGCGATCATCACGGACCCGGCGGACCCCCGGCTGCGGACCCGCCTGACCCGCTTCGACCACGAGGTGCGCGGCATCATCCGAGCCCACGGCGCGAAGCCCGGCTCCTCGACCCTGCTGGACGGAGTCTTCTGGTCCGACGAGCTGAAGCAGACCACCTACGAGCGCTCGCGCGAGTTCGAGGTCAACCGGGTCGACCCGGCGGGGCTGCGCCACATCGCCGACGTCATCCGCAAGCAGTACCACCAGGAGTCGGTGCTGACGTTCCGCTGCCTGCCGCGGAACGCACCGGACACCGACGCCGTGGAGATCCAGGCCCCGGGAGTGAGCCCGACCCGCCTCCACGACGCCCTCCTCGCCGACCCCGAGGCCCGCGAACGCCTCGGCGGGGGCTCCGTCACCGTCGACGGCAGGCTGATCCTCATCGCCCCGCTCGCCGACCTCCCCCTCGCCAAGAAGCTCACGGCGGAACTGGGCGTCGACTGGAACACCGCGGAAGTCCGCTACGGGGACGAAGAGTTCGTGGGCTGAGGTGCTCCGCCGCCGACGGAACGCACCGCGGCGGGGGGGGGGGGCCCCCCCCCCGGGGAGGGGAGGGGAGACGCCCAGACACGCCGCACGGGAGGGAGCGCGCCCCCGTTGCGGAGCACAGGAGGGAGACCTCTCTC
>NZ_JBHUBS010000001.1:61906-130975 GCF_042788835.1 Streptomyces sp. NPDC056883 | reverse complement strand
GGGGAAAAAAAGGGTTGGGGGGCTGGGTTGCCCCCCCACAGAGGAAACACCCCCTGTGGGTCCCCCCCCCCCCCCGGGGGGGGGGGGGAGGCGCCCCGGCCGGTCAGGCGCGCGGGCGGCGGCGCAGCCGCGGGTCGGACAGTGCGGGCGGCACGTATCCGGCGTCGCGGGTGGACAGGTTGGTGCCCGGCGGCACGATCTTGTCGATGCGGTCGAGCACGTCCGCGCTGAGCCGCACCCGGTCGGCGCCCAGCTGGCTCTCCAGCTGCTCGAAGGTGCGCGGTCCGATGATGGCCGAGGTGACGGCGGGGTGCTCCAGGACGAAGGCCAGGGCGAGTTGCACCAGGGTCAGCCCCGCTTCCTCCGCCAGCTGGGCCAGCGCCTCGGCGGCGTCCAGCTTGGCCGCGTTCTCCGGGTCGGCGATGTCGAAGCGCTCCGCCTGCCGGTCGATCCGGCTGGAGGTGGGCTGGTCGGCGCCCTTGCGGTAGCGGCCGGACAGCCAGCCGCCGGCGAGCGGGCTCCAGCTGAGCACGCCCAGCCCGTACTGCTGGGCGACGGGCAGGACCTCGCGCTCGATGCCCCGGGCGAGCAGCGAGTACGGGGGCTGCTCGGTCACCACCCGTTCGCGGCCGCGGCGTTCGGCGAGCCACTGGCCCTCGACGATCGCGGAGGGCTCGAAGGTGGACGTGCCGATGTAGCGAATCTTGCCCTGGTGGACGAGGTCGCTGAGCGCGCCGAGCGTCTCATCGAAGTCGGTCTCGGGCTCGGGCCGGTGGACCTGGTAGAGGTCGATCCAGTCGGTGCCGAGCCGGCGCAGGCTGTTCTCCACTTCGCGGATGATCCAACGGCGGCTGTTGCCCTGCTCGTTGGGGTCCGAGCCGAGGCTGCCGTGGAACTTGGTGGCCAGCACCACGCCGTCCCGCCGGCCGCCGGCGAGGGCCTTCCCGACGATGGTCTCCGACTCCCCCGCCGAGTACACGTCGGCCGTGTCGACGAAGTTGATGCCCGAGTCGAGGGCCCGGTGGATGATCCGGACGCTGTCGTCGTGGTCGGTGTTGCCGCGGGCCCCGAACATCATGGTGCCGAGGGCGAGCGGGCTCACCTTGACGCCGGTGCGTCCGAGCAGGCGGTGGTCGGTCATCGTGCACTCCCGTTGACGAGTTGATCGGTGTGGGTGTCGGCCTGATCGGCATGGGTGTCGGCCGGACCCGGCGGGCGGACGTCGGCGCCGCCCGGGCGGTAGGCGTCCCACAGGCGCCGGTACGGCCCCTGTGCGGACAGCAGTTGGCTGTGGGTACCCGTCTCCACGACGGTCCCGGCGTCGAGCACCACCACGCGGTCCGCGCGGGCGGCCGTGGTGAGGCGGTGGGCCACCACCACGGTGGTGCGGCGCCGGGTGAGGGCCTCGACGGCGGCGGTGACCCGCCGTTCGGTGGCGAGGTCGAGCGATGCGGTCGCCTCGTCGAGCAACAGGATGTCGGGGTCGACCAGTTCGGCCCTGGCGAGGGCGAGCAGCTGGCGCTGGCCCGAGGACAGGCCCCGGCCGCGTTCCCCGATCTGCGTGAGGTAGCCGTGCGCGAGCGTGGCCACCATCGCGTGGGCTCCGACGGCCCGGGCCGCCGCTTCCACCTCGCTGTCGCTCGCCTCCGGGCGTCCGTAGGCGATGGCGTCGCGGACGCTGCCACCGAACAGGTGCGGCTCCTGCGGGACGATGCCCAGCCGGCGCCGGTAGTCCGTCAGGTCGAGTTCGCGCAGGTCGTGGCCGTCGACGCGGACGGCTCCGGACGCCGGGTCGTAGAACCGGGCCAGGAGTTTGACCACGGTCGACTTGCCCGCGCCCGTGGTCCCGACGAAGGCGACGGTCTCGCCCGGGGCGATGCGCAGCCCGATGCCGTGCAGCACGTTCCGGTCCGACCCGCCCGCGTAGTGGAAGGACACGTCGTCGAACTCGATCTCCCCGCGCAGTGCCGTGACGGGCCGCGGGGCGGCGGCCGGCGGTGTGCCGACGGGCATGCGCATCAGGCTGCGCAGCCGGTTCATGCCGATGACCGCCTGCTGGTACCCGTCGAAGACCGGGGACAGCTGCTGGATCGGGGCGAAGAACAGCTCGACGCAGAGCAGGAAGGCGATCAGGGTGCCCGCGGTCAGCTCGCCGGAGACGACCTGTCCTGCTCCGACGGCGAGGACGGCGGCCGTGGACAGGGTGCCGAGGAACTCGACGAAGGGGAAGAAGGTGCCCATGTACCGCTGTGCCCGCAGTCGGGACGTGCTGAACGCCCTGGCGAGGGCCGCGAACTCCGCGGCGTTGCGCTGTTCCCGGCGGAAGGCCTGGGTGATGCGCAGGGCGCCGACGTTCTCCTGGAGGTAGGCGTTGACCGCGCTGATCTGCTCGCGGGCCTCCAGGTACGCGGGGACCGAGTAGTGCCGGAAGAGGGCGGTCGCGACGATCAGCGGTGGCAGCGCCGCGAGCAGGACCAGAGCCAGCTGCGCGTCGATGACGAGCAGGGACACCAGGACCCCGAGGACCGTCAGCAGGCTGACGACCGCCGTGATGAGGCCGGTCTGGAGGAAGTTCGACACGGCGTCCACGTCGGTGGTCATCCGGGTCATGATCCGGCCCGCGGGTTCCCGCTCGTAGTAGTCGAGGCCGAGTCGCTGCAGCTGGGCGTACGTCTTGACCCGCAGGGTGTAGAGGAGTCGCTCGCCGGTGCGGCCGGTGGTGCGGACCTGGGTGACGCCGAGCAGCCAGTTGGCGGCGACGACCACGGCCGCGGCGGCGGCCGCCGCGAGCAGGATCCCCCTCGCGTGGCCGGTGACCCCGCTGTCGACGCCGTGGCGGACGAGTACGGGTACGGCGATCTGGGCGAGTGCGTCCAGGGCCACCAGCAGGAGCCCGCCGAGCAGCGGGACCCGGAAGGGGCGCAGCAGGGAGCCGAGGCGGAAGGCGGGGTCGCCCGCCACGGCCTGGGCGAGCGGGACGCCGGGCTCGGCGGCGGGCATCGGGGTCCTCGCTAGGGCGGCCAGCAGCTCGGGGGACGGCGGGGCGGAGCCGAGCACCCCGCTGCCGGGTCCGCCCCGGCCGGGGCCGGAGGCGGCGGCCTGGGCGAGGGCGTTCGCGGCGCGGACCGCGGTGGACTCGTGGTGTACGGGGCCTTCCCCGTCCGGCCGTCGCCACAGCTCCTCGGTGACTCCGCCGACGGGCACGCCGGCAGCGGGCGCGGCCCCGTCGGGGGCCTCGGTGTCCTCGGGGCGGCCGGTGGTGGACAGCAGGGACCGGAAGAGGGCCGAGCGGGCGCGCAGTTCGTCCGGCGTGCCGATGTCGGTGATCCGGCCGCCGTCCATCAGCGCGACGCGGTCGGCGAGCGCGAGGGTCGATTCGCGGTGGGCCACGATGAGGGTGGTGCGGCGGCGGCCGGCCTCCCCCAGGCCGGTGTGGATCTCCGCTTCGACCCGGGCGTCCAGGGCGGAGGTGGCGTCGTCCAGGACGAGCACGGCGGGGTCGATGAGCAGGGCGCGGGCGAGGGCGACCCGCTGGCGCTGGCCGCCGGAGAGCGTCAGCCCCTGTTCGCCGACGACCGTGTCGTATCCGTCGGGGAGCCGGTCGATGAACTCGTCGGCCCGGGCGAGCCGGGCGGCCTCGCGGACCTGGGCGTCGGTCGCGTCCGGGCTGCCGTAGGCGATGTTGGCGCGGATGGAATCCGACAGGAGGAGGCTCTCCTCGAAGACGAAGCCGATCCGGGACCGCAGGGAGGCCAGGCTGAGGGTCCGTACGTCGTGGCCTCCTACGGACACGGTGCCCGAGCCGGGGTCGTAGAACCGCGGCAGGAGCGCGGCGACCGTCGATTTGCCGCAGCCGGCCGGGCCGACGAGGGCGAGCGTCTCCCCCGGCCGCAGGTCCAGGCTGAAGCCGGACAGCAGGGGCGCGGCCTCGCCGTAGCCGAAGGTCACCTCGCGCCAGGACAGGGCCGGGGCGGCCGGTCCGAGGGGGCGGGCGCCGGGCGCGTCGTCGATCGCGGGTGCTTCGTCGATGATCTCCAGGACGCGTTCGGCGCCCGCCCGGGCCTGCTGCCAGACGGTGAGGAGGGTGGCGACCTGGCGCACGGGCGTGACGAGGGCGCCGAGGTAGGCGGTGAAGGCGAGGAACGTGCCCAGGGACAGGCGGCCGTCGATGGCGAGCCAGCCGCCGAGGGCGAGCACGGCCACCTGTCCGAGGGCCGGTACGGCTTGCAGTGCGGGGTTGTAGCGGCTGGTGAAGGCCACCACGCGCAGCCGGGAGGCGAAGAGCGCGCGGACGCGTTCCTCCAGTCCGCGCAGTTCGCGGTGCTCCTGGCCGAAGCCCTTGACCACGCGGACGCCGGTGACGGTGGCCTCGACGGTGGAGGCCACCTCGGCGGCCTCCTGCTGGGCGTGCCAGTTGGCGGGGAAGAGGGTGCGGCGGCTGTGCAGGGCGATCATCCACAGGGCCGGCCCGACGATCAGGGCGACCACGGTGAGGAGCGGCGAGAGCCACGCCATGAAGACGAGGGAGACGCCGAACATCAGCACGTTGCCGGTGAGGTTGGGCAGGAACTGGAGCAGGGTCTGGATGAGGGTGATGTCCGAGATGGACCTGCTCACGACCTCCCCGGTGCGCAGGTTGTCCTGCTGGGGCCCGCCGAACCGCAGCAGGGCGGCGAAGGCGTCGTTGCGCAGGTCGTACTGGACTGCGAGGGAGAGGCTCCCCGACCGGTAGCGGCGGACGAAGGCCGCCCCGAAGCGGACCGCCCCGAGGGCGCCGAGGAGCACGGTCCAGGGCGCGAGGGCCGCGCCGTCCGCGGCGGCGACGTCGTCGACGACGTGGCGCAGCACGAGCGGCAGCACGGCGGCGGCGACCGCGGCCACCGCGGCGGCTCCGAAGGCCAGCAGCAGGTCGGTGCGGTGGCGCAGGCAGTAGCCGACGAGGCGGCGCACCCAGCCGTCGGCCGGTGGTCCGCCGACGGGGCCGGCCGCCGCGGCGTGCGCGGAGGCCGGCTGCGTCGTGGCGGTGGGACAGCCCGTCACCGGGCCTCCACCAGGCCGATGCCGGGGTGGCCGGCGCGCACGGCGGAGCCGTCGGCCGGATGTCCGGCGGGGCGCGGGAGGCCGTAGTGCTCGCGCAGGGTCGTGCCGGTGTACTCGGTGCGGAACAGGCCGCGTTCCTGGAGGATCGGGACCACCTGGTCGACGAAGCGTTCCAGCCCCGAGGGCAGGATCGCCGGCATGATGTTGAAGCCGTCGGCGGCTCCGCTGTCGTACCAGTGCTCGATGGTGTCGGCGACCTGCTCGGCGGTGCCCGCGAAGGTGCGGTGCCCGCGGCCTCCGCCGAGGCGTCCGATCAGCTGCCGTACGGTCAGCCGTTCGCGGCGGGCCAGTTCCACGACGAGGGTGTAGCGGCTCTTGGCCCCCTCGATCTCGTCCTCGGTGGGGATGTCCTCGGGCAGTTCCGCGTCCAGGTCCAGGGCCTCCGGGGCGATGCCGATCCGCAGGGCCAGCTGACGCTTGGCGTACTCGGGGACGATGAGCCGGTCCAGTTCGGCGTCCAGCTCGCGGGCCTCGGCCTCGGTGTCCGCGATGACGGGGACGATGCCGGGAAGGATCTTGATGCCGTCCGGGTCCCGGCCGAGGGCGAGGGCGCGCCGTTTGACGTCCTTGTAGAAGGCGGTCGCCTCCTCGAGGGTCTGCTGTGCGGTGAACACCGCCTCGGCATAGCGTGCCGCGAAGTCCTTGCCGTCCTCGCTGGAGCCGGCCTGGACGAGGAGGGGGTGTCCCTGGGGGGAACGCTCCACGTTGAGCGGGCCGTCGACGCGGAAGAACTCGCCGCGGTGCTCGATGCGGCGGACCCGCTCGGCCAGGGTGTGGACCCCGGCCTCCTTGTCGGCGACGACGGCGTCGTCGGCCCAGCTGTCCCAGAGCTTCGTCGCGACGTCGACGAACTCGGCGGCCCGCCGGTAGCGGTCGTGGTGCAGCGGGGTGTCGTCGAGGCCGAAGTTGCGTGCGGCCTCGGCGCCGGCCGTGGTGACGATGTTCCACCCGGCACGGCCGTTCGAGACGTGGTCGAGGGAGGCGAACCTGCGGGCCAGGTTGAAGGGTTCGTTGTAGCTGGTGGAGGCGGTGGCGATCAGCCCGATCCGGCTGGTGACCGCGGCCAGCGCGGTCAGCAGGATGGTCGGCTCCAGCTTGCTGGAGGGCCGGCGTCCGGGGTCGCCCTGCAGGACGGGGCTGTCGGCGAGGAACACCGAGTCGAGCAGGCCGCGTTCGGCGATGCGGGCGAGGTTCTGGTAGTGCGCGATGCCGGTGCCGCCGTCGGCGGGGCTCTCGGGGAGCCGCCACGACGCCTCGTGGTGGCCCACCGACATCAGGAAGGCGTTGAGGTGGAGGGGCTTGCGCTCAGGCGTGCGTGACATCGGTCTCGTCCTTCTGTTGGTGGTGGTCGGTCGCGGCGGCGGGCGTCGGGTGCTCCGCCACGCCGAGGGCCGCGAGCAGGGTGTCCCGGTACTCCTGGAAGCCGGGGTGGCGCCGGCTCCGGGGGGTGGGCAGGTCGACGGCGAGGTCGAGGGAGATGCGGCCCTCGTCCAGTACGAGCACGCGGTCGGCCAGTTCCACCGCCTCGTCCACGTCGTGGGTGACGAGGAGCACGGCGGGCCGGTGGCGTACGTAGAGTTCGCGCAGAAGTCCGTGCATGCGGATCCGGGTCAGGGCGTCGAGGGCGCCGAACGGTTCGTCGGCCAGGAGCAGTTCGGGGTCGCTCACCAGGGCGCGGGCCAGGGCTGCGCGCTGCTGTTCGCCGCCGGACAGCTCATGGGACCAGGCGCGTTCCCGGCCTGCGAGTCCGACCTCGGCCAGGGCCCGGACTCCGCGTTCACGGACCCCGGGTCCGCGCAGTCCGAGGGTGACGTTGTCCAGCACCCGCAGCCAGGGCAGCAGGCGGGAGTCCTGGAAGGAGAGGGAGACCCGGTCGGGAACGGTCAGTTCGCCCGATCCGTCGACGTCGTGGTCGAGGCCGGCCACGGCGCGCAGCAGGGTCGACTTGCCGGAGCCGCTGCGGCCCAGGAGCGCCGTGAACTCGCCTGCTCCGAGGGTGAGATCGAGTTCCTTGAGGATGATCCGGTCGCCGAAGCGCCGGACCAGCCCGCGGGTGCGCACCGCGGCCGGGGCGAGGTCCCGTACCCGGGTGCCGGACCCGGCGGTCAGCCCGCCAGCGTGCGCCGCCATGACAGGGCCCTCCGTTCGATGGCGCGCACCAGTGCGTCGGAGGAGAAGCCGAAGATCCCGTAGGCCACGAGGCCGACGATGATCACGTCGGACTGGGCGTACTGCTGGGCCTGGAACATCATGTAGCCGATGCCGCTCGTGGCGTTGATCTGCTCGACGACGATCAGGCCGAGCCAGGCCGAGGTGACGCCGAGCCGCAGTCCGACGAAGAATCCGGGCAGGGAGCCCGGGAGGACCACCTTGCGCAGGAAACGCCACCGGCTCAGCCCGAGCACCTCGGCGAGTTCGACGTGGCGGTTGTCGATGCTGGTGAGCGACGCGTAGGTGTTGATGTACATGTTCACCGCGACGCCGAGGGCGATGACGGTGACCTTCATCTGCTCGCCGATGCCGAGCCAGAGGATGAGCAGGGGCAGCATCGCCAGTGACGGGATGGCGCGCTTGATCTGGAGCGGCCCGTCGACGAGGTACTCGCCGGTGCGGCTGAGTCCGGCGATCACGGCGGCCGATACACCCGCCAGGACGCCGAACAGCAGTCCGAGGCCTGCGCGTTGGAGCGAGATGAGCAGGTTGCCCTGCAGCCGGCCGTTCGTCACGAGATCGCCCGCGGTGGCGATCACGGTGCCGGGGCCGGAGAGGATGCGCGGGTCGAGGTAGCCGGCGGCGGACGCCGTCCACCAGACGGCGATGAGCAGCGCGGGCCCCAGGAGCCGGCCGAAGGGGACGCCGCGACCGGGGCTCAGCCGCCGGGTCGTGCGGCCGACGGGGCGCCGCCGTCCGAGACGGCGGCCCGGAGGCTCCGCCACGGCGCCGGTCACTTCCGCCGCAGCGGCGGTCCGTCCGGTTGCCGGGGTGGTCTCGGGACGGTCCGCCAGCGCCCCGGGGGCCGGTGCCTGTACGCGCAGGTCCGTCAGTGCCTCGCTCATGCTCCCTCCCGGAATCCGGCCGGGACGGCCGCGGCGGCGAGGCCCTCGAACCGCCGGTCGAACAGGGACTTGGCGTCGATCTTCGGCACGAAGCCGCCCTCGGCCATCAGGTCCGCGGTCTCCTGCTCCCACGCGATGGCGTTGTCCCACTTCACCGGGAACCGCGGCTTCGCGAGGGAGTCGACGATGCGCCTGCCGTCGGCCGGGGCGACGCCCTGGTCCTTGACGTAGTACGCGTCGATCCACTGGTCGGAGTTGTCCCACGCCCAGGCGACGCCCTGCGCCCAGAGCGTGACGTAGCTGCGTACGGCAGCCGCCTTGGCCGGGTCGTTCAGGACTTCCAGGGGCGCCCACAGGACCGTGAGCAGGTCGACGACCTCGGTCGGTATGCCGCGCGCGCCGTCCTTGCCGTACTGGGTCAGGTACTTGGTCAGGGTCGGTTCGCCCAGGGGCGCGACGTCGACCTGCTTCGACTGGAGTGCGGTGAGGAACTGGGTGCTCGGCAGCGCCACGAGCTGGACGTCGGAATGGGCGATCCCGGCCTTCTTCAGGGCCCGCAGGACGACCACGCCCTGGGCCTGCCCCTGGGAGAAGGCGATCTTCTTGCCCTTGAAGTCCGCTGCGGACGTGATGGACGAGCCGGGCGCGGTGGCGAACGTGTAGGTGGGCTTGGGGCGTTCCTGCACGGCGACGATCCGGGCCTTCACGCCGATGGCTTCGGCCTGGATCGGCGGAATTCCCGCATTGCTCGCGATGTCAATCGAGCGCGCCCGGAATCCCTGGATGATGTCGGGGCCCGCGCTGAGATTGACCCACGAGGAGACTTTGAAGGGAAGGTTCTTGTCGAGTCCGGACGTGGCCAGTTGGATCTGCGAGGTGCGCACGGCCACGGTCAGGGAAGTTCCGGCGGGCGGCGGCCCGGTGGGAAGCTCGCCCACGAGTTCGGAATGGGCGGCGTTCGTGGTCTGGGGGGCGCATCCGGCGGCAGCCAGAAATGCGCTGCCGGCGAGCGTGAGGAATCCTCTGCGCCCCAAGCGGGGAGGGGAAGTGCGGGAGGGCATGGACGTTCCTGTTCTCATGACGGGGAAGCGACGGTCGCCGGGGTTCACAGGGACTGGTAGGAGCCGTTGTGGAAGAGCAGGGGCCGGCCGCCCTCGGCCTGCCAGGCCTCGACGACCCGCGCCACGACGATGTGCGCGTCCCCCGCGGGTACGAGCTGTTCGACTGCGAGACGGAGCCAGCCCGTGACCCCGTCGAGGACCGGCTCTCCCCCGGGCAACCGGTGCCACCGGGTCGGGGCGGCGAAGCGGTCGATGCCGCTGGTCGCGAAGCGCCTGGCCAGGCCCTCCTGGGCGGCGTCGAGGAAGTTGACCACGACCGACTCGGCCCGCTCCAGGTGCGGCCACGAGGAGGAGCTCTTCGCGATGCCGAAGGAGACGAGGGGCGGGTCGAGCGACACCGAGGCCAGGGAGGTTGCCGTGAAGCCGACCGGGCCCGCCCCGGAGTCGGCCGTGACCACCACGACACCGCCCGGGTAGGCGCGGAAGATCTGCTTGAAGCGGGCCGGCTCGACCAGGCCCACCGCCGGATGCGAGGACAAAGAAATGCTCAAGATTCCCCCAGGGTGAATGGTGCCGCGCGCTTCGTTTCCGTGGTGCGGCGCCCGCCGGAAACGGCGGTGCGGAAAAGGGCAGCAGGAAGCGGGTTACGGCGAAATGGGCGCGGCGGGGCACGGACCGGCGAGGAACCGGCCGACCTCTGGAATGCCGCGGAAGGCGTACGCAAGAAGAGGAAGAGGAAGAAAAGCGCAGCGCGTCAGGACGGCGAGGGAAGCGCCGCCGGCTCTCGTGTCAACGACAACAGGAGCGGTGCGCGTACCGTCGGTTCCTCTGCGGGCTGTTCATGAATCCAGTCTCCCTTTCGGGGGACGACCCGGTCAACAATGCAACTTTCTGAATTAAGTCGGTTTCCGGAAGCACCCCGGAGGCCGCCCCGGGAAGCCACTCCCGGAGACCGGTCAGGAGACGGCGGCCAGTGCGGGCCACGGACCGAGCGGGTCGTCGTGCAGGGCGCCCAGGGCGACGGCCGCACCCGCCGTGGCGAGCACCGAGCCCGTGAAGCTGCTCGGTACGACGGACCGGGCGGCGTCGTCACAGACCAGGGACCGCGCCTGAACCTCCGCCCGCAACTCCTCCATGCACGCGGGCAGTCGGCCCGTACCCGGTTCGACCACGACGAGCACCTCGGGGTCGAACATGTCCAGCAGCACCGCGGCCGCCCGGCCCGTGAGCCTGGCCCGCTGCCGGAACAGCTCCACCGCCACGGGATCCCCCTCGACGGCGAGGTCGAGCAGTTCGGCGAACCTCGTGACGGGCAGGCCCCGTTCGACGGCCCGGCGCACCATGGCCGGCTCCGAGACCTCGGACTGGAGGCAGCCGGCCGTACCGCAGGTGCAGCACGCTCCGGCGGAGGCGGTGCCCACCGGCAGGTGCGCCACGTTGCCCGCGCCGAAGCGCGGTCCCTGGTGCACGGCGCCCGCGGTGACGAACGCCGCGTCGACCACGTTCCCGACGAACAGCACGACGGCGCTGCGCCGGGTACCCACGTCGCCGAAGAGCTGCTCGGCGCGCGCCAGGGCCCGCGAATGGCTGTCGAGGTACACCGGCACGCCGGTCGCCCCGGCGAGTTCGTCCCGTACGGGGACGCCCCGCCAGTCCAGTTGGGGGTGGTGCACCACGGTGCCTGCTTCGGGGTCGACCCAGTGCCCGGTGGCGACGCCTAGGGCCAGTGCCGTGCGACCGGACCCGTGCGCGGCCAGCAGCCGGGGCAGTCCGGCCGCCACCCGGGCGAGCACCTGCCCGGGTTCGCTGCCCTCGTGCGGCCGGCGCTCCTGCGCGACGATCCGCCCGGTCAGGTCCATCAGGGAGAGCGTCACGTGGGGAACCGCGATGTGCGCCCCGGCGACGAGGAAGCGGCTGGTGTCGATCTCCACCGGGATGAACGGGCGGCCCAGCCCCCGAGGGCCCGCCGTCTCGGGGCCCTCCCTGACCAGCCCCCGGTCCAGCAGCGCCCCGCAGTGCCCGCTGACCGACGCGGGCGAGAGTCCGGTGAGCCGGGCGATGGTGCTGCGGGCGACGGGACCGTGGTCGAGGACGGCGCCCAGCACCGCTCCGGTACCGGACACCCTCCGCAGCGGGTTCGCACCGGCCGGCGGGATGTCGGAACGGCGCAGTGGAGCGAGGCGGTCGGCTGAGGTCTTCGATCTGTCCACGGGGGCCTTCCAGGTCCTGTGCGGTGGCACGCGACGCCCGGGCGCCGGGACCGGCTCGTGACGGGGCGGCCGGCTCCGGGCAGGGGCGTGCGCGGGAAGCTCCACGGAGGGAGCACTGTTCACCAGAACGCGGGGACGCTGCGGGAGTTCAGGCTCCGGCCCCGCCGACGGGCAGGACGAAGACGAGGGATCCGCGCGGTCGCCGTACGGTCAGGACCACTGACACGCGGCGGAGCAGACACGCTTCAGGTCGACGTGACCTCGTGTCGTCAGAAGCGCGGATCGGTACATGGCGCGCAACATAGCCGGGGCGGCGCGAGCCGGTCAATCGCCCGCCCGCACCGTGGACGACCCTCCGCCGCACCCCGCCCGCAACCGCGGGACCGGAAATCCCCGGCGAACACCGGGCGACGGCCCGCCCCGCCGCCCGACTGCCGGGGCGTCACCCCGGGGACGGCCGACACGACATCGGCATGAGCCGTACATGTTCCGCTCGTACCGCGCACTGGTGCGGGTGCTCCTCGACGGGGCCCCGGCGCCGCCGCTCAGCTGCGGCAGACGCGTTCCACCAGGTCCTGCCAGGCCTCGGCCATGCGGTCGACGTGGTCGGTGGGCTCTTCCTGCGGGGAAGCCGTCAGGTAGAGCAGGAAGGGGCCTTCGAGGGCGGCGGTGAGCTGTACGGCCAGCATGTCGAGGTCCGCGCCGTGGAGTTCCGCCTGCCCGAGCAGCATGCGGATGTGGACCCGCGAGATGGTGCCCTCGCCGGCCGGTACCGGCTGGGATCCGTCCAGGGCGGCGCGGGCGACGGCGTAGTGCCTCAGTTGGAAGTCGATCCGGGTCCGGCCGTAGGCGACCAGCCGCTCCACGGGGCCCGCTCCGGGGCCCAGCGGCGCAGGACCGGACAGCACCTGTTCCTGGAGGGCGCGTTCGTCGTCGTCCAGCAGGGCCTGGAAGATGCCCGCCCTGCTGCCGAACCTCCGGAACACCGTTCCCTTGCCCAGACCGGAACGCTCGGCCAGGCCGTCCATCGTCAGCTTCTCCACGCCCTGTTCGGCGATCAGTTCGCGGGCGGTGGACAGCAGCAGAAGACGGTTGCGCACGGCGTCGGCACGCTCGGCGCGGGGCGCTCCCACCGGCAGGACGAATCGATTCACAGCATCCACGCTACATCGGGAATGCTAAACGGGGTAAAGTCCGTTTACGCTGATGCGCGAATGCACCGCTGCCATGCCGCCGGGACGAACATCCCGCTGACCTGTGGAGATACAGTCATGAGCTTGCTGCGCCTGGATTTCAGCCTCTTCCCCGACGCCTCGGCCGGCGCCGAGATCGCCGACCTGGTGGAGGCCGAGTGGACCGCCGCCCACCCCGGTGAGCCCGTCGTACGCCGACGCCCGGGTACCGACCCGCTTCCCTCCGACGCCTGGGCGCTGGCCACCACCGCCGCCTCCACGCCCGAACCCGACCGCACCGCCGCCCAGCGCGAAGCCCTCGCCCTGGCCACCCGCCTGGCCGGGGAGTTGACCGGCGCGGACGCGGTCGTACTGGCCGCACCGCTGTACAACTACGGGGTTTCCCAGCACTTCAAGACCTGGGTCGACCTGGTCATCACCGGAGCCGGCGGCCCCAACCCGATCCTGGAAGGAACACCCACCGTGCTGGTCACCGTACGGGGCGGCGGTTACGGCCCCGGCGCCCCGCGGCACGGCTGGGACCACTCCACCGCCTACCTCACCCGCATCCTGGCCGACGTGTTCCGGGCCGACCTGACCGTCATCGAACGCGAGCTCACCCTCGCCGCGACCACCCCGGGCATGGAAGCCCTCCGCGACGAGGCCTCCCGGATCCACAAGGAGGCCCTGGCCGCGGCCCGCACGACCAGCCTCACCCCGACCGCCGGATAACGGCCCGACGCACCCACCCGCGCTTCCAAGCAGGGCCCCCGGATCATCCGGGGGCCCTGCCTGCGTTCCACGGGAACCTGATCCTCGTAACCCCACCCGTCACACGTGTATCAACACCGGCGTTTCGGCCAGCGCCCTCCGGGGCGGGACCCGCACGCCTCAAGGGTGGATGCACCCTGCACGAGCAGCCTTCCGCGCTCCTGTACGGGATCCGCTTCGTCTCAAACACGCGTGTTCGATCCGGTGCCCCAGGTCGTTGACCCCGGCACCATCACGTGAACACAACACACCGCGCAGCGAATGCAGTTGACCTCATCCGGCAGCGCAGGCACATCCTTGGGCAGCCGGGCTCCACCATCGAGAGGTATCCCCATGACGCCCGCTCGTTCCGAACTCCTCGACCTCGTCCGACAGGAAGCGGGGTGGACCGTATGACCGGCCGGCCACAGGCCGACGAAGAGTCCTCCGCGCTGGACGACGAATCCTCCGTGGTGTCGGAGTCGGAACGACTGCTGTTCGGCGGGGAGCTGGCGTACGACGTCGGCTGGGAACGGCACGAAGGCGCCTGGCTGAAGCTCGGCCTCGTGACCATGGCCAAGGCCTTGCCCCGTATGGTCGGCACCGGACTGAAGCTCGCGCACCTCGCCGACGCACGCGCCCTGCGCGTGGTGCTCGGCGCCGAGGTCGGGCGGGGTGTCGCCCAGGCGGTCGGTCTGGTCGCGGTCAACGGCGTACTGGGCCACGTGCTGGCCGGCGGCACGACCAACCAGCGCCTGGCCCAGGCCGTACCCTCGCTCGTGCTGGTCGCGGTCACGGCGTTGCTGGGTTCGCTGCTGCGCTCCGCGTCGACGGCGGCCACCGGCGAGCTCGAACCCAAGGTCCAGCGCGTCGCCACGGAACGGTACCTGGGACTGGTGCACCGGGTGGAGCTCGCGGCGATCGAGGACGACGAGTTCCACCGGCTGCTGGACGCGGCCCGCTACGGGGCCGACTCCGCCCGCCGGATGATCCGGTACTGCACCAACACGTTGAACTCCGGGATCTCCCTGATCGCGGCCGCCGGTGTGCTCACGGTGCTGCACGTCGCGCTCCTGCCCCTTCTCGTCCTGATGACCCTGCCGAGCGCGTGGAGTTCGCTGACGATCTCCAAGCAGCGCTACATCAGCTTCCACACCTTCGTGCAGCACGCGCGGGCCGGACACCTGCTGGGGCAGCTGCTGACCCAGCGGGAGGCCGCCGCCGAGGTCCGGGTCCACGAGGTCGGCCCCTTCCTCCTCGGCCACTTCCGGCAGATGGCCGAGACCAGCGAGCGCGAGCAGACCCGCCTGGCCCGCAACGCCGCCAGGATCGGGCTGATCGCGGACGGTGCTTCCGGGGCCGCGACCCTCCTCACGTACGGGGCGCTGGGGCTGCTGCTGTGGAGCGGCCGGATGGACCTGGCGGTCGCGGGCACCGCGGTGCTCGCCATCCGCGCCGGCTCCTCCAGCCTCGACGGCCTGGTCCTGCAGATGGCGGACCTGCACCAGGAGTCGCTCTTCGTCGCCGACTACGAGCGGCTGTGCACGGAGGCCGAGGCGCGCGCGATCCCGGAAACCGGAGAGGACCTGCCCGAACAGGTGCGGGAAGTCCGCTTCGAGAAGGTCACGTTCACCTACCCGGGCTCCGGCGGCGAGACCCCGGATCCGACCCTGCGCGAGGTGTCCCTGTCCTTCCCGATGGGCAAGGTCATCGCCTTGGTCGGGGCCAACGGCTCGGGCAAGTCCACCGTCGTCAAACTCCTGGCCGGCCTGCACCTTCCCGACGAGGGAGGCGGCACGATCTGGTGGGACGACGTGGACGCCGCCAAGGCCGACCGAGGACAGATCTTCGCCCGCATCGCCCTCATGTCGCAGTCCTTCTTCCGGTGGCCGTTCACGGTGCGGGTCAACATCGGCATCGGCCGGCCCACCGTGCCCATCGAGGACGCAGCGGTGCAGGACGCGGCGGCCTTCTCCGGCGCCGACAAGTTCATCGCGGCACTGCCCCGGGGCTTCGGCACGCTCCTGGGCCGGGGATACAAGGGCGGGCGCGAGGCGTCCGGCGGAGAATGGCAGCTGACGGGCATCAGCCGCGCCTGGTACAAACGCGCCGGGATCCTGGTGGTCGACGAGCCCACCAGCGCTCTGGACGCGGTCGCCGAGCAGCGGGTCTTCGATCAGATCCGCGCGCTTGCCGCGACCGGCCAGACGATCATCTTCATCACCCACCGACTGCATTCGGTGCGGCAGGCCGACGTCATCCACGTCATGAAGGACGGCCGGCTCGCCGAGTCCGGGACGTTCTCGGAGCTCATGGACGAGGCCACCGGCACGGGGGACTTCAGGGATTCCTACCTGATCCAGGCGGCCGCGTTCGCGGAAACCCTGCCCGCCCAGCGTGCCCCCGCCGCGGACGGCCCCGAGGCGGCGCGATGAACGGCGGGGCCCGGCACACGGTGCCGGTCGACGTCACCGCGGCCGTCACCGTCCACCACCGCCCTCCCGTCGGCACCGACTCCCCATCTGGAGGAGGCCGGGCCGCACCTGGCCGCCGGGGACGAGGGGGTGGTCCTCGCCTTGGCCGGGATGTACGTGGAGCTCCCGCGGCCCGCAGCGGTGCCGACGCACGGGGACCTGCAGTACCGCAACGTCCTCCTCGCCGACGACGGCGCGCTGCGCCTGCTCGACTTCGAGCGGTCGGAGTACGGCACCGTCACGCGGGACATGGTCCGCCTGAGCGACACCTGGACCGGCCGGCCCGACCTGCGCGCCGCGTTCCTCGACGGGTACGGCAGAGCCCTCACGCCCGCCGAGGATCTCCGCCTGGGCTGCGAGACGGCCTTCGACGCGGTGTCCGGCTTCGCTTACGGCCACGCCCACGACGACCCCGAACTCGCCGAACGCGGCCGCCGCACCCTGCTCCGGCTCCGGCTCCGGCTCCGGCTCCGGCTCCGAGCCACCGGGCATCCGTAGCCCGCCACGGGCCGCTCGTGAACACCGACACGAAAGGGAACACCTCCCCGATGAAGCAGGCACCCACCGCGCAGGACTGGCACGCCCACTACGCAGCCGGCCGGGACTTCCGGCCGCTGTCCGACACCGAGCAGGCCATCCTCCGCGAGCGGCTGGCCCCGCCCGACGGCGCCGAGGTTCCGAGGGCCATGGAGGTGGCGTGCGGAACCGGGGAGCTGGCCCGCCTCCTCGCCGGTCTCGGCTACCTGGTCGACGCGGTGGACTTCGCCGAGGCGGCGCTCGAACGCGCGGCCGCGACCTCGGCCGCGACCTCGACTTCCGGGATCGCCTACCACTGCTGCGACGTCACGGCCGGGGACATCGGCGCGCTCCCCGCCCACGACAGCCGGACCTACGAGGTCATCACCCTCCGCCGGGCCGTGGCGCACCTGCCCGACCGCACCCGGACCGTCGCCGAGCTCGCCGGTCTGCTCGCCCCTGACGGGATCCTGTGCGTCATCACCCCGCACGCCGACCGGCAGCCCGCGCACCTGCGCGGGATCAGTCTGGACGACGCCGAGATCGACCTGCTCACCGACGGCTGGGAGCACACCGACCGCATCGAGGCCGGCAACTCCACCGTCCTGCTGCTGCGCGGACCCAAGTCCACCACCCCACCGGCCCCGGTCAGAGAAGGCCGAGTTCCCCGACGCGCAGGCCTGCCTGGAACCGGCTCTTCGCGCCCAGCCGCTCCATGAGCTTGGCGGTGATCCGGCGGGTGGTCCGCAGCGAGACCCCGAGGCGCAGGGCCACCGCCTCGTCGGTCAGCCCCTGCGCGAGGAGCTTGAGGACCTCGCGCTCTTGGCGGCCGAGGTCCTCGCCGTCCACCGGGACCGACTCCATCAGGGGGGTCCCGGTGGCCCACAGGTGGTCGAAGAGCGCGCACAGAGCGGCGACCGTCCCGGGACCGCGGAGCAGGACCGCGCCCTCCTCACTCCGTTCGGGGTTGGCCGGCACCAGGGCCGAGGTCCGATCGGTGATGATCATGCGCAGCGGGAGCGCGGCCACGGTCCGCGTCTGCCCGCCCCTCGCGTTGAGCCACCGGGCGTACTCGACGCTCGGCGGATGGCTGCGGACGCTGTCGACGTACAGGGTGCGCAGCCGCACGCCGCGTTCGAGGAGAGCCTCGTCCAGCGGCTTGGCCGCTTCGAGGTTCTGCTCCGTCTGCGCCCCGCCGGGTGAGAGCGCCGAGAGCTCCTCGCGGACGTCCTCGACGAGCTCCGCCAGCCGCGCCCGTACCGCTTCGACGCCGATCAGGTGCTCGACGTGGGGGTGTTCGCGCGTGCCGTGAAGGTGGGCGAACCGGGCGATCAGTGTGGCCGCCGCGGCCCGGCTGCGCTCGATCTGGTGCTGACGCTCCAGCAGTTCGGCTTGCTGCCGAGCCAGTAGGGCCTCCAGGCCGTACTCGGGGCTGATCACCTGCACCGGGCTGCCCCCGTCGACGGGCGGGCGCAGCAGGGAGAGCGAGGCGAGCCGGTCCATGGCGGCGCGCACCTCGGCCGGGTCGGATCCCGTCTGGGCGGCGATCTTGTCCAAGGTCATGTCGGGACTGGACAGCATCAGCTGATAGGTGCGCTCGGCCAGTTCGTCGAGCCCAAGTGATTCGAGCATGCTGCCTGTTCCCCTTCGACGGTGGAACCGATGATGCTCGAATCGGCCGGGAATGGATCGTGCCGTCCTGTCGAGGGCCGCTGTTTCGATGCGCCACAGTGGACAGGACGGCGTACAGGATTCCCGTCGGTTCAGGGGAGGTCCGGGGCGCGCCGCCCCGTGTAGTACTCCGCCACCAGACCGGGCCAGACCGCGGACACGGTCCACTCGTCCGTGAGGACGGACCAACAGGCCTCGCAGGCCTGGGATTCGGCCTCCGCCAGGGTCCGGGCCCGGACGAACGCGGTCAGGACCGCCGTCCCGGGCTCCGGTCCGCCGTGCGTCGTCAGGTGCTCGATCCCGGCCGCCGCCAGGGCGGTCGCGTGGCGGGAGGGATCGACCGTCGGCGGATCGGGGAGCAGTCCGTGATCCGCCCGGAGCAGCAGGTGGATCAGGTACACGGCGATCGGCCCGTCTGCCGGCCGGCGACGAGCGACCGGGTGCCCGGGTGCAACGGCCCGGAGCGAGAGGTCGGGATCAAGGCGGAACAACTCCAAGGCGGTTCGGGGTCCGTGGGGACCGGGAACCTGGGCGGGCTCCCGCGACGCGATGCCGGACCGTGCGGGGGTGGGGGGCGGCGAAGGAACGCGCCCCTTCGAAGGCTGCCTTCCCGGCGGCCGGTCTGTACACCGTCCGGCGGTTCAGGTTGGTGACAGTGGCACTGCCCTGCCAGCAGCCCGTGCGGTGGCAGGCTGCGGCCCAGTCACCAGGCTGCCGCTCGAATCCATGGCGGACGCGCATTCGCATCGGCCACGATGGGACCCACCGGCCGACAAGGCCCCTCGGAAAGAGCGGGGAGAGGCCGGTTCTCGATTCGATCCCCCGTTCTCTCTTTTCTTTGGAGTTTCCATGAACCGCTTCGCCATGCTCGCTTGCGGACTGCTCGCCATTCTGGGATTCGCCGCGACCACCGAGTTCCCCGACACCACGACCCGGCTCACGGCCGATCCCGCGGTGGCGGTGACGGCGCCGGTCGATCCCGCGCCGAAGGGGGATTCGGCCGGATGGCAGTGACCGGGAATCCGCATTCCGTCATGGTGAACACGTCAACGAAGAGAATCGCCCTGATCTCCCAGGAACACGTCGAGGAGATCGGTACGGACTGGCATCGGGACGCCCTGCGCGAAGTGGCGTCCCGGCTCGAAGACCCGGGCTTCCCCTGCGTCTTCTCGAAGAACGCGCTGCGCAAGCAGCTGCTGAGGTTCGTCTTCGTGGAGAACGGCGACGCCGGCGGCATCCGGCACCTGGCGCAGGGGCTCAAGGAGTACGTAGAGCTCTCCAGGGAGTGGGACGGCAAGCTCGACACGGCGTATCCGCTGGTCGTCGTGTTCTCGGCCGGGGCGGTCGAGGGCCGTCGCACGGAGGACCACCACGCCTTCGGTTGGAAGGTCCTCCAGGGACTGCACGAAATCGACTCGGCGCCCTGGCCCGCGGACGTCGACCGGGATCCGAGTTCCCCGGGCTGGTCCATGTGCTTCGACGGAATGCCGCTGTTCTGCAACATGAGCAGCCCGGCGCACCGGAAACGCCGCAGCCGCAATCTCGGAGAGCGCTTCGTCATGGTGGTCAATCCGCGGGAGCGTTTCGACGTGTTCGCCGGTGACACACCGAGCGGCCGGAAGGTCCGCGCCAACATACGCGGCCGGATCGATCGGTACGACGAGATCCCGCATGCCCCGCAACTCGGCTCCTACGGAGCCGGCGCACTCGAATGGTTCCAGTACGGCCTTGACGACGAGAACGCCGAGCAGACGGACAGCTGCCCGTTCGCGTTCCGTCGCACCGGGCCGGCCGAGGAAAGGAATTCCCCGTGAATATCGACATGAATACCGACATGAAGATCGACCTCATTGTTTCCCAGGGCCGGGTGGCCGACCGCGTACCGCGGATGATCGAGGGCGCGGCCCTGGTGGCACGGGCCCTGGAGGAGCGCTACGGACTCCTGGGCCGGGCGATCGGCACCTTCGCGCCGCCCGCCGACGACGACTGGAGCGTGAGCCTGCCCCAGGCGAGGGAGACCCTGCTCGGACTGGGCACGGCGGTCACCGAGAGCCTGGGGGCAGGCCGGCTCCCGGTGCTGATCTCCAACACCTGCTCGGCCAGTATCGCCACCCTGCCCGCCGTGGCGCGGGAACGCCCGGACGCCGTGGTGCTGTACATCGATGCCCACGGGGACTTCAACACGCCGGAGACGACCGGCACCGGCTACCTCGGGGGCATGGTCCTCGCGGCCGCGTGCGGACTCTGGGACAGCGGCCACGGCTCCGGTCTCCGGCCCGGGCAGGCCGTCCTGGTCGGCGCCCGGGACATCGACGAGCCCGAGCGCGACCTGCTCGCGCAGACCGGCGTCCGCGTCATCCCCCCGGCGGAGGTGACCGGGGAGAGCATCCTGCGCGCAGTCGGCGGGGCACCGGTGTGGATCCACATCGACTGGGACGTACTCGACCCGGAAACCGCCGTGCCGGCCGAATACGTCGTCCCGGGCGGCCTGTTCGAGTCCCAGATCCGGGCGGTCTTCGAGGCAATCCCTCGGGATCAGCTGGTCGGGGTCGAGCTGGCCGAGTTCAACGCCCCGCTGGACGAGGAGATTTCCGAGGCCGCGGTCGCCGCGATCCTCGACATGGTCGCTCCCGCCTTCGAGGACGTACGGGCCCCATAGCCGGCCCTCCTCGAGACCTGCCCGGCATCCAGCCCCGGCCACGCCCGCCCTGCCAAGCCAAGCCACGCCATCGAAAGCGACACCCATGCCTCTCCACGACAGCATCCTCGACACCATCGGGCGCACGCCCATCGTCAGGCTGCACCGGCTCGCACCCGAGCACGTCTCGGTCTACGTGAAGGTGGAGTCCTTCAACCCCGGCGGCTCGGTCAAGGACCGCCTCGCCCTCTCCGTGATTCTCGACGCCGAGGCGAAGGGGCTGCTGAAACCCGGCGACACGATCGCCGAGTGCACCTCGGGCAACGTCGGCATCGCCCTGGCCATGGTGGCAGCGGCTCGCGGCTACAAGTTCGTGGCGGTGATGTCCGACTCCTACTCGGTGGAGCGGCGCAAGCTCATCCGCGCGTACGGCGGCAAGGTCATCCTCTTCCCCGGCGCCCTGGGCAGCAGCGGCGGCAACCGGCTGGCGGACGAACTGGCCGCCCGCCACGGCTGGTTCCGCGCCCGGCAGTTCGACAACCCGGCGAATCCGGCGTACCACCGCGAGACCACGGCGTCGGAGATCCTCAGCGACTTCGCCGGGAAGCGGCTGGACTACTTCGTGACCGGCTTCGGCACCAGCGGCACCCTGACCGGTGTCGGACAGATGCTGAAGCGGGCCCGGCCCGAGGTCCGGATCATCGCCGCCGAGCCGGACAATGCCGCCGTCCTGTCCGGCCAGGCGTGGAACGTCCACCGGATCCAGGGCTGGGCACCCGACTTCGTACCGAGCGTGCTCGACCGGAGCGTCATCGACGAACTCCTCACCGTCGACGAGGTGGACGGCCGCGACACCGCGCGCCGGCTCGCCGCCGAGGAAGGAATCTTCACCGGGCTCTCGGCGGGCGCCACCCTGGCGACCGCACTGCGCGTCGCGCAGACCGCGCCGGCCGGGTCCGTACTGCTGGCGATGCTGCCGGACACCGGAGAGCGCTACCTGTCCACGTTCCTGCTCGAAGGGGTGACCGAGGGCTCGGACGACGAGTGGCTGGCCTCGCTGGACGCCCTCGCGCGCAGCGCATGAAGGCCCCGACAGAGGACCGAAAGGAAGCAGACGCATGACGGAGTTCATCCCCCGCGCGACCCGCTTCGTCGACCTGCCCGACGGCTTCCCGATGAGGGCCGGCGGCACCCTCCACGGCGCGCGGATCGCCTACGAGTCCTTCGGGCGGCCGAGCCCGGCCGGAGACAACGTCATCCTGATCCTCACCGGGCTCTCGACGGACGCGCACGCCGCCTCTCATCCGCACGACCCCGGCCCCGGCTGGTGGGAGGCGATGCTCGGCCCGGGCAGACCCATCGACACCGATCGCTGGCACGTCATCTGCGTGAACTCGCTGGGCAGTTGCAAGGGATCCACCGGGCCCGCCTCGATCGATCCCCGGACCGGTGAGCCCTACCGGCTGGACTTTCCGGAGCTGTCCATCGAGGACATCGCCGACGCCGCGGCCCACACGGTCCGCGCGCTCGGCTTCGAACGACTGGCCTGCGTGATCGGCGTCTCGATGGGAGGAATGGGCGCGCTGTCACTGCTCACCCGTCATCCCGGGCTCGCACGCAGTCACGTCAACATCTCCGCCGGAGTGCACTCGTTGCCGTTCTCGATCGCGGTGCGCTCCCTCCAGCGCCAGGCGATCCGCTTCGACCCCCAGTGGAACCAGGGCCGGTACGACACGGAACACTATCCGTGCCGCGGAATGCTGACGGCACGCAAGCTCGGCATGATGACGTACCGCTCGGCCCGGGAGTGGGACAGCCGCTTCGGCCGGGCCCGCCTGAGTCCCGAACGCAGCTGCGACGAGGGGCCGTTCGGCCTCGAGTTCCAGGTCGAGGGCTACCTGGACTTCCACGCCCAGCGGTTCCTGCACCGCTTCGATCCCAACAGCTACCTCTACCTCAGCCGCAGCATGGACCGCTTCGACCTCGGGGAATCCTGCGGCACCACCGCCGAGGAAGCGCTGGCCCGGCTGCACCTGGAGAAGGCCCTGGTGATCGGGGTCGAGAGCGACATCCTCTTCCCCCTGTCGCAGCAGCGGGAGCTCGCCGAGGCGCTGGGAGCCGGCGGGCCCGGCGTCGAATTCCTCGCGCTGGAGTCCCCGCAGGGCCACGACGCCTTCCTCGTCGACGTCGCCCGCTTCGGGCCGCCGGTGGCGAAGTTCCTGTCGGTCGGCTGGTAAAGCCCCCTCCCCCGCCCTCCGTTACCCGCTTTCCCTCCCCCGGGCCGTATTCGACCTCTGGAGCCAGACGTGCCAGACGTGCCAGACCATCCGTCCCCCACCGCCCTCGTCACGGGCGCCAACCGAGGCATCGGCCTCGAAGTCGCCCGCCGGCTCGGCGAGCGCGGCGTCCGGGTCCTGCTCGGCGGCCGCGACCCCGGGGCGACCGCCGCGGCCGCGGCCGACCTGCGCGACGGCGGGCTCGACGCCGAACCCCTCGTCCTCGACGTGACGAAGCCGGACACGATCGCGGCCGCCGCGGCGGAGGTCGCCCGCACCCGCGGCCGGCTCGACATCCTGGTCAACAACGCCGGGATCCGCGTCGAGGAGTACGGCCGACGGCCGTCGGAGCAGCCCCTGCCCCAGTGGCGGGAGACCTTCGACACCAACCTGTTCGGCGTCGTCGCGGTGACGACCGCCTTCCTGCCGCTGATCCTGCGGGCGGAGGCGGGACGCATCGTGAACGTCTCCAGCCTGCTCGCCTCCCTGACCCTGCACAGCGACCCGGATTCCTACACGTACAGCCCGGCGTTCAAGTCCCTTCCGGCGTACAGCGCTTCCAAGAGCGCGGTGAACTCGTGGACCGTGCACCTGGCTTACGAACTGCGCGACACACCGATCAAGGTGAACGCCGTCCACCCGGGCTACACCAGGACCGCCATGAACGACGGCGCGGGCGAACTAGATCCCCCGCAGGGCGCCGAGACCGCAGTGCGGATGGCCCTGCTCGGCAGCGACGGGCCCAGCGGCGGCTACCTGCACCTCGGGGAGACCCTGCCGTGGTGATCCCCTCCGGCACCGACACGTACGCCCCCACCACCACCGACCCCACCACCAGCCCCACCGAAAGGACACCCACCATGGGCACCGTTGCCCTGGTCACGGATGCTGCAAGCCTCCCCATCGACCACGACATGCCGCTGCTGCTCGAAGCCTTTGCGGAGGTCGGACTCGCCGTCGAAGTGTGCGACTGGCAGGACCCGGCCGTCGACTGGCCGCGCTTCGGCGCCGTACTGCTGCGCTCGCCCTGGACGTACGTGGAACGGCTACCGGACTTCGTCGCGTGGTGCGAGCAAGTCGCCGCCACCACCGACCTGTTCAATCCGCTGTCGGCCGTGTGCTGGAGCCTCGACAAGTACTACCTGGCCGATCTCGCCGCGCACGGGGTGCCGGTCGTGCCGAGCCGCTTCGTCGAGCCCGGGGAGGATCCGCTGTCGGTGGTACGGGAGTTCCTCGCCGCCCATCCACAGGTCGACGAGATCGTGGTCAAGCCGACCGTCGGCGCCTACTCCAAGGGCGTCCAGCGCTACGCCCGATCCATGACGGAGGCGGCGGCCCGGTACGTCGCCGACAGGCTCGGCGAGGGGTGCCACCTCATCCTGCAGCCCTACCTGGAGGCCGTGGACCGGGAGGGCGAGACCGATCTGATCTACTTCGACGGGGTGTACAGCCATGCCATCCGCAAGAGCGCGCTGCTGATGGCCGACGGCACGGTGAACGTCCCGACGCTCGAGAGCCGCACCGCGCGCTGCGCCGACGCGGACGAACGGGCCGTCGCCTCGGCCGTACTCGAAGCGGCGGCCGCGCGCCTCGGCCTGGACCGACCGCTGCTCTACGGCCGCGTCGACCTGATCCGTGGCAGCGACGGCCGGCCCGTGGTGCTGGAGATGGAGCTCTGCGAGCCCTCGCTGAGCCTGCCCTTCAGCGAGGACGGCGCCCTGCGGCTCGCCCGGGCCGTCGCCGAGCGGCTGCGCTGACCCCGCTCCGTCGCGCGACGGAGCCCGGCGGCCTGCCTATCTATCTGACTGCCTGCCTGCCTGCCTGCCTGCCTGCCTGCCTGCCTGCGAAACCACCCTTCCCACATCACTTGATCATTCCGACCCGATGAAAGTTGTCAGTCATGGACGTCAAAGCCCCCGCTGCCACCCCTGTGCGCGTGCCGTCATCCCCACCGTCACGGGCCAACGGCACCCTGTTCGCCGCGCTCGGCGTACTGAGCTTCTCCTTCAGCTTCCCCGGAACCGCCTGGGCACTGGACGGGTTCGGCCCCTGGGCCGCGATCGGGGTCCGGGGTGTGCTGGCCGCCGTCATCGCCCTCGCGGCGCTGCTGCTCTGCCGCGTGCCGATACCTGCCCGCAAGGACTGGCCCGCCCTCGCCGTGGTCGCCGGCGGCTGCGCGATCGGCTTCCCTCTGCTGACCACGCTCGCCCTTCAGACCTCCTCCACGGCGCACTCCGCGGTCGTCATCGGGGCACTTCCCATGGCCACGGCGACCATCGCCGCACTCCGCACCCGGCGCCACCCCTCGAAGGTGTTCTGGGCCGCGGCCGCCACCGGTGCGGCCGCCGTCATCACCTTCACCCTGGCGCAGAACCACGGCGCGCCGACCGTCGCCGACCTGTACCTCTTCGGCGCCCTGCTGGTCTGCGCGGCCGGCTACGCCGAGGGCGGGCGGCTGTCGGCGCGGATGCCCGGCTGGCACGTCATCGCCTGGGGCGTGGTGATCGCCGCCCCCGTCAACCTGGCCGTGGCCGCGCTGGCGCTCCAGCACGAGCCCGTACACCTCACCGCGAAGGCCGTCATCGGCATGGCCTACATCGCCGCCATCTCGCAGTTCGGCGGGTTCGTGGTCTGGTACAAGGGCATGGGCCTGATCGGAGTGGCCAGGGCGAGCCAGCTGCAACTCGCCCAGCCGCTCCTGACGCTGGTGTGGGCCGTGCTCCTGCTCGGCGAACACCTCAGCCCCGCCGTCCCGCTCACCGCAGTCATCGTGCTCGGCTGCATCGTCGTCACCCAACGGGCCCGAGCCTCCTGACCACGGCTTCCCGACCCACTCTCCACATGCGGCGCCCGGGCCACCCGCCCGGGCGCCGCAGAGGCGTACCTGCTGGTCGGAGCGGCATGTGTCAGGGCACCGGCGAGGAGCCGGACCAAGGGGCGGGTGAAGGACGCCGGCGGCAGCTCGGGAAACCCGCTGGTGGCGAACACGAATGCGCGGCCCTGCCCGGTGGGCAGAGCCGCTACGAAGTCGGTCAGGCGGGGGTGGAGCCTCTCCGCAACGGCCGGGGATGCCATCACCACGCGTGGGTGATCAGCCGGACATCGTCCTGTTGCGCCAGCGGACGTACTGCTGCTCCGGGTCTCCCGTAAAGCTCCAGGGCACTTCGGTGGCCTGGCCGTCCAGCAGCCGGAAGACGGCACCGGCCCGGTCCGCCATTCCGGCGTTGACCAGACCGTGTGCCAAATGGTTGAGATCGGCGACGTCCTGTGCCGCGGGTACTCGGTGGGCGATCCACTTGTCCAGTGCGTTGCGCAGGTCCCCGCGGGCCCGCTCGTCGTTCCAGTGGCGGGTCAGGCCGATCACCGTGCCGTCCTCGGTCGCCATGCGGTGGCGGTAGTGCTCGGCGCGCGCCACCTGGGGAAGGATCGCGAGGGGTGATCCTTCCGGGGCGTAACCCGTGACGTCCCAGGCGAAGTTGAGGGCCGTTCCGTACGAGCCGTGCCAGCGGGCGGAGAGGTAGCGCAGCGCCTGATGGTGGCCCTCACGGTGGTACGGGTCCCGCCCCCGGATCTCCTTCCACCATTCGCTCATCCGGGAGTGCCCGCCCGGGTAGAGCCTGGCGAGGGCGAACAGCGAGACCCAGGGGTACGGATCCTCGGGTGCGAGTTCGGCCGCCCGGTGGCACAACCAGGCCGCCCGCTCGAGCCTGTCGGCGGCAGGGCTCTGCCCGGTGCGCGCGGCGGCGAACATCCGCATCACCTCGGTTTCGGCGCGGAGCACGGCGGCGTCGGGGTTGCGCGGTTCGGATGCCTGCCAGAGGTCCACGGTCCGTCTGCCGGCCGCCGCGTCGGCCAGCAGACGGATGCGATGGGCCCGCCTGTCCGAGTCGCCAGGTGTGCGCGCCAGCACGTCGCGGGCACCCTCCCAGCGGCCCAGGAGCATGTCCTGGCGGGCTTCGGCGAGTGCGGTGTCGCCGAAGGCCGGGTCATAGACCGGCGCTCCCTCACCACGGCGGCGCAGCCAGGCGGACATGGCATTTCTCCCTCGGGCGAGTTCCGGTCGGCACGGTCAGAAGTCGGACAGGAGGCCGTCCCGTCGGCCACCGGCCGGGCCGGTGGCTGCTTGGGCGTCCGCGAAGTGCGTGTCCGCCGCCTCCACGTTCTTCGGGCTGAGCGGCCGCGGACGGAAGTAGGACCGCCCTCCCTGGACGCGTGCGAAGGCCAGCGGGACCAGTCCGAGGGCCAGCGCACCGAGCCCGATGGCCAGTTGCGTACCCGTCAGCTTCGGGATCGACGCCGCGAGGACCCAGACGTTGAAGGCCGTGCCGGCCAGCGGCCACAGGCCCAGGAAGACGAGGTTGCCGATGGAGGCGAAGAGCACGCTGCGGAAGGCCACGGCGACGGAGATGCCGGCCAAGGCGTAGTAGAACGCGATCAGCAGGCCGATCCCCATCAGGGCGTCCCCGAGGACGGCGACCCCGGAGCCGGTGAGCGCGATCAGCGTCAGAGCCGACACCGCGACCGCGCCGACCGCCAGGGTGGCGGCCACGGGAGTCTGCCGGCGGGGGTGGATGCGGCCGAGGAACGAGGGGAGCGTGCGGTCGCGTCCCATGGCGAACAGCGTGCGGGTCGCCTGGAGGAGCGTGGTCTCCAGCGTGGCGATCATGGAGAGCGGCACGGCGAGGACGAGCAGGGTTCCGCCCACTCCGGGCCAGGCCGCCTCGCCGAGCTGGTGGAGGAAGCCGCCGTCCGTCGAGGTGACGGCGTCCGGGCCCAGAAGCATGTTCGCGCTGACGGTCAAGGTGAGGAGCGTGGCGGCGACGACCAGCAGGCCGATCAGGCCGCCGAGTCCGGAGCCGCCCCGGCCGCTGCGGGTCTCCTCGCTGAGGTTGGCCGTCACGTCCCACCCCCAGTACAGCCCGCCGGCGATCAGTGCGCCCGCGGTGAAGGTGTGGGCCGCGTCGAAGTGCCCGAAGCCGAACCAGGAGAACGAGAACTCCGCGGTGTGGACGTCCTGCGACAGCGCGGTGACGGCAACGGCCAGCAGCAGTGCCAGTTGGGCTCCGACGGCGACGGCCCGTACACGGGCGGCGATCCGGGCGCCCGATGCCACGAGGGCGGCCATCAGCAGGAAGCAGCCGAGCCCGGCCGCGGTGGCCAGGACGTCGTTCTCGGCCAGGTCTTCGTCGAAGAGCGAGACGGTGGCCCGGCCCGCGGGCGTCGTCGAGGCGACGACGAAGAGGGTGGTGGAGACGACCACGGCCCACCCGCTGAGGAAGCCGAGGAAGGGGTGCAGGCTTCGGGCCACCCAGGAGTACGTGGCACCGGAATTGACGTCGAGCCGTCCCAGGTGCCGGAAGGCGAGGGCGATGCCCACCATCGGGATCGCGCAGTAGAGCAGGACGGCCGGGGCGGCGAGGCCGACTGCGGCGACGAGCGCGGGAATCAACGCGATGACGGTGTACGCCGGCCCGCACCCCGCGACCGCCATGACCACGGAGTCGAACGTCCCCAGGGCACCGGCTCGGAGCCCGCCCCCGCCGTTGCCGGGCCTGTCGTTCACCGTTGCGCCTTTCCTCGGTCGTGCTGGACAACGTTCGTGACGTCCCTGAGATGAGGACCGGGCGGGGCGGTCGTCGGCCGCCCGCCCCGCGTCGGCCCGTCACCGGACGGTGGTCCTGGCCTCAGCGAGCGGGCTGCTGCTGGGTGACGCAGTGGATGCCGCCGCCGCCGGTGCCGAGGCGGTCGATGTTGAGCTGTTCGATGACCCGGCCCGGGAAGAGCCGCGTCAGCAGGGCCTTGGCCGCGGTGTCCGCGCGGGTGTCGCCGAACTGACCGCTGATGACGGCCCCGTTGCACACGTAGTAGTTGGCGTAGGAGGCGAGGAAGTCCGGGTTGGCGGAGCGGATCTTGTAGTAGTCCGGGCCCTGGAGCTTCTCGGCGGTCATGCCGGCACCGCCCGCGGTCGTCGCCGTGGACAGGATCTGGAACTGCTGGCGCGCGTCCTTCGCGTAGGCGTCGTTGTCCGTGGCCAGCGGCATCTGGACGAGGGCCTTGCCGGGCGCCAGGAAGCGCGAGGTCGCATCGACGTGGTCGTCGGTGATGTCCTGGCCGACCACGCCGTCGAACCAGATGACCTTGGACGCTCCGTAGGCGGTACAGAGCGCGGCCTCGATCTGTGCCTGCGACTTGTTGGGGTTGCGGTTGCCGTTCACGAGACTGCTGCGGGTGGCCATCAGGGTCCCCGCGCCGTCCTGCTCGACCGCGCCGCCCTCGCCGACCAGGCCGGCAACGGTGAACGGGACGCCCGCGTACGAGGCGATCCGGCCGGCGACCAGGGCATCCTTGGCGTGGGTCTGCTTGTTGCCCCAGCCGTTGAAGCTCAGGCCGATCGCGTCGAGCCCGCCGGCCCCGTCGGTACGGAAGACCGGGCCCGTGTCGCGCATCCAGCAGTCGTCCACGGGGATGGTGCTGACGACGGTGACGTTGGATCCGCACATCGAGCGGGCCTTGGCGGCGCTGCCGGAGTTGGCGCACATGTAGACCGGCTCGTACTTGGCGATGGTGCGGGCGATGAGGGCGATGTCCGACTGGACGCCGCTGAGCTTGCTGCCCCAGATCGAGGTGCTGTCCGGCCAGGCCATCCAGGTGCGGGTGTGGCGGACGTCTTCGATCGGGACGCTGAAGGTACCCGCCGCCGAGGTCCCGAGCATCCGCGACCCCGCGCTGGCCCGGCCCTCGGCTGCCGCCAGGGCCGCACCGGCGGCGGTCAGGGCCGCGGCCGCCAGAAATCCACGTCGGCCAAGACTTCCGCCCGACAACCGGTTCGCAACGTTCTCGTTCATTCGCGTCTCCTGTCTCAACTGCCCGTATGTGGTGCTGTGGTGGAGAGAAAGCTAGAACTGACCGAGCGCTCGGTCAATAATGTGGACACGGGTTTTCCCAGTGGATCGGGAAACCCGCAGGTGACCGTGGAAGCGCTCGTTAGAGTGGCGCCATGGCTGCATCCTTGAAGGGTCCTCAGAGCTCCGCCGCGCCCCAGGCCCGCCCGGGCCGGCCCCGCGTCTCGGCCAAGGGCGAGCAGACGCGGACGCGCCTGCTCGCCGCGGCGCGCGCTCTGCTGGCCGGTGAGATGAGCGAGCGGTTCACCACCCGCAACGTGGCGGCGCTGTGCGGGGTTTCGCACGGGATGTGCCATTACCACTTCAAGGACCGGACCGATCTCATCGTCGCGGTCATCGAGGACATCCGCCCCGAGTGGATCCTGCCGCTGGAAGAGGCCGTGTCCGCTCCCGGCACCTTCGCCGAGCGGGCCGAGCAGGTGCTCGGCCTGCTGACGCAGCCCGAGAGCACGGACCTCTCGCACCTGCACGCCGCGCTTCACTGGCATGCGCTGAACGACGAGCGGGTGCGCACCTCCTTGGAGGCGGAGAACCGGCGCTGGCGTTCCTGCTTCGTCGCCCTGTTCCAGGTGCTGGCCGACGAACGGGAAGGCGGCATCGACGCCCGGTCCCTGGGTGAGGCGGTGGCGGCCGCCGTCGACGGGCTGGCCGCCACCCAGACCCTCGATGCCGAGTTCGATGCCGCGGAGGTTCTGCGGACGCTGGTACGGACCCTCACCGCCGGCGCCTGAACCGGCGGCGGGCGGTCAGAGAGCCCGTCGGGCGGCGGCGATCGCGTCGGGATCCCAGCCGGGGCGGGGTACGGATTCCAGCAGGAGCCGGGTGTAGGGGTGCTCGGGAGCGGCGAGGACCTCGGCGGTGGCGCCCGCCTCGACGACGGCGCCCCGGCGCATGACGATGACATCGTCGGTGACGCAGCGGACCACGCCGAGGTCGTGGGTGATGAAGAGGTAGCCGATGCGCGTCTGCTCCCGGATGTCGGCGAGCAGGTTGAGGATCTGTGCCTGCACGGACACGTCGAGGGCGGCCACGGCTTCGTCCAGGACGAGGACGGCCGGCTCGACGGCGAGGGCGCGGGCGATGGCGACGCGCTGGCGCTGCCCGCCCGACAGCTGCCGGGGACGTGCATCGGCGGCGCGGGTTCCCAGGCCTACCTGGTCGAGCAGTTCACGGATGCGGCGGTCGTGGTCCGCGCCCGGGAAGTGCAGGCGCAGGGTCTCCCGCAGGACCGCGTCGACGCTGGTCCTGGGGTCGAGGGAGAGGTAGGGGTCCTGGAAGACCATCTGGACCTCGCGGGCCCTGACCAGGCGATGGGCCCGGCCACGGCTCCGTGCGGTCCGGGCCTGGCCGCGTACGAGGACTTCGCCGGCGTCGGCCCGCTCCAGGCCGACGATGATCCGGGCGGTGGTGGTCTTGCCGGAGCCCGATTCGCCCACGATGCCCAGGGACCCTCCCTCGGGGAGGGTGAAGGACACGTCGTCGACGGCGCGGACGGCTCCGTAGTTGCGGTGCAGGCCGACGACTTCCAGTACGTTCTCAGGCACGGGCGGAGCTCCCTTCGAGGAGGTCGCTGTGGTGGCAGGCGGCCTGGTGGTGCGGCGTCCCCGGTGCGGGCAGAGGCTGCGGAGCCTGCTGGTCGCAGATCTCCGTGGCGAGCGGGCAGCGGGCGGCGAAGGGGCAGCCGTGGAGTTCCTGCCGCAGGTCGGGGGGCTGGCCGTCGATGGCGGCGAGCCTGCCCTGAGGGGCTTCCAGGCGGGGGGTGGAGGCGAGCAGGGCTGCCGTGTAGGGGTGGCGGGGGTGTGCGAAGAGGGCTTCGGCGGGGCCGCTTTCCACGATCCGCCCGGCGTACATGACGTAGACGCGGTCGCTGATGGCAGCGGCGAGGTCGAGGTCGTGGGTGACGAACAGCAGGCCGGTGCCGAAGCGTTCGCGCAGCTTGGCCAGGAGGGCGATGACCTCGGCCTGGGTGGTGACGTCCAGCGCCGTGGTGGGCTCGTCGGCCAGGAGGAGGGCGGGATCGCCCATGAGGGCGGCGGCGATCATGACGCGTTGCAGCATGCCGCCGGACACCTGACCGGGGTACTTCTGCAGGGCGGAGGCGTCCAGGCCGACCGCCTGGAGGAGCTCGGCGGCGCGCGCCGTCGCGTCCGCCTGGCTCAGCGTCTTGGTCAGCGTGACGCTCTCGGTGAGGAAGTCGCCGATGCGGCGCAGCGGGTTGATGGCCGCGCGGGGGTCCTGGAAGATCATGGCCACCGTGCCGGAGCGCAGGGCCCTCAGCTCTTTGGTGTTCATGGTGAGCACGTCCTGGCCCCCCACCTTCACCGCGCCTTCGACGACGGCGCCGGGTGGCAGCAGCCGCAGGGCGCTGCGTGAGGTGAGGGTCTTCCCGGAGCCGGACTCGCCCACGAGGGCGACGGTCTCGCCGGCGGCGATGGTGAGGTCGACTCCGTCGAGGACGGGCCGGGCGGTGCCGGGGAGGGTGATCCGCAGCCCTTGGATGTCGAGTGTCTGCGGTGGTGTCATCGAATTCATCGGTCTCTCCTGGCGACGCGGTCGGCCCAGCGTTCTCCCACCACGTTGAAGGCGACCACCGTCAGCACGATGAAGACGCAGGGCAGGATCGCGGACAGCGGGTAGCCGTGCTGGATGGCGGTCTGTCCGTCGAAGACCATGCGGCCCCAGTCCGGGGTGAGCGCGGGTACGCCGAGTCCGAGGAAGGACAGGCCGGCGAGGTCCATCAGGGCGTAGCCGAAGTTGATCGTGGACTGGGCGAGGACCACGGGGGCGATGTTGGGGAGCACGTGGCGCAGGCAGATCTGGAGTGCCGAGTGGCCTTGGACCTGGTAGGCGCTGACGTAGGGGCGTTCGCATTCGGCCAGGACCAGGGAGCGGGTCAGGCGGCTGACGTACGGCAGGTAGGCGATCGAGAGGGCGATGACCGGGGCCAGGAGCCCTTCGCCGTAGACCGAGATGATGAGGATCGCCAGCAGCATTCCGGGGAAGGCGAAGACCAGTTCCGTGCTGCGGGAGAGGACGGAGTCGAGCCAGCCGCCCCTCCATGCGGCGGTCATGCCGACGGCGATGCCGGCGAGGGTGGAGAAGACGACCACTCCGAGGGGTCCCAGCAGGGAAGTGCGGGCGCCCAGCAGCAGGCGGGAGAGGGTGTCGCGGCCGGCCGCGTCCACACCGAGCAGGTGCTCGCCGGAGGGGCCGGCGAGTGCGTTGCCGAGGTCGATGGCGTTGGGGTCGTGGGTCACCACCCAGGGCCCGATCAGGGCGGCGGCCGTCACCAGGGCGACGAGGCCCAGGCAGACCACGTAGAGCGACGACCGGGCGGAGCGGACCTTGGCGAGTCCGGGCCGGCGGGTGAGGGTGGCGGTCATGCGCCGGACCTCCTCGATCCGAGGGTGATCCGCGGGTCGACCACAGGAAGCAGCAGGTCGACGATGAGGTTCACGATCATGAACAGGGCAACGATGATCAGGGAGATGGCCTGAACGGTCGGGAAGTCCTTGGTGGTGGTGGACAGTTCCAGCAGCTGGCCGATGCCGCCGATGCTGAAGGCGGTCTCCACCAGGATCGTGCAGACCAGGAGGGTCGAGATGATCAGTCCCCCGGTGGTCAGGACCGTGCCCAGGGAGTTGCGGAACACGTGCCGGCGGATGACTTCGCGTTCGGGGACCCCGCGGCTGCGGGCGACGGTGACGTGCTCGCTGTCGAGGGCTTCGAGCATGGCGGAGCGGGTGACCCGGGCGAGCATGCCGATCAGGTAGAGCGCGAGGGCGATCGCGGGAAGGGTCAGGTGCCAGACCATGTCGCCGAAGCCCTCGCCCGCGCCGCTGCTGGGGAACCAGCCCAGGTTCACGGCGAACAGGCCCTGGAGCAGCACGGCCGCGACGAAGGAGGGGGTGCCGAGGGCGAACGTGGTGCCGACGAGGATGCCGGAGTCGGTGCCGCCGCCGCGTACGGCGGCGATCCATCCGAGCAGCAGGCCGATCACCACGACCACCACCAGGGCCATCGTGACGAGCAGCAGGGTGGTGGGGAGGCGGTCCGCCAACAGCCGCGAGACGTCGGTGCGGTAGGTGATGGACCGCCCGAAGTCGCCGTGGAGCACGTCTCCGAGCCATCGGAGGTACCGGACGAAGAAGGGGTCGTCCAGGTGGTACTGGGCGTTGATCGCGGCGAGGGCCTCCGGCGAGGCCGAGCGTCCCGAGAGCAGGAAGCTGGCCGGGTTGCCCGGCGCCAGGTACATGGCGCCGAACACCACGAACGACGCACCGAGCAGGGTGGCGGCCATCTCCGCCACCCGGCGTACGGCGAATCTCAGGAAATTCACTTCACGGCCCCCACGTCGGCGGCCCACGGGTAGTACATGTACGAGATGGTGGTGGGAGCCCCGGTGATCCTCTTGTTGAGGAAGACGGCCGTGGGCCACTCCGCGACCGGCATCCACAGCACCTGCTCGACGGCCTGCTTCTGGAGCTTGGCCTCGATCTCCATCCGCTGCTCCGGCTGGTAGACGGCGGTGGCCTGGCTTACGAGGTCGTCGTATCCCTTGTCGCTGTAGGCGGCGAAGTTCAGGTAGGCACCGGTCTGGAAGTTCTGCAACAGGTCCAGCGGGTCAGTGATGTTCTGGTAGGAGGTGTACGGGAACATGTCGATGCCCTCGCGCGCCTGGGCATCGGTGAACAGCGCGGTGAAGGCGTTGGGGGCGATCGTCTTGAGGCGGATGTCCAAGCCGATCTGGGTCCCGGCCGCCTGGACCGCGGTGGCGAGGAGGGAGACGTCCTGGCCGATGGAGCTGGTGGCGACGGTCAGGGTCTTGCCCGTGGCCCCGGCCTCCTTGATCAGGGCCTTGGCCTTCTCCAGGTCCTGGGTGGCGGGCGGCAGCGTGTCGAAGGCGGCCTGCTTGGTCTGCTCCGAGGCTCCGGCCCAGGCGCCCCGGGGGGTGAGGGAGTTGGTGACGGTGCCCGCGCCGCCGAGTCCGGCCTTGACGAACCCGGACCGGTCCAGGGCGAGTGACAGGGCGCGGCGTACGCGGACGTCACCGAGCGGGCCCTGCATGTTGGTGACGTTGACGTTGACCGTGGTCAGGCCCTCACCGAAGTACAGGGTGCCCACCCCGCTGTCGCGCAGTCGGCCGTAGCTCTCGGTGGGGATCAGGTAGCCGCCGTCGGCCTCGCCGCTGAGCATGGCGTTGGTACGGGCCGACGGGTCGGTCAGGAACTTGAAGACGGCCTTCTTGGACTTCGCCTTGGTGCCCCAGTAGCCGTCGAAGCGCTCGAGTTCGATCGACTGGCCCTTGCTCCACGCCCCGAGCTTGAACGGGCCGGTACAGGCGAGGTCGCCGGTGGTGCCGTAGTCCTTGCCCGCCGCCTCGACACCTGCCTTGGAGGCGACCACGCCCGCGGCGGTCGCCATGTACTGCGGGAACTGGGAGTCGGGCTTCTTCAGCTTGACGGTGACCTGGAGCGGTCCGGTCTTCTCCAGGGAGGCGACGTTCTGGAAGGTCTGGGCCCAGGCGGCGGCGTTGTCCGGGTCCATCTGCCGGCCGAGGCTGAAGACCACGTCGTCGGCGGTCATCTCCTTGCCGTCGTGGAAGCGCACGCCCGGGCGGAGATCGTAGACCCAGGTGGTGGGGTCGGGGTTCGTCGCCTTCTGCGCCAGGCCGGGCTCGGTGGTGAGCCCCGGTGTCCAGCGCATCAGGCTCTCGCACACGTTCGACAGGATCGTGTTCTGCGGGTAGTCGAACGCCACCGTGTAGTCGAGGGTGGGCGGCTCCGCGTAGAGGGCCCAGCTGAAGGAGTCGATCTCACCGGCGGCCGGAGGCGTGGAAGCCGAGAGCTTGATCGCGGTGCCGGTGGCGCCCGAGTCCTTGGGAGGTCCGGAGCAGGCCGCGAGGGCGGCGAGGGAGGTGAGGACGGCCGCCGTGACGGCGATCCGTGCGCGCCCGCTGCGGGGGCGTCTGCGGCTGGGGGGTGGGGTTGTGGTCATCGTCGCGCTCTCTTTCCGTGAGGGGTTGCGGGGCGGGCGGGCCACTGGAAGCGGCCCGCCCGGAGCGGTCCGTTCTCGGCTCAGGCGGTGGTGCGCGAGGCCGGGATCTGCTGGGTGATGCAGTGGACTCCGCCGCCGCCGAACGCGATGGCGAGCGCCCGCACCCCGACGACCTTGTGGTGGGGGTACGCCGCGGAGATGATCGCGAGGGCTTCCGCGTCCTGGGCCACACCGGCCACCGGGACGACGACGCCGCCGTTGGCCACGTAGTAGTTCAGGTAGGACACCTCGATGTCGCCGCCGGGCATGTCGACGAACGCGGTCTGCGGGACGTCGATGATCTCGAACGGCCGCCCCTTGGCGTCGGTGGTGGACTCCAGCACCGCGCGGTTGGCGCGCATCCGGGCGTAGTCGGGATGCGCCGGGTCGTCGGGCAGGGAGACGACGACCTTGCCGGGGCCGGCGAAGGCGCAGACGCCGTCGACGTGACCGTCGGTCTCCGTGTCCAGCAGACCGCCGTACGGAAGCCAGACGACCTTCTCGACGCCGAGCCGGGACTTCAGCTCGGTCTCGATTTCGTCCCGGTTCATGCCGGGGTTGCGGTTGGGGTGGAGGAGGCACTGCTCCGTGGTGATCAGCGTGCCCTCGCCGTCGACGGTGATCGCGCCCCCCTCCAGGATCATGTCGGAGTGGATGCGCTCGACCCCGAGGTGCTCCAGCAGCAGGGCGCTGGCCCGGTCGTCGGAGTCGAAGGGGTGGTGCTTGCCGCCCCAGGCGTTGAAGCGGAAGTCGACCCCGGCGCGGTTTCCGTCGCCGTCGAGCACGAAGAGCGGGGCGGAATCCCGGAACCAGGAGTCGTCCAGCGGCATCTCCACCACGGTGACCTCGGGGTCGCACCAGTGCCGGGCGTCCTCGCCGTGGCCGGGCGGCGCGACCATGGTCACGGGCTCGAACCGGGCGATCGCGCTCGCCACGTTCGCGTACTCCTCCTTGACGTCCTTCAGCACGCTGCCCCACAGGTCCTCACGAGTGGGCCATGCCATCAGGCACCCCTCGTGCTCCGACCACTCGGCAGGCATACGGAACGCAGTCATCACGGGTCTCTCTTCGTTTCGCCAGAAGTACTCGTCGGGGGCGGCCGGCTCCGTGGAGCGCCCGGCAGAGCCGAAGGACGAGCACGCGGTATGAACGGCATCTTGCTCTCAACTGAAAATTCAGTCAAGAGGTGGGGCGGATTTCGGAGGTTCCGACCTTCAGGGCGTACGGCCGGCCGGGCTGCCACGGCAATCCGGCGGTGCCGGCAGGGCCCCCACCGGCCACCATGAGGCCGGATGGGCCATCCCGCGCGCCCTGAAGGTTCAGTCAGCCCACGGGGCGCTCAGAGGCGGCACAGGGGGCTCGGAGAGACGTCCTGGGCGGGCTCGGAGCGCATCGGGGCACCGTCCGGCCTAGACCTGGAGCGCGCGGGCGCGCGGGCGCTCGGTGAGCCGGCCGTAGAGCTCCGGGCGGCGGGTCTGCATGAGGCCGAAGTCGAGCCAGTCGCGGCGCTGGTCGAGGTCGAGGTCGGCGACGAGGACGGCGGGGCGGTCGCGGGGCGCGCGGAGCATGACGCGGCCGTAGGGGTCGGAGATGAAGGAGGAGCCGTAGAAGGTGGAGCGGCCCTCGGTGCCGATGCGGTTGGGCACGATCATGAAGAGGGCGTTGGCGAGGCCGTTGGCACTGATGGCGTGCTCCCACATGGGCCGGGTGTCGAAGTCCGGCAGGTCCACCTCGGAGCCGATGGCCGTGGGGTGGACGAGGACCTCGGCGCCGGCCAGGGAGTAGGCGCGGGCCAGCTCGGGGAACCACTCGTCCCAGCAGGTGGGGAAGCCGAAGCGGGCGCCCTCGTGGGCGACGACGGGGAAGCCGCTGTCGCCGGGGCGGAAGCAGAGGTCTTCGCGGTAGCCGGGGAACGCGGGGATGTGGTTCTTGCGGGTGCGGGCGATGAGCCCCCCGTCGGAGGCCACGCAGACGGCGGTGTTGTAGCCGAGGCCGCCGTCCTGCGCACGCTCGTAGAGCGAGGCGTGGACGGTGATGCCGAGGCCGGTGGCGAGCTCCGCGGCGAGCTGGACGGTGGGACCGTGCTCGACGTCCTCCAGGTAGCGGGCGGCGCCGTCGGCCATCGGGTCGTCGGTGTTGCAGAAGTACGGGCTGCGGGTCAGCTCCGGCAGGCACACCACCGTGGCGCCCTGGGCGGCGGCGAGGGCCACGCCCTCGCGCAGGCGGTCGTCGTGCTCGTCCTGGTCGGCGTACCAGCGCATCTGGACGAGGCCGACGCGCAGCAGGTCGCGCTCGGCGGGCTCCGTGCGGCCCGGGGAGCCGAGCGGGGAGCCGTAGGAAGTGAGGAGTTCGTACGAGGTCACGGATGGATCGCCTTCGGGAGAATGGTGTGCACTGCGCGGGCAGCCGCTGTTCTCGGCTGGTTCGGCGGCCGTGTACCCGGCGGTGGTCCCGTCGTGACGGCGTTCGCCTGTGGCGCGGGTCGGATCGACCTGCATCCTTACTGAAGTTTCAGTCAGGATGCCTGAGGATGAAATGCCTAGTCAAGGGGGCCCTGGCGCGGGTGAGGCCTGCCGGGTTCCAGGTCAGGCGCAGCACCCCACGGGCAGCGTGAGCGGCTGGACGAGCTGGTCCTGCTGAGCCACCCGGTCGTCGCCGGCGAAGGCCTCGAGAAGCTGTTCGCCGACGACGCCTCACTGCAGAAGCCGGAACCGATCAGCGCGCGGCCCACCAGCAGCGGTGTGATCATCGCGACCTACCGCCCGGCGCACTGACCTGTCCCGGGTCAGGCTGCCGGGGGTACGGCCGGCTGGGACTGGGTGGCGCAGTGGATGCCACCGCCGCCGCTGGCGATGTTGTCGATGCGGACCTGGACGACGGTCCGGCCGGGGTACGCGGTCCGCAGGATGCCGTAGGCCGCGTCGTCGGCGTAGCTGTCGCCGAACTGGGGCACAAGGAGCGCACCGTTCACGGTGTAGTAGTTGGTGTAGCTGGAGAGGAAGTCCGTGCCCCGTCCCCGGATGTACTTCCGGTCGGGTCCGGGAAGCTCCGTGATGGCCAGTCGGCGGCCCTGGGCGTCGGTGGCGCTCTGGAGGACCTTCTTGGTCTCGTTGTAGACGGCGACCCACTTGCTGCTGGCGCCGGGGCCGGGCTGGTCGAGGATCACCTTGCCGGGGGCGACGAAACGAGCGAGGCAGTCGATGTGGCAGTCCGTGATGTCCTGGCCGGCGAGACCCGGGACCCAGATGACCTTGTCGACGCCGAGGGCCCACTTCATCGACTGCTCCACCTGATCCTGGGTCATGCCCGGGTTCCGGTTGCTGTTCACCAGGGAGCTGACCGTCGCCATGAGCGTGCCCTGACCGTCGGTCTCCAGCGAACCCCCCTCGCCGACGAAGGGGGCCTGGATCCTGTTGACCCCGTACTGGCCCAGCAGGGCCGTGGCCGCCACGGCGTCGTTGGCGAAGGGCTGGTAGTACGACGTGCCGGTCTTGCCCCAGCCGTTGAAGTTGGTGTCCACACCGGCGATGGCGCCGGGGGCGACGACGAAGGTGGGGCCGAAGTCGCGGATCCAGAGGTCGTCGTTGGATATTTCGGCGACCTCGATGGCGTGGTAGGCGCCGGGGCCACAGATGTACCGGGCGTCGGCGGCCTGCGAGGGGCGCGCCAGGACGACGACGGGCTCGTAGCGGGAGATGGCGTGGGCGATGCGCGCGATGTCGTTGCGGACGCCGCTGAGCTGCGTGGACCAGACCGACGACAGCGCCGGCCAGGCCATGAAGGTACGTACGTGCGGGTCGGTCTCCGCGGGGATCCGCAGGGTGGTGCCGGCTCCGGCGGTGGCCGCGGCGGCGGTCGTGGGGAGCGCCGACCCGAGGGCGGCGAGCGGCACGGCGGTCGCGCCGAGTTGGAGGAGCCGGCGCCGGGAGGTGGAAGACGTAGACATGGGACTTCCTTGGATGAGGGGGGTGAATGCGTCGCCCATCCTGGCCCGGACTGAAAATTCAGTCAAGATCCTGGGTGAAGGGATACGCCCCCCCTCGGCACGGATGCCCTCGGCCGGCTGGTGCCGGCAACCGGCCGAGGCGGCACCGGTGTTGTTCCAGGTCTCTGTTCAGGCCGAGCGCAGGGCGTCCGTCGGGGAGGCCCCGGCCGCGCGCAGGGCCGGGTAGATTCCGGCAAGGGCGGCGACGATGACGGAGACGACGGGGCCGGCGACGATCGTGTAGAGCGGAATGGAGGCCGGCCACCCCTGGGTGAGGGCGTAGCCGTAGACGGTGAGGCTGCCTACGATCAGTCCGCCGATGCCTCCGATGAAGCCCATCAGCACGGCTTCCAGCAGGAACTGGACGGCGATCTGGCCGCCCCTGGCGCCCAGTGCGCGGCGCAGTCCGATCTCGCCGCGGCGTTCCATGACGCCCACCACCATGGTGTTGGCGATGCCCACGCCGCCGACGAGGAGGGCCACTGCGGCGAGGGACAGGACCAGTCCGGTGAGTGCTCCCTTCGTCTCGTTCCGTGCCGTGAGCAGGTCGGAGGGGCGGCTGACGGCGACCTGGCTCGCGTTGGCCGGGTTCGCGGTGGCGCCGGCCACGGCCTGGACATCGGGGACGCGTTCGGGGTGGGAGCGCAGGTAGACGGTGACGGCGGTGCCGTCCGCGCCCAGGTGGGCCGTGGCCTGGGGCCAGCCGACCAGGGCGGCCGTGCCGAGTTCGGGGGCCAGCTCGTTGGGAGCGAGGATTCCCGTGACGGCGTACCACTGTCCGCCGAGCCAGACCCGCTCCCCCGGCGCGGTCACGCCGAGGCGCTGCGCGGCCTGGTCTCCGAGCACGGTCACCGGGAGGTTCTCGCTCGCCCCGTCCAGCCACTTCCCGCTCCGCAGGGTGGCGTGCAGGACGTCCATCAGGTTCAGCCGGGCGGCCAGCACGGTGATGCTGCCGGTCTGTTCCTTCGGTACCAGGTCGTTGCGGTAGACCTCGGCCTTGGTGGCGCCGGTCGCGGTGACCTGCTGTACCGGGGCGATGTTGGCGAGCATCTTCTCGGCGGTGGGCGGGAGCGGTACGGGCTGCTGGTCACTGCCCTTCCCCGGGCCGACGGTGATCAGGTTGGAACCGAGCTGGTCCAGGCGGGCCAGCAGGTGCGCCTGGTTGGAGGAGGAGATCCCGGTCACGGCGATGACGGCGGCGATGCCCAGGGAGATGCCGAGGGCGGACAGGGCGGTGCGCATCTTGCGCGTGCGCGGTCCGATCATGCCCAGGCGCAGCAGGTCCGCCGGACGCAGCCGGGTCCGGCGCAGGGGGGACGGGGACGTCATCGGTCGGCTCCTGCGGGGTGCGGGCGGCGTTCGTCGAAGTCGATGCGGCCGTCGTGAATGCCGATGCGCCGGGGGAAGGAAGCGGCGAGCTCGCGGTCGTGGGTGATGACGACGACGGTGGTGCCGTTGTCGTTGAGGGCGCGCAGGAGATCGACGACGGCCGCGCCGGAGGCGCTGTCGAGCGCCCCGGTGGGCTCGTCGGCGAGCAGGATCGCGGGCCGGCCCACGAGGGCGCGGGCGATGGCGACGCGCTGCTTCTCCCCGCCGGAGAGCTGGTCGGGGTGGTGATCGAGGCGGTGCCCGAGGCCGACCTCGCGCAGGGCTTCGACGGCCGCTTCGCGCCGTCGTGCGTCGCGGGTGCCGTTGTAGAGGATGCCCGTGGCGACGTTCTCGACGGTGGTGAGTCCGGGGAGGAGGAAGAACTGCTGGAACACGAAGCCGATCCGGTGCGCGCGCAGGGCTGCCAGTTCGTGGTCGGAGAGGCCGGACAGGTCGCGGCCTTCGAACCGCAACTGCCCGGCGGTGGGCCGGTCGAGGGAGCCGAGGAGGGCGAGGAGGGTGGACTTGCCCGAGCCCGAGGGGCCGACGACGGCGAGGAGCTCACCGGCTTCGACGGTGAGGTCGATGCCGTGCAGGATGCGCAGCGGGGGCGATCCCGGAACCGGGTACTCCTTGACGACGCCGGTCAGCTCCAGCACGGGTGCCCGGCCCTGCCGCGGTGGCGTGGTCACTTGGGGATCACCACCTGGTCGCCGCTCTTCACGTCACCGGTGATCTGCGCCTTGGCATCGGCGACCAGCCCCAGCTGGACCCTGACCAGTCGGCTGGTCGCGCCATCGACGACCTTGACTCCGTAGCCGCCGCCGTCGAGGGCGAGCAGCGCGGTGACCGGGACGATGAGGGCGTCGGCGGCGCTCTCCCCGACGACGTTGACCGTCACCGAGGAGGGTCCGGCCTGCTGGGCCTTGTCCTGGCTGTCCAGGACGATGGTGACGGAGGTCTTCTGCTGACCGCCCCCGCCGCCGGCCCCGCCCTCGGCCCCGCCGACGTCGGCGCCGCGGATCAGGGAGCGGATGCGTCCCTCGACGGTGCCCCCGCCGGAAAGCCTGACCACCACCTTGCCGTTGGGTTTGAACTGGGACAGCTGGTTCTCGGCCGGCTGTACGACCGCGACGAGGTCGGTACCGCTCACGGTCATCACGGACCCCGCCCCGAGGGCGGAGCCGAGCTGTGCCCCGAGCTTCTGCACCTGCACCGCCGCCAGCGGCAGCATGACGACGCCGCCGGGCGGGAGCGTTCCCGTCTCCTTCAGGCCCAGGGCCTTCTGCCACCGCTTGACGGCGGTGGCGGTGCCCTCGGTGAACTTCTCGTCGACGGCCAGGCCGAGGCCGCCCGCGTGGCCGAGCTTGATCAGGTTGCTCTTGAGCTGCTTGACATCGGGGCCGTCGGCCACGCCGGGGCCCAGCTCCCGCCACATCGGCCGGTCCCCCGTCATGAGGACGACGGGGCGCCCGTCGACCTCGTAGAGCTTGCCGCCCGCCTTGACGACGGAGCCGAGGGCGGGCAGACCGGTGACCGTTCCCTGGCCGGAGCCGACGACGGGCGTGGGCGCGTCGTGGCTGAGGGCCCCTGCGACCTGGATGCTGCTGGAAAGCGTGCCCTTCTCCACCACCACGGTCCCGTGGCCGGCGGACGGCTGCTCGGCGACGGAGCCCTTGTCCTCCCAGGGGCGGGTCGCGCCCCACGCGGCGGTCCCCGCGAGCGCGGCTATGAGGACGAGCGGGACGACGGCCCTGCGGCGCTTCTTGCGCCCGGCGCCGCGCGCATCGGGAGCGACCGGGGCCGCGGACTCGACGCTCTCGGACATGCTCACTCGCCGATCCGGTAGCCGGGCATGGGCAGTTTGGCGCAAGCGGGCTGGACGGCGTCCCACTTGGCCGCGTCGAACGACGTCGCGGTGAAGACGAGGATGCCGTCCTTCGGGTCGGGGTCGGGCATGTCCGGGTAGCCGTTCTTCCTGCCGCACGCGACGAAGGCACGTGCCATGTCGACGAACTTCTGGTTGTCCTTCGCCTTGGCCTGGTGGATGCCGGGAACCTTCTCGTCGCAGGCCTTGGCCGCCGTCTCGTATCCGGCGACGTCGGCGTCGCCGCCGGTGCCCGAGGCGGGGGTGAAGATGTTGCCGTCCTTGTCCTGCTGGACCTCGTTGCGTCCCTGTCCGTGCATGCAGGTCACCCAGGCCCGACGGACCTCGTTGTCGTCCTGCGGCTTACTCTTGCCCGAGCCGTCGCCGCCGGCGACCTTGGGCGCGGCCTCCTCTGAGGAACAACCGCTCAGCACCAGTGCCGCGCTCACGGCGGCTGCCGCCATGAGGACCCGCCCGGTTCGACTGCGCATGATCGTGCTCCCTGCTCTCTCGACGATGTCTCCCGGCAGTTCTACGGGGCCTCCGGTGAGCCATCGGTGAGCTACGCCTAACCGATGGCTCACCCCGCCCGAGGGATCCTTGACCAGCGGGTTCACACACCGGACGGCGCATCGCGGAGGCGAGTGGAGGAGGAGGGACGACATGCGAGTACTCATCGTCGAGGACGAGGTGGAGCTGGCCGGGATGCTGGCCGAAGGCCTGCGGGGGGAAGGCATGGTCTGCGATGTCGCGCACGACGGTGCCCGCGCGCTGGAGATGACGGCCGCCGCCACGTACGACGTACTGGTCCTGGACCGGGATCTGCCCCACCTGAGCGGGGACTCCGTCTGCCGGGCCCTGAACACGGCCGGCTACCCGGCCAGGATCCTGATGCTCACCGCCGCCGGCAGCCTCTCCGACCTTCTCGACGGCCTCGGCCAGGGCGCGGACGACTACATGGCCAAACCCTTCTCCTACTTGGAACTGGTCGCCCGGCTGCGGGCTCTCGGCCGACGCGCCTCCCACGGCAGCGCCGCCACCGTGCTGAGCCGGCACGGCGTCAGCCTGGACACCGTCCGTAGGGTCGCCGAGCGCGACGGCCGGCCGCTCAAGCTGACACCCAGGGAACTCGGCGTACTGGAACTGCTGCTGCGGGCGGACGGCGCACCCGTCGACACCGAGGAGCTGCGGGACAGGCTGTGGGACGCGGCACTGGACCCCGCCACCACCGCCGTACGGGTCACCGTGCACGCCCTGCGCCGCAAGCTCGGCGAACCACCGCTCGTCCACCACGATCCCGGCTTCGGCTACCGGCTGTGAGCCGCGGCCACCGGGCCCGCACCCGCCCCACCCCGTACCGGCTGCGGCGGCGGCTGTGGCTGCCGCTGCCGCTGCCGCTGCCGCTGCGCGGCCGGCTGACCCTGCGCGGCCGGCTGACGCTGACGACCACCGCGCTCTTCGCGGTCCTCGGCGCCGGACTGCTCCTGCTGAACTGGCTGAGCTCGCGGCAACTCATCGAGGACAACCGCTACCTCATCGTCCAGTCCGCCGCCCTCCTCCCGGGAGCCGAGCCGCCCGGCGCACCCGACACCGGGCTCCTCCATCCGACGGAGAGCCCCGCCCCCCTGCCGCCGAGCACCTCAGAGGCCATGCCCACCACTCCCACCGAAGCCTTCGAAGACTTCCGGCACAGCGTCCTCAACGACCTGATGATCCGGTCCCTCCTGCTCCTCGCCCTCTTCGCCGGCCTCGCGGCACTGCTCGCCCTGTGGGCCGGCCGTCGCTCGTTGCACCGCCTCACCCAGGTCACCGCCGCCGCCCGGCGCATCAGCACCGGAAGCACCCTGGACGAGCGGCTCGCCCTGACCGGACCCCACGACGAGGTCCGCGAACTCGGCGACACCTTCGACGCCATGCTCGACCGCCTGGACCGCAGCTTCGCCGCACAACGCCACTTCACCGCCCACGCCTCGCACGAACTGCGGACCCCCCTGACGGTGCAGCGCACCGCCCTGGAAATCCCCCTGGCCCAGGGCAAGGTCCCCCCGGACCTGCAACCCACCCTGCACCGCGCGCTGGACGCCAACGCCCGCACCGAGCGCCTGATCGACGCCCTGCTGACCCTGGCCCGGGGCGAGAGCGAGAATCTGACACACCATCCGGTCGATCTCGCGGACCTCGCCCGGAGCGCCGTCGCGGACCTCGCCGAAGAGGCCCGGACGGCGAGGGTCCGTATCACCGCACACGCCGCCCCGGCACCGGTCGGGGGCGACCCCTCCCTGCTCCAGCAGATCGCACTGAACCTGCTCGCCAACGCCGTACGCCACAACCACCCGGAAGGCACGGCGACCATCACCACTGACGTCGCAGGGCAGTTGGCCTTCATCGAGGTCACCAACACCGGACCGGTCATGGACCCCGCAGAGGTCCTCACCCTCTTCGAACCGTTCCGGCGCGGTCCGGAACGCCGCAGCAAGGGGTTCGGGCTGGGCCTCGCCGTGGTCCGCGCGATCACCCTCACCCACCACGGCAAGGTCACCGCAACCCCCCGCCCCGGCGGCGGACTCACGGTCCGGGTCGACCTCCCCCTCCGTACCCGCAATCGAGGACGGCCCGGGTCTCATGGGTGAGACCCGGGCCCGTTGCTCAGGGTTCGGGCTGCTGCATGGTGACGCAGTGCGCGCCACCGCCCCCGTTGCCGTACAGGTTGTCGAGGTTGAGCTGGACGACGGGCCTGCCGTAGGCGGCCGCGATGGCCGTCTTGGCCGCCGCGTCCTTGGCGGTGTCGCCGAACTGGGTGGTGATCACTGCTTGGTTGGTCACCGTCCAGTTCATGTAGGAGCTGAGGAAGGCCGCCTGCTTGCCCCGCGAGATCCGGGGCAGCGTGTCGGGGCCTTCGATGGTGAGGACTTGGAGTCGGCGCCCCCTGGCGTCGGTCGCGTTCACCAGCACGTCGCGGATGGCCTCGGCATTGGCGGTCCAGACGTCAGCCAGATCATCTTCGAGGCGCCGAACCGGGAGAGCAGCTCCGCCTCGATCTGGCTCCGGGTCTTGCCGGGATTGCGGTTGGCGTTCACCCAGCAGCTCTCGGTCGCCATCAGCGTGCCGTCGCCGTCGTACTCCACGCCGCCGCCCTCGCCGACCACGGCCGCCCTCGCGAACGGCACTCCCCCGTACGCGGCGAGGTTCTGCGCGACCGCGCGGTCCTTGTTGTAGGCGGAGGCGGGGATCCCGTAGAAGCTCGTGGCGTTCTCGCCCCAGCAGTCTGGATCTTGGACAGCGTGTTGCCCCAGATCGTGTAACTGGACGGCCAGGCCATCCACGTCCGCTTGTGCGGCGACTCTTCCCCGGGTACGCGCCAGCCCGCGGCCGCGGCCGGCTGGATGCCGCCGAGTACCGGGCCCGTCGCCAGGGCGGCAGCGACCGCTCCGGTACGGGCGAGCAGGGTTCTGCGGCTGATCTGCGGCCTGTCGCCGTCGTGCCGTGTGTTCACGTGGTGCTCCTTTTCGCGGAGGTGGTGTACGTGCACGCGCGGGTCGCTCAGTGGAGTGGCTCCAGCAGCCCCTCCTCTCGGACCATCCGGCGTTCGGCAGCCAGGTCGAGGCTCCGGGCGAAGGCCCAGTAGCAGGCTCCGGCCACGGGCAGGCCGACGAAGATCGAGCAGTCGACGCCGCCGAGGATCTTCGCGACGGGGCCGACGTAGAGACCGGTGATGACCATGAACGGGGCCATGCAGGCCAGGCCGATCGCGTAGGCGAGGTTCCCCCGCCAGCCCCACCGGCCGTATATGCCGTTCGGGTTGAAGATCTCCTTGACGACGTACAGGCCGCGCCGGACGAAGAAGTAGTCCACCAGGTTGATGGCCGTCCAGGGGATGAACAGGTACGTCAGCACGACCACCACGTTGGCGAAGAACCAGTTGAAGCGATCGATGCCGACGAGGGTGGACACCGTCCCGACGGCCACCAGCATGATCCCGATCGTCACGACCCGGATGGTCCGCGTCGGCTTGACCGGCCGGAACGAGTCCACGATCGAGATCATGGTCAGGCTGCCGCCGTACTGGTTGATCGCCATGATGGAGAGCAGTCCGATCAGCAGCACCACGACCGCGACCGCCCCGAACCCGCTGAACAACCGGTCGGCCGCCAGCTTCAGCGCGGTCACCGGGTCGGTGCCCTCGGGTGCTCCGGCCGAGATCACGGCACCGAGGAGGAACACCCAGATCCCGGAGATCGCGCTGGGCAGGTAGGTCCACCAGAAGGTGCTGCGGGCCGGGACGTCGGGCTTGAGGTAGCGCGAATAGTCCGAGACGTAGGGTGCCCAGCCCAGCTGGAAGCCGGCGACGAAGACGAACACGAGCATGAACGGGGCGAGTTCGAACGGTCCCGCGTCCCAGACGCCCGCGGGCAGCCCCCCGCCGAACAGGGCCGCCACCGTGATGGCCGCGGTGACCACGACGAAGGGCCAGGTGAGCCACCTGTTCAGCCGGTGGATCCACTCGTACCCGAACAGTGCGATCACGGTCGCGATCGCGGCCGCCAGCAGATAGCCGAGCCCGTTGGGGATCCCGGTGAGCAGATTCATCGCCTGGCCGGACAGCAGGGCATCGGAGGTGTTGAAGGCCAGGTAGTTGACCAGGGCGAACACCCATACCGTGAGCGCGGCTCCGAGATAGCCGAACTGCGGCCGTGATTGCACCAGTTGAGGAAGGCCCAGCTGGGGGCCCTGGGCCGAGTGGAACGCCATGAAGAACGTGCCGAAGAGCGAGCCGAGGACGGTGGCGATCACCGTCCAGACGAGCGAGGCCCCCATGGAGAGCGTCACGACGCCGGTCGCCAGACCGGTGAGGTTGAGGCTTCCGACGAACCAGATGGCGCCCACGCTCGAGGGTTTGCCGTGCCGCTCCTCGATGGGCACCCAGTCGATCGAGTGCTGTTCTATGCCGGTGGAAGGTGCGGAATCTCCGACCTTCGAGGCGGCTGCCCCCATGTGGCCTCCTTCGTAAGGGAGCGTCTTTCGCCCGCCTCAACAGCCTCGACTGGCGGAGCTGTCGGGGTTGCGCCACCTTAGGGACTGACTCAAAATTCAGTCAATACCTACGGACAAGGTTCTGAGCAGGGCGGCTTCCGACCCGGGAAACGGCGGAGTTGACGAGAATTTCAGTATGCGGGCCATGGAGATGTACAAGAGCCCACGAACCGGCCTCGCGCGGGAACGGGCGCAGGCTTCAGACGGTCAGGTGGGGAGGACTAACCCGGTCAGCGTCCCGTCGCGGTGGGCGGGCGCATGAGGAGGGGGGACCGCTCAGAGTCCCAGGCATTCGAGCTCGGCGTCGATGGCGCCGGCCATCAGGGTCCGGGCATGGGATATCTGGAGCGTGCCGCTGAGCCAGCGCATGCTCAGGCCCTCCAGCAGAGCGGTGAGCCGCTCGGCGGCCGCCGCGAGCGCGACGGCCGGGGCCATCGGCCGGACCTGGCCCAGCAGGGCCGCCACCTCCTGGATCCAGACCAGGGTGGCTCGCGCCAGGTCTTCGCGCAGGACCTCGTCGAAGACGGCGCTGGCCCGCAGCTCTCCCCAGGCACTGCTGTTCTCCCTGACCTCGGGTGTGTCCTGGAGCTCCAGCAGCAGCGTCCGGTCCAGTTCCTCCCGCGGGGTGAGGGGTGCGGCGTCCGGATCCTGGTACGTCGTGTAGCGCTCGGCGCGGTCGTTGATGAACTCCAGCGTCTGGCGCAGGATCCCGGTCCGGTCTTTGAAGTGGTAATAGATCAGAGCGGTGGACACGCCCGCCTCGGCGGCCAGCTCCTCCACGCGCAGGCCGCGGACCCCGCGCCGGGCGATCACCCGGGCGGCTGCTTCGAGGATCTGAGTGCTGCGAGACGCCATGGTCAGCACCCTACCGGGCCCTGTCCCGCCGCCGTGAGGGGGAGGCCGGGGTCCTGCGCAGTTCACTTTCGTTGCCCCTCCATGGCCGATCGGTACTACTGGACGCCCGATCCGCTGATCAAGGCTGTCCGTATGCATGACCTCTTGAAGAGTGAGAAGAGTGAAACGAGTTCGGACGGCGGCCGCCGGGCGACCGGCGGCCACCGGGGTGGGCGCGGGAGGGCGCCGGTCCTCGTGAAAGTGCTCGCGGCCGTGGCCTGTCTGGGCGTTCTCCTGCTCGGCGTGCTCGGCTCCCCGGACCGGTCCCTGGGACGGTCGCCCGAGGTCGTCGGTGAGCGCGAGATGGTGCGGATCAGCGGACCGAACGGCAAGACCGCCGAGGTTCTCGCCCTGATCGACACGGGTGCGTCGGCGTCCTCGTTGGACACGGCGCTGGCGAAGGACCTCGGGTTCGATCTGGCCGCGGCGCCGAGGATCACCGTAGGTTCGGCCCTCGGCCGTGAGAAGCGCCCCGTGGTCGACACCACGGTGCGCCTGGCCGGCCGGTCGTTCGTCGCCAAGGTCAGCGTCAACAACCGCTCCAAGCGCGAAACTCCCGTACTGCTCGGACGCCAGGAGGTCCAGGGGCTTCAGGTGGCCGTGGGGAAGCGGCTCCTCACCCAGCCCGAGTCCACCGCCGCGCCCTCCGCCCTGCGGATCCTGTTCGCCAAGGCACCGGCGATCGACCCCGTGTCGATGATGGCCCTGCTGCCCTTGGCGGCCCTGCTGATCGTGGTGCTGCGGGTCGTCGTCGGGCTGAACACGCTGGGCACGTTCAGCCCGGTGCTCCTGGCCCTGGCGTACGCGCAAGCCGGCCTGACCCTGGGGGTGCCGCTCACGCTGGTGATGTTCGCACTCGGCTTCGCCCTGCAACCCGTGCTGCGCCGCTTGCACTTGCCGCGCGTCGCCCGCCTCGGCGTTCTGATCGCGGTGGTCACCTCGGGCCTGATCGCCACCCAGCTCGGCCTGGGCAGTTTCGGGCTCTCCGACTCCTGGGGCATGTCCCTGCCGGTCGTCGTCACGGCGATCATCACCGAACGTCTGTGGGACACATGGGACCTCGACGGCTTCCGGGCCGCCGTCGCGGGAGCCGCCCTCACGATGGGCACGGCCGTCCTGGTGGCGCTGCTCCTGCTCACGCCGTACGTACGCCACCTCGCGGAGGCGGTACCCCTGCAGCTCGCGCTCGTGTGCGCGGTGTGGACGGCGATCGCCGGAACGTACCGCGGGCTGCGGCTGAGCGAGCTCTCCCGGTTCGCGCCCGCGGCGAAGGCGCAGGGGGCCGCATCGTGATCCGGCTCCGCGGCTGGGACCCGGTCATGGGCATGAACCTGCGCAATGCCCGGATCTCCCAGCAGAACTCGTCGGCCGCCATCCGGCTCGTCAACGACAAGTACGCCACCAAGGAGGCCTTGACCTCGGTCGGCGCCCCGACCTCCCCCACCCTGGCGCTGCTGCGCTCCCGCCGGGAGATCGCCACCCTGTGCTGGGACGGACTGCCCGACTGCTGGGCGCTCAAGCCGAACCAGAGCCTGGGCGGCAACGGCATCCTGCTGGCCTTCGGCCGGCGCCGAGGGCACTGGACCTCCTCCTCCGGCAAGCGGATCGCCAGAGCGCTGGTCGCCGACCAGCTGCGCCGCATCCTGGACGGCGAGTTCTCCCCCCGCCCGAGCGACTGGGCCATGTTCGAACCCCTGATCCGGGCGCATCCGGATCTGGCACGGCTCTCCCACCAAGGGCTGCCGGACATCCGGGTGATCTGCGACGGGGACCGGCCGCGGCTCGCCATGCTGCGTCTGCCCACCCGGTTCAGCGGCGGGCGGGCCAACCTGCACCAGCGGGCCATCGGCGCCGCCGTCGATCTGCCCACCGGCCGGATCACCCATGCCCTCGTCGGGAAGGAGCCGACCGAGCGGCACCCCGACACCGGTGAACTCCTCATCGGAGCGACCGTCCCGCACTGGCCCGAGGTGCTCGACGCGGCCCGCCGGTGCGCGGCGGCGACGGGCCTGCGCTACCTGGGCGCGGACATCGTCGTCGATGCCGACCGCGGTCCGCTGATCCTCGAGGTCAACGCCCGGCCGGGTCTCCAGATCCAGAACGTCACCGGTCACGGCCTGATCGCCGCCGTCACTCACCCGAGGAGGCCCTGATGCGCTGGACCGCGCTGGTGTCCAAGATCGTCATCGCCGGGGCGGCCGGGGCCTTCCTGGCCGTCAGCGTCGCCGGAGCACAGCCTCCACGGCAGGCAAGCGACACCGATCCCGCCCGGGAAGCACCGGTCGGCCGGCAGAGCGCAACGCCGGTGCCCGCACCGGCCGGAGGCTCCCCGACACCGACGGCATCCCCGCGCGGCCCCTCGCGTACGGCCGCACCGCCGTCCTCCGCGCCCGGGCACGGCACCGCCACACCTTCCCCGGATTCCACCCCTTCCCCCGGTTCCTCCGGTTCTCCCGGTTCCTCCGGTTCTCCCGGTTCCTCCGGTTCTCCCGGGCGCTGACCTCAGGGCCTCTCGGGAGGCGTGCGCACCCGGGCGTCGCGGGCCAGAAGGGCCGCCTGGACCCGGTTGGTACAGCTGAGCTTGGTCAGCATCCGGCTCACGTACGCCTTCACCGTCCCTTCTCCCAGGTGCAGCATCTTGCCGATCTCCGCGTTGGAGGCCCCGGTGCCCACCATCGCCAGTACCTCGCGTTCGCGCAGGGTGAGATCGGCGATGCGGTCGAGGCGCGGGTCGACCGGTACCTCATCGCTGCTGAGGTACCGGTCGATGAGGTGCTGCGTGACCTGAGGGGACACGACCGGTGAGCCGGACGCGATCGTGCGGACGGCCTGGATGAGCTCCTGCGGGGTGCTGTCCTTCAGCAGGAACCCGGCCGCCCCCGCCCTCAACGCTCGGGCCACGTAAGCGTGTTCACCGAAGGTGGTGAGCATGACCACGCGTACCGAGGGGGCCCGCTCGGCGATCCGTTCCGCAGCGCACAGCCCGTCGGCGCCCGGCATCTGGATGTCCAGCATCGCCACATCGACCTGATGGAGGACGGCGAGCTGCGCCGCCTCGTGCCCGTCGGATGCCTCGGCCACCACGTCGATGTCCTCTGCATGCTTGAGGACGAGCCTGATGCCGGCGCGGACCAGTTCCTGGTCGTCGGCCAGCAGAACACGGATCACAGCAGAATCCTCACAGTCTGGGGTGTCACTCGGTCGCGGACCCTCGGCCCGGCGGGATCACCCGGGCGATCGATCCCTTCGGCCGAGACGACGATCTCCCCGGGCTCCGGCGGCTCGTCCTCCCCCGGGTAGGGAACGAAGGCGAGGGTGACGAACTGCAAGGCCACGGCACCCAGCACACCGAGCGCAGTGGCCGCTGCCGTCGCCACCCGGTTCCGCCGGGTCCGCGCGGCTGCCAGGGCTTCGTGTCCGGCCGGGACGGACGTACCCGCCACCACGGGGCCGGAGCCCAGGGGGATGTGCGCGACCACCGTGTAACCGCCGTGGTCCGTGGGTCCGGCGCTCAGCGTGCCGCCGAGCAGGCGGACCCGCTCGTGGAGACCGACGAGTCCCAGGTCGGTGCCGGGAAGCCGTGGCGAGCGGCCCGCCGTCTCGGGCCCGTTGCGCACCTCGACCCGTACGTGCCGGGCGTCCCCTCGTACGGACACCGTCACGTACGCCCCGGCCGCGTGCTTGTGCACATTGGTCAGTGCCTCGCGGATCACCCTGTCCACCGCGCGCCGGGCGGAGGGGCTCGCACCGGTCAGCTCCTCCCCGGTCCAGTCCAGGGCCACGGCGATGCCGGCCGCGCGGGACTGGGCGACCAGGACGGTGACATCGGCGCGGGTTCCCGTATCCGCGGTCAGCGCCTGCGAGGTGTCCTCCCTCGCCGGCTCCCCGGCTCGCAGCACCCCCAGTACGCCGCGCAGCTCGTCCATCGCCTGCCGGCCCGTACGGTGCACCAGCAGCGCACTGCGATGGACTTCCGGATCACCCTGCTCGGTGGCCATCGCGAGCCCGCCGGAATGCAGGGCGATGAGGCTCAGCCGGTGACCGAGCAGATCGTGCATCTCCCCCGCGATCCGGGCGCGCTCGCGCGACCTGGCCTGTTCTTCCGCGGAGCGATGCGCGTGTTCGAGGAAGGCGTTGCGCTCCCGCAAGGCCCGGACCAGCCGCTCGCGCTGGCCCGCCAGCGCGCCCGCCAGACCGGGCAGAGCACCGCACACGATGCCCGTGACGAGCACGACCATGACCTCGTACCCGAGCACGGGCGCCGGTTGCCCGGCCGAGTTCACCAGGGTGATCGCCAGGAGGACCGCTGCGCACGCGGCCAGCAGGAGGACGCGGCTTCGCAGACGGGCCCAGCGCAGACCCGCCGTATGGGCAACGGCCGCCAGGGCCCCGCCCGTCAGCGGCTCGACCGCCACGAGCACGGCAGCGGCCACCAGCGCGACCGCGGGGAACTGCCGCCGGATCAGTACCGCCGCCATCGCGCAACCGGCCACGAGGACGTGGCCGGCCGGTCCGTACGGCACGCCGCCGATGCTCCAGCCGCCTGCCCACTCGGAGAGTGCCAGCACGGCCAGCCCGATGACGGCGATCAGAACGAGATCGCTGATCGACTGGAACAGACCGTGCCGCATGCCCTTTGCCTCCCCTCGTGCCGTGCCGTGCCGTGCCGTGCTGTGCTGTGCCGGTGCGCGCCGGGTCAGGCTGCCGGGGGTACGGCCGGCTGGGACTGGGTGGCGCAGTGGATGCCACCGCCGCCGCTGGCGATGTTGTCGATGCGGACCTGGACGACGGTCCGGCCGGGGTACGCGGTCCGCAGGATGCCGTAGGCCGCGTCGTCGGCGTAGCTGTCGCCGAACTGGGGCACGAGGACCGCACCGTTCACCGTGTAGTAGTTGGTGTAGCTGGACAGGAAGTCCGTTCCCCGTCCCCGGATGTAGCGCCGGTCGGGTCCGGGGAGCTCGGTGATGGTGAGCCGGCGCCCCTGGGCGTCGGTGGCGCTCTCCAGCACCTTCTTGGTCTCGTTGTAGACCGCGATCCACTTGCTGTCGGTGCCGGGGCCGGGCTGGTCGAGGATGACCTGCCCGGGCGAGACGAACCTCGCCAGGCAGTCGATGTGACAGTCGGTGATGTCCTGGCCGGCCAGGCCCGGGACCCAGATGACCTTGTCCATGCCGAGGGACGACTTGAGCGTCTGCTCGACCTGGTCCTGGGTCATGCCGGGGTTGCGGTTGTCGTTCACCAGCGAGCTGACCGTGGCGAGCAGGGTCCCCTGGCCGTCCGTCTCCAGCGATCCGCCCTCGCCCACGAAGGAAGCCTGGATCCGGTCGACTCCGTACCGGGCGAGGAGGGTCGCGGCCGCCGCGGCGTCGTTGGCGAAGGGCTGGTAGTACGACGTGCCGGTCTTGCCCCAGCCGTTGAAGTTGGTGTCCACTCCGGCTATCGCACCGGGGGCGACCACGAAGGTGGGGCCGAAGTCCCGGATCCACAGGTCGTCGTTGTCGATCTCGACGACCTGAATGCTGTGGTAGGCCCCGCCTCCGCAGGCGTACCGGGCGGCAGCGGCCTGCTCGGGCCGGGCCAGCATGACGACCGGCTCGTAGCGGGAGATCACGTCAGCCACCCGCGCGATGTCGTTGCGGACCCCCGCGAGCTGGGTGGACCAGACCGACGACAGCGCCGGCCAGGACATGAAGGTCCGCACGTGGCGGTCGGTCTCCGCGGGCATCCGAAGCGTCTCGCCCGAAGGGCTGGTGGCGGCACGGGCAACAGAGGGCAGTACCGACCCGAGGGCCGCGAGCGGCAGAGCTGCCGCGCCGAGCTGGAGCAGTCGGCGTCGGGAAGTGACGGACGTGTTCATGGGACTCCCTGGTGCGGGAACGGAGAGGGGTGTTCCGCACATGCTCCCGTGGACTGAAAATTCAGTCAATGATTCTGATTCCAAAACTGAAATTCCTGTCAGCCTCCACTGCGATAGTGATCGATGGCCACCGTGACGGGCCCCCCATCGGCTTGCGCCGTGATCAGCCAGACGATGGCGATGTCCTGCCCATCGGGGCTGCGGACGCAGAACGGGCGCTCGCCGGCCAGGTCGGAGAAGGCGAGCGCGGTGACCGGCTGCGTATCGATGCCCAGAACGCAGTCCTCGGGGCCGAGCTCGTCCCCGGCCGCGATGAAGGCGTCACCGTCCTCGGGGAGGACGAACCCCTTCTGGTCGCGCGCCAGGTACCAGGCGGCGGTATCCGCGGGGACGACCTTCCCCGCCTTCAGGTCGAACTCGTACGTGGGATCGGGCGAGGTCAGCTCGACGCTCTTGTTGCCGGGCACATAGGCGGCCGCGGAGGACGGCGCGGCGGAGGCGCCGGGAGCCTTGGCCGAGTCCTGCGCCGGCGGCAGGGAGTCGAGGTAGTAGAAGGCGGCACCGGCCAGCGCGAGGGCCGCGACCACGGCCAGAGCCATGAGGGCCGGGCGGCGCTTCCTGACCGTGCGGGCGCGGTGCGAGGAGGAAGCGAGCCGGGTGTCGGTCCTCGGGGGCGGAACGGGAGCGGCCGGGGCCGCGAGGGTGGGTTGCACGTGGACCGGCCCCGCCTGACCGGCGTGTCCCGCAACCTCGCTGCCGACGGTCTGGGGCAGCCAGCCCTCGGAGAACTCCGGACGAGGTCCCACCAGGGGATGGGCGTGAACGGCGGCGATCAGGTCCACCGTCGCGGGGCGGTCCTCCGGCCGCTTGGCAAGACACCACGACACCAGATCCCGCAGCTCATGCGGCACGCGGGCGAGGTCGGGATGCTCGTGCACCACCCGGTACAACGCGGACGACTCCGGCCCCGGCCCGAACGGGGCTTCGCCGCCCGCCACGTACGCGATGAGCGCGCCGAGGGCGAAGACATCGGTGGCCGGTGACACCGGCAGGCCCAGCGCCTGCTCGGGGGCCATGAACGCCGCGGTGCCGACCCGCAGGCCCATGCCGGTCAGCGCGACGGCGTCGGCCGCACGGGCGATGCCGAAGTCGATCACGCGGGGGCCGTCTTCGGCGATCAGCACGTTGGCGGGCTTGAGGTCGCGATGGACGACGCCGGCGCCGTGGATCGCCTGCAGGGCCTCGGCGATGCCCGCCACGAGGAGCAGCACCGTGCGCACCGGAAGCGGACCGTGGCGCTGGACCACCTGGTGCAGGGAGGGGCCGGGAACGTATGCGGTGGCGAGCCACGGAGTCGGAGCGTCAACGCCGGAGGCGACCACCTGAGCGGTGAACAGCCCATGGATGCGCTCGGCGCTGGCCACCTCCTGAGCGAAGCGCTGGCGGAACTCGGGGTCGCCGGCGAACTCCTCCCGTACCGCCTTCAACGCGATCGGACGGCCACCCGGGGTGTAGGCCAGGTAGACCACGCCCATGCCACCGGAGCCCAGCCGCGCGTGAAGACGGTAGCCGCCTATCTCCCCGGGGTCTTCGGCCGACAATGCCGCGTGAGCGGGCTGCACACCAGGAAGCTGAGCGGACATGCGGTGGCTCTTTCGGCGGTACGGACTGAAACCCAACCCGCGCATGGTGCCTCTAACTAAACATTCAGTCAATATGAGACACTGGTGGACGCAGACTTCCAGGAGGGGATCACGTGGCGACGGACCGTCGAGGGGCAATCATGAAGGGCGCCGCGCGGGTCATAGCCCGTCGGGGGGTCCGTGGGCTGCGCGTGGAGGAGCTGGCAGCCGAAGCCGGGGTGTCCACCGCACTGATCTACTACCACTTCAAGGACCGGGCCGGCGTCCTGCGCCACACCCTGGAGTTCATCAGCGACCGGGCCGAGCGGTACACGTCCGAAGGGGCCGGCGGCGCCGGAGCGTACGACGCCCGGCAGGAGCTGGAGCAGTCCCTGCTGCTGGAGTTCCAGGATCTCGCCGAAGTCCGCGAGAACAGCACGGTGTGGGGCGAGCTGCGGGCCAGCGCGATCTTCGACCCCGCGCTCCGCGAAGACCTGGCCAGAGCCAGCCTGAACTGGACCCATGACGTCGCAAGCCTCCTGGGCGGGATCCGGCCGACGGCTCCCGCGCCGGCCCTCGCCACGTCCGCCGAGCGGCTGACCGCCCTCCTGGAGGGACTCAGCATGCGCTGGCTGAGCGGCGCCCTGCCCCTGGCTCACGCGCGCGACCTGATGCGGGAGGCGGTGTCCGTGGAGATCGAGCGACTGGGTCGCGACACCGAGCGGCAGACGCACGGCGCGTAGGGCTCCGACAGGGGCCCAGTGGGCGACACACGACCAAGAAATTGACTAAATTTTCAGTCAGTGCCAGGGTGACGGCACGAAGGGTCGCACCCTCCCCGCGCCACGAGCGCCCCCTCACCTGACGCTCGTCGCGGCCGGATCCCTGCCCCCTGATCCCTCATCCGCGGCCCTACACGTTCACGATCGGAGCCCCCATGTCCGGACTCTCCCCCTCCCGCCGCACCGCTCTGCGTGCACTCGCCGGAGTCGGCGTACTCGCCCTCGGCGCCTCGGCCTGCGCACTCGACGACTCCGGCGAGCCCGACGCTTCCCCCACGGCTTCCCCCACCACCGACCAGGCCGGCCCCAAGGGCGAGGGCCGGCGACTGGGAGCCGAGTGGGAGAGCCACGCCCGCACCTTCATGTCGTGGCCGGCGCTCGAGTCCGTCTGGGAGGACGACCTTCCCCGCGTCCGCGAGGACATCGCGCGCGTGGCGCGGGCCGTCGCGGAGTACGAACCCGTCGTCCTCATGGCCAGGCCCGATCAGCAGGACGCGGCCCAGCAGGCGTGCGGCTCGAAGGTGGAGGTCATCCCCCTGGCCGTGGACGACCTGTGGGCCCGTGACTCCGTCCCCGTGTTCGTCGAGGAGTCCGGCAAGGTCCTCGGAGTCGACTTCAACTTCAACGGCTGGGGCAACAAGCAGGAACACGGCAACGACGCCCTGATCGGAGCCAGCCTGCTCCAGAAGTACGGGATCCCGCGCGACAAGGCCCCCCTGATCGCCGAAGGCGGCTCCTTCGAAACCGACGGCGAGGGGACCCTGCTCATCACCGAGAGCTCGATCGTCAACGACAACCGCAACCGCGGCAAAACCCGCGACCAGATCGAAGCCGAACTCAAGAAGCTCCTCGGCATCGAGAAGGTGATCTGGCTCAAGGGCGTACGCGGCGAGGACATCACCGACGCCCACGTCGACAGCCTCGTACGGTTCACCGCACCCGGAGTGATCCTCCTGGACCGGGCGTTCCCCGGAACCCCCGCCGACTCCTGGTCCCGCTCCTCCGACCAGGCCAAGTCCGTGCTCAGCAAGGCAACCGACGCCCGAGGCCGCAGCTTCGAGGTCATCGACCTCCCCCAGCCCAACCCCGACCGGATCACCGGCTACAGCAAGGACTTCCTGTCCACCTACGCCAACTTCTACATCGCCAACGACGCCGTCGTCATGCCCCAGTTCGGCGACAAGCAAGCCGACGACCGCGCTCGCGGAATCCTCCAGGAACACTTCCCCAAGCGCGACATCGTGCCCGTCAAGATCGACACCATCGCCACCGGAGGCGGCGGCATCCACTGCGCCACCCACGACCAGCCCGGCAAACCGGCCGCATAGCCACAGCCACCGAAGCCCGTCGCACCCAGGAGCCGACGCCTCGCAGCGGACGTGTCCATGGCGCAGCGGAGCCGAGCGGCGCGGTCTTGTCGCAGCTTCGGTGCGCTCCTCGGCATGGACGCCGTCAGATCGCGACACTCTCCCAGCTACGAGATATCTACCGATATCGGGCTATATTCCACTCCTCGAAGGGATACGGCGTCGCGGCCGACGCTCATGCGTGAACGGGGCTGGGATGCGGGACGAGGAAGAAGGCGAAGCGTCGGGCTCTCCGGTGCGCGAGCCGTCCCTGCTCGACTCGATCGTGCCCCTGGTGGTGCTGGCCGTACTGGTCGCCGGGTCGCTGGCCCTCTTCGGGCTCGACGCGCTGGATGGGCCGATCCAGGTGGCCCTGGTCCTGTGTGCGATGGCTGCGGCACTGGTGGCGATGAAGAACGGCCACCCGTGGAGTGCGGTGCAGCAGGCGGGCCAGCGCGCCCTTTCTTCGATCACCAGTGCGGTTTTCATCCTCCTGGCGGTGGGCGCCCTGATCGGGGTGTGGAACCTTTCCGGGACGATCCCGACCTTGGTGTACTACGGCATCCAGGCACTGTCACCGAGTTGGTACTACGCGGCCACGGCCGTCATCTGCGGCGTCATCGCCATGAGCATCGGGAGTTCCTGGACGACCGCGGGAACGATCGGCGTGGGGTTGGTCGGGGTCGCGGACATGCTCGGCGTGTCCACGGCGATCACAGCCGGCGCGGTGATCTCGGGCGCGTACCTCGGAGACAAGCTCTCCCCGCTGTCGGAGACGACGGTGCTGACCGCACAGATGGTGAAGGTCGACGTCCACGAGCACATCAAACGGCAGGCATGGACGTCACTGCCCGCGTTCGTCATCGCCTTCGCGGTCTTCCTGGTGATCGGCCTGGTCAAGAGCGGCGACGTGGTCAACCCGGTCGGAGAGGACATCGAGCTCGCCTACCTCGGCGACATTTACCACATCACTCCCCTGAACCTTCTCCCTCTCGCCCTCCTGGCCTTCCTGTCGGTCAGGAAGGTGCCCGCCTCGCTCGCCCTCATCGCCGCGGCGATCTTCGCGGGCGTGCTCGGCGCGTTCCTGCAGCCCTCCGTGATGCGGGACTTCGTCGCCGGATCCGGAAACGTCGTGCTCGAGTCGCTGAAGGGCATCTGGCTCGCCATGGCGAACGGATTCTCCATCCAGTCCGGTATCCCGCTGATCGACCAGCTGCTCTCCCGCGGCGGCATGGACAGCATGCTCCTCACCCTCTGGCTGATCATCGGTGCGGTCACCTTCGGGGCCGTGCTGGAGGAGTTCGGCCTCATCGCCCGGCTCGTGAACCCACTGATCCGCTCGGCGAAAAGCACCGGCCGGCTGTTCCTCACCGTGTTCGCCTGCGCCTTCGGCCTGAACGTCGTCGCCGGTGACCAGTACATCGCCCTCGTTCTGCCCTCGCGGGTGTTCCGTCTGGAGTTCGAGAAGCGCGGGCTCGCAGCGACGAACCTGTCCCGTCTCTGCGCCGACAGCGGCACGGTCACCTCCGCGCTCGTCCCGTGGAACTCCTGCGGTGCGTTCATGGGAGCGGTGCTCGGCGTCCCCACCCTGACCTACGCCCCGTTCGCGATCTTCAACTACGCCAGCTCGGCCCTGAGCGTCCTCTACGGCATCACCGGATTCAAGATCGAGAAAGTCGCACCGCCCGAGGCCGGGTCGGTGACCGGCTCCGAGGGCGGGTCCGGGTCCGGAGCCTCCATCGGCTCGTAGCCGACAGCCCCCACCACCGAGAGTCGTAGACGAAGGAAGTCATGAGCAACGCCGAGACCAACGACGCGGCGGCGACCACCGCGGGCCGGCCGGCCGTCAAGCTGACGCTGGTGACACTGACCGCGATGGTGGTCGGCTCCATGGTCGGCGCCGGGGTGTTCTCCCTGCCGCGCCGCTTCGCCCAGGAGACGGGGGTCGCGGGCGCCCTGATCGCCTGGGCGATCGCCGGTGCGGGCATGCTGATGCTCGCGTTCGTGTTCCAGACCCTCGCGGTACGCAGGCCCGACCTCGACGCGGGCGTGTACGCCTACGCCAAGGCCGGATTCGGGGAGTACCTCGGGTTCTTCTCCGCCTTCGGCTACTGGGCGAGCGCGTGCGTCGGCAACGTCACCTACTGGGTGCTCATCATGTCGACGATCGGCGCGATCTGGCCCGCGCTCGGCGACGGGGACACCGTCCTCGCCGTCGTCCTCTCCTCGGTCGGCCTGTGGGCGTTCTTCCTGCTGATCCGCCGCGGAGTCAAAGAGGCGGCCGCGATCAACAAGATCGTGACCGTGGCGAAGATCGTGCCCATCCTGGTCTTCGTCGTCCTCGCAGTGTTCTGCCTCGACACGGACGTCTTCGCGGCCAACTGGGGCGGCGCCGACTACGCCGGCTCACTGTTCAACCAGGTCCGCGGGACGATGCTGGCCACCGTCTTCGTCTTCCTCGGTGTCGAGGGGGCGAGCGTGTACTCCCGGCACGCCAAGCGGCGCGAGGACGTCGGGCGCGCCACCGTGCTGGGATTCCTCAGCGTCTTCGCCGTCTTCGCCTCGGTCACCATCGTGTCCTACGGGATCATGCCGATGGCCGAGATCGCCGAGCTGCGCCAGCCCTCCATGGCAGGCGTCCTGGAGCACGCGGTCGGCACCTGGGGCAAGGTCTTCGTCAGCGTCGGCCTGATCGTCTCCGTCCTCGGCGCCTATCTGGCCTGGACGCTCATGGCCGCGGAAGTGCTCTTCGTCGCCGCGAAGGACAAGGACATGCCCCGGTTCCTGGGGCGGGCCACCTCTGAGGACGTGCCGGTTCCCGCACTGCTGATGACCACGTCCCTGAGCCAGGTCGTCCTGGTCGTCACGATGTTCTCCGAGGACGCCTTCAACTTCGCGCTCGACCTGACCAGCGCGCTGAGCCTGATCCCCTTCCTGCTCGCCGCGGCCTTCGCCGTGAAGGTCGCCTCCGGGCCGGGCCGCGAGGAGACCGTCGGGCGGAGCACGCGCGGGGAGCTGGTGATCGCGGTGGTCGCCACGCTGTACACGGCGTTCCTGCTCTTTGCCGCCGGGCTCAAGCTGGTCCTGGTCTCCTTCATCCTCTACGCCCCTGCGACGTTCCTGTTCGTCAAGGCGCGGCGGGAGCAGAACCGGCGCCTGTTCTCCCCCGGCGAGGCCGTCATCTGTGCCGTCTCCATCGCCGGTGCTCTTGTGGGCGTGCTCGCTCTGGCCCTGGGCTGGATCGAGCTGTGACCCGTACCCGACCCCCGATCCCCGATCGGGTGCGCCTGATCCCCGATCGGGTCGCCCGACCCCGGTCCATCCAACGAAAGGCGCAATGCGTTGAGCACCGACAGCACCCCCCGGCCCGCCTTCGGCGTCCACTCCGAGGTCGGCAGGCTCCGTAAGGTCCTGGTCTGCGCACCCGGGCTCGCGCACCGCCGTTTGACCCCCACCAATGCGGACGACCTGCTCTTCGACGACGTCATGTGGGTGGAGAACGCCCAGCGCGATCACGCGGACTTCGTCAACAAACTCACCCAGCGCGGAGTCGAGGTCGTCGAGCTGCACGAGCTGCTCGCCGAGACCATGGCCATCGCCGAGGCCAGGACCTGGCTTCTCGACCGGAAGATCACCGCCAACGAGGTCGGCCTCGGCCTCCTCGACGACACCAGGGCCTTCCTCGAGACCCTCACCCCGCGTGAGCTGGCCGACTTCCTGATCGGTGGGCTGTCGACCGCCGACCTGCCGGACGACTTCCGGTCCGGCTACGTGGCGCTCGCCCGCGAGGGGACCGGTGCTCGGGAGTACCTGATGCCGCCCCTCCCCAACACCCTCTACACCCGCGACACCACCTGCTGGCTCTACGGCGGCGTCACGTTGAATCCGCTGTACTGGCCCGCCCGGCACGACGAAACCCTCCTGATGAAGGCGATCTACACCTTCCACCCCGACTTCAAGGCCTCCACGGTGTGGTGGGGCGATCCCGAACAGAACTGGGGACAGGCCACCTTCGAGGGTGGCGACATCATGCCGGTCGGCAACGGCGTCGTGCTGATGGGCATGAGCGAACGCACCTCCCGCCAGGCCATCACCCAAGTCGCCGCCTCCCTGTTCAAGAACGGCGCCGCCCAGCACGTCATCGTCGCGGGCATGCCCAAGCTGCGTGCCGCCATGCACCTCGACACCGTCTTCACGTTCGCCGACCGCGACATCGTCACCCTCTATCCCAAGATCATGGACGCGGTGCACACCTTCTCCCTGCGCCCGAGCGACAAGCCCGTGGGCGTCGAGATCACGGACGAGGGATCGAGCCCGTTCGTCGACGTCGTGGCCAAGGGCCTCGGGCTCCCCCGGCTGACGGTCATCGAGACCGGCGGGGACGTGTACGCCTCCGAGCGCCAGCAGTGGGACAGCGGCAACAACGCGGTCGCCCTGGAGCCCGGCGTGGTCTTCACGTACGACCGCAACACGCAGACGAACACGCTGCTGCGCAAGGCCGGTGTCGAGGTCATCACCATCGTCGGTGCCGAGCTCGGACGAGGGCGCGGTGGCGGACACTGCATGACCTGCCCGCTCATCCGCGACGCCGTCTCCTTCTGACGGGCCGGGCACCGTCGCGGCGTGGCCCGTCAGATCAGCGGGCCGCGCCGGCGGCGGGGGCCGTACGTCGAGTACGGCGGGCGGGGTCAGGCGGTCGGGCCCGCGTCCGCTTCTCGGTGCATGCCCGTGCAGAGTGCCCAGATGACGAGGAAGTTGACGGCGATGAGCACCAGGGCCCACACGGGGTAATACGGCAGCCACAGGAAGTTGGCGATCGCGCCCAGCCCCGCGATGGCGACCCCGAAGAAGCGCGCCCACAGGGCTCCGCTGATGACGGCGCAGCCGGCGAAGACGAGGACGACGCCCAGGATGAGGTGGATCCAGCCCCAGCCCGCCAGGCTGAACTCGAAGACGTAGCGCCGCGTCGCGAGGAACACGGTGTCCTTGGTGATGGCCGCGATCCCTTCGAAGATCGCCATCGCCCCACCGAAGATCATGAAGGCTGCCGCCATGACGGTGGTGCCGGATACGGGCGCATGCCAGGGACTCGGCTGTGCGGTGCCTGCGCGGGGTCTGCTGGCGTCACTGGCCATTTCGGTCTCCATGGGTTGCAGAGCCGGCCTCGTATGCCGGGATCGGCGTGATCCCCCGTTTCAGCGTGGCACGGCAGCCATCCATCGGCATTCCGGCCCACGAGGTCTCCACGATGGCGGGATGCCGAAGCCCCCGCGAGGGCTTAGCGTGCCTTGAGGTCCTGTCGCCGCACCGGGAGGCATTGATGTCGGAGCTGATGGTGATCGGATACGAGGACCCCGAGACCGCCCGGCGGGCCTACGCCACCGTGCAGGAGCTCCACCGGGATCACACCGTCAGCGTGAGCGGGCTCGCCGTGGTGTGGGTGGATGCCCAGGGCGAGACCCATGTGGACACGCCGAGCCGTCTCATCGGTCCGTCGGCTGCGGCCGGGGCGGTGTGGGGCATCGTCTTCGGCGTGCTGTTCCTTCTGCCCGGAGTCGGGTTCGTCGCGGGCGCGGCGGTCGGCGGGCTGCTGGGGAAACTCGGCAAATCGGGTGTCGACGAGGAATTCCGCCGACGCGTTCACGATCTCCTCAAGCCTGGTGCGGCCGCCGTGGCGATCATGGGCCTGATCGTGTCGGAGGAAAGGTTCTCCGAGGCCATGCAGCCGCACGGTGGCACGATCCTGAAGACCTCGCTCGGCGCTGCGGAGGAGAGCGAGCTGGCCGAGCAGCTCGCGGGCTCTCAGCCGTAGGCACGCCATGCCGCCCCTTCGGTCAGGCCTTCGCGCCGCGGTACCCCTCCGGGCGAGACGCCCGCCGGTGAGTCGAGCACCGGCTCGGGGGCCGGCCCGTACCGTCCCCTCACCCGAGGCTGGGGCATGGGGCCGCTCGTAATCATCTGTCTGATGGCTCTGGTCTGTGCCCTGTTCTTCCTCGCCTACGCCGTCATCCTGGGCCTCTGACCAGCCCGGATGCCCCGTACACCGTCACCGGCCGGTCCCCCGTGCGGTCGACACCCCCAACCCCGCGGGGGACCATGGAGTGACTGCGGCGCGTAGACGCGCGGGCAGGCACAGTGCCCGATCGTGCGCGTCAGGACCCCTGACGAGGAGTAGCACCATGCACCGACGCCCGCACATCACCGCCGCTCTGATCGCACTGGGGATCTCGGCATTCGCCGCGGCGCCGACGGCAACCGCACTTCCCGCTGCGGCGCCCGCCGCCACCTGCACCGTGTCCGCCGCGGACCCGGCGGGCCGGGTCAGCCTCTCGGGCGAGGGGTTCGCGAAGGGACAGGCCCTGTTGTCCTCGCCGGGTGCGGCGCCGACGACCTTCAACGTTCCCGACGGCGGGGCCTTCACGATCGGGAGCAAGCCCGACGACAGGTACGCGGTGACACAGGCAGGGAGCACCACGCCGTGCACCGGCGGGGCCAAGCCCTCCACCACGCCGGGCACCACCTACAAGGCCGGGCTGACCGCGGGCTGGGACGCCGTGGCCGACAACTGCGACGCCAGCCCCCCGGCCTCGGCGAACAAGGCGTTCTCGGACGGCTGGACCAAGGGTGCGGCCGTAGCGAAGGAGACCTTCTGCAAGTGAGGGCCTGCACGTGAGGGCGCGCCGCAAGTCGGTGTTCTGGACGGCCCCGCCGCACGATCACGGAAGGGTCACCCCCACTCGATCGCCGAGGAGCCGCCCGTCATGCCCGTACCCGCGGACCGTCCACAAAAACGAGCGGCTCGCGGGTCGACCCGGCCGGCCGCGCAGGCGTCCGGATGCCCTGTTCGGAGACAAGGGCTACGACCCCAACCCCAACCGCGATGAGCTGCGCAACGTCGCGCCGCCTGAGGGCCGGGGGTAGCAGGTTTCAAGTTGCAAGATAACCAGGGCTGCGGTATGCAGGAATTGATACAGGCGGTCAGCCGCATGTTAGCGAGGTAGGAGATGCCTCAAGAAATTGCCCGAGCTTTCCTTGAGGGCCTTCAAAAGGATATCTATGCGAGCGTCGGTCGATCAGCCCCCCAAATAGAGGAACTCCTATCGGTCGACGCAATAGAAAAGGTAGTAATACCCCTCTACCGCGAAGCGGGAATTACGGATCCCCAACGCATAGAGCAACTAATATCCGAACAGAAGGATGAATTGGCCAGAGGTCTTCCCACAAGATATGAGGATCCTCTGAGGTATGCCATTATTAAAGATCTCGCGAGTCGCATCCAGAATGCCGTGCTGGGACTTTCCATGCATCTCCCAAGTATGCCGGTTGTGGGGACAGTCCCCACAGGGGAAGTAAACGCCATCACAGTCAAAGTCCCTGGAAGTAGCCAATACGTCGTTCTAATCCAGGATCAGCTGTTCAACTACGCGCTACTATTCAGTAAAGTAGTAGCGAGGGCCTTCCCCGGTGGCGATATAAACTCTGATGGTTTTCAACAATTTTCAGCCGACACGTCTGACATCATTGCCAATCTTGAGGCGAGCCCTGTCATCACTCAGCGCTTCAGAGAGTTGATCGTCGGATACCTAATAGACGGCAACCCGGGGCAGGCCCCACAATATATACTCCAGCAGCCTCATATGGGGCTAGCAGAGTCCCTTTACGACTCAATGGAACTCTTTGTGATGGGCCACGAATACGCACATATAATTACTGGACACCTCGATAGCACGGATCGCTACGCGACAGAGTTTGGTGGTGGCGAGGTTGAAGTGCTTACACGCAGTTGGGCGCAGGAGTACGAGGCCGACGGATTGGGGTTGCTGTTGATGGTTAAGGCAAAGGCCGAGGAAGGCTTTGATCTCTCTATGAGCTTTTGGGGTGCGGATCTCTTCTTCAACTGCGCCGATATAGTCGAGCGCGGGATATCTGTTATTGAGACGGGAGAAGAAGGTGAGGCTCGACTCGGTTCACACCCGCCTCCCGGACGGCGTCGTCAAATGATACGCGCAGCTCTCCAGAGGGATCTAGGCCCTGAATCAGAGCCGCCCATCCAACTGGCCGACGCGGTCGACACCATTACGAAATACCTATGGGAATCGATTAAACCGTACCTGATACAGCTGCATGAGCATAAAATCAAGACGGCCGAGAATTGGCGTCAAGACCCCCCTAGGAGCAAGGGGTGGCGGGGGACTGTGCAAGCGAAAGATGCCTGGCGGTAATGCTTACGGGCATTTCTCAACTACTTGCATAAGCAGAATTCCGCCTGTGGGGATTGCGACTGGCGCTCCGTTCTCGCTTAGCTTCACCGAGCTCCCGCCGCTGTCCTTAAATTCTCCACAATGCACCTGACCTCCCCTCAATACAACTTTCATTAGTGTAGGCGTTTCCAAGGGGCTTGTATACCAAGCTATGGCGGTTGCGCCAACCAAGAAGGCAAGAGTCGCAAAGGATAGAACTATCGCCCAACGCAATTGCTTCACCGAGCTGACCGTACGTTGGTGCCGATACCTCACATGCTCCTCAAGGCCTCCCTCTAGCACCCGTTTGCGCGGCAGTCCATAGGCGGCGAACATTCCCATGAGCACCCCAACCGCCGCAGTCACCAAGGCAGCCAGCAACAGGACCCCGACCACCACCTGCTGCGTCTCCGGGAGCTCCGAAATGCTGCTCCTTCCCTTTACGACACTCACAGTCGATATTAGCGCTATAAGAGCCGCGAGCCCGTCACGCCATTTGGCGGCTTGATCGCGAACACCTTCCAATTCGGTGGCGAGTAGAACCTGGGTCTGTTCAGCATGGGCTCTACTGGCAGCTGTCCCCGGAGGTCCAGGTGATACGCGAACTACCACAACTAGTCTCCCCACTCCACATGCAAGGTCCATGAAGCCCCGCAGCCCCGTTTAGTATCCGGAGCAGCCGGGTGGAGGTCCCCACAGCCGCAAATTACCTCAACATCACGTTCGCGGACACTAGCCGCAGCCTTCCTCATGACCTCCGCAAGGTTACTAGTGATCTCCGAATTTGGTGACTGCTGCATTCCTCTATAAGAGATGATCGGCTCAACATGTGCGGTCAAGTGACTACACCTTGGACAAGGCCCAGTAATCAAAATTGCAGCCGGCTCCGATTCATTCGGCTGCATAGTCACTTCAGACGAGACTGCAGCTTTCACATTCCACTCGGAGTCGTTGCGTGACTCGTATTCCATGGCTTGCAATTCAGCCACCTCCCGCACCACCAGACACCCCGGGATCGCCATGCCCAATATAGCTCCGGTTGGACACATTCGCATTTTGGGAGCTCTCGCATTAAAATACAACCTAATCCCTCGTGGAGCGTGGCGCTCTCGCGCCCATTTAGAGCTCGTAACACGATCATGAGTCGGGCTTGTTTAGGCGTCACCAGCAGATGAGGCTGCAGGCGAGGTAGATGAAGGCGTCGTGGAGCTCGGTGCGGCGTTTCCATCGGACGGCGAGTCGTTTGAACTGGTGGAGCAGGGCGGAGGTCTGCGCGGTTGGGGTTGGAGTCGTAGCCCTTGTCGCCGAACAGGGCGTTCGGACGCCTGCGGGGCCGGCCGGGTCGACCCGAATCGTCACACCGGTCACGGCTGACCAGGACATCTCAGCAAGATCCTGTTACGAGCTCTTGTGGTCGACGAGCCACGACAGGTAGAAGAGGCCCTGCGTGATGACGCCGGCGTCCCGCCCGCGCTTGTACTCGACGACGACGGGCGAGCCGTTCTCGTCGATACCGAGCGAGTCGATCCTGACTCCGTGCACCGGCCCCGTGCTGTACTCGCTCGCAAGGAACCGGACCCCGAGCAGGAGCTCCTTGGTCCCCTGGCCCACGTCCTGCAGGTGGCGCTCCAGCTCCGCCGGCCTCGCGGCGATCTCCACCGCGCCCCCACCGTTCACATCGAACAGCCTCAGTCTCAGCACCCCCATGCATCGCTGTATTCAGGGACCACAACAGCGGCGCTCGCCCCCGGAATTCCGCTCCGGCTGCGGCAGACCCATCCGAACTTCGAAACCAAGATCTTCGGTCAGGGTGTGCCCATCGGACCGGTCCACCGGACCTTGCCTGCTCGGTACGTTGTCCAGCGCCGAAGAACCGAAGAGGGCTGGCAACTGACCTTGGAGGCCGCCACCCAGCCGGGAGCCAACGCAGCGACGATCCAACGCGTCGGCCACAGGTACAGCGCACCCACTCCCAACTGCGGCGTCCCTTAACCCTGATTGCCCGTCATCAAGGTCAGCACGAGTGGGCATTCGCCCGATCGGAACAGGAATGGGTTCCTTCCTCAACGGACTGCGGAGACCCCAGGACACACCCCAGGGCGGGGCGACAGCTGCCCAACCCCCCCCCCCCCCCAGGAGGTTTCCTCGGGATTCCCCCACCCACCCAGGAAAAAAAACCCCCCTCTTCCCTCGCCACCAAACCCCCCACCCGGCC
>NZ_JBHUBS010000001.1:0-61896 GCF_042788835.1 Streptomyces sp. NPDC056883 | reverse complement strand
GGGGGGGGGGGGTTGTTGGCCGGGAGAGGGGGGGGATTTTTCCCCCCCAAGAGAAGGGGGAAAACCCCCAAAACCCCCCCCGGGGGGGGGCCCCCCTCCCCCCCCCCCCCCCCCGCCCTGGGGTGTGTGGGTCCGCGACCCAATTAGAGGTGGTGCGGGCCGTCGTAGTAGCCGCCGACCTGGCGGTGGTAGTCCGTGTCGTGGAGGTGCTTGTCCTTGTCGAACTCGGGAGCGTTCTTGATCTGCTCCTTCGTCCGGTCCACGTAGATCTTCTCGTCGTTCGCGTCGATCCGACTGATCGTGCCCGCCGGCAGAAGGACTTCCTTGCCGAAGATCCACGGGCCGGTGTCGACCACGATGTAGGACGAGCCGACCTCATCGGAGTGCTTGTCGACCTTGCCGATGGAGCCGTCGCTCGCCTCGACCTTGTATCCCGTCAGATCCGCACCTGCCAGACGGTCAGCGGACTCGCGGTAACCCCAAAAATTCTCAGTCATGCAAAAACAACTCCTCGGGGCAATGGAAAGCGCACGGAACCCCTTCCGCGGCTCTCCCTTTTCCGTACTGAGTACACGGCGGACATTGCGTTCCGCCCTAACCTTCGCCTGCCCCGCATGTTTGCGGCTACACCCCTCGACGCCCATCCAGGACCGGGGCGGCCGTCGACCCTTGGTGGGCAGGCCACCGCCATGCCAAATCTGAGCCGCGACTCTGCGAGGCAGCTACCAGCGATACCACCGGCCGCTGCCACCCTTGGGCCTGGCGACGAATCCGATTAGCCACAGTACGAGGACTGCGATCGCGACCCACCACAGAATCTTGATAGCGAAACCCGCACCAGCGAGAATCAGAACCAGCAGAAGAACGAGAAGCAGGGGAACCATAGTTATCAACCTCCGAGCAGTCATCTGCCCGACCATCCCTCGAACATGCACACGAAACTTAATCGTTCTTATCGATACAGAAGATGTGTGAGCCGACGACGAATCACAACTGTGTTCACGTGGATGATTCCGGTGCTTCTTCCACGGCTACGGGCCAAGCGGGCGAGAGTTCCACGGTGCGAGCCAACTACCGGGGCGGGCGTGCTCGGATGCGCTCAGTGCGGGCGATGTGCGTGACGATGGGCGGGAGAAGAGCCCGGACGGGTTGGACGGCACGAAGCCACCCGGGCACGTACACGGATGCTTTGCTCCGTTCCGCGGCGGTGGCCAGCCGGTCCGCGACGTGGCTTGTCGAATGCACCTTGCGGGCGTCGGTGCCCCTGATCATGTCGGTGTCCGTCCAGTTGATGTAAGCGACCCTCACCGCGACATCGCGGTGCGCGAGTTCGGCCCGCAGGGCATGGGCGAAGGACTCGGCTCCGGCCTTGGAGGCGCAGTAGGCGCTCATGAGGGGCGAGGTCCCCATCGCCGCCAGCGAGGCGACCTGCAGGTAGTAGCCGTGGGTGTCGAGGAGGTCGCGGAGAAAGCAGCGGGCGGTGACCGCGCTGCCGATGAGGTTGACCTCGATGACACGCCTCCAGACCTGAAGGTCGGAGTCGGCGAACGGGCCGCCTTCCGCGACGCCGGCGTTGGCAACCACCAAGGACACCGGTCCGAACCGGGCCCTGACCTGCCGGGCCGTATCGGCCATGTCCGCGGCGTCGGTCACGTCGACCTCCCAGCAGCCCGCCTCGTTGTGCAGGGACGCGGCAACCTCACGCAGCCGCTCTGCTTCCAGGCCGAGCAGGGCAAGCCGCGCACCGCGGTCATCGAAGGCCTTCGCGGCGATGATCCGCCGCCAACTCGGTGCGGCGCTCTGCCCGCTCCACCCGGTCCGGATCGGCAGCCGGCGCGTTGGAGCCGGTGCCCGTGCGCGACGGCTCGCCAGGCCGACGGCCGTGCTCATCGACCATCGCACCCCTCTCCGGCATTTCGGGTGCTTCCTGCGGTCTGGCGGAGCATTCACGAGGTCCGCCTGAGCCCGCTTCCCGGCGTTTTGCCGAGATCAGAGGGCGGGCGGGAACCTGTCCCAGGCCCGGTGCTCGGCCAGGGCAGCGGCGACGGTCCCGACTACTGCTGGACCGTCCTCACCCAAGGCGATGCCCGGCTCGTTCACGGCGATGCCGGCCGTCTCGAGGAGTTGCTGGGCACCGTTCCAGCCGCCGAGGGCTTTGCCGTGGCGGTACGCCTCGGCAAGGAGCAGCAGCACGCGCGGGTCGGGGGCTCCCGGCGGCTGGGCCGTGCCCGCCTTGGCATCGCGGGCGCCGTAGGCATCCGCAGCCGCCTCGGGAGTTCCGGCCAGGAGGAGGGCGTCGAATTCGACGGATCGGGCAGCGGCGAAGGTGCGTTGGACAGCGACCGGGTCGCCGTCGGGGTCGAGGGTGCCGCCGGTCGGTGCGATGACGAGGGGCACCATGCCCGCGTCCAGGATCGCTTGCCGTGCGGTTCGTACGCCGTCAAGGTCGGCGTCCGGGCCGGCGATGATGCCGATCACGCGCCCGTCCGTCGGCCAGGTCCCTCCCATCTGGGAGAGCGCGGGGCTGGGGTCAGCTGCAACGAGCGGCACCGTGGCAGCGGGCGCCGGCAAACCGAGGCCCTTGGCCACCTCCGCGCACAGGTGCGGGTCGATGTTGGCCAAGACCTTCAGGGTGCGTTCCTTGATGGCCTGCTCGTAGCACTTGTTCAGCTCGAAGGTGTAGGCCGCGACGATGTGTTCGCGCTCGGTACGGGTCATGCTCAGCCAGAACAGCCGGGGTTGGGTGAAGTGGTCGGAGAAGGAGGCGGGCGCTTCCCGCACCTTGCTCGCCGCCGGAACCTTCACCGGCGTCTCGATGAAGGCGCTCATGTCGGCGCCGGCGAGGAACGGGCAGCCGCCGTCAAGGCTGTTGGGGTGGTACGGGGCGACGCCGGTGTGGACGGCGCTCTGGTGCATGCCGTCGCGGAGCATGTCGTTGACGGGGGCGTGGGGCCGGTTGATCGGGATCTGGCCGAAGTTGGGGCCACCGAGGCGGCTGATCTGGGTGTCGAGGTAGGAGAAGAGGCGGCCCGCGAGCAGCGGGTCGTCGGTGACGTCGATGCCGGGGACGAGGTGGCCGGGGTGGAAGGCGACCTGCTCGGTCTCGGCGAAGTAGTTCTTCGTGTTGGCGTTCAGGGTCATCAGCCCGATGGGCTGGACCGGTGCCAGCTCCTCCGGAACGAGCTTCGTCGGGTCGAGGAGGTCGATGCCCTCGAACATCTGGTCCTCGGTGTCGGGGAAGACCTGGATGCCCAGCTCCCACTGCGGAAACGCGCCCGCCTCGATCGCGTCGAAGAGGTCGCGGCGGTGGAAGTCGGGGTCCATCCCGCAGATCAGCTGTGCTTCCTCCCAGACCAGGGAGTGCACGCCCAGCTTGGGCTTCCAGTGGAACTTCACCAGCACGCTCTCGTCGACCGTGTTGACCAGCCGGAAGGTGTGGACCCCGAAGCCCTCCATCATGCGCAGCGAGCGGGGGATGCCGCGGTCGGACATGTTCCACATGGTGTGGTGGGTCGCCTCGGTGTGCAGGGACACGAAGTCCCAGAACGTGTCGTGCGCACTCTGCGCCTGCGGGATCTCCCGGTCCGGATGGGGCTTGCCGGCGTGGATGACGTCAGGGAACTTGACCGCGTCCTGGATGAAGAACACCGGGATGTTGTTCCCGACCAAGTCGAAGGTGCCCTCCTCGGTGTAGAACTTCGTGGCGAAGCCCCGGGTGTCGCGGACTGTGTCGGCGGAGCCGCGCGAGCCGAGGACGGTGGAGAACCGCACAAACACAGGGGTCTCCACGCCCTTCGCCAGAAAGGCGGCCTTGGACACCTCACCGGCCGCGCCGTAGCCCTTGAAGACGCCGTGAGCGGCCGCGCCCCGTGCGTGGACGACCCGCTCCGGGATCCGCTCGTGGTCGAAGTGGGTGATCTTCTCGCGCAGATGATGGTCCTGGAGGAGGACCGGGCCGCGCGCTCCAGCCTTGAGCGAGTGATCGGTGTCGGGCAGTCGGGTGCCCTGGGCGGTGGTCAGGTACGCACCGCCCTGCGCCATTCGCGCTTGGTCCGCGCCGGTCGGCCGGCCGGTGGGGCTCACCGTCGCGGGGCCTTCTTGATCCGCCTTGGGCGGCAGCGGCTCCGTCGGCTGCGTAGGTTCGGCCACGGTGGGCGGGACCGGTCCCGGCTTGCCCGGCAGACCGCCCTCGCCCGACTCCGGTGCCGCGGGGGTGTGCTTCCTAGCCATCTCTTCTCCTCAGTAATGTCCTGTTGGACCAGCCATGACCTGGCTGGCGGTCGACCGGCTTCTCAGGGGGTGAAGAGAACCTTGACGGCGCCGTCCTGCTTCTTCTGGAACATCTCGTACGCGTCCGGCGCCTGTTCGAGGGGCATGCGGTGAGTGGCGAAGTCGTCGACGCCGAGGGGGTCCCCGTTGCTGAGGAGGGGGAGGATGTCGTCGACCCAGTGCCAGACGTTGGCCTGTCCCATGCGCAGTTGCAGCTGCTTGTCGAACATGGTCAGCAGGGGCATCGGGTCGAGTGCGCCTCCGTACACGCCGGACACCGAGATGGTGCCGCCGCGGCGGACGAGGTCGATGGCGGTGTGGAGCGCGGAGAGCTGGTCCATGCCCGCGTGCTTCATCAGCGGCGCGGCCAAGGTGTCTGGCAGGTGGGTGGTCATGCTCTGGGCTGCGGCGGCGATGTGGCTTCCGTGGGCTTCCATGCCGACGGCGTCGATGACGGCGTCAGGGCCCCGCCCGTCCGTGAGCTCTCGAACCGCCTCGGCCAGGCCGTCTCCGCACTCCCGTAGGTCGAGGGTGTGGAAGCCGCGCCGGCGGGCGCGCTCCAAGCGTTCGGGGACGAGGTCGATGCCGATGACGGTTCGGGCACCGCGGTGAGCGGCGATGCGGCAGCTCATGTCACCGATGGGCCCCAGGCCTAGAACGACGACGCTGCCGCCCGGCAGCACGGATGCGTACTCGACGGCCTGCCAGGCCGTGGGCAGTACGTCGGACAGGTAGATGAAGCGGTCATCGGCTGGTCCGCCGGGAACCGGAATCGGCAGGGAGTTGCCGAAGGGGACGCGCAGGTACTCCGCCTGGCCCCCGGGAACCTGGCCGTAGAGCTTCGTGTAACCGAACAGGGAGGCTCCGCTGCCCTGTTCGTGGACCTGCGTCGTCTCGCACTGGGACTGCAGCCCCTGGTCGCACATGAAGCACGAGCCGCACGAGATGTTGAAGGGGATCACGACCCGGTCCCCCGGCTTGACGGCGGTGACCTGTGGTCCGACCTCCTCGATGATGCCCATGGATTCGTGTCCCAGGATGTCGCCGGGGTCCAGGAAGGCGCCGAGGACCTCGTAGAGGTGGAGGTCCGATCCGCACAGGCCGGTGGTGGTGATTTTGACGATCACGTCGTCGGGGTCGCGGATCGTGGGATCGGGGACGGTGTCGACGCGTACGTCGCGCTTGCCGTGCCAGGTGAGTGCTCTCATGACGTCTCCTTGCCGCAACCGCACGGCTTCGGTTTTGTCCGGGTTATCCGCAAATCCTTCAGGGTGCGCGTGCCCCCGTGCGTGCCGGCCAAGCGGATCTCCCGGGCCTTTCGCCGGCCGCTACCAGACCGGGCACTGCGGGTGAGCAAGGGTGCGGCCGCGTCAGGCGGAACCGTTGTGCAGTCGCCGGTAAATACCGACTTTCGACCGAGGGCGCTGGTGCCGGCTGGTCGTTTCAGGGAGGTATCTAGGCGAACGGGCTGTCGCTGAGAGCTGTCAGAAGGTGGTCTGGGTCGCGGTAGACGGCGGACGCTCCAGCTCCTTCGAGGTCCGCCCGAGCAATCCCTCCGCACAGCAGGCCGACGGCGGTCACCTCGGCGCGGTGTGCCGCCGTCATGTCCCAGACCGAGTCACCGACGAACACGGCACCGGAGGGGGGCACCATCGCCAGGTCGAGGGCGTGCCGCACGGGGTCGGGGGCCGGCTTGCCCTGCTCGACGTCGTCGGAGGTCGCGGTGTCGGTGATGGCATCGTCCGCTCCGATGGCCGCGCGCAGCGCCTTGAGTTCCCGGTCCTTGGCCGAGGTGACGAGCAGCACCTTCCAGCCGGATCTCGACAGAGCGCGGAGGAGTTCGGCAGCGTTGTCGAAGGCGGGAAGCCGGTCGAAGTGGGTGGCGTAGAGGGTGTCGTGGGCGGCGCTCATCCGGTCGTCGTCGCCGTGGTCCCTGTCCTTGCCCAGGAGGTGGTCGAGGAGGTCTTCGCCTGGCAGGCCGATCGCCCGGTGGACGGCGTGCATGGGTACCCGGTGTCCGCTCTGGCGTAGCGCTTCCCACCAGGAGACGACGTGCAGGTGGTTGGTGTCGGCGAGGGTTCCGTCGACGTCGAAGAGGGCGGCACGGCTCATGATCGGGGTCTCCTCACAGGTTCCGCAGTGCGGGCAGGAGCTTGGTCTCGGCCCACTCCAGGAACGGCTCCTGCCGATCGCCGCCGATCTGGACGAGGGCCACCTCGGAGAATCCCGCTTCCGCGTATGGCCGCACCGCGTCCACGAAGGCGTCCACGTCGTCGCCGCAGGGAATGCTCGCGGCGACGTCTTCGGGCCGGGTGTGCTGCGAGGCCTGCTCGAAGCCGGCGGGACCGGGGAGTTCGGCGTTGACCTTCCAGCCACCCAGCGCCCAGCGGAACTGGTCGTGGGCGCGGGCCACCGCCGCGTCACGGTCGGTGTCGTAGCAGACCGGTAGCTGCCCGACCCGGGGTTTGCCCGCGCCGCCTTGGGCATCGAACAGCTCCAGGAGTTCACGCTTCGGTTCCGTGGCGATCACGAGATCGCCGTACCGGCCGGCGAGCTCGCAGGAGCGGGGCCCGGAGACGGCGATGCCGATCGGGGGCGGCTCGTCGGGGAGGTCCCAGAGCCTGGCGTTCTCGACGTCGAAGTGGGCTCCGTGATGGCTCACGTCCTCGCCGGTGAACATCCGCCGGATGATGTCGGCCGCTTCCTCCAGCATCTCCAGGCGTACATGGGCGGCGGGCCAGCCGGCACCCACGATGTGCTCGTTCAGGTTCTCGCCCGAGCCCAGACCCAGCCGGAACCGTCCCTCGGAGAGGATCTGCATCGTCGCCGCCTTCTGTGCGACGACCGCCGGGTGGTAGCGGAAGGTCGGGCAGGTCACGTAGGTCATGAGCGGGATTCGGGAGGTCGCCTGCGCGGCTGCTCCGAGAACGCTCCAGGCGTAGGGGGCGTGGCCCTGGGACTCCAGCCAGGGGAACGAGTGGTCCGAGATGACGGAGAAGTCGAACCCCGCCCGCTCCGCTCCCACCACGTGGGACACCAGCTCTCGCGGCCCAGCTTGCTCGGTCATCATCGTGTATCCGATTCGCACCATATCCGGCGCCTAACCGCACAGAGAGGGATGAAACCCTCGCGTTCTTCCCTGTGACCGCGTAGACCTCTTCCAGAACAGGGCCCGCCCCGTCCGCCGCGCCCGTGGACTCCCTCGCTGTCGTGGCGCGCAATCTGCGGGACCGCTTCGGGGCACGGTACGTGTCGTTCCTGTTCGTCGACGTCGTCGGCCGGCGCCTTCTGCGCGTTCACGACACCGCGGCCGTGGACGATGAGGACCCGGACGATGGCCACCGGCCAGCTCCTGCGCATCGCCCTCGACGGCAGCAGCACCCAGCTCGTCAACGCCGGCCACCCCTGGCCCCTCCTCCTGCGCGAAGGCGCGGTCACCGAGCTGCGCCTGGCCGTGAACCTGCCCTTCGGCTGCACCGGCCTCACCGGCCCCTACACGGTCCAGGACCTCGACCTACGAGCCGGTGACCGGCTCCTCCTCCACACCGACGGCATGCAGGAACGCGACGCCGCAACCGTCGACCTGCCCGCGCTCCTGCGCAAGACCATGGCCGAGCACCCGCGTGAGGTCGTACGTGCCCTGGTCGGCGCGGTCAGCGACGCCTATGACGGGGCGCCGCCGAAGGACGATGCCACCGTGCTGTGCCTGGACTGGCACGGCCCCCACGATGGATGTCCCCGAACAAACGCCTGACCCAGATGGGCGGACAAAGACCAGCGCAGGCGGCCGCAATGGGGTGGAAAGGCGCAGAGGGGGCAGGCGCCCCGTACGCCCCCTAGGGATGGAGACTTCGTGGTCCCGCCAGTGCTCGTCCTGGACCGGCCCGTGCCGCGCACCGACCGGCCCACCGCGACAGCCCGGGGCGCCACCGCCGCCTTCCTCCACCGCGCCGCCCGAGTCCGACCGCCCGGCCGGCCCGAGTACTCCGACGCGGTCCTCCTGGTCGTAACCGAGCTCGTTACCAACGCGATCCGGCACACCGACGGGCCCGCAGCCCTCCACCTCGAACTCCACGACGACCACATGAAGATCAGGGTCGCCGACACCAGCCCCACACCAGCGCAGCCCCACACGCCCCGGACCGACGGAAGCGGTGGCTACGGCTGGCACCTCATCGACCATCTCACCACCCTCACCCACACCGAACCCACGCCTTCCGGCGGCAAGACCATCTGCGCCCACGCCCCCTGGTGAGCCGGAGCACCATGGCCCGGAGCGGCCGCGCCCCTGGTGGGAGTACTCGGCCTGGGACGGTCTGGCCTTGGCGCCGGAGTCGTGGCACGCTCGAAGGACAACCAGCCTGGTCTGGTGGGAGACCCCGCGCCGCCTGGTAGGCCACCTTGAGCGGCCGGTGGAGGGTGCGGGTGGTCTCGCTCGGCTTTGCACGGCCCGAGTCGGTCGTGCGCTTCACGGCCTTCTCCGCCCGAATCCGGGAGCCGACCGTAATGGGCTCCGATCCGATTGGCGGATCAGACAACCATGCCCCCCACCCTGAGCATCGAGACCTCCACGTCTTCGGGGCCGCAGACCGTCCTGACCATCACCGGGGCGCTGGACATGGACACTGTCCCGCGCGTCACCGCGGCCACGGACACCCTCGTCCTAGTCGGCCGCATCCTCGTCCTGGACCTGTCCGCCGTCACCTTCATGGACTCCAGCGGCCTCAACACGCTCCTGACACTCCGCAACCGCATCGAAGCCGAGCAGGGCACACTGCGGCTGCAAGGGGCCCCTGAGCAGGTTCTGCGCCTCCTGGACATCACCGGCGCCCGGGACCTCTTCACCCTCACCCCATAAGCGGTTTTCGCCCCTGCCGGGCGCCAACTCCAAGGCCCGCTGGAAAGTTTGTGGAGAATGCCGTCCGCGAGCTCCTGACCCGAAGCGTGAAGGAACGTCTTCTGGACAGAAGCAGGTGGCGGGGCCACTGAGTTCCCGCGTCGTACCTGTGCCGCGGCGACGGCAGGGCAAGAGCAGGAGGAGGTCACATGGCCGTCCGCCATCAACTCATCCACCGTTCCCCTCGCGCGACGTGGGCCGTGTTCGCCGACCCCACCCTCTACGGGAAGTGGGTCGTGGGCCCGTCCGAGTCCACGCCGCTCGATGACACCTGGCCCGCGCTCGGGTCCCGGCTCCGGTACACCGTCCGGCTGGGGCCTTGGTCCGTCGAGGGAGTCACGACCGTCCGCCACCAGGAGGCCGGCAGAGAACTGGAACTGGAGGCCTCGTTCAAATCCGCGGGTACGGCGCGGATCCTCCTCCAGCTCAGGCCCTGGGGCGAAGAAACCCTCGTCGTCTGCGACGAGCACCCCCTGCGCGGCCCGGGAGGCGTCCTGCACAACCCGGTGAGCGAGGCGGCCCTCCAGCTCAGGCATCGGGGCATGCTGGCCCGACTGGCCCGGGTCGTTGAAGAGCAGCCCGCGGAGGTGCTCCGTGCCTGACGCGGTGGTGATCGGCGCCGGCCCCAACGGACTCGTCGCGGCGAACCTGCTCGTCGATGCCGGATGGACCGTAGAGATCCTCGAATCCCAGGGGGAGCCCGGAGGCGCCGTACGCAGCGATCGCGGGGTGCACCCGGACTACGTGTCGGACCTCTTCAGCGCCTTCTACCCACTCGCGGCCGCCTCTCCGATTCTGGCCCGTCTCGACCTCGCCGAGGAGGGCCTGCGCTGGAGCCATGCCCCGTCGGTGCTGGCCCACCCCCTGCTGGACGGCCGGTGCGCGGTCCTGGAGCGCCGGGTCCAGGACACGAGTGCGGGTCTGGCGCAGTTCGCGGCCGCCGACGGCGAATCATGGCAGGACATGTACCGGGCATGGAGCCGGATCGGGCCGGATCTCGTCCAGGCCCTGTTCACGCCGTTCCCTCCCATCCGCTCCGGGCTCCGGGCAGCCGCGAAGCTGCGCGCCTCCGGGGGGCTGCGGCTGGCGCGGAAGCTGGCCCTGCCGGTGCGGCGCCTGGGCGAGGAGGAGTTCTCCGGCGACGGAGGGCGGCTGCTGCTGGCCGGCAACGCCCTGCACGCCGACCTGGCCCCCGAAGCGGCGGGGAGCGGCGGCTTCGGCTGGCTGATGTCGATGCTCGCCCAGAGCCACGGCTTCCCCGTCCCCGTCGGGGGCGCCGGCGCCCTCACCGATGCCCTCGTGAACCGCCTCCGGCGCCGCGGAGGCGTTCTGCGTTGCGGGGAGCGCGTCACGTCCGTTGTCGTACGGAGCGGCACCGCGGTCGGAGTCCGGACGGCGGGCGGGGAAACCGTCGGCGCACACCGGGCCGTACTGGCCGACACCTCGGCGCCGGCTCTGTACCGCGAACTCGTCGGAGAGGAACACCTGCCGTCCCGCCTCGTGCGGGACCTGGAACGCTTCCAGTGGGACTTCGCAACGTTCAAGGTCGACTGGGCCCTGACGGGTCCCGTGCCGTGGAGGGCCCCGGGCGCGGCCGGGGCTGGGACCGTCCACGTGGCCGACGGCGTGAACGGTCTCACTCGCTTCGCCTCGCAGATCGCCATGGGACAGGTGCCCGACGAGCCGTTCGCCCTCTTCGGCCAGATGACCACAGCGGATCCCAGCCGCTCCCCCGCAGGCACCGAATCGGCCTGGGCCTACACCCATCTCCCGCAGCACATCACCGACGACGCGGGCCCGGACGGCATCACCGGCACATGGGACACCCGCGAGCAGGAAGCCATGGCTGACCGCGTCGAAGCACAGGTGGAACGCTTCGCACCCGGATTCCGTACCCTGATCGGCGCCCGCCGCATACTGGCTCCCACCACCCTCCAGTCCATGAACGAAAACCTCCACAACGGCGCCATCAACAACGGCACCACCGCCCTCCACCAGCAACTGGTCTTCCGCCCCACACCGGGCACCGGCCGCCCGGAAACACCCGTGAAGAACCTCTACCTCGCCTCCGCCGCCGCCCATCCCGGCGGAGGAGTCCACGGCGCACCCGGTGCGAACGCCGCACGCGCCGCCCTGCGCTCCCGCAGCGGCGTGTCCACGCTGCTGCGGCGCGCCCAGCGCATCTGACTCCCGGTTCTTCGCAGTCAACCGGCGTTTCCGTGAAAGGAGGAGCGTTTGATGTCGCGAAACCCCTCGCTGGAACACACCGGGGACGGACGCTATGTCGTCATCGACGGCAGGCGCTGGCGGGCCTCCGACCCAGACCTTCCTCCGGATATTGCAGGGCGGCTGCGGAGGCACCTGATGGCGGCCCGGCGTGCCGTCGGCGCTGTCCTGCGGGCGCAGGACGAGAAGGCAGAACGCGGAGCCAGGCGCCGCGTCCAGACGGCCAAGGTCGCCCTCGGGGAGCGCGGCGCCCCGTGGTGGGACCAGACCAGTGCGGAGCGCCGGGCGCGCTGGATGGAGGGGCTCGCGACGCTGGACGGGGAGTCGGGTCCTGGGCAAGGGAGGTGAGGGCGCCCTGCGACGACAGTCAGCCGCTGGGAGCACAGGCCCGCCTCGATGATCTGCACCGGTCGCCTAAGGCTCCATCAACCGAAGGCTGCGGTCCAAGCCCTTGTCCCTGCTCACTTCTGATTCGATGACAGCAAGGACACGGCACTCGCGTGGAGACGGAGGGAGTGGGATATTTGCCCCCGGTGAGCGCCGTGAAGGTCCCGGTGCGAAACCACTGTGGGGGCGGAGCTGCTGGCGAGGCACCTCCGCCCAGCCGCGGGCGTTGGAGAACGGAGGCTTCCGCCCGGCGGCCCCTCAGGGATGGTTCATAGGATCGCCTGCCCGCATAGGACCAGGTCAACCATCCCACGATCCACCGGGGCACGAGACGGCTGTCCCGTCCCACTGAACCTTGACCGATCTCACTGAACTTTGACCGGCCGCACTGCGGGCCGGCCCGTGGGCGGCGGGAAGTCGGGGGGGCGGGCGCGGCTTCAGACGCTGAGGTGGCCCGGCCCGAGGACCGGGTTGGCACGTTCAGTGCTTGTCACTCGTGCCGGGATGGCGCACTGTTTCGGCTCTGGGCGTCGATGAGCCGGCGTTCGTGACGGAGGTTCGGATGGGGAGGGACATATGAACAGGCGTGATCTGGTGCGTTTAGTGGGTCGTCGGGCAGCGCTGCGGTACCTGCTGGCCGGGGTCGCTGCTTCCGCCGTGTCAGGTTGCGGAAGTCCGGTGGAGAAGGCGATCACCGCGTTCGCCAAGGGTTCCTGGAGGTTCACGACCAATGCTGGGTTCGACGGGGTATTGACCATCACCGGCGACGGGAAATGGTCGGAGACCCGGTTGGGTCTTTCGGGCCGGTGGGAGTACGACCCCTCCCGCCTCAAGATCATCATGGACGGCACCGACAGCGAGAACGCGGAGCCGTACATCATCCCGTCTGTTCCCGAACCCGCCAAGGACGCCCTTTCCCGGGCGTACTCCATGAACGGCGGCTGGTCACAAAGCGTCGGCGACAAGGTGAAGGCACGCCGGGACAAGGATGCCGTGATCCTGGAGTTCGAGGACTTCTCGGACGGGAGCGCGGGCTCCCCCGAGCACATCGAGTCCCTGATCTTCACCCTGACCCGCCTGGAAGGCGCAACCTGACCTTGGCACGCGCGGCGAAGGCATCACCCACACCCCGGCCCCGGCCCCGGGGGCAGCTCTTAAGACCAGTCGCAGGTGCGCCAGGAGATGGGTCATGGGCGTGCCGAAGCGGGGGCAGCGATGGGCAGCCCGGGGATCGTGGCCGCAGTGATGTTCCTTCGGAACAGGACTCGATCGGAGGCGGGTGCGCGCGGTCACGACGGTGTTCTGTAGGGTCGGCTGCCTTACTGATCACGGGGGTAGCCGATGTTCTTTTCCACGGTGCGTGGTGCGGCGGTGCTCGTCGGCATAGCGGCATTCACCGTCTCCTGCGGCGCGAACCCGACGTCCGCGCCGGCCACAGATGTGTCCGCCTCGTCTGCGGCGTCGCCGTCGTCTCAGGGGGCCGCGAGTACGGCGCCCACGGCTTCCGGTAGCGGGTCCACCTCCGGCGCGCTGCCCGCGGAGAGGGTCCGAGATGCCTTCTCGGGGCTCCAGGCCACGCTGAAAGACTCGTGCACGCCGGGCAACTGTGCCTATTTCCTCGGGCGGGTCTACGACGAACTCCATCGCATGGACCGCGCGATGAAGGCGGACCCGAAGGGCCCCGGACACTTCCCCGAGCCGATCTCTCTGATCGCCAAGCTCGACACGGCACTCGATGGCGACCATGCCTTCGACAACCTGAAAAGGCACCAGACACTGTTGATCGGCGCCCGGGACAAGATCAACGTCTGGATGCAGGCCCACCCTGACGACTACCGCTGACGGACGTGAGTAGGAGGCGCTCTGGCTCCAGCCAGGCTCACAAGCCGACGTGCCCCAGGCCTTCACCCACCAGCCCCGGCCCGCTCCCAGCCCAGCCACCCGGCATTTCCTAGCCGCCACCGGCGGCGACATGACGCGGCGGCGGGCGAGGCGAACCGAGTCGGCGCCGGTTCGTCTCAACGTAGTAGTCCGCCCACGTCAGCGGCCTACCGTCGACTGGGTTCGTTGAGACAGGACACCGGTACTCAGCCTGAGGGCATGGTGTTGGTGAGCAGGCCGGTCAGCGCCGGAAGCCCTCCGTCGGCCAGGGCGCGGCGCTGACGGTCCGCGGGCGTGCCCTCCCGCAGCAGCCGGTGCGACAGGGCGCTCACCTCCCGGAGGTCACCCGCGTCTTCCAGGGCCGGCGTGATGTGGCGGATCAGGGCGCACAGTATGTCGCCACTGCTCCCGGGCCGGCCGTCTGCTCCCATGAGGGTGTCGTTCAGCCCGTAGCGGGCCGCGTGCCAGGTCGCGGCCTGGAGGACCTCCGGATCACATGCGGCGGCCGGCGCCATACCTGCCTTCTCCTCGGTGATCGCCGTGGCGACCAAGGCCCGTACGGCACCGGCGATCAGCACGGCGTCCTCGGCCCTCAGCTGTACGTCCGGGCAGCGGATCTCGATGGTCGGATAGCGGTCGGACAATCGTGCCTGCCAGTAGACCTGTGCGCGGTCGGCGATCGCTCCAGAGGCCACCAGTGTCTCCAGGCGGCGTTCGTAGTCGGCGAGGCCGTCGAAGTACGGCGGCGGGCCGCTGACGGGCCAGCGGCTGAAGACGATGGTGCGCCAGCTTGCGAAGCCGGTGTCCCGTCCGTCCCACAGCGGCGAGTTCGCCGACATGGCGAGTAGGGTCGGCAGCCACACACGGATCCGGTTCAGCACTGCGACGCCCGTTTCCGCGTCGGGAATCCCCACGTGGATGTGCATCCCGCAGATGAGCTGCTCATCCACCAGTTGGCGCGCCGTGTCCCCCATCCTCAGGTAACGGGACGATCGGGTGACGGGGACAGGTTGCATCCCTCGGACCGGTGCCGCGCCGGTCGCCGCGACCCGGCACCCGTTGGCCTCGGCCGCCGAGGCCAGCGCATGACGCAGCCGCAGCAGGTGGCCACCCGCCTCGTCGAGGCTCCAGCACACGGGCGTCGCCACCTCGATCTGCGCCTGAAGCAACTCGCTTTGCACCTCGCCCTGTTCGGCGAGGGTTCCAAGGCCTGCCGTGCGGCGGACCTCTTCCACCAGCGGAGTCGGCACGGCGGTGTCCGGGTCCAGCAGCAAATACTCTTCTTCGACTCCTAGCGTGATCACCTCCTGCGGCTACCCGCCCGCTCCTTGATCACCCCTTGCCCACCCGGTCCCTTGGCATCGCGGCTACGGCAAACCAGTGCGCGCTCGGCGTAGAAGTGCTCGACGGCCGGCACGGCCCCGCAGGGCCGCATGGCCTTGGCCAGGCGGCGGGATCCGGGTGAGGAAGTGACCTCGACGCACGCGAAGTGACCGACGAGGGCTAGCGGCCGTAGGTGGGATCCAGAGGGAGCGCAGGGCGGCGTACTCGCGCAACTGCTAGAGCTCGCCCTCGATTTCGAGGTGGTGGCTGAGGCTGTCGGAGAGGTCCACGGGCGCCACGAGGAGCGGGGCGAAGGCTTCCTCGATGGTCCGGGGCGCCGAGCTCAGGGACTGGACCGGACCACGGCGTCGGAGAGCCCGCCCCGCCCTTCGACGAGGCAGGGGCCGGCGGAGGTCGCGGTGGTGCTCGGGCCGGTCGGGGTCGTCAGTCCCCGGGGCGCGCGGGAGCGGCAGCCCTCGGCAGTGTCGTCACTGTCGTCAGTGAAAGCGGGCACGGATCACCACCAGCTCTTCCCATTCCTCGGCCCCGGCCGCCAGCCCCCGGTGCTCCAGCCAGGTCCGGCGCGAGCGCAGGACGGGACCCCAGGGCACCTCCGCCCTCACGGTGACCTCTGCGGTCATTCCCGCCCCGGTCAAGAGCTCGAGGGTCTGGCTGGCTCCGCACATGCCGGAGTGGACCATGAGGAGGATTCCGCCGGGCCGCAGCATGGTCGAGGCGCCGGCACAGATGCGGTCGATGACCGCCCGACCATCGGGCCCGGCGTCCCAGGCCCGCTCCGGTCCGGTCGAAGGCGGCCGGATCCTGGAGCCGGCACGTACGGGGGGTTGGAGACGACCAGGTCGAAGCGGCGCCCCGCCGTACGGGCCTCGAAGTCCCCGTGCAGCACGCCCAGGGGAAGCCGGAGCATCCGGGCGTTCAGCCGGGCGGTGACCACTGCCGGCCAGGACACGTCGACCGCCGTGACCCGGGCGCCCCTACGCGCGGCCTGCAGGGCCAGCGCGCCGGTACCCGTGCCGATCTCCAGGACGTCGGTGCTCGGTCCGAGCTCCTCCAGCGCGAGCGCCTCGGCGAGGAGCGAGGTGTCTGCCTGCGGCTGGTAGACGCCCGGCAGGGCTACGAGACTGCCGGGCAGTGTGGCCAAGGAGAGAGCAGTACTGGGCACCCGTACCTCCGGTGTCGCTGCGGCCGCGAGCGGGCCGCAGGGTTTGATCAGGTACTGCGCCTGCCCCGGTGGGCGCGGCGCATCCGGGAAGACGTCGATCCTCAGAGGATCAGACGGAGATGTGCGAGCAGCACCCACCGGATCCCACGACGTATGTCGGCCCGCAGCCCCGCACCCGCCCCGGCGACACGAGACGGCACACGCCACGGGCGGCGGCCGCCGGGTCTACGGTGGAGACGTCCCCTGCGAGGAGAGCGCCATGATGCGACCCGAGGCTGCGCCGACAGCGAGTCGTGAGGTCACCGGCGCACCCTGCTGGGTGAGTCTGATGACCCGGGATCTCGATTCCGCCCGGCGCTTCTACGGCGCCGTGCTGGGCTGGAGCTTCCGCGACACCCAACTCGGGGAACGCTTCTCCCTGGCCTTTCGTGACGGTGCTCCGGTCGCCGGCTTCGGGACTTTCGCCGACGATCTGTCCCTGCCCGCCGCCTGGACACCGTACTTCGCCGCCGCCGACTCCGACCTCGCCGCCGACCGTATCCGAGAGCGCGGCGGGACCGTGGCCGTCGGTCCCCTGGCCTTCGCCACAGGACGGGCCGTCCTGGCCGCCGACCCTGCGGGAGCGGTCTTCGGGCTCTGGCAGGGCGAGGTCCTCAGCGACTGGCGGGTGGGTCACGGTCCCGCTCCCGCCTGGCTGGAACTGCGGACGCGCGACGCGTTCGCGGCCGCCATCTTCTACGGGGAGGTGCTGGGCTGGGCGGGCGAGGCACCCGGAGCCTGCGTGGCGGCGTACGAACACGACCACGTCGTCCTGCGGCACGGCAGCGACACGGTCGCACGGATCAGTGGCGGCGCACTGGACGAGGACCCCGATCCCCACCTCCGCCCCCGGTGGCACGTCCATTTCCGGGTACCCGATCTGGAGGCCGCCGTCGAGGCAGCCACCCGTGCGGGCGGGAGTCCCGCCTCGCCCGTGGAAACCTCCGTCACCGACCGGTGGATCACCCTTCGCGACCCGGCGGGCGCCCTGTTTACGGTCCTGGCACCCCAGAGTTGACCCACGGTGCCCGGTACCTCCGTGGTCAGCGGCCGCGGGCTTTCCTGAGCTGCTTGGTCATCATCGAGCGGCCCTCGATGCCATCCGCGCATCGTGCAAGAGCCGCAGAATGACACCAAGGCACGGCACGGCTCCTGCGTGCACGCACGTGGGAGGGGGCACGGCAAGTTCAGCTATCCGCGCGGTGTCTGCCCGGCGCCGTCGTCGGGCGTCTGCCAGGAGTCCTGGCGCCCCCGCGCCGCGGCATTCTGCTGGACCGGCTGAGCAGGGGGCTTGCGCCGTGCGCTGCGCTGGCTGCCGTACCAGAACGCTCCGATCAACAACAGGGCCACGACGACCCCGATGATGATCAGAAGCAGCGAGGTGAAGGCTTCGGCCGCAAGGATCTCGGTTCCCGTCATGCCCGGCGTCTACCCCCGATCCAGACGCCTACGGAGTAGCGGAACTTTCGGACGGCTGCCCGAAGCGCGGCAGGTGGCAGGTTGGCGCGTTGGCGACCGGGTGGACGGGATACCGGGCCGGTCCGCGGGTAGCCGCAGAACCATGGACACCACAGACACCACCCCGCTCCGCGCCGTAGCCCTCGTCTGCACCCTCTCCCCCTCCCCGAAGCCGTCCAGCTCCCAGCTGCTCGCCGAACAGACCATGGCCGCGCTCGCCGACCACGGGGTGACGGGCAAGACCATCCGGATCTCCGACCACGACGTGAAGACCGGCATCAGCACCGACCTCGGCAACGGAGACGCCTGGCCTGAGATCCGCGACACGATCCTCGGCTGCGACATCCTCATCCTGTCGACACCGATCTGGCTCGGCCACCCCTCCAGCGTCGCCCAGAAGGTCATGGAACGCCTCAACGCGGAGATCTCCGAGACCGACGACGAAGGCCGCATGCTCACCTACGGGAAGGTCGCCGCGGTCTGTGTCGTCGGCAACGAGGACGGCGCCCACAAGGTCAGCGCCGACCTCTACCAGGGCCTCAACGACGCCGGCTTCTCCCTCGCTCCCAACGCGGTCACCTACTGGGTCGGCGAAGCCATGCAGAAGACCGACTACCAGGATCTCGACGAGACCCCCGAGAAGACCGCCACGACCACCAGGACCTTGGCCGCCAACACCGCCCACCTCGCCCGGCGCCTCAAGACAGCCCCCTACCCGCCCCTCTCCTGACCCGCGGAGACCGGCGCAGCAGCGTCAGCTCGTGGGAATGCGGACCGCGAACAGCACGGTGTCGTCCTCGGCCTCACGCGGACCGACCGTGTCCAGGAGGGATTGCAACAAGGCGGGCAGCGGGATTCCGGGTGGTGCCGTGGCGAGGAGGTGGGCGAGCAGGCCGATGCTCGCCTCGATGTCCTCGCCGCGTTCCTCGACCAGCCCGTCGGTGTAGAGCAGCAGGGTGCTGCCGGGGCCCAGGGATCGGCTGGAGCAGGTGCGGGGGCTCGGCGGCAGGGCATGGTGCAGGAGTACGTCGTGCTGCGTCAAGCTTTCCACCACGCCGTCCGCGGCAACCAGCAGCGGGGCGGGATGGCCGGCGTTGCTCCACTTCAGATGCCAGTAGCCGTCGGCCGCCGGACGGATGTGCGCGTGGACGGCGGTCCCGCTGGCCGGGAGGTCCAGTCGGCGGCAGGCCTGTTCGAGGGCGGTGAGGGCTTGCTCGGGGCCCTTGCCGGGGTGGTCGTGATCGGCCTGGCGCAGCATGCTGCGGACCTGCCCCATGAGGGCGGCCGCCCGCATGTCGTGCCCGGTGATATCGCCCACGGTCAGGGCCAGCCCTCCCGTCACACCGCCGTTCGGCACCCCCGGCAGCGGGTAGGCGTCGTACCAGTCACCCCCCACCATGTCGTCCCGCGCCGCCGGCCGGTACAGCGCGGCCAGTTCCAGGCCCGAGGCGGCGGGGAGTTCTGTGAGCATGGCCCGCTGGAGCTGCCGGGCGGCGGTGACCCGTTCGTCGAGGTGCAGGGCGCGCTCGACCGCCTGGGCCGTGTACCCGGCGAGCGTGGTCAGCACCGCCCGCTCATCCACGCCGATCGCGTAGGGGGCGTCCCACCCCAGGACCAAGACACCCAGAACCCCGCGTGCTCCGCGCAAGGGCAGGCAGACGGCAGTCGCAAGATCCTGGGTGACGAATGCGGGGCTGGCCAGTGGTGCGCCGCTCGTAGCGTCTGCCTCCGGCGGTGCATCGACGACGACCATCCGTTTCTCCCGCACCGCCTTCGCGGCCGGCCACGGCGAAGCAAGATCAAACGACTCGGGAACGTCAGGCCACGCACCACCGACGGGGCTGTGGACGTGATGAAGCCTTCCCTGCCCCAGGAGAACCAGGTCGATGCAGGCGGGCTTGAGGTCACCACTGACCAGGTCTCCGACACGCTGGCGCACGTCGGCCAGGCCCTTGGTGTCGGCGAGGTCTTCCGACGCCCGCAGGAGCAGCTCGGAACGGTTCAAGAGCGCCTGCGCACGATGCGCCTCCCCCTCGGCTGCCTGCACAGCGTCCTCGGCGGTCTCCCGGGCCTGACGCCCATGTTCAGCGCGATTCCGCAGCCGCATCTGGGCGCTGCAAGCCGCCGCCAGGTCCGACAAATCCTGTACGTCGTCCTCGCTCCACACCCGCGGCGAGGGGTCCACGACGGCAAGAACGCCCAGGACCTCGCCGGAACCTCCTACGAGGGGCACACCGGCGAACGCAAAGGCTGCCGCACCTGTCCCAGCCCCTACAAGGAACTGAGGGCCTCCGCTTTCAGTGACCCGCCGACAGCACTCCAGCACCTCCGGAGCGGGATTCTCTTCAGGCGGCCAGCACTCGGGGCGCGCCCCTGCCGCCGCGCCTGCGGGCTCCAGCCAGACGAGGCCGAGCGGGGCCACCAAGATCCGGGTGGCGAGCCGGGCGAAGCGATTCAAGCGTTGCCCTCCAACGATCCTGGGCGAAGCCGGGCGAAAGAGCTTGTCGCGACCTTCACCTGGGGCCATCTGCCTCGGGTACCCCCATTTTAGGCGGGACAGCGTCGGGAAGCTCAGCCACCCGTGGGCGGCCGAGTTTCGATGTGCGACTGTCGCGCTCGACCAAGCGGGCGTGTGCCTCGGGCGGCGCAGGGTAGCCGCGCGACATGCCCCCTTCAGTGACAGCACGCTCAGTCTCCTGACTGGGTCGGCCTCCAGCTCTCCGACGCCGAGAGCAGCGAGACGGCACGCGACTGCACGGCCATGGTCGACGGCTTCGCCACGCCCGGCCCCCGGCACCTACGGGCCCGCCGGGCCCGTGCCCGCCAGGAGAAGGCCGTCGCCGCCGCCATCGCCGGGATTCGCGAGAAGCCCGGGTCGGACACCGAGCCGTCCGCTCTGGAGGCGGTGGCCCGGCACCGAGACCTGGTCCCCCAGGGCGGTGGTGATCCGGCCCGCGGCCACCGCTGCCCCGGCGAGGACATCACCATCGCCACGCTGGCCACCCTCGCCACCGAACTCGCCCACCTCGACTACGAAGTCCCCGACCAGGACCTGACCATTCCCTGTCCCGCATGCCGCCGGCTCCCCGCAGCGGATTCGTGCTCGCCTGCCCGTGACACCGCTTGGAGATGAACGTCAAGCCGGCTCCGCAGCTGCTGCAAGATGGTTCAAGTGAGCGAATCTACTGAGCAGGTGCAGACCACGGATCGTCTCTGGCAGGAATTCCGCCAATCACCCTTCCCCGGTGGCGTCTTACGCGCGCGCGATGCATCCGCCTGCCGACCGGCCTTCACCCGCCCCGCACCACTCAGACGAGGCGCGCGGCCTGGCCCACAACCACCTTGCTGCGAAAACGTTCTGACGTGAAGTCAATAAATTTCTGCACAGGAGTTTGCATGGCGGCCGCGGGGTCAGACGCGTGGACAGCGGGGTCCGCAGCTCTCACGGGCGGGCCGCCGCCCGGAGCCTGAGTCACACACCCCCGAGGTGCGGGCCAGGCCCCCCGGCACCACCTCTGCCGTACGGGATCCGCGCGGCACCCGGGTACCACCGCCCCGGCCTCCTCCCCGGCCGGGGCACCCCGGAACCCGGACAAGCCCCCGGCCCCAGCGCTCAGACCGCTGCCGCCGGGCAGACGGATCCCCGCGGCAGCGCCATCAGTGGGAGTCGAGCACGGAGTCGTCGAGTGCGCCCGCGCCGGGCAGGCGGTGCCGGGCGGCCATCAGCGCGGCGTGCACGTCGGCCGTGCCCGTGGCCACGCACAGGGCATGCTCGACGTCCCTGATCGTCAAGTGGCCGTCGCCTACCCTGCCGATCACGGTGGAACCCAGCATGCGCACGACCACGCCCTTCCATCGCGACTCCTTGGGAGCGTCACGAGACCAGGCCAGCCCGCGGCACGGGCACGCCCGCCCCCAGGGGTGCCCCGGCCGCCAGCACCGGGCGGCCACGTCCCTAGCGTCCCGGCAGTCCACGTGCACACAAGCAAGGCATGCTGAGGCTGCCCGTCCCAAGATCGGGTAGGCGGGCCCCACGAGGGCTTCGCATGGGAATGGTGATCTGACTTGCTGGGATTGACGGGGATCGACGTGGTGTACACCTGCGCCGGGCTGGGGGCTCTGTGCGCGGCGGTGCTGCCTACCGCCCTCGCCAGGCGGCCCCTGTCCTTGCCGATGGTGTTCCTGGCAGCGGGTTTCCTGGTGTTCCTGCTGCCGCTCGACGCGCTCCCGGCGCTCGACCCCGTGCGGCACCGGGGCGTGGTGGAGCACCTCACGGAGGTCTGTGTCGTGGTCGCGTTGATGGGCGCGGGTCTGGCCATCAACCGGCCGCCGGGCCGGCGTGCCTGGTCGACGACGTGGCGGCTGCTGGGCTTGGCCATGCCCCTGACGATCCTGCTCACCGCGGCCGTGGCGGGGTGGCTGGTGGGGTGGCCACCGCCCGTGGCCCTGCTGGTGGCGGCCGCCCTTGCCCCCACGGACCCGGTCTTGGCCGCGGAGGTGCGCGTAGGCGAGCCGACCGATGATGAGGACGACGAGGACGAGGTCCGCTTCGCGCTGACCAGCGAGGCCGGCCTCAACGACGGCCTGGCCTTCCCGTTCGTCCTGGCCGCCATCGCGCTGACCGCGGCTTCGGCGACGGGCTGGTCCACGGAGGGACTCTGGCACTGGGTATGGAGCGACATCCTGGTGCGCAGCACGGTGGGCCTGGCGGTCGGGCTCGGAGTCGGACGTCTGCTGGGCTGGATGTTCTTCCAGGCCTCCTGGAAGGCGCTACGGCTCTCCGAACACCGTGAGGGCTTCGTCGCGCTGGCCGCCACCTTCACGGCCTACGGGCTGGCCGAACTGCTCCACGGCTACGGGTTCCTCGCCGTCTTCGTAGCCGCCTGCACGATCCGCAACGCCGAGCGCGCCCACCGGTACCACCGCGTCATGCACGCCTTCACCGATCAGATCGAAAGGCTGCTCACCGCGGTCATCCTCTTCCTCGTAGGCGGCTTCATCGCCGACGGCGGCCTCGCCGCGCTGACCTGGCGCGGGGCCCTTCTCGGGCTCGTGCTCTTCGTGCTGATCCGCCCGACAGTCGGCTGGGCCGTCCAGATGCGGGGCAAGGCAAGGGGCAAGGAGCGGGCCGCCATCGCGTTCTTCGGCATCCGGGGCATCGGTTCGTTCTTCTACCTCGCGTACGCACTCGGAGAAGCGGAGTTCGCCGCGCCCGCCCGGGAGCTGTGGGCGGTGGTGACCTTCACCGTGCTGCTGTCGGTACTCCTGCACGGGGTTGCGGCCACACCCGTCACCACCCGGCTCGACCGCTCCGCCACGGACGGCCCAGGTGAACGCGTCGCCAAGCACGAGGACCCGGCCTGACTGGTTACGGGCGCGGTCACGGGGGCGGGATATTCCATCGGCCACGGCTCGCGGCCGGCCGGGGCCGGACCGACGCAGTGGACGCGGGCAACGCGCAGGGGGTGCCGACCGCCTCGTGGAAAGGGGCGGCCGACACCATTCCCGTCAGCCCGGCCGTGTTCACCGGCGTCCCCGACCGCGGCGCACCAGCAGGAAGACGGCCACGGCGACTCCGACCGCGAGGAGCGGGGTGCGGTTGACGCGCGCGGCGGCCGCTGCTTGTTCGGCCTTCTCCCGGAGCGGATCAGGGGCCCTGTCCGCCGCGTACCGGCTCGCCTTGGCCATCCTCTCCCGTACCTGCGCCGCGGCCTGCACGGACTTCTCCAGGACGGGGTCGGGCGTCTTGTCCTTCACCAGCTGGGCAACCTGCCCGGCCTTCTCGTGGATCTGACCGGAGACCAGAGCCGCCTTCTCCGCGGCCTGGTCCTTGACGGCAGCCGTCTTCTCCTTCGTCTGGGCCTTGACGTCGGCCTTCGCGGCGAGGGCCTCGACGGTCCGGCCTAGCTCGTCACGGGTTCGCTCGATCTGCTCGCGCAGTTCCGCGGAGCCGTTGGGGGCGGGGGCGGGCGTGGGGGTGCCGATGTTGGTTCGGGCGTCCTCGTTCATCGGTGTGCCTTCTCCTTGATCTCGGCCAGGTCGGCCTTGACGCTGTCGATGGTCTGCTCGGGAGCCGGCGGGCCGGCCTGTGCGACCTGCTTCCTGCCGGCCAGCACGGTCAGCGCCGCCACGATCCCCAGGACCGCGGTGATGACGAGGGCCGACGCCCATAGCGGGAGGACCAGCGCGAGCGCGGCGATACAGGTCGCGGTCAGGGCCTGGAGCGCCAGGACGCCGAGCAGTCCCGCCGCACCGAAGAGGCCTCCGCCCTTGCCGTAACGCTTGCCTTTGTCGGTCATCTCCGTCCGGGCCAGCCGCATCTCCTCGCGCACCAGTTCAGAAATCTGCTGCGAGGCGCGCGAGACCAGGACGCCCACCGAGTCGTCGGCGACGCGAGGTTCCTGCTCTGCCGTGCTCATGAGGGGAACACCTTGCCTTCCTCGTCGGGATGTTCATGCCGTCCTCGCGGCGCGGCTACCCCGCAACCGCCCCCTCACCCGCCCGGGCGCCCAGTGCTGTACGAACTGCGGTCATTGCTCCATGCGGCGACGGTCGCCGTCGGTCCAGGCCCGGGTGTCGCGGGGCTCCACATAGGGTTCCTCGTCCGCGGGCAGCCCTCCGGCGATCGCGCGCTGGCGACTCAGTTCGGCGTCGAACTCCAGGCCGAGGAGGATCGCGAGGTTGGTGATCCACAGCCAGACCAGGAAGATGATCACGCCGGCGAGAGTGCCGTACGTCTTGTTGTACGAGGCGAAGTTGGCGACGTAGAGCGCGAAGCCGGCCGAGGCGGCCATCCAGATGGTCAGCGCCAGGACGCTGCCCGGTGTCACCCACTTGAATCCTCGGCCCTTCGCGTTCGGGGCAGCCCAGTAGAGGATCGCGATCATGATGGTGACGAGGAGGACCAGGACCGGCCACTTCGCGATCGACCATACGGTCAGGGCGGTGCCCCCGATCCCCAGGGCGCTTCCCGCCTGTCGGGCCAGGGAGCCGGAGAAGACGACGATGAGCGCACTGGCGCAGGCCAGGACCATCAGCGTGACGGTGAGGCCCAGGCGCAGCGGAAGGATCTTCCACACCGGGCGCCCCTCGGGCATGTCGTAGACGGCGTTCGAGCTGCGGATGAACGCCGCGATGTAGCCGGACGCCGACCACAGGGCGAGGACCAGCCCGACGATCGCCAGCAGCGATCCCACCCCGGAGCGTCCCTGGAGCTGCTGCACCGCGTCGCTGACCACGTCCCGCGCCGAGCCGGGAGCGAGTTTCCGCAGGTTGTCCAGGACCCGCGTCGTCGCGGACTCCCCCGCGATGCCCAACAAGGACACGAGCACCAGCAGGGCGGGGAAGAGGGCCAGGACCCCGTAGTAGGTGAGCGCCGCGGCCCGGTCGGCGAGCTCGTCGTCCTTGAACTCCTTCACGGTGCCGCGCAGGACTGCCTTCCACGAACGCTTCGGCAGCTCGGTGAGCTGGTCGGGCGCCCGCTCCACCACCCACGGATCCGGCCCCACCGTACTCCCGGGGCCGGTCTCCCCGCCCTGATCGTCTCCATCGCGGCCTGGCTTCGATGTACGTGTCATACCTGGCGGCTTTCCAGGTTGGCGCCACTCATGTAAGCGGCGGCCTGCCCATCGCGGCATTCAGCCTTCGATGCCGGTGGCGGAGTGGGCCGCTCCGACGGGCTTGGACTCGGGTGAGCCGCGCTGGCGGAGGTAGACCGCGAGGATCGCCATGGAGGCGACGGCGAGGAGTTCGGACTGCCAGTTCTGCAGGGTGCGGTTCCAGAACTCCGCCGAGGTCACGTACGTGAGCCAGCCGACCGGGTCCTGCAGTTCGCGGAGTTGTTCTTCGTTGAAGGCGATGCGGCCGGTGACGGACTGGGCCAGCCACGACAGGACGAAGATCAGGAACATCACGATGCCGAGCGAGCGCGAGTAGAGACTCCGGCGCAGGCCGGGGGCGGAGGCCGATTTCGGTGAGTCGGGCGTGGCCCAAGCGCCCACCTTCTGCTCGCGATCGGTTTCGGTGCCGGCCTTGTCGAGCGGCTTGGATTCCGGGGATCCCCGTTGCAGGAGCCAAACGGTGCCGACGATGTAGAGGAAGAACTGGAGGAACTCCGACTGCCAGTTCTCGGTGACGTCGACCATGAAGTCCGAGGTGAACAGGTAGTCGGGGAACGACAAGGGCTGCAGGCTCTGCGCCGTCAGGACGCTGTTCAGCTCGGCGTGGCCGGCGATCGACTGGCCCGCGAGAGTGAGGAGGAAGCCCGTGCCGAAGGCGAGGGTGAGCCCGTTCTCACGGACGAACCGATTGAATCCGCTCACCGTTGCATCAGTCCCACGGTGAACGCGTAGGCCAATCCGCCGAACACGACGGTCAGGCAGAGCAGGAACATCGCGCGCACCTCAGTCACCCTTCAGCTCGCACCGGTACGGGCGGCCCTGCCGGGGTGTGCAGCCGGCAGCTGTCACTTTCCACCCGTCCGTGAAAAGAGCCAGGAAGACGCTGTCGTGGGGGTAGACGACACGTGCCTGCGACCCGTAGACGACCGCCGACTTCGCCGGTTCCCGCGCCCCGCTGAGCCCCAGGCCCTGCAGGGCGGTTGGGCAGGGCTCCTCCTGTGCCAGTTCCACGCGGGTCCCGGGGGCCAGCGCTTCGCACCCACGGGCACCGTCCCCGTCCACGAGGGCCCTCTCGAATGCCGCAGCCGCCGACCCTGCCGCCCGGTTCCTCTCGTCGCCCGTGGCGCACCCGGTGAGCGCCAGGCACAACAGGGGCAGCAGAAAGCGGACGGCGATCGGGCGCATGACCCGAGCATGGACGACACATCCCGGCCCGCAGATCCGGCCGCCTGCGACACGCAGGGCCATACCCCGGTGAGCGGAAACACGGACACTCACCAGGCCGGCGTTGGCGAGCGCCGGGCTTGGACCGGTGAGCTGGAGTGAGCCCGAAGCCCCCTTCCGCCCCTCGCTCATAGCAGTCGGCGTATGCGCCTCACGCGTTCGGTCCAACCCCGTCCCCCCGGCAGGTCTGCATGCTTCCGGATCGGGTACACGGCGTCAGGGCAGCCCGGCCGGGCTGTCCGGTTCTTCACACGTGGATCGAGGAGAAGATCTTCTACCCGGCCGCCCGGGAGGCCGCGCCCGACACGAAGGACCACGTCCTCGAAAGCGTCGAGGAGCACCACGTGGTGGTGTGGATGCTGTCCGAGCTCAAGGATCTCGACCCGAAGGACGAGCGGTTCGACGCCAAGATGACCGTCCTCATGGAGAACGTCCGCCACCACGTCGAGGAGGAGGAGAAGGAGTGGTTCCCCGAGGTCCGCAAGGCCATGGGCCGCAACCGCCTCAGCGAACTCGGCGAAGAGATGGAGAGCGCCAAGAAGAAGGCCCCCGCCGAGCCGCTCGCCGTCCCCAGCGCCAAGCACTGACCCCGTCCCTCGCGAACTCGGACGAGCTGCGTCCTATCGGCCACAAAGGGCTGCAGTCTGGGCCAGGCGTGCGACGTCGTGTCGTGATGGAGGTGCGTCTGGGGCACGCGGCACCGACGATGGTCTCGTACCCCCGCCTCCCCTGCTATCGCCAGGAGCCCGCCCCGTGCTGGAGCAGATCCCGCGCAAGGACCGCACCCGAGTCACCTTCGTCCTGCCCGCCGATGCTCCGCCCGGGCCTGTTTCCGTGGTGGGTGACTTCAACGGCTGGCAGCCCGGCGTGCATCCCCTGACGCCCCGCAAGGACGGCCGACGCGCCGTCTCCGTCGACCTGCCCAGCGAGAGCACCCACACCTTCCGCTACCTCGCCGCCGGGGACTACTGGTTCAACGACGACACGGCGGCCGAACACGACGGCCCCAACAGCCGTCTTCACACGGTGAGTGCTCCTTCTCAAACACCTGGCGCTATCCGCCTCTGACACCCGGCCGCAGCAAGGTGGAACGGCTCGCCGCGGGGAGGCGGCCTCTTCACCGAATCAAGACGCCGGGGCAAGGGCGCGCTGTCCTGTACGGAGCTCCGCCAGCAGCCGTCCGGCGTCGGTGAGCAGCGCGCCCCACAGCGTCTGCGCTCGAGGGGCGGCGCTTGCTGTCTCGTTCTGCACACGGTCCAGCTCGGCTTCGGCCTCACCGATCAAGCACTCGAGGCGGTCGATGTCCGTGCGGTCCGCCCTGCCCAGCTCCTCCACCGCCTGGGCGGCCGCCCGCAGTACGGAACCGAATCCGGCACGGAAGGAGCCAGGGAGCCTGTCGATCTCTCCGGTGCCCAACGCGTGATCCACGGCTCGGGTCATGGAGCGCAGATGGTCCAGGCTGCGCTCCCCGGTGTCGGCGACCTCGCGGGCACGGGCCAGTGCACCGTCGGCGTCGGCTGCGCCCTGGCGCGGGTTCAGCCGGCCGTTCTCGACCTCCCTGTCGATGCTGTCCTGGATGTTCCGGCAGTCTGCGGACAGGCTGCGCCAGTCCCGACGCCACTGCCGCACGCGCGCGCCGTCGGGTTCACTCGCCTCCAAGGTGTCGGCCAGAGCACTGACGCGTCGGCTCATGTCGGTGCAAAGGCGCGCGACGGCCTGTCGGCGATGGCCGGTGTGCCGTGCGGGGGCGAGAACAAGATGGGCGCCGAGGCCGCAGAGAGCGCCGATGGCCACGGCAGCCGCCAAGTATCCGACGTAGTCGATGCGGCCCTGCCCGGAGGAGAAGGCGAAGAAGCCCACGATGGCCACCTGGGCACCCTGCTTCCCGAGCCGCCTCACCCGGCCGGCCCACAGGCCGAGGAGGGTGAGCAGGCCGAACGACCAGCCGTGGATGCCGACCGTAGCCGCAAGCATGGCCGCGAGCGTGGCGCCCACCACCATGGCCAGCAGGTACTGAGTACAGTCGCGCGCGGACCGGTAGACGGTCGCCTGGAGCGCCACCAGCGCCGTGAACGGAGCGAACGTGGAGACGGTGGGCGGGAGAAGATAGCGGGCCAGGACCCAGGCGGCCATGGCCGCCACCACGCACTTGGCATTCAGCAGCAGATCATCACGCTCCCGCCCCGGTGCCGCCACCGCGCGCCGTACGTAGCGGCCCCTCGCCACAGCCTCGGTCCTCACCTTCCCCGCGCCGCTGCCCCGCTTGGACAAGCTGATCACCCCCGAGTTCGAATGCCCATCCGGTGCAGGTCAACCGGCTTGGAAAGGCCGATGCGTCCGGGTCAGGTGGGACGAGCAGCGCTCGCCCCACTCCACTCGTGCTCAATTTCCGCGCGTTCCTTGGCGATCTCGCGGGTGAGTAAGAAGTTCAAGGCGGTACGGATGGCGGCGATGGCCGCGAGCTGACCAATCTCGGTGAAACTGGGTGCGACGGCCGTACGCAGCACATCGCCGGCCAGCTGGAATTCCAGTCCGAGGACGAGAAAGCGGCCCAGGCTTAGCCGGATCTTGTTGAACTCGCCCAGCAGGGACCGTCTGCGGATGCCGGTCACGGTGAACCGGACGAAGGCCCACACCGCGCCCACGAAGATGATCAACGCGCCGGCCGCCTCGATCACGTGGACGAGCCAGCCGATCATTCCGCGCAGCGCGGACTCGGACAGCAGTTCTCCGGACAGCGTCATAGAGGTGCCTCTACCCGCTGTGCGCCCGCTACACGGTGCGGCCCGGGCCGAGGCACGAAATCCGGAGGATGAGCGATCCAGACGTTTGAAGGCCGCCTGACGGTACAGACGATGGACTGACACCGACTTCATCCAACGAGGTAGGAGACCTTCATGGGCATCATTGCTTGGATCCTCATCGGGCTGTTCGCCGGCCTCATCGCGAAGGCCTTGATGCCGGGCAGGGACCCGGGCGGCATCATCATCACCGTGCTCATCGGCATCGCCGGCGGTCTGCTCGGCGGCTGGCTCGGTAAGGTCATCTTCGGCGTCGACTCGATCGATGGCTTTTTCGACCTCTCCACCTGGATCGCTGCCGTGGCCGGCTCGGTCATCCTCCTGGCCCTCTACCGCCTCGTCACCGGCGGTCGGCACTCGCACCGCCACGCCTGACCCCACGCCTCCCCGCGTGACCGGCCCGCCGCGAAGACCGACTTCGCGGCGGGCCTTCCTCGACGCCAGGAAGGGGCGGAACGGCGCGTGCCCGGCGGACGATTGAGCATGAGCGCCCGCGAAGCTGCGAGGAGGAGACATGGACGATCCATCCGAGGACATGTACCGACGCGCTGCCGGAGCTGGGACACGCCTGCGGACACAACCTGATCGCGGCGGCCGGGCTGGGAGCCGCGCTCGCACTGCACAGCGTCTCGGACCCGGTCGAGGGAACGGTCCTGGTCGTGGGGACACCCGCGGAGGAGCGGGGCGGGGGCAAGGTCGCACTGGCCGAAGCCGGCACGTTCACCCGGGCATGGGCCCGGCTGCGCGAGAAGGCGGCCCAAGGTCTCTGACCACGGGGCCGCTCCGGTAGCCCGGGCCCGGATCATGAGCCACCACCGCATACGGGCCGGACCTTCGCACCTTCTCCCCCACGCGTCGCGGCGGTCCGTCGCCCATTTCCGGGGTCGTCGCCGGTATCAGCTTTCGCGCAGCACCCGCACGCTCGCGACGTTCCTGTCGACCGCGTCGGGGACGACCATGCCCGCCTCGACTCCGGAGCGCAGGTAGCGCAGGACATCGGCGGTGAGGCGTTCGCCCGGCAGCGCCGCCGGGATTCCCGGCGGGTAGGGAGTCAGCATCTCGGCGGCGATCCGTCCGTCCGCCTTCTCCCAGGGCACTTGTTCGGTCGGTCCGAAGAAGGCATCACGGGGCAGGGCTGCTTGTTCCAGTCGGAGCCGGGACGGCGGCGGGACGTCGACCGGCTGTCCGGTGCGCAGCTGCGGGGCGTGTGCGGCCAGATCGGTCAGGGCCGTCAGCAGGGTCTCGGCCGTGGTGTGGTCGTCGGCGTGGGTGAGCTGGGCGCTGATGCGCCGGTGGTCGGCGATGTGGAGGTTGATCCGGTGGTTCTCCCGTAGCCAGTCGGCTGCCTTGTAGCCGGTGAGCTCCCATGCGCTGATGTCGATGATGATCTGCAGGGGGTCCATGTCCGCTGCTTTGCCGGGCCCGCAGAAGTCCTCGCGGCCGTGCACGCGCATGCCGTCGATGCGGGAGATGCGGCCGCGGACTTGGTGCGCCACGGCCAGTGCGTCGTCGTAGAGGACCCTTCCCTGCTCGACCATCTGCCGGCGCCAGCCGTCCAGCGCCGCGTAGACGAGCACGGAGGGGCTGGTGGTGCCGAGCAGGTCCTCGCGGCTCCTGAGGACCTCAGGTTTGACCAGGTCCCCCTGGAGGTGGAAGACCGAGCTCTGCTCCAGCCCCGAGCCCATTTTGTGCACTGAGGTCACGCAGATGTCGGCTCCCGCGTCCATGGCCCACGTGGGCAGGTCGGGGTGGAAGGGCAGGTGGGCGCCCCATGCCTCGTCGACGATCAGGGGGCGGCCCCGCCGGTGGCAGACCTGGGCGATGGCGGCCAGGTCGGAACAGGTTCCGTACGGGGTCGGCGTGGTCACCAGTGCTCCGCGGGCGTCGGGATGTTCGGCGAAGGCCGCCTCGAAGGCCTCGGCGGACGGCGGGTGCGCAAGGTGGCGTTCGGCGTCCCATTGCGGGTCGACCCAGACGGGCCGGATGCCCGAGAGGATCAGGCCCGAGACGACGGACTTGTGGGCGTCACGCCCCACCAGCAGCTTCTCGTGCGGTCCTGCGACGGACAGCATCGCCGACTTCACCGACAGGGAACTTCCGCAGGTGGAGAAGAAAGCGTGGTCGGCGCCGACGGCCTCGGCCATCAGGGCCTGTGCCGCGGCCACCACGGCGTGGGAAGACGTCCGGTCGTCCAGCCCGCTCGTGGCCAGCACGTCGGATCGGAACACCGCGTCCCCGAGCACCGCGCGCACGCGGGGGTCGGCGCCCTTCCCCTGCTTGTGACCCGGCGGCGTGAACGACGTGTGTCCGCCGGCGTGATAGGCGGCCAATGCCTCGAGTACCGGTGCCTTCGACTGATTCATGGACCGCGCCTGCCCGGCAGCAGCCGGTGAAAACAGCCCACCGGCGCACGCAGGGGCTTCTTCCCTTCGATCCGGTGCGGGTCGGTCAGGCGCCGGGCCCAGCATCGTCGTCATCCCTCACCGCTGCCCACGGCGTGGCGCCGCATGCGTGCGCACGGCACCCTGGGGGCGGGGACCGATCATGGCCACCTCGATGGGCCGCCGCACCGAGGTGGGGTGGCCTGCCGGTCCTGGTCGGCGTCACCAGGCCGCCCATCGAAGAGGCGCCGACAACCTTGCACCGGCAGCCAGCGAGACCGGCCCTACGTGTCCTGGTCGTCGGCTGGCAGCTCCAGCACTTCTCGGCCGATGTGACGGGCATCCGCAGGCGCGGCGCGTCGGCACGCAAGCGGTACGCCCTGGCGGTTTTTCGGCGGCTGATCGAGGAGTGGACAGCCCGCACGAGACCTCGCGGCTCCACAAGGTGGTGCGGGCACAGGGGGCCCTGCCCGTTCCTCACATGGAGGGTTCCCATTCCTCGGGGCCGGCACCTCGCCACTCCACGAAGTCGGAGTCGGTGAGGTCCACGTCCTCGGCGTTCTCAAGCCCCGCCTCGGCAAGGAAGACGCGGATGTCGGCCGGACGGTGCGCGACTCCGATGGCGGTGCCGTCATAGCGGACCCGGCGCCAGCCCTGTGCGTCAGGCGGGTAGACGATCAGCTTTGCGGACATACGCCCACCCTCTGCTCTGGATGCTCCTGGAGAACGTGGCCGCATGCAACCGGGTGACACCTATATGCGCTCCCCGCTCCGCCGGAACGGCGACTGAGTCACCCGGCTGCGCGCGGCGGCACGTACGCGCTGGAAGATCCTCGCAGTGTTGCAGGGCCTGTGTCGGGCTCTTACGTCAATCTCGGCTGGGCTCGCTCGCTCGGCTGGCTGTCGCCGGTCATGATCAGTCCTCGGGTCGGTGGGGAGTCTCCCTTCCAGGCAAACAGCGGATGGGCCGACGCGCCACAGGGGACACGGCAGCGGTGGACTCAGCTCACGGCTGGGGTGTGGCAGCGTCGGCGGGGGTATACGCCCTGCATGAATGACACAAATACCTGGAAACCCGGCGAAATAGTGCACCAGAGTGGAATCTACGCCTGCGACTGCGGCAAGGAGCACCTCTGGAGCAAGAGCACCGATGTCCGCGGGCACCGGTTCCCCCCGCTGCCCTACGACTGCCAAGGGCAGGGCTGGACGTTGCGCACCCAGGCCCATCCCGGCGCCGACTGACTACTGCCGTGCGCCTGCGGACGAGCGATTCTCAAGCACCGGGGTGGCGCCGCGTGCGCCACGGCCGCGGTTTCCGCTACCTGGACACGGCCGGGAAGCCCCTGTCTGCCGCCGACCGGGAACGGCTCCGAGCCCTCGTGATCCCTCCGGCATGGCAGGACGTGTGGATCTGTCCTTGGCCGAACGGCCACATCCAGGCACTGGGAACGGACGACGCCGGGCGACGCCAGTACCTGTATCACCCCGCGTTCCGGGAACACCAGGACGCGGCGAAGCACGAGCACGTCCAGGACGTGGCCCGCTCGCTGCCACGCCTACGGAAGCAGGTGGCGCGGGACCTGACCGGCCGCGGCCTGACCCGCTCCCGCGTGCTCGCCTGCATCACCCGCCTCCTTGACCTGGGATTCATCCGCATCGGTGGCGAGCGTTACGCCCGCGACAACGGCAGCTTCGGGCTCACCACGCTCCTGCGGGAGCACGCCACCTGCCGGAAGGGCGAAATCAGGCTTCACTTCCCCGCCAAGTCGGGCAAGGACGTCGCCCGCGCGATGGTGGACGAGCGGGCCCACTCAGTGGTCCGGGCTCTGCTACGGCGCAAGGACGGGAGCCCGAGGCTCTTCGCCTACTGGGAGCACGGAACCTGGCACGACGTCCACGCCGCGGACCTCAACGCCTACCTGCGGGACTGCTCGGGGCAAGACGTGACGGCGAAGGACTTCAGGACCTGGTACGCCACCGTGCTGGCCGCGGTCGCGCTGGCCGTCTCCGAAAGCACCGCGGACGAGTCCAGCGCCCGTCGCGGCAAAGTAGTGGCGCGCGCTGTGCGCGAGGTCAGCGACTACCTGGGCAACACACCCGCCGTGTGCCGGGCCTCCTACATCCACCCCCGCCTCATCGAGCTCTACGAAGACGGCCGGACCATCGCGGACGCCCTCGGAAAGCTGGGCAAGGACGGCACGTTCGGCCGGCCTGCCACTCACGGTGCCGTCGAGCGCGCGGTCCTGCGACTCCTGCAGTCCGATGCCGCGAAGGCACCGGGCAGCGGCCCGAGAGGGACCCGTCCGACGAGCCGGGCGCGTGGTGTGACCAAGGCCGGGTAGTCGCAACAGCGAGGCATCGGCCGCGCCCGCGACGCCCTGCGGTCGTCGGGGAACCGGCTCTGCGGCTGTCCGTCCTTCGGTTCTCGGGCGGCCGATGGAGGCGAACAGTGACAAGGTCCTAGAACATCCCTGTTTTCTCTCCGCTTCCTTGTGAGGAACGTTGTCGCCTCTGATCCCGCAGGACCCGGGTTCGCTGAAGGAACTCCTCGCGCGTGAGGTCGCGGCCCTGCGCAAGGCCGTCGTCAGCGCCGCGGGCGTGCGGCCGGACGAGGGAAGGCCCACGTCCGCTCCGGCGGACGGTCCGCCGCAAGCGTGCGCCTGCGGCGGGGGCGACGGCCCGGGGCACTCCTGCGGCGACGAGCCGGAGGGCCACGATCCGTGGGCATGCGTGTGCGCCACGCTGCCCGCCATCCCGGTTTCCGCGGCACTGCTCGTGCCCGTCCGCGACGACGCCGGCCGGACCGTGGACTTCACCGTGCGGGCGGGGAACCACGTCCGTCCGGCCCGGTGGCTGGAGTCACCCGACCGCCACGTGGGCAGCACACTGCGGGACGTCCAGCCGGGAGCCGCCGCCGGCGGCCTGGTCGACGCGCTGGCCGGAGTGCTCCGCTCCGGGCGCGCCCTGAAGGCGCTGGCGGTGGACTACACCGAGCGCCGCGGGGAAGGCCTGCACCGCACGCAGTTGCTCTACGAGGCCGCCTCCTGCGGGGACAACGTCCTGGCGACCTGGCGGCCCGCCCACAACCGTGCGGAGCTCCTGTCGCGCGACGCCCAGTACATCGCGTCCATGGGCTGGGGCACCTGGGACCTGCTGTCGGGCGAGACCGTCTGGTCCGAGGGCCTGTGCTCGCTCTTCCGCACCGACGCGGCGCGGCCCCTGTCGCTGCCGGATCTCTGCGATGCCGTTCTGCTGGAGGACGTACCCCACTTCGGGAAGTTGCTGACGGGTCTGCTCGACGGGGAGGAGCCTCCCGGGGTCGAGGTCCGCTTCAGCGTGTTCGGCGAGATCCGGACCCTGCACCTGGTGGGCCGTCCCGTCCTCTCCACGGACGGGCTCGTGTGGTCGGTGCACCTCATCGCCCGCGACCTGACGGCTCAGGTCCGCAGCAGGCAACGGCTCGCGGCGACCCGGCGCCAGTCGGAGCAGCTGCGCGAGGAAGCGGCCGCCGAGCGGCGGGTGGCCTCGGTGCTGAGGGAGGCCTTGATGCCCACCCACTCGGCCGAGCTCGCCGGGCTCGGGCTGTCCGTCGCAGCCGCTTACGTTCCCGCGGAATCAGAGGCCGCCGTCGGCGGAGACTGGTACAAGTGCCGGCTGCTGCCCGACGGCCGGGGCCTGCTCGCCATCGGGGACGCCTGCGGACACGGCCTGGGCGCCGTCGCGCGGATGGCGCAGCAGCGCCACGCCCTGGCCGGCCTCGCTCACGCTCCGGGAACCCACGCCGGCCAGCTCACCACCTGGCTCAACGAGCTCCTGTGCGGCGACCCGGCAGCCCAGACCGCGACCGGGATCATCGGACACGTCGACGCCCAGCGGGACTTCCGCTGGGCTTGCGCGGGCCATCTGGCACCGCTCCTGCTGCGCGACGGCCGGGCGACGGCCCTCGACACCGGCCACCGCGGCCCGCTGTTCGGCATGCTGCCCGGGCACGAGTACGCCACGGCGACCCTGGCGCTCCGGCCCAGCGACCTCCTGCTGCTCTACACCGACGGCATGGTCGAACGACGCGGGGAGGACATCACCACGGGCATCGACGCCCTCCTCGTGGAACTGGAGGCGTGCGAGGGCCTCACCGCCCAGGAGGCACTCGACCGCATCATGGCCGCGTACACACCGGAAACCCATGAGGACGACACCTGTCTGCTCGCCATCCGGCTGGACTGACCACCTGGGCGTGCGGGTTCGCGCGGACCGGTGCCGGACGGTTAGCCCACGCGATCGGGGTAGGAGGGTCGCATGTTCAATCACCGAGTCGTTCGTGCGATCGCTGTACTCGCCATCAGCTGGGCGACGTTGACGGGCGTCGAGCGGCGGAGCGAGGGTGCCCGGGGCGACCTCGAAGATCCGGATGCCACCGGTCAGGAAGGGAACGGGACGACGGGGAGGGCCTCATGACAGACCGGCGCCGCAACGCCAGGCGGTTCTCCGTCGGTTCGCTGCTGCAGCGGTCCTCGCTCGGTCCGCACTTCCTGACGGAGGCCCTTACCATGGCCGCACTCCGAGTACGCCGCCATGCCTCAGGCCCCGTAACCGTCTGCACCTCCGCCTCCCGGCGCCGATCGCGCCCTGACCGACCGAGCGGTTCCGGAGTGCCCGCCTCGATCCGGCCCCGACGCGGGGGCACCCCTACGGGCGTCATCGGCGCGCACGAGCCTGCGTACGAGGTGATCGCGTCTCATGCCACGAGCCCCGGCGACCTGTCCGCGCTCCTCGACATGCTCGGCCTACGGCTCGGCCGGCCGTACGAGAACCGCGCCCGGCCCGAAGACGACCGAGGCCGCCCCGGGCCACCGTGACGGACATCGGTCACCCCGGGACACCCGCGCAAGGCCTGCAGCGTCACCGTGGAGCTTTCCGCCTCCACGCCGTCGACGACGCGGAGCGTGTCCAAGGCTGCGCGTCCCCTCCCCGGGAGTCAGCAGGCCGTCCGGATCCGCACCGAAAAAATCTGCATGATGTGAGTGTACGAATCGAGAACGAGGGCAGGCGGGCCCGGAAACCCGTCAGTCAATTGGGAGGGAGCGGCCGCCATGCCCCGCTCGGCCACCGTAGAACCTGCTCGTGCGACCGACACCCAAGCGCCCGCGTGTGACCGGCCAAGCACCCCGATAGCACCCGCACCGGACCTGGAACCGCTCCGGGTGGAGAACCCCCGTGAGATGGCGCCCACCGACGCACGTGAGCTTTCGCGGCACTTCTTCCGGCGGCTGCAGAGCCTGGAGGAAGGGACCCGCGAGTACCAGTACGCGCGCAACACCTTGATCGAAATGAACCTCTCGCTCGTCCAGTTCGCCGCGCGGCGCTTTCGCAATCGCGTGCAGGGCGGCGGTCTCGACATGGACGACATCATCCAGGTGGGCACGATCGGCCTGATCAAGGCCATCGACCGGTACGACCTGGAGCGGGAGGTCGAATTCTCGACGCTCGCCATCCCCTTCATCATTGGGGAGATCAAGCGCTACTTCCGCGACAGCACCTGGTCGGTGCACGTTCCGCGCCGCCTGCAGGAACTGCGGGTGGAGCTGGCCAAGGCGCAGGAGGCCCTCACCGACGTCCTCGGCCGGGCGCCGACGGTCAAGGAGATCGCCGGGCACCTCGAGCTGTCCGAGGAGGAGGTCATCGACGGGCTAGTGGCCGCGAACGGCTACACGAGCGGCTCGCTCGACATGGGGAGCGCGGACGACGAAGCCCAGTCTTCCCCGAACCGGAGTTCCCGGCCGCTGGCGGAGCGGGTCGGCGGCGTCGATCCGGCAATGGAACTCTTCGAGGACTTTCACACGCTCGCCCCGCTGCTGGATCAGTTGGACGAGCGCGACCGCCACATCCTTCAAATGCGCTTCGGCCAGGAGAAGACCCAGGCCGAGATCGGAGTGGCGTTGGGCATCTCGCAGATGCAAGTCTCCCGCCTCTTGTCCCGAACCCTGGTCCGGCTCCGCGCAGGCATGCTCTCGGTGTAGGCGCCCCGCCACCTTCCGACGGTACGGGCACCCGGCACCCGGCACCCGTGGACCAGGGTCTTCTGCACTGCCACGACCGTGCTCGGCACACTCCATGGCCCGGCCCCGTTCGGACGCGCGCGGTACGCCGGCCACCACAGTGCACGCGTGCAATGCAGGGGACGCCGGCCATGGGCGATCACGGGGACGGAGCCACAGTGCAGACCAAGACGTCAGAGGTGGGCGATCCAGTGAGTGCCGGCCCTTCCGTCAAGGGACAGCGCCGTCGGCTCGCGCTGGCGGGCGTTGCCGGGGCCGTGTCCAAGGGCCGCGATTTCACGCGCCGCGCTCTGAGCGACTGGGGCTGGGCCGGAACCGAGACGTCCGAGGACACCCTGCTCCTGGTCTCCGAGCTGCTGACGAACGCGTCGCTGCACGGAGGCGGCTGCCGGGAACTCGTCCTCACGGCCGGGGACTCCCTTCACATCGAGGTCCGCGATGGCACCACGACCCTGCCCACCCGCCGGCAGGCTCCGCGACACGGCATCCCTGGCGGCCACGGGCTCTACGTAGTCGATCGTCTGGCCGACCGGTGGGGCGCCCAACTGCTCGAGCACGGCAAGGCCGTCTGGGCCGAGATCGACGCCTCCCGGCTGGTGTCCGGCAAAACCTCGGAGCACTGACCGAACCGAGCCCGCGGTCGGTGCGATATGCCTCCGCATGACGGCTCCGGGCGAGGAATCGTCGGCACGACTGGCGGAGCGGAAAGCGCGGTGGGGCGATCCCGGGAACCGGACATCGACCCGGCCCTCAGACACCGGTCCAGCGGCCTTAAGGCCCTACCCAGATGGCCTAACGGACAGGTTCACCCAAAGATCACCGGGTAGATGGCAGTGAGTTCGAATCCATCTACGCCGAGGAACGGAGACACAGCCGTGTCCGTAGTCAAGAACGCCCTCCCGGAATCTGACCTCAAGATCGTCGGCGATGCGCTACAGGGGGCCCTCGTGGACCTGGTCGACCTGTCGCTCGTCGCGAAGCAGGTCCACTGGAACGTGGTCGGCCCCCGCTTCCGTTCCGTGCACCTCCAGCTCGACGAGGTCGTCACCGCGGCACGCACCCACTCTGATGTCGTCGCCGAGCGCGCCGCGGCCCTCGGGATCACCCCTGACGGCCGGGCCTCCACAGTGGCGTCGGCCAGTGCGATCACCGGCGTACCGGAGGGCTGGGTCAGGGACGTGGATGCCGTACGCATCCTCGTCGACGCCCTCAGCACCGTGATCACGCGGATGCGGGAGCGCATCGCGGCCACCGACCAGCCCGACCCGGTGACCCAGGACCTCCTGATCGCCCTGACCGGCGAGTTGGAGAAGCATCATTGGATGTTCGCCGCCGAAGCGGCCTGAGCAGGTCAGGGCCCTGCTGATGCTCTGACCTGCGGATGAGTGCATTTTGCTACGTGCCGTAGCGCGTGACAGTTCCGTGAACGTACGGAATTTCACCGGAATCCGGTGGCCAGCCGGAAGGAATCCGGAACGCTCCCCCGGCCTGGAACATCAGCTCACGATGTTCGCCGCCGAAGCGGCCTGACGAGCAGGCCCGATCCGGTCGAGCGCCGGCCGCCACACCGACCCGAGTGGTTGTCGTAGTGCGCCCGTCCCGGGCACCTCGCCCGGAGCGGGCGCCCGGCGGCCCGTAGGCGTGGCAGGCGTGTTCACGTGAGGCAGGAACGTCGATGGCTGTCAGGGGCAGTGACCTGACGGCCCCGCGCATGAACTTCGCGGTTCGAAGCACGACGGGGCTGTCGAGACCGGCGAGATGATGCCGTTCGCAGGACCCCGCTTCGTCCTCACCGTGCGGCAGGGACCCGTCGACCCCTGTTTCGAGGCCGCACGACGGCTCGGCGCCGGCCCGGACATGCTCCGCTTGGGGCCCTGGGCCGTTCTACCCACCGTGCTGGACGTTGCCGTCGACGCCTACGGTGACGCCGCCGGCTGCGTGCGCACCGCGCGCAACCGACTGGAGGACCAGGTCTTCTCCTCGTCCCGCGTCGACCACACCGGCCGCGTCGGGACTGCTCCACCGCGCCTTCCACCGCAACGGCCGGCTGTGACAGCCAGCCGATTGCCGCCGCCTCCCGGTCCGTACGTGAGCGCTGTGCCGATCTGATGGGTCAGAGGCAGGGTGCTTGCGCTGCGCCGCCATCGGCCGCGCAGCGCAAGCGGTCAAAGGGCCGGTTGCTCCTGGGCTTCCGGTGTCCGCAGATGGCTGCACCGGCTGTCGCCGTCGAGGATGCGCGAGCGGCGCAGGAGGTCGCGGGTGCCGCGCAGGTTCATGGTGCTGTGCCAGACCAGGCCGGGATGGCGGGCTTGTAGGTGGGACACGGCCCGGGTGTCCAAGCCGGTACCGAGGAAGAAGGCGTCGATGTCGACGGCGGTGATCACCGCTTCGGCACACGGGCGGCACATCCTGTAGTGGACCTCGCCGACTACCTTGCGGACGTGGACGAGGAGCAGGGCCTCATCCCCGGTTCCGGTGTCGCCGGGGATGTGCGAGGAGAGCAGGTCGATGTGCTGGTACGCGAGGATCCGGCGGCGCAGCCGCCGGAGCATCCCTCCCCCGGCCGAGTGCCGGCCCGCTCCTGCCGGGGGCCCCTCGGCTTCCGGAGTCGTACGGAACAAGGTGCTCGTGGGACGCGCATGATGTCCGTGCATGCCACTCGGGTACCCTCGCGCCCCTCGCCCATGCCCGTGTGATCACCCTCGGGTTGGGCGGGTCGATCGTCGTCGCGCTGGCCGCGACCTTCACGGGTACTGGCTGGCCGAGCTCCTCCACGGCTGTCATGCACGCCTGGGCAAGGCAAAGGGCAAGGAGCGGGCTGCCATCGCGTTCTTTGGCATCCGGGGCATCGGTTCGTTCTTCTACCTCGCGTACACCTTGGGCGCGGCGGAATTCGCCGCTTCCGCGAGTGAGTTGTGGGCGGTAGTGACCTTCACCGTGCTGCTGTTGGTATTCCTGCACGGCATCGCAGCCACACCCGTCACCATCCGGTCGACCGCTCTGCCGCGGACGGACCAGAAGAACAAGGGAGCGCGGAACGCCTCACCCCGCGTGATGGGGCCCGGATTCGTAGTGGTGACCGCGACGAGGGGTACGGCGATCACCGCGCCGGCGACGCCGGCCGCCGGCCGCGACGGAGAGGGTGACCGCCAGCGGGTGGACGCGGACGGCGCGGCTGAGGATGAACGGCTGGAGGACGCGTCCTTCGAGCTGTTGCACCGCCAGGACCATGAGGAGCACGGCCAGTGCGGTGACCGGCCCGCAGGTCACGAGCGCGACGAGGACGGCGACAACCCCCGAGGTACGCGACTCCGGGCTGCTGCGCGATGCGCTCGCTGCTGCTGAGACCATGGAGTCGGGCGCGGCCATGGAGTGCGCCGCGCGCCGGGGGACGCCCCCGCGGTCGGCGAAGGTCAAGCGGTGGATGGCAAAGCCGACCGCTCGGCTTCCTCGGTACGGAGCCGGCGCCTCTCACGCTCGGTGAGACCGCCCCAGATACCGAACGGCTCGGCGACTTTCAGCGCGAGCCCAGTTCACGGCAAGCGGCCCCCTCCTGCCACAACCAGTGGTGTTCGGCTCGACCGGGCAGACGCGACACGTTTCCCACCTCGAAACCTCCATCGGATGCGCACCGCATTCGGATTCGCAATCCCTTCCCGTCCGGCCCGTCCGACGGAGCTCAAACAGCGAGCCGGGAGTGCGGTGCAACATGCCTGTACACACGGCCAGTTGCTCTCCAGATGGTCGCGTCCCGCCGAGGACGCTCGAGCGCCGTGCCGGTGCCGGAGGGTAGGGACCGTGGGCAGACCGTGCAGCCGACGGGCCCGCGACCAAGCCCCTCCATGCAATCGCCCTCGGCCCGGAGAGCCGCCCGAGCGCCCCCTCCGAACATCTAACTACTCGTCAGTGAAGTCAGCAAAAGGTCAGCATCCGTTCGACCACACCTCGCCACACCCTGACGGACACGGGACTCGGCTCCTAGATCAAGATGCCCATTCAGAGCCGGCATCGACTCTGAAGAAGCCTCTGGAAGCGGAACGAAATGGCAGCCACCGCGTCCCGGCCGCCTTGGAAGCATGTACGCAGTTCAGCGCACCCGTCCCCTAGGCTTCAACCGAGTTGGGGGCAGTTCCGGAGCTGGAATCGGAGCGCCGTCGTAGCCCTTGACCTCGCCGTAGCGGGTGCCCTCCATCCAGTCCTGGCGGAACTGGTGGATCTCCTCGCTGGTGCGCCCGATCCAGTTCCAGAACATCACGATCTCCTCCTCGAACGGCTCGCCGCCCAGCAGCATCAGGCCGGCGTCCGAGACCGCGCGCAGGGGGAGGTCCGTGCGGCCGCAGCCGAGGTAGAGCATGGCGCCCGGGAGGACGGGTACGCCGTCTACGTGGGCTTCGCCCGACATCGACAGGACCGCGTACTCGAAGTCCGGGTTCAGCGGGAGCCTGGTCTCCGTGCCCGCCGCCAGGGCCAGGTCCGCGCCGACGATCGGGCTGTACGCGGTTCCGGGCGAGGTCGCCGTGTCCAGGGTGCCCAGGATGACCGTCGCCGTCAGGCCGGGGGCGCTGACCTGCGGGAGGTCCACGTGGTGCTGGAAGTGCGGGTCCACGTCGCGGTGCGCGTCCGGGAGGGCCACCCACAGCTGCGCACCGTGCAGGAAGCGGGCGTGCGGGCGCGGGCTCTCCTCCGAGTGGCTGATGCCCCGGCCGGAGGTCATCAGGCCGAGCTCGCGCGGGCGGATCGTCTCCAGGCTGCCGACGCTGTCGCGGTGCAGCACTTCGCCCTCGTGGAGCCAGCTGACGGTCTGCAGCCCCGAGTGCGGGTGGGGCGCGATCTGCATGCCGGGCTCGTCGGCGATGTCGTCGGGGCCGTAGTGGTCGACGAAGCACCAGGCGCCGACCATGCGACGGCCCAGGTTCGGCAGGAGTCGGCGGACCTCATGGGTTTCACCGAGCTTGACGGTGCGCGGGCTCAGGAGCTCGCGCACGGGCTCGGCGACGACGAAGCCGCGGCCGCCGCAGGTGGAGAGAGCGGGCTGGCGATCGAGATTGCTCATACCGCACAACTTAGTCCCGGCGCAGCCGCCGCGGTCAGGGGAATGTGCGTACGGATCCCCGTGTTGCAGCAGCCGGACGGAACGACGCGAAGGAAAGAAAGAAAGACGGAGGGCAGAGGGCGCGATGGACGTGATGGGCGCGATCGACGCACAGCAGGGCTACCTGGAGCACGGGACCGCCGCCGAGCGCTGGGACCGCGGCCGGCTCTTCTTCGAGGCGAAGGAGTACGCGAACGCCGCCCGCGTCCTGCACGGCGTGGCGGCCGAGGCTCCCGAGCTGTTGGCGCCGCGGCTGCTGCTGGCCCGCGCCTACTACCACTCCGCCCAGCTCTCCAAGGCCGAGCACGAGCTCCGCGCCATCCTGGACCGCTGGCCCGTGGAGGACTACGCGCAGCTGATGCTCGGGCGGACCCTGGAGCGCCGGGGCAGGGCCGCCGAGGCGGCTCCGTACCTGCGGATCGCCGCCGCGATGGCCGGGGACCCTCCGGAGTAGCGGTCCGGAGTAGCGGTACCGGGCGGTGCCGGCGCAGTGCCGGCACCGCCCGTGGCGGTACGGGATCCGGGTGCCCGGGCCGGGTCTGCGGTGCGGCCGGGTGCCGCGCCGCCCACTCTCCCGGCCCCGCCCGTGCGGGACCGGGGCGGTCCCTCGGTTAGCCTGGGGGCAATATGAACCGTCTGACCACGCCCTTCGGCTCCTACGAGCTCGCCCGCTTCCCCGAGGACCCGCGCGACCGGCTCTTCGCATGGGACGCCGCCGACGAGTACCTGCTCCGCCACCTCGAATCCGGTACGGGTGAACGCGGCCCGGTGGATCTGGCCGGCGCCGGGCAGATCACCGTGATCGGGGACCGCTGGGGGGCACTGACGACGGCGCTGGCCGCGCACCACCCCACCCAGATCACCGACTCCAGCCTGACCCGCTCCGCCACCATGGCGAATCTGGACCGCAACGGGATCGGCACCGCCAAGGGCACCGTGACCCTGCTGACCACCCAGGACGCGCCGCCGGAGCGGATCGACGTGCTGCTGGTGCGGGTGCCCAAGAGCCTGGCGCTGCTGGAGGACCAGCTGTACCGGGTGGCCCCGCACGTGCACGCCGGCACCGTGGTCGTCGGCACCGGCATGGTGAAGGAGATCCACACCTCCACGCTGCGGCTCTTCGAGAAGATCCTGGGACCGACGAAGACCTCCCTGGCCGAGAAGAAGGCCCGCCTGATCTTCTGCACGCCGGGCAACCCGGGTGCGACCCGTCCGGCGACCCCCGGACCCTGGCCGCTGACCTACGTCGTGGACAAGGACGGCGGCTCGGGCGCGGGACTGACCGTCGTCAACCACGCGGGCATCTTCTGCGCGGACCGCCTCGACATCGGCACCCGCTTCTTCCTCCAGAGCATCCCGACCAATACGGACGGGGCCCGGGTCGTCGACCTGGGCTGCGGCAACGGGGTCGTGGGCACGGCGGTCGCGGTGGCCGACCCGCGCGCGGAGGTCATCTTCACCGACGAGTCGTACCAGGCGATCGCCTCGGCCAAGGCGACGTTCCGTGCCAACGTCACCCACGAGCGGGAGCGGGCGGACTTCCTCGTCGGCGACGGGGTGGCCATGCTGGATCCCGGCTCCGTGGACCTGATCCTCTGCAATCCGCCCTTCCACTCGCACCAGGCGACGACCGACGCGACGGCGCTGCGCATGTTCGCCCAGTCGCGCAAGGCGCTGCGGCCGGGCGGCGAGCTGTGGGTGGTGGCCAACCGCCACATGGGGTACCACACCCACCTCCGGCGCCTCTTCGGCAACAGCGAAGTCGCCGCGAGCGAGCCGAAGTTCGTGGTCCTGCGGGCGGTCAAGCGGCGCGAGCAGTCCCACGGCGCGTGACCTGACCGTACGTACGTCCTGCGCTAACCCGCCGGTAGGCCCGTCGCCGCGTCCTACACTCGGCCGCGTGAGCAGTCAGGTGGATCAAGACGCGGCCGTCGGCGGGCACTACCGCCGGGACGAGGTGGCCCGCGCGGCCGGGGTCAAGGTGCGCAACCTGCGCTACTACCAGGAGCGCGGGCTCCTCCCGCCGCCGCGCCGGGAGGGGCGGATCGCCTGGTACTCCGACGACCACCTCACCCGACTGCGCCTGATCAACGACCTGTTGGGGCGCGGCTACACCGTCAACGGCATTGCCGAGCTGCTGGCGGCCTGGGAGCAGGGCGGCGGGCTGTCCCAACTGCTGGGCCTGGAGCGGGAGATGACCCGCGACTGGGAGCAGGAGGACTCGGTCGTCATGTCCCGGGCGGAGCTGCGGGAGCTGTTCGGCCCGACGGCCTCCCCCGAGGACACCCGGCGGGCGGCCGAGTTGGGGTACGTGACGATCGACGGGGACCTGGTCACGCACCGCAGCCGGCGCCTGCTGGAGGCGACGGTCACGCTGGTGCGGGCGGGGGTTCCGCTCGCGGAGGTGCTGGACGCGGGGGAGTTCGTACAGACGCAGGCGGCCGCGGTCGCGGACCGGTTCGTCGCGCTGTTCAGTACGCACGTGATCGGCACGGACGGGTTGGAGCAGCTTTCGGCCACGCGCCTGCAGCACATCACCGAGGCGGTGGCGGCGCTGCGTCCGCTGGCGGGCGAGGTCGTGGCCACCGAGTTCGCCCGGGCGATGGCCCGGCGGGTGGACGCCGAGGTCGCCGGGCTGCTGCGCACGGAGTCTCCCGGGGCGTAACCGACGAGTAGGACTCGGCCTGAAAGGTACGCCCGAGCAACCTTGCCAACCCCCATTGGCACTCTTACATTCAACTCGTCGGTAACAACGGTGCGCAGCCGAACATAAGGGACGATCTCATGGCAGATTCCCCGCAGTTACCCGAGTCACCTGATTCACCCGAGGGCCGCGTCCGCTGGCGCCGGTTCGCCGTACTGACCCTCCCCGCCGTGGCCGTGACCGCCGGCCTCGGCATCGCCCTGGCGCAGGGTGCGCTGGCCGCCTCCTTCGCCGTCTCGGGCCAGCAGTTCAAGGTGTCGGCGAAGAGCCTGGAGGGCGAGGGCTTCGCCCAGTACGGCAGCGTCGACGTCAACGCCCGCGAGGAGCTCATCCCGGTGGCCGTCACCGCCATCAGGGAGGCCAAGCTCCACAGCCTCTGCCAGTCCGTGGTGACCACCCTCCCGATCATCGGGGACATCTCGCTCAACCTCACCGCCGGACAGAAGGCCCCCGTCGAGGCGAGCAACCTCTTCGTGGACGCCACCCAGCTCTCCGGCGACGCGGTCTTCACCAACATCGAGATCGGCCGCGACGCCTCCACCCTCGACAAGGGGCCTGCGGACGCGGTGGGCATGCAGGACCTGTTCGCCCAGCAGGCCGACACCGTCAGCATCACCGATCTGCACCAGACGGCCTGGGCCACCAATGCGGGCACCTTCAAGCTCTCCGGGCTGAACATGAACATCAGCAAGGGCAAGAAGGAATGCTTCTGAGCCGCTGGCGGCGCTGGCGGCGGGGCCGGCCCTTCTGGGGCGGGCTGTGCGCCATCCTCGCCGGGGCCGAGATCTGTGCCCTGCCGCTCGCGCCCTTGAAGATCATGCTCCAGCAGGGGGTCGCGGGGATCCCGTCCGTCCTGATGGGCATCGTCATGATCGTGCTCGGCCTCACCGCCTGGTTCTCCCCGCCCCAGCGCGCCCTGGCCGGCGTCCTCACCACCCTCATCGCCACGGCCGCGCTGGTCCTGTCGAACCTCGGCGGGTTCCTGATCGGCACCCTGCTCGGCATCCTCGGCGGCGGCCTGATGTTCGCCTGGCAGCCGTACGCCGCTGCGCGCCCCGGCGCGTCCCCCACGTCCGCTCCCCCACAGCACCACGATCCCCAAGGAGCACAGCCATGAGTCGTACGCGCACCACCACGCTCGCCCTCGCCGCGGCCGCCGCGGCCGGAGCCATGTCCCTCGCCCCGGTCTCCGCCACCGCCACGCCCTTACCCCTGGCCGGGTCGACGACCGTCACTCCGGCCGGGCACGCCTTCAAGGCCACCCTCAGCGGGAAGGCCACCCTCAAAGCCGGTTCGGTAACGGTCACTTGTACCGTCTCGGTGTCCACGGGCACCGTGCCGGCCGCCCCCGGCAACACCAACCCGGCGGGCCCCGTCTCCTCGCCGATCTCACCGCCCACGTACAGCTCCTGCACCTCCAGCGTGTGGGGCGTGACCCCCACGGTCACCACCAGCGGCGCCTGGTCGGTGTCGATGCAGAACGGCTCCCCCATCACCGCCACCATGACCGTGCCCACGGGCGGGCTGGTCGTGCACACCACCGGTCTGGCGGTCTGTACCGTCACCGCGGCCCCCTCCGGCCCCGCGAACGTCGCCGGGACCTGGACGAACGGCGCCCCGCCGAGCCTGACCTTCACCAACGCCTCGGTGCCCGTCACCGTCACCGGCGGCTTCGGCTGCCCGACGAGCGCGACCGCGTCCATCTTCAACGCCGTGTACAAGGTGACCGACACCACGAACCCCGCGCAGCAGATCACCGTCGGCCCCTGACATCCCGTACGCGAGGAGGCCCGCCGGTCCCGGAACGCTCCGGGGCCGGCGGGCCTTCGTGTACAGGGGCCTCAGCGGTGGGCGGGGAACTCGACCACCTGCTGATAGGTAGGCCGGTTCTGCCAGTTGATCTGCGGGTGGGACAGCCCGCCCACCGGACGCTGCACGATCGCGTCCGCGCACCACTGGTTGCCGGCGGCGCAGGTCCCGTCCGCCGGGTACACGGCGGCGGGGGTGGCGGCCGCCGCCTGCCTGAGCGTGGCCGTCATCGCGTCCCGGCACGCGGGCAGCGAACCGCTCCCGCAGTAGGCCCGGGCCAGGGGTCCGGACACCGGGCGGCCGAGCAGTGTGCGCAGGTCCTTGTCCACGTAGCTCCACCAGCCGTACTGGAAGGCCGAGCCGGCGTGCGAACCGGTGGGTCCGTGGCCCGCGTTGGGTGCCTCGTCGACGGTGAGGGAGGCCCGCAGGGCGTCGTAGAGCGGTGCCCCGAGACCGGGCTTGAACTCGGCCTCGACGAGCAGCGGCCACCAGGCGTCCATGATCCGGACGGCGTCCGCGTGCCCGTACGTCCTGGAACCGGGCGCGGTCTCCTTGCGTTCGGTGCCCGCGGCCTGCCACGCGGCGAGTTTGTCGATCGCGGCCGCGACGGCCGGATCGGTGACGGGTGCGCTGCGCAGTACGGCCAGCAGTTCGGGCAGCAGGTTCTCGGCGCGCAGGTCGGTGACCGCCGCGTCGGCCATGGCCTGGATGAGCGCGGCCCGGGTCACGCCGCCCGCCGCGACGAGCGGTTTGACGCGCTGGTCGAGGAGGTCGCCGCGGTGGACGGAGCCCATTCCGAAGCCGGCGGCGCCGTACCCCTTGGCCTGCTTGTTGTTCCAACTGATGTAGTAGTCCTGGCCGATGGACTGCGGATGTTCGGCGGGCGGGGTGTAGTCCGCCGTGTTGGCGGCCGGGTCGAAGCCCTGCCACTCGTACTGCTGCTTGCCCTGGAGGGGCAGCGCCGCGTCGACCCCTGCCGGACGGATCGGGTTCGACCCGCTGTTGTAGTACGCCGCTTCGCGCGAGTCGGCGTAGAACCAGTTGAAGGCGTAGCCGATGTGCCGGGCCGCCTCCTGGAAGGTGCGGGCGTCCTTCACGTAGGAGGGGTCGTTGAACATCTGGAAGCCGATGATCGAGTCGGCTTCGTGACGGTACGTGGAGCGCAGTGCGGTGTAGGCCACGGGCTTGCCCGCGATGGTCGCGCGGTGCGTGACGATGCCGTAGTTCGTGCGCCACACCTGCATCCGGTAGGAGCCGCCCGGGGTGGGGTCGGCGACGGACGACTTCCAGGTGTTGGTGTGTTCCAGCTTCTCCATGGGCGTGCAGGTGCCGCGGTAGAGGTACGAGCTGCTCGTCCTGGTGGGGGCGCCGCCGCCGGGCTCGCACAGTTCGACGGCGAAGGTGTCGGTGATGTCCTGGCCGGCCGAGGTGGCGCTCCAGGCGTAGTCCTGGCCGCGGCCGAGCTGTACGTACATGCTGACGCCGGCGAAGGAGGCGCCGCGCGCACTGATGCCCGGGCCCTGGAGCTCCTGGAGCATGAGGAGTTGGGGCGCGAGGTAGCCGGTCTGCGGGCCGAAGACGGCGACCGGGTGGCCGCTCGCGGTCTTCGCGCCGGAGACGAGCAGGGCGTTGGACATGCTCTGCTTCATCAGCTTGGGCGGGGCAGCCGCGGCGGCGGTGGCGGCCGAGCCCGTACGGTCGTACACGAGCTGCTCGGCGGTGACCGAACCGGCGTCGGGCAGGGCGGCGCCCTGAGGGACGGCGGGCTTCTGCGCGTAGGGGAAGCTCGTGCCGTCGTGGACGGTGAGCACGGCTTCCGGGTCCTCGCGCTCGCGGAAGGACTCCCAGACGCGGGTTCCCTCCTCCAGGCCGTACGTCTGCTGCGCGGACAACAGCGAGAGCGCGGCCTGCACTTCACCGCCTCCGCCGCCGCCGAACAGGCCGCCCACGACGGAGGCGAGGGCGATCAGGTCGGTGAGCTTGAAGGGCTTGATCTCACCGGCGTTGGTGATCGAGTTGATGTGCCCGGTCAGCACGTACTCGCCGGGGAAGTAGCGGCCGTTCTTGGACTGCACGCGGTAGGCGTTGATGCCGTCGATGTACGCCTGGGCGTCCTCCATTGCGAGCCTTCCGCGCTCGCCCTCCGTGGTCCGGATCCGGTCCACCTGGGCCTGGAGGTCCGCCTCGGAGTACGGGGCCTGCGGCCAGAACTGCTGCTCCAGACCCTGGTTGGCGAGGGCGCCGCCCGCGAAGGGGGTGAGGTCGCCCCGGCCGACGTGCCGGAAGAGGTCCATCTGCCAGAGCCTGTCCTGGGCGGCCGCGTAGCCGGCGCCGAAGGAGGTCCCGTAGCGGGTGGTGCCCTTGATGTGCGGGACGCCGCTCTTCTTGTCCCGGGTGATGGTGACGTCGGAGCGCGGGCTCGTGGTGGACTCGACCTGGTCGGCCGGGACGCCGAAGGAGGCGTCGTTGAAGAACTCGTTGACCTTGGCGTCGGTCAGGCCGGGATAGCCGGCCACCAGCGAGTCGTAGCGCGCCAGTTGGTCGGAGGTGTGGGCGGGCAGCGTGCCGAACGCCTTGTGTGCGAGGATCTGGGCGAGGGTGGCGTTGCCGCTCTGGCCGGGTGGCAGGATGTCCGCGCACTGCCGTCCGCAGTAGTCGGCGGGGTCGGCGTAGGCGGCGATCGGCGGCGGCGGAGCGCCGGCTGCCGAGGCCGCCGAGGCGGCCGGGGTCAGCAGGGCCGCTCCGAGGGCGATGAGTGCGGTGGCGACGGCAGTTCTCGTGCGCGTGGTCGTGCGCGTGGCGGGGCGTCGCATGCGTGCTCCTCCGTGGGGGGCAGGAACCGGTCACGGGGAGGGTACTGGCAGGTGCTACCCCTCAGTAAGATGAACGACCGTCACTTTTGCCCTGCGGGAAAATCCGTTGCCGCGGGGCGGCCGGCCGGGTGAAGCTCCATGGCATGTCACAAAGCACCGTGGAAACCGGCACGCGCACCCGACGCGGCGTCACCGACCTCTTCACCGCCGGCGGCCGCCTCGCGGCCATCCCGCGCAAGGCGGCCCGCCGCGAGCAGCTGCTCGCCCACCTCACCGAGACCCTCTTCGCGGCGGACCGCGCGTACACGGAGCCCGAGGTGAACGAGCTGCTGCTCACCGTCCACGAGGACTGCGCGGCGCTGCGGCGGTACCTGGTCATCGCCGGGCACCTCACCCGCACCCGCGACGGTTCCGGCTACCGGCGGGCCACGACCACCCTGTAGTGGGTCGTCAGCCGGCCGTCCTCGCCGATCACGTGGAAGGCCACGGCCGGCGGTTCGTCCGTGTGGATGTACTCGTTGTCCCCGGACGCCGCCTCCCACGGGAGCCTCGTCGTGGACACCACGCCCGGGGCAACGAGCAGCGGCCGCCCGGCGAAGGTGGTCGCCGCGCCGGTGTGGGCGTGCCCGCACAGGAACGCCTTCAGATGCGGGTGCCGTTCGGCCACCGCCGCCAGCCGCTCCTCGCCGAACTGCCGGATGCCGTCCACGTACGGGATGTGCAGCGGGACGGGCGGGTGGTGGAAGGCGACCAGGACGGGCACCTCGCGCGGGGTGTCGGTGAGCACCCCGTCCAGCCAGGCGATCGTCGAGTCCTCCAGGTACCCGCGGTGTTCGCCGGGTACGGAGGAATCGCACACCGCGAGGACGAACCCGTCGCCGCGCAGCACCTGGTCGACCGGGGCCGCGGACGGGCGCCCCTCCCCCAGCAGGCCGCGCCGGAAGGCGGGGCGGTCGTCGTGGTTCCCGGGACAGACCACCAGCGGATGGCGGGAGCCGAGGGCCTTGCGCGCCTCCTCGTACTCCTCCGGGCGGGCGTGATCGGCGATGTCCCCGCTCACCAGCACCGCGTCGAGCTCGTACGGGAGCCCCTCCAGGTACTCCATGACGACACGGGTCCGTTCGGCGGCCCGGTCCCCGCCATCGAGGTGGACGTCGCTGAGGTGGGCTATCACGATCACGGGCGCTGGCTCCTTCGGTCCGGAAGCTGGGATTGTATGCCCGCGGCACGAAGGCCCCGAGTTCTTGACCCATAGGTCAAGAATCGATAGCGTGAGGCCATGGGCAGGCCTAAGAACTTCGAACCGGACGCGGTCATCGCACAGGCGATGGAGGCGTTCTGGACCAACGGGTACGCCGGCACCTCCCCCGCCGACCTCGCCGAGGCCACCGGGGTGGCCAAGGGCAGCCTGTACCACGCCTTCGGATCCAAGCGCGAGCTGTTCGGCAAGGCCCTCGAGCTCTACGGCCGCACCGGCTCCGAGATGACGGAGGAGTTCCTCGCCCGGCCGAGCACGACCAAGGAATGCATCCGCGGCTACCTCACCCTCCTCGTGGACACGGACCTGGGCGGCCCGGTCAGGCGCGGCTGCTTCGGCGCCAACACCGCGCTGGAACTCGGCGGACGGGACGAGGAGGCCACCCTTGCCGTTCACCGCATGGGGCAGCGCACCATCCAGCTCCTCACCGACCGGATCGAGCAGGGCCGCCGCGACGGAGACGTCGCCCCCGAGGTCGACGCCCGGGCGCAGGCGCAGTTCCTCCTGAACACCATCGTGGGGCTGCGCGTCATGGCCAAGACCTTCGACGGGCCGACGCTGCACGGGGTCATCGACACCGCCCTGGCAGGCCTCTGACCTGCAACGCCCCTGAGGGGGCATTTTTTGCGCCCTAGTTTTTGACCTGTAGTTCAAGAAAACGCACAGCCGAAGAAAGTGGAGTCATGGACCTCGGAATCAGCGGAAAGACCGCCCTCGTCACCGGCGCCGGCCGCGGCATCGGCCTCGCCATCACCCAGGCGCTGTCCGCGGAGGGCGTCAGGGTGGTGGGCGCCGCACGGACCATCACACCCGAGCTGGAGAAGGCCGCCGCCGCCACCGTGTCCGTCGACCTGAGCACCCGCGAAGGAGCGACGAGGGTGGCCCGGGAAGCGATCGACGCGGTCGGCGGGATCGACTTCCTGGTCAACAACGTCGGCGCGGGCGATCCGGACGGGCTGTCCCTGGGCGGCTTCCTCGACGTGGACGACGAGCAGTGGCAAGCCATCTTCGACCTCAACCTGTTCAGCGCGGTCCGCACGACCCGGGCGGCGCTGCCGAGCATCCTGGAACGCAAGGGGGCGATCGTCAACATCTCGTCGATCAACGCCCGTGTGCCCGCCGGTTCACCGGTCGGCTACGCCGAGGCCAAGGCGGCACTGAACCAACTCGGCAAGCGGCTCAGCGAGGAACTGGCACCGCGCGGCGTACGCGTCAACACGGTCTCTCCCGGCTTCGTCGCGAGCCCGCTGTGGACCGACCCGAACGGTTTCGGCGGCAAGGTGGCCGACGCCTACGGCGTCAGCCACAGCGACCTGCTCGCGAGCATCCCCGCGCAGTTCGGCCTCGCGTCGGGACGCGTCACCACCCCCGAGGAGGTCGCCGACCTGGTCGTCTTCCTCCTGTCCGAACGCGCCGCCAACATCCACGGCGCCGACCACGTCATCGACGGCGGCACCCTCAAGGCCGGTTGACGGACGCCCCGTTGGCCCTGCGGAGCTCTCGACGGCTTACGTCGCCAGCAGCCGCAGGGCGTCCAGGGCCACGACGCTTCCCCTCGCGACCCCGTCCGCGACCACCTGGCGGTGCGGGTCGTAGCCGCCGGTCGTCTCCTCGTCCACGAGGTCGTCGGCGTTCGCCCCGTCCACCACCAGGACGCCGCCCGCGGTCAGCCCGCGCAGCGAAGCCGTCACCAGCAGCGCGGAGAGCTCCATCTCGATCGCGGCGACACCGGCCTTCTCGTACGCGGTGAAGGGGATGAGGCCGGGCTGGAAGGCGGCGCGCGTCCAGACGATCCCCCGGTGGTGGGGGACGCCCGCCTCGCGCGCCGCGCGCTCCAGCGCCAGTACCGCCTCGGGCGCGGACACCGCGGGATACTCCGGCGGCAGGAGCTGCGGGGTCACCCCGTCGTCGCGTACCGCAGCCTCGGCGATCACCAGGTCGCCGTCGGCGATCCCGGGACGGATCGCCCCGGCCGTGCCGAATCGGATGAGGGTGCGCACGCCCGCGTCGGCCAGCTCCTGGAAGAGCAGGATCGCCCCGGGTGCGCCGACCCCGTGCGAGGCGACGACCACCGGGAGACCGCGCCAACTCCCGGTGAAGACACGGTATTCGCGGTGATGGGACGCCTGCACGGCGTCTTCCAGCAGGCTCGCGACGGCTTCGGCCCGCGCCGGGTCGCCGACGACGAGCGCGGAGGCCGGCAGGCCGGTGCGCGGGATGCGGGTGAGGGGCAGCAGGTCCTGCGTCATACGACAACTCCAGTGGTACGGGCGGCACGGCGGCGGCCCGCCGTGGTCAGGAAGAGAGCGGCGAGCGTGACGGCGTACGGCGCGGCGTCCGTGGCCTGCTGCGGGAGGCCGAGGCCCTGCAGGCGGAAGCCGACCGCTTCGGCGACGGCGAACAGCAAGGCCGCGAGCAGTACGCCTATGGGTGCGGCACGGCCGAGCATGACCGCGACCACGGCGATCCAGCCGCGGCCGGCGGTCATGTTCTCGGAGAACAAAGTGACGTTTCCGAGCGCTAGTTGGGCCCCCGCCAGACCGCAGAGCGTACCGGCGGCCAGGACGGCGCCGTAGCGGTACTTCACGGGGTTCACCCCCAGCGCCGCAGCGGCTTCGGGCGCTTCGCCGACTCCGCGCAGCCGCAGGCCCAGCACGTGGCGGGAGAGCGTGAAGGCGGTGAGCCCGACGGCGGCCCAGGAGAGGTAGGCGAGCGGCGACTGCCCGCCGATCAGCGGGAGTCCGGCCAGGGCGGGGTCGTCGAAGGTGCCCCGCACCCCGAAGACCGTACGCAGCAGGAAGCCGGTGAGCCCGAGGGCGAGGAGGTTCATGGCCACGCCCAGCACCACCGCGTCGCCGCGCAGTGTCACCGCACCCACGGCCAGGATCAGGGAGTACGCGGCCGCGGCGAGCGCCGCGGCGAGCACTCCGAGCCACGGACTGCCGGTGAACCAGCTCGTGGTGACCGCACTGAAGCAGCCGATCAGCATCATGCCCTCGAGACCGATGTTGAAGACACCGGCCCGCTCACAGATCGCCCCGCCCAGCGCGGCGAGCAGGATCGGGGTGAGTGCGCGCATCACCGAGAGGAAGAGGTCGGATTCGAGGGACATCAGGCGACCTTCACGTTCTTGTTCTCGTTCTCGATCTCGGCGTTGCTGCCGTTCTCGGCGTTGCGGTCGTTCTCGGAGTCGGTGGCGTTCTCGGAGTCGATGTCGGCACCCTCCGTACGCCGGCCGGTCCGCCGGGTCATCCGTGGCCTGGAGGCGAGCAGGACGATGACCAGGGCCTGCAGCACCTGCGTCAGCTCGCGCGGCACCTCGGTGGCCCGCTCCATGCTCAGGCCGCCGACCTGCAGGACCGTGAAGAAGAGCGCCGCGAGCACGGTGCCGAGCGGGGCGGCGTCGGCGAGCAGCGCCGCCGTCAGCCCGGTCCACGTGTAGCCGGGGGCGGTCAGCGCGCCGTCGAGGAAGCGGTGCGGGAAGCTCAGCGTCCCGATCGCTCCCACCAGGCCCGCGATGGCGCCCGAGGTACCCATCAGGCGCAGGGTCAGCCGCGGCCGGTCCACGCCCGCGTAGGCCGCGAACCGTGGACCCAGACCGGTCATCCGGACCTCGTACCCGGCGCTGGTGCGCGCATCCACGAAGAAGTGGACGGCTGCCGCCGCGAGCACGAGGAGCAGGCCGGCGGTGACCGTGGTCGATCCGAGCGCCGGCAGCGCCACCCCCTCGGGCAGTCTCCGTGTCTGCGGCAGGCTGGAGCCGGGCTCCTTCAGCGGATAGCGCGCCATATAGGAGGCGAAGGAGACCGCCGGGTAGGACAGCAGCAGGCTGCTCACCAGCAGCGGTACCCCGAGGCGGGTCTCGCACACGGCGGCGAGCACGGCGTACGCGGCTCCGGCCGCCATCCCGGCGAGCAGGGACACGGCGACGGTGAGCGGCGCGGGCAGGGGTGCGTAGAGGCCGGTGACCGTGGCGGCCAGACCGCCGAGCACCAGCTGACCGTCGCCGCCCAGGTTGATCAGTCCGGCACGGAGCGGCACGGACAGGGCGAGGGCCATCCCCAGGACGCTGGTGCCGGTGGTCAGCGTGGCGCCGATCCCGTCGGGTCCGAGGGAGCCGCTCAGAACGGCCCCGTACGCGGTGAACGGGTCCGCCCCGGTGGCTGCCAGGAGCAGCACTCCGATGAGGAGGGTGCCGGCCACGGAGATCAGGACGGGCGAGCGCAGTGCGGACGTGAGGGCGGTGCGGGTGGTCCGGCCAGTGCGGGTGCTGAGGGCGGTGCGGGTGGGCAAGGTGCTCATGTCAGGCCTCCGCTCCGGCCAGGGCCAGGCCCAGGGTGTGTTCGTCGGCCTCGTCCCGGGTGTAGGAGGCCGAGATCCGGCCCTCGTACATCACCAGGATCCGGTCCGCCAGGCCACGGACCTCGCTGAGTTCCGCCGAGACCAGGAGGACCGCGTGTCCTTCGTCCCGGTAGGCGATCAGCTGATCGTGGATCTGCTGGATCGCGCCGATGTCCACGCCGCGCGTGGGTTGCTCCACGAGCAACAGCGGTGCTCCGTGCGCGAGTTCCCTGCCCACCAGCAGTTTCTGCAGGTTGCCGCCGGACAGCTGGCCCGCCGCGGCCGCGGGTGAGGGGGCCTTGATCCCGTAGCGTTCGATCAGCGCACGGGCATGCGCGCGCAGGGCCGCCGGACGCAGCAGTCCCCTCCGGGTGGCGAGCGACCGCCGGTGGTGGCCCATCGCCAGGTTCTCCGCGATGGAGGCGGCGGGCGCGGTGCCCACGGCCGCCCGGTCCTCCGGTACGTAGGCGAGGCCGGCCGCCCGGCGTGCGGACACAGACGCGTGGGTGATGTCCTGCCCGGCGAGCTCCACGCGGCCGGCGTCGACGGGGCGCAGCCCGGCGAGGGCCTCGATCAGCTCGCTCTGGCCGTTGCCCGCGACGCCGGCGATGCCGACGATCTCACCGGCCCGTACGGTCAGGTCCACTCCGCGGACCCCCGAGACGGACAGGACGACCTCGCCGGGAGTCCCCGGTGGACGGACGCGGTCCAGCTCCACCCGGCGCCCGGTCATCGCCTCGGCGATCTCGGCCGCCGTGGTGTCGGCGGTACGCAGACGGGCGGTGACGCGGCCGTCGCGCAGCACGGTGACGTTGTCGCTGCCCTCCAGCACCTCGTTCAGCTTGTGCGTGACGATGATCACCGAATGCCCTTGGGCGGCAAGCGACTTGAGGACGGCGAACAGCCGGTCGGCCTCGTCCGGCGTGAGGACGGCCGTCGGCTCGTCGAGGATCAGGACCCGGGCCCCGCGGTGCAGCAGCTTGAGGATCTCCACCCGCTGCCGCACTCCGACGGGCAGGTTGCCGACCCGGGCGTCGGGGTCGACCGGCAGCCCGTGCTCCTCGGCGAGTTCGCGGACCCGCCGGCGTGCGGCCGCGCGGTCGAGGAGGCCGAGCCTGCGGGGCTCGGCCCGGAAGACGACGTTCTCGGCGACGGTCAGGGAGTCGAAGAGCCGGAAGCTCTGGTGGACCATGCCGAGTCCGGCGGCGATCGCGTCGGCCGGGTCGGAGAAGTCCACCTCGCTCCCGTGGATGCGGATCGTGCCCGCGTCCGGTCGCTCCATCCCGTAGAGGATCGACATCAGCGTGGACTTTCCGGCGCCGTTCTCCCCCATGAGGGCGTGGATCTCGCCGCGCCGCACCCGGAGGTCGACCGCGTCGTTCGCGAGCGTGCCGGTGAACCGCTTGGTGATTCCGGTGAGTTCGACGACCGTGTCGGCAGGGCTACTTGGCGGCGGGGTCATCGACCTTCAGCTCCCCGGAGACGATCTGGTCGCGCAGCTGCTTCACCTGGTCCAGGACCGGGGCGTGCTGGGCTATGACGCACTGGGACTCCGCGACGCCCGGCTCCAGGCCGGTCAGGCTGATGCCGCCCTCCTTGAGTCCGTAGGAGACGATCTGGCCGCCCTTGCCGCCGAGCACCTGCCCGATGCCCTTCTCCACGGCGACGTCGGTCTTCTTGATCACGTTGTCGACGACGGTGCCGGGCGCCGCGGCGCACTGGTTGACGTCCACCCCGTACGCGAAGGCGCCCTTGGCCTTCGCCGCCTCGAAGACGCCGTAGTTGCCCGCGGCAGCGGCGGCCATCAGCTGGTCGGTCCCGGCCGAGATCAGCGAGCTCGCCTGCTCCTTGGCGCGGGCCGAGTCGTTGAAGGGGGACTGGCCGCCGACGAAGCGGGTGGTCGCCTCGGCGGCGGGCGCGGTCTTCTTCGCCCCGGCGGCGAACGGGTCGCTGTACCGCCGGAACTGGGGCGTGTCGAGCACGTCCACCGCCCCGACCTTGCCGCTCTTGCTGAGCAGTCCGGCCTCGGCGCCGGCGAGGTACACCCCCTCGTGCTCGCGGAAGACGGCGCAATCGACGTTCGGGAAGGTCTGCTTGGTGCAGGCGTCGACCACCAGGAACCGCTGCTGCGGATGGGCCTCGGCCTGCTGGGCGACCAGGTCGGCGAACTCGAAGCCGACCAGGACGATCACCTGCGGCTTCGCGTCCACCGCGGCCTGGACGTTCTGCTGCCGGGAGGCCACGTCGGTGGATTCGTACACCTTGGAGCTGCCCGAGTGCGCCGTGGCCGCCTTCTTCAGGCCGTCCACGGAGAGCTTGAGGAACTCGTTCTGTCCCACCGCGTCCGGGGTGACGAGCGTGAACGCCGGGCCGCCGGCGCTCTTGCCGGCCTCCTCCTTCTTCGCCGCGGCGGCGTTGCAGCCGGTGGCGAGCAGGGCCCCTCCCGCCACGGTGGCAGCGAGTCGAAGGGCGCGGGTACGAGATCTCCGGGACATGGAGGTGACCTTCCAAAACGGTACGGACGTACGGGGGTACGGAGGTACGGACGTACGGGGATACGGGATACGGGGATGCGGGTGCATCGGCACGGGGTGCGCGAGGCGGGCGGCGGTCGCTCGAATGTGAACGGCGCGCGACATCGATGAAATCGATGTGAAATCAGACGGGTCGAGAAAGGGCCCGTCCGGGGTCAGGCGTCAGCGAAGGAGCGCTCAGCCGCGACAGGCGTCGCTGGCGCACCGGCCGTAGTCGAGGTAGCGGCGCAACGTCAACAGCATGTGCGCTCCCCTCTCGGACTACCACCGTGCAACAGATCGTTGAGGCCAGGAGCGTAACACCGGTGCGCGGGAGACCGGTCCGCCGTCTCGAACTCTGGTTCCCACGGCTCCTGTACGGTGACGCGCACCCCTCCCCCTTCCTCCCCCAAGCCTTTGGAGTGCTCTGCCATGACCCGGGAACTGCGTGCCGTCGAGTGGGCCGGAGACGCCCTCGCGCTGATCGACCAGACCGCTCTGCCGCACCGCAAGGAGGTGCTGCGCGTCGCCGACGTGGACGCCCTGGTGGACGCGATCCGGCGCCTCGTGGTGCGCGGAGCCCCCGCGATCGGCGCGGCCGGAGCCTACGGCGTGGCCATCGCGCTGCTGCAGGGCGAGCGCGAAGGCTGGGACCGTACGCGGATACGCGCCGAGGTCGCCCGGATCCGGGAGGCCCGGCCGACCGCGGTCAACCTGGCCGTGTCCGTGGACCGGGTGCTGGCGAAGCTGGACGAGGGCGTGACCGCCGTCCTGGCCGAGGCCGTGGCCGTGCAGCGCGAGGACGTGGAGGCCAACCACGCCTTGGGCGCGCACGGCGCGGACTGGCTGCAGAAGCGGCTCGACGTGGACCGCCCGCTGCGCATCCTGACGCATTGCAACACCGGCGCGCTCGCCACGGCCGGCTGGGGCACGGCGCTCGGCGTGATCCGTGAACTACACGCCCGCGGACGGCTGGAGACGGTGTACGCCGACGAAACGCGGCCGCTGCTCCAGGGATCGCGGCTGACCGCCTGGGAGCTGGCCGAGGAGGGCATCGCGCACTACGTCCAGGCCGACGGCGCGGCAGCCGGAACCATCCTGCGGGGAGAGGTGGACGCCGCGGTGGTGGGCGCCGACCGGATCGCCGCGAACGGCGACACCGCGAACAAGGTGGGCACGGTGGGCATCGCCCTGGCGTGCGCTCACGCGGGCATCCCGTTCATCGTGGCGGCGCCCACCACGACGGTGGACCTGGCGACCGCGAGCGGCGAGGACATCACCATCGAACTGCGCGGCGAGGACGAGGTGTTGGAGTGGGGAGGCATCCGCACCGCACCGGCCGGCTCCCGCGGCCACAACCCGGCCTTCGACGTGACCCCGGGCACTCTGGTGACGGCCCTGGTCACCGAGCGCGGCGTACTGGAGGTCTCGGCGGGCGAGCTCCCCTCGGATCACCTGGCCTGACACGGCACGACCTCGAGGGCGCTCCCCGCGCGGGGAGCGCCCTGGGACCTGGCGCTGCGGACTCCTCGTGACCTGTCAGACCGTCGCCAACTCCAGTTCCAGGAGCCATTCCACGATCTCGGTGTGGTGGCGGGCCTGTCGGGGCGAGTCGCCCCACGCGTACAGCCCGTGCCCCGCCACGACCACCGCCGGCATCCGGGGGTCGCGGGCCGCCTCCAGGCGGTCTCCGAGCACCCGCATGTCCTGGCTGTTGGCGATCACGGGCAGGACGACCTCCTCGCCTTCCGCCGGGTGGCCCAGGCCCTTGAGCATCTCCAGGTCCTTCAGGACGATGCCGCCCGGCTGCCTGCGCCCCATGAGCACCGAGGCGACGGTGTGCACGTGCACGACGGCGTTCGCCCCCGTGAGGCGGGCCACGCGTGCGTGCAGCTCCGCTTCGGCGGAGGGCCTGCCACCGCTCACCGCCGCACCCTGTTCGTCCACCAACACCACGTCCTGGGATGCCAGTTCACCCTTGTCGTGACCACTGGCCGTGACGGCGAGCCGGAACGGCTCGCGAGTGAGGAGCACCGAGAGGTTGCCGGAGGTGCCGCGCATCCAGCCGAAGGAGGCGAAGCGGGCCGCCTCCGCCGCGAGTACCGTCCCCGCCTGTTCCAGGTCGGTCACCGTCGTCATGCTCCGCTCCCCACTCCACCGATGTCCTCGAAGGTCCGGGCCTCGATGTGACCTTCCAGACCCTGCTCGTAGTACGGCTCCCCCGGCCGCCGCACACCCACCGCCCGCCATCCCGCCGCCCGGGCGGCGTCCAGCTCGCCCACACGGTCGGAGAGGAACAGCAGCCGGTCCGGGGAGATCCCGGTGTCCGCGGCGATCGCCCGGAAGGACCCGGCCTCCTGCTTGGGGCCCGCGTTCTCCGTGTCGTACCAGCCGCTGACGAGGTCGCGCAGATCTCCCTCCGCGCTGTGCCCGAACCACGCCCGCTGCGCGGCGACCGATCCGGACGAGTACACGTACAGGGCGGTGCCCGCCGCGTGCCAGCGTCGCAGCGCGGGCACCACGTCCGCGTAGAAGTGCGAGACGAGCTCACCCCGCGCGAACCCCTCGGCCCACAGCACGCCCTGAAGGGTTTTCAGCGGGGTCACCTTGCGGTCCTCGTCCAGCCAGGTGTTGAGCGCCCGTACGATCCGTGCCGGGTCCGCGTCCGGCTCGCCCAGCTCCGTCCGTACCCGGGCGAGGGCCTGGGCCACCTCCGGTTCTGCGGACCGCTCGGCGATCAGGTCCGCGAACCGCTCCCGGGCGTAGGGGTAGAGCACGTCGACGACGAAGCCGGTGGCGCTCGTGGTTCCCTCGATGTCCAGGACGACCGCGTCCACGAAGCCCACGGCGTCCACGGCGTCCACGGCACGGCTCACGCCGCGCCCCCCGCCGTGATCGTGTCGAAGTCGGGGAAGCGCCGGGCGATTCGGCTGCCGGTGAAGGTGCCGATCCAGCCGTCCTCCTCGTGGAAGAAGCGGATCGCGGTGAAGGCCGGCCTGGTGCCCATGTCGAACCAGTGCGTGGTCCCCTTCGGCACACCGAGCAGGTCGCCCCGCTCGCACAGCACCGCGTGGACCTCGCCGGCCACGTGCAGGTAGAAGATGCCCGAACCGGCGACGAAGAAGCGCACCTCGTCGTCGTCATCGTGCGTGTGTTCCTCGAGGAACTTCTCCCGCGCGGCCTTCGCCTTCTCGGCGAAGCCGGGGTCGTCGTCATCGGGGTGCAGGGCGACCACGTCGACGGTGGCGAAACCCTCCTCCCCGGTCAGCCGGTCTATCTCGGCCCGGTAGGCCGCGAAGACGGCGTCGCTGTCGGCGTCCGCCGGAATGTCGTCGCGCACCGGCCACTGTTCGTAGCGGACCCCGAGCGGCGCCAGTGCGGCGGTGATCTCGGCGGGGTCGGCGGTGCGGCGCACGACGGTCTCGGGGCCGCTCTCCGGCCAGGTCGTCAGCAGCGTCACGGAATGCTCCAGGGTGGAAGGGGCGGGGTGAGGGGGTGCGGGCCCCTGGGCCGTCTCTTTCGGATCTTGCCGGTCAGGCCCGCGTCGTCCGGTGCCGTGCCTCGCCGCGCTGCCGGGTCTCCCGCGTACTGGACGTACTCGGGTGACCCGGCAGTGCGGCGA